>JBHJGX010000001.1:0-9035 GCA_050331395.1 Paracoccaceae bacterium
GGACCGCGGACGCCTGGATCTTGGGGCCGCCACCATGTGAGGCACCGACAGACGCAAGGGGGTCACGCACCGGGCACGGGGGGATGGCGCTCAGCCGACCGACGGCAGGCGCATCCTCGGGCGGTACCCGGCCCGGAACGCCTCGACCACCGGGAGTGGCGTGAGCACCCGCCCCGCCCCGCCCGCCGGCCCGGACGCCGGTGCATAGCCCCCCTGCCCCGGCTGCCAGCGCCAGAGCCCGCCTGCCGCCACGAGCATCGCGCCCCGCTCGGTCGCAACGAAGCTCCCCTCGGGAAGATCCGAGACGGCCACCCGCGGCGGCGGCGCCGTCCGCGCCGCATGGAGCGCCCGGTCGATCTCGCCTGCAGAGTGCCCCGGCAGCCCCGCCGCCGCCCAAGCCGCTTTGAACCGCCGGTGGTCCCGGTTCCGACACTCGCCACAAGGCCGGTGGCCGGCGGCAAAGGCCGCCGCCTCGTCCCAGAAGAAGAGCGCCGTCCAGCGGCCCTCCGGCATCGGCTCGCGCCAGCGCCCGCGAAACGCGGTCACGCAACAGACCCAGGCGGTGCTCCGCCAGCGCGCCCGGCCGAGGACCGCCGCGCGCCCCGAGCCCGTATGGAGACGTCCCCGATTGCCCATCAGCGCGCCGCGCCAGGGCTCGGCGACGATCTCGCCCGCGGGCGTGACCCGATTTCGAAGCGTCATTGCGCGGCCGTGTCCCCGCGCGCCCCCTCGCGCGGACCGGCTGCGAGCCAGCCATGCACGAAGGCGAGTTTCTCCCGCACTCCGTCCCGCAGCACGAAGGGATAAAGATCCCCGATCCCGATCGAACGGTTGATGTGATTGACCGCGATGGAGAGCTGCGTCCCGAGCGCGACGATCCGGCCCGCCTCGCGCTCCGCATAGGCATCGTAATCCGCAAGCGTCTGCCCGGCCGGACAGAGACCGATCGCCGCCGCGCTGTCGATGATGTCGGTCAGGTGCATCACATGCGCTGCGGTCTCGGCCCAGTCCTCATGGGGGTGCGCGCTCGCATAGCGGGTGATGTAATCGCTTTCCCATCCCGGGGGCGGGCCGGTGTCGTAGTAGACTTGCAACGCCTGCACATAGTCCAAGCGCTCGTCGCCCATCCGCTCCCGGAACTCGGCAAGAAACCGTTGATCCGCACTCAACCGCTCGAAGATGAGATGCGCCAACTCGTGCCGAAAATGCCCGGTCATCGTGCGCATTTTCTCGCCAAGCGCCAGACGGCGGTCGATCCGCTCGGCCAGGTCCGCTTCGACGACGTTGATCGTGATGATCCCGCGATTATGCGCCATGACCACGTTACGACGCCCGTCGCGGGTTTCCTCGGACAGCATCCGGAAGCTCGGCAGCGGACCCGGATCGTCCGGCCGGAACCAGCCCCAGCGGCCGAGGCCGGCGAGCACTTGCCGCTTGGCCCGTTCCGCCTCAGTCCAAAGGGAGAGGTTCCGCCCGTGGAAGGTGTCGGGGATCACCTCGGTCATCTCGCAGGCCCAGCAAAGGGCGCCCGGCGCCGGTGCGGCCCAGTTGCAGTTGATCTCGTCGCGATTGGCGCAGTGCATTGCCTCGGCCGCGAAGCCGGCCGCGTCCACAGACCAGACAAGCGCGGCCCCACAGGCGCCGCAGGCCAGATCGTGGGGGAAGACGGCGCTGCGGCAGGCCGGACAGCGAAAGACCCGCATCAGACCCCGAGCGGGGCGGGCTCGGGCGGCGGGGCGACCTCGACGGCCACCGGTGGCGGCACGGGCGCCTCGACCGGCTCGGAGGACAACGGGACAGTGGCGGAGATCGCGATCGCGCCCAAGACCAGAACGCCCACGCCGAGGAGGCCGAAGGGCGCTCTCAAGAGGCCTGCCAACAAGGCGAGAAAAATGATCGTCATGATCGTCGCGTCGCTCTCCGCTGCCATGGGTGCCCCACGTCGCCAACCGAAGCGCGACATAACACGGTTATCGGCGCCGGTCACGGTCTCGCAGCGCACGTGACAGCAGACCAAGACACTCCGGGCTGTCATACAGAGTTGAAAAATCGTACGCTCAGCAAAGGAACCGTTGGGGGGACCCATTATGCGCAACGCTCTCGTCTCCGCCGTCCTCGCGACGGCCATCTCGACCGCGGCCGGGGCAGCGCCGTTCCAGGTCTTCACGGACCGCGCGGCATGGGAGGCCGCGGTCGGCGGCGCGACCATCACCGAGGACGGATTCGATAACGACATCGCCGATGCCGACAGCATCACCTTCGACAGCGGTGTCGTCTCGACCAACAGCGGTGGCACTCGGTTTCTGGTCGACAACATGATCGACGACGGTATTTACGAGAACGCGGTTGACGGAGACGGGGCCCAAGCCTCGCTCCTGATCACCTGGACGTTTCCCGAGGCGATCTTCGCCTTCGGTGCCGACTGGGATGATACTACGAACGCGGGAATTCTCACGGTCACCGGCAATTTCGACGGCATGGGCGACGAGACGGTGAATTTCGGCAGCGTGCTCGGCGATCCCGGCGAAGGCTTTCTCGGTATCGTCGGCATGGGCGACTTCACCCAAATCGCGTTCGGCACCGCGCTTGCAACAGAGGGCGAGATCTTCGACGCAGACAATCTGGTCTTCGCCGCAGCGCCCGACGGCGTGATCCCGCTGCCGGCGGGGCTCGTGCTCATGCTCACCGGCCTTGGCGCGTTCGGCGCCCTCCGCGCCACCCGCCGCTGATCAGAGCCGGGCGCGCTCCGGCCGCGCCCGTTTGCACCGGGACCGGGGCGCGCAGTTGGGGCGCGCAGTTGGGGCGCGGGAGGATCGCATGGGGATGGTCTTGACGCTGGTCGCCGCGCGCGAGGACCAGATCAACGCAATGATCGCGGATCCGGCCCGGGTCGGCAGCTTTCTCGACGATCAAGCAACCGCAGAGGCGGCCAGCGACGGGCCGGAGGGCGCGCATGGGGCGCGTAGAGATCACCCGCCGACCGCTGCCGGCGAAGCCACGCCGCGGGAGATCGACCTGGACAAGAGCTGGCATGCGATCCACTGGCTCCTTACCGGAACGGCCGACGAGGCGTCGATGCCCGCGGGCGCGCTGCTCGGCGGGCGTGAGGTCGGCGAGGATCAAGGCTATGGCCCGGCGCGCATCGTGAGCGCAGCGGAGACCGCGGCCTATGCCAAGCAGCTCGCGGTGGCGGATCGAGCGACCCTCGAGGCCCGGTGGGATTTCGAAGGTCTTCGGCGCGCCGAGATCTATCCCGAGATGTGGGCGCGGCGCGATCCCGAACATATCGCCTATGTGCTGGATTATGCGGACGACTTGCGCGGCTTTGTCGCCGCTCGGGCCGCGGCTGGGGAGGGCATGGTTCTCCTGCTCACATGATCCCCGCCGCTCGCAGAGACGCATTGCCGAGACCCGGAGCCTCCGCCAGACCGCATCCTGCGACGCCGCCGACGCGCACGACGCGGCGCCTCCCAATCGCCTCACCCGGAAAGATCGGCCTCGATTTGGGCGCGGGACTTCCGCGCGCGCTCAGTGGCGGATTTGAGCTGACCGCAAGCGGCGAGGATGTCCTCGCCACGCGGTGTGCGCACCGGAGAGGCATAGCCCGCGCGATTGACGATCTCGGCAAAGGCCTCGATCCGCGCCCAGTCCGAGCGCTCATAGACGGCCCCGGGCCAGGCATTGAACGGGATGAGGTTGATCTTGGCAGGGATCCCCGCGATCAGCTGCACCAGCCGCTTGGCATCCGCGTCGCTGTCGTTCACGCCCTTGAGCATCACGTATTCGAAGGTAATCCGCTCGGCATTCGAGAGCCGCGGATACGCGCGGCAGGCCGCGAGGAGCTCTGCGATCGGCCACTTCTTGTTGATCGGCACCAGGCGGTCGCGCACCGCGTCGGTGGTCGCATGGAGCGAGATGGCGAGCAGCGTGCCGGCCTCTGCGCCCCACCGGGGGATCTCGGGCACGACACCCGATGTCGAAAGCGTGATCCGACGGCGAGAAAGGCTGAGGCCCTCCCCGTCCATGGCGATCTGCATGGCGTCGCGGACGGCGTCGGTGTTGTAGAGCGGCTCGCCCATGCCCATGAGCACCACATTCGAGATGAGCCGCTGCTCCGGGGCGCGCTCGCCGGGACGCGGCCATGCCTCGAGATCATCGCGGGCCGCCAGGATCTGACCGACGATTTCTGCCGCCGTGAGGTTGCGGACGAGCTTTTGCGTGCCGGTGTGACAGAAGGAGCAGGTGAGCGTACAGCCGACCTGGGACGAGACACAGAGCGTGCCGCGATCCTCTTCCGGAATATAGACCGTCTCGACCTCGTGCCCGCCGGCGATCCGGAGGAGGTACTTGCGCGTGCCGTCGCGGCTGATCTGGCGCTTCGCGATCTCCGGCCGGCCGACCGTGAAGGCGGCGGCCAGATCGGCGCAAAATCCTTTCGAGAGGTTGGTCATCTGGTCGAACTCGGTGGCTCCCCGGACATAGATCCAGGACCAGAGCTGGTCTGCGCGCATGCGCGACTGCTTGGCAGGCACGCCGGCGGCGGAAAGCGCGTCGAGTAGCCGCGCGCGGGTGAGCCCGACAAGCGAGATGCGGCCGTCTTCGGTGGACGCGCGCGGGCGCGGCAGGGTCGCGAAATCCGGCGCAATCGCGGTGGCGGGCGGCGCGGCTGCGGGGCGCTGATGGGGATCGGAGGGCGGTGCCATGTGTAGGAGATATCACCGCAGGTCCGATCGGACCAGCCCGCCATGGAGCGGTCGCACAAGACGGGGGCGCCGCGCCGACGCCCGCACGGCTTGGCGAACAACCGGCCCGCGGCGGGTGGCCGACATCGGTCTGCTTGGCGACCCTCGCTGGTGTGCACTCCAGATGCGGTCCACCACGACGGCGTTCGCCCTGCGGTGGCGGGCTTCGACGTTGCGACCATCGGTGACGCGCTGTGGGTTGCCGGCGCGCGCCGGGTCGATGCCCATCCTGGCAGGCGACCGATGGCTCATGGCAGAGGCGCTTGCCGTTCCCGCTCGGGTTTGTCGACAGAGCTGCGACACCGCCGGCCGGCGAATGCGGGGCTGCCGCGTCCCAGACAAGACACGTCCCGCAGCTGACGCGCCAAGCCGTGCGATGTGGGCAACTCGCCGCGAGACGGGTGTCCGCCACAGCGTGCCGAGCATGTCGCGGCGGACGGGGCGGCACGCCCCGCAGTCTGGCCCGCCAAGCCGCGCCATGGGAGCAACCCGCCGCGAGACCAATGCCGCCCAAGCCGTGCGGGGGTCGCCGCGGCGGGCGGGGCACCGCCCCGCCACTCCGATCCGACAGCCGGGTCTAGCCGCAGCGGCCCGTTGCGCTCTCCAGTGCGGCGGTGAAGCCCAAAAGCGAGAACGTGTCCACCGTCGTCGTTCCCCGGCTCGACACCCCTTCCACCCGGGCGTTCACGCCCCGGCGAAACGCGCTCACGAGCTTCTGATCCTCGGACGGAGACGGCGTCCAGGCGTTTTCGCCGTCCGTGAACATCGTGAAACTCTCGGAGCCCACGGTAACCTCGACTTCCGAGCCCGCTTTGAACGGATACCCAGCGACGAAATTCACCTCGTTGGTCGCGTTCTCGCCGGGGCGGCTTTCGGACACCCGGTTCGCCACCATGAGAAAGATATCCCCGCGGCGGACCTCGACCTGATTACCGCCGCGCAGGGCCACCGACTTGGTCGGCATCGACACGATCCAGCACACTTTGGTGCCGTTCTGCGTCGCCTCGAAGACGCTCCAGTCGCGCGAGGCATCGACCCGGGTCTGGGTTTGAGCCACCGCCGCCGGCGTCACGGCAACGCAAATCGCTGCCATGGCAGCAAATACATGAAAGATCCTGGAGATCGCCGTCATCGCTCGCCTCATCCTGTCTCCGCCGCGGCTCTTGTCCGGTCGCGCGCGGGTTTTGGGGGTTGCCTCAATTTCCGTCGGGGCGGATGATAGCCTCGGGAGGCCGGCAAGGCCACCCCGCGCCACCCCGTGCCACCGCGTGCCGCGGCAGGTCGGCGTATCGAAGATGGACGGGATCGACCCTCGGACCGGGACACCGCATCTGGTGAACGACGACACCCAAAAGCCCGCGCGTTCCGCTGCGCCGCCGGGCGACGCCGCGTCCGACGAGGCGCTGCTCGCTGCTGTGGCCGCGCGCCGGGATCGGGTCGCCTTTGCGCAGCTCTTCGAGCGCTATGCCGGCCGCATCAAGGGCTTTCTGATCCGCGCCGGCGCCACCGAGGGCCTGGCCGAGGAGGCGACCCAGGAGGTAATGGTCTCGCTCTGGCGCTTTGCCGGGCGCTACGATCCGAATAAGGCCTCCGCCGCCACCTGGATCTTCACCATCGCCCGCAACAAGCGCATCGATCTCTTGCGCCGGAACCGCCGCGATGCGCCCGATCTCGAGGACATGCTGTTGGCCGTCGACGCGGCGCCGTCGGCCGAAGAGGACCATTCCGCGCTCGAGCGAGACCGGCAGGTGCGCGCAGCGCTCGCGGAGCTGCCCGAAACCCAACGGGAGATCGTGCGCATGGCCTTCTTCTCCGGCCTCAGCCATGGCGAGATCGCCGCGTCCCTCGGCCTGCCGCTCGGCACCGTGAAGAGCCGGCTCCGCCTCGCCTTCGGCCGGCTGCGATCCGCGCTCGGCGACCGCTTCGTCCATGAACTTGAGAACGATTGAAGGACCCGCCCGAGCGATGACGGCGCCGACTTTGACGACTGCGCGGACTGTGACGACCGCGAACCCGGTCCTGGTCGAAATCTGGCGGGGCGATATCCTCGAATGCACCCACCGGGGGGCGGCCGCGATCGCGACGCCGACGGGCGAGGTCGTCGAGGCCTGGGGCGACGTTTCGAGGGTCCACCTTCCGCGCTCGGCCTGCAAGATGATCCAGGCGCTGCCCATGGTGGAGAGCGGGGCGGCGGATGCGGCGGGGCTCGACGCCCGCCACCTGGCCCTCGCCTGCGCCTCCCATGGCGGGACGGCCGCACACACCTCGATCGTCGCGCCCTGGCTGGCGGCACTCGGGCTCGGCGAGGCAGCACTTCGCTGCGGCTCCCATCCCCCCCTCGACGCCGCAACGCGCTCCGAGATGCGGGCCGGCGGCGGGACCGTGACCCAAATCCACCACCAGTGTTCGGGAAAACATTCGGGGTTCCTGACCCTCTCGCGCCATCTCGCGGGCGACCCGGACTATCACGCGCCGGATCACCCGGTGCAGCGGGCGGTCCGCGCGGCGATGGCCGAGACCTGCGGCGAGGACCCCGCGGGCCCGTCCGTCGACGGCTGCTCTGCCCCCAATTTCGCGGTGACGCTGCAGGGGCTCGCAACCGCCATGGCCCGGTATGCCGCGCCAGAAGCGGCAGGCTCGGACCGGCGCGCGACGGCGATGGGTCGGCTCCGCGCAGCGATGAAGGCGCATCCGGTGCTGATCGGCTATCCAGCCTCGTGGGCGACGCGCTTTACCTGGGCGAGCACCGGCGGCACGGTCACGAAATCGGGCGCCGACGGGGGCTTTGCGGCGATCTTGCCCGAGCGTGGTCTCGGCATCGCGGTCAAAATCGACGACGGCGACGAGCGGGCGGCGGCCGCGGTGATGGCCGCATTGCTCGCCCGGTGCGGGGTGTTGGACCGGGCCGACCCGAGCTATCGCCAGAGCGCCGAGGCGCCCATCGTCAATGTCCGCGGGATCGTCTGCGGCGGACTGCGCGTGGGGGCCGACCTCTCGGCCTGATCCCGCTCTCGGCCCGTGGCGCCACAGGGCACCCTTGAGAGCGTCATCCCTCGGCCTGGCGCTATCGCGACCGTGTGGCTCCGCCCGCCGGCAGGCCGGTGCTGCCCGTGATCGAAAGGCTCACGCAAACCCGACCGACCCGGGCGAGACCAGACCCGCTTTCTCGGAGACCTCACGATCGGGCCGCGCGCGTCGAGCGGTATTCGCGCCAGATCGCATAGAGCCCGGCACCGATGATCATCGCGACACCGATCAGCGCCGTCGCCTCGATCGTCTCCCCGAAAACAACCGCGCCGATCGTGATGCCGAACACCATCTGCAGATAAATGAGCGGTTGGATCCGCACCGCCTCGGTCGCATCGAGCGCGCGGATCAGGAAGTAATGCCCGCTCATCCCGGTCAGACAGAGAAGCCCGAGCCAGGCCATGTCGGGCAGGCTCATCGGCGTCCAGTACCACGGCCCGACGAGCGTGATCGCCGCCGCCCCCGCGACACCGGTGTAGAAGAACGCGGGCGCCCCGGATCCGTCGGCCCGCGAGACCATCCGGGTCAGCAGGCTGTAGACCGAAAACATCGCCGCCGCCGCGAGCGCGACGAGGGCCTCGGCCTGAAATACCTCGGTCCCCGGGCGCAAGATCACCAACACGCCCGCAAACCCCACGCCCACCGCCGCGAGCCGCCGCCAGCCGACCGCTTCGCCGAGGACCGGGATCGCGAGCAATGTGGCCAGAAGCGGGTGGAGCGCAAAAATCGCGTGGGTCGCACCGAGCCCGATCAAATCGAAGCTGGTCACGATCACCCAAATTTGCGCGACAAGCAGCACGCCCCGGATGATTTGCAGGATTGGCAGGGCGGTTTGGGCCGCGCCTCGGACACCGCCCGGCATGCGCGCCGAAAGCGCGATGACGAACGCTGCGAAGAACCAGTAGCGGATCATCACGAAAAAGGGGACGGGATAACTCGCCGCCAAATATCGCGAGATACCGTCTTGAAAAGCGAAGAGCGTGACGGCGCAGAGCGCGAACCGAATGCCCCGTGCCGCGTCGTTCATCTCGGATTGCCTCCGCGCCCATGACCGGGGCGTTCCGCTAGCACGCGGCCGAACCGGCGCCTAGCCCCCGGGCTCTGGACGGCGACCGCTCCGTACGGGCCCGACGGGCCCGTGCCGCCGCGTCGGACCTCGCCCGGCGTGGCGGGCCCCCGGCTCGCGGCGGACTGCCGACTGCGATCCGTGTGGCGGGCATCGCGGCGCGCGGGGCGGCAGACGTGACCGATCCCCGCACGACGGCG
>JBHJGX010000002.1:0-8723 GCA_050331395.1 Paracoccaceae bacterium
AACCTCAGGGACGCCGCGGTGCTGTTTTTGTTTTGTGGCTGTGGGTACTCGTTCTAATGGTGGGGCCGGGGGGTTTGGCGGGGCCTTTCACATGTCGGTGTCGACTGGCGGGACGGTCAACGCCACCCAGAAGACCGAGCCGCGGCCCGGCGCGCTCTCGACGCCGATCCGACCGCCCATCTGCTCGACAACCTCGCGGGCGATCGCAAGCCCGAGCCCGACCCCGCCGTTCAGTGTTCCCGACGACGACGGCCCCTGCATGAACCGCTGAAAGATCGTGTCATGGTCGGCCGGGTCGATGCCGGGCCCCGTGTCGCAGACCAGAAAGCGGAGGGCGACGCCGCCCGGGTCGTCGGGCGTCCGCTCCAGGTCTCCGCCGTCTCGTTCGATGCGGAGGCCCACGGAGCCCGCCTCGGTGTATTTGACCGCATTGGCCAGCAGGTTAACCAGCACCTGGCGGAGCCGCGATCCGTCGGTCTCGATCCAGTCGGGCACACCGCGCCCGATCTCAAACGATAGACCGAGCCCCTTCGCCTCGGCCGCGCCCCGCACCGTATCGATGGCCGACTGAGCGAGCGGCGCAAGCTCCACCTGCCTGCGATCCAACCGCATTTGACCCGACTCGATGCTGGCCAGATCGAGCAAATCCTCGACCAACGGCAACAACGTATCGCCGGCCGCCCGGATCAGCGCCCCGTAGTCGCGCATCTTGGCGCTTTCTCCCGTGGCCTCCAACAATTGAGCGACGCCGAGGATCCCGTTCAGCGGCGTCCGCAGCTCATGCGAGATATTGGCGAGAAACCGGGTCTTGGCGCGGTTTGCGTCTTCTGCCGCCCGCCGCGCCGCCTCGCGAGCCTCCAAAGTGCGTCGTTCCTCGGTGACGTCCATATTGATCGCGACCACATGGGTTGGCCGACCGTCCTTGCGGATCAGTTGGGATGCGATGCGCACGACCCTCAGTTCTCCGTCCGCTCGATAGATCCGGTGTTCGTGATCCCGCATGAGCTTGCCTTGCCGTGCATCGGCGAACCGTTCGCGCGCCTTATCGCGGTCCTCCGGATGCACGAAGCTCGACCAGAACCCGCGGGGCGTCGGCTTGGGCGGCGGCGCGTCCGTCAGGCCGTAGATCTCCAACATGCGTTTATCCGCGTCCAACGTATCGGCCTCGATATCGTAGATGAAGAGCCCGGCGCCGGTCAGCTGGAGCGCCATCTCCACACGCTCGGTCAGCGTGCGAAGCTTCTCTTCGGCGCGTTTGCGCTCGGAGAGATCTTGCACTGCGCTTAGGATCATCGGCTCGCCTTCGGGGCCGGCGATCAGGACGGCACTGATCAGCACCGCGAGCGAGCTGCCGTCCGGGCGCATGGCCCGCCGCGGCAACGGCCCGTGCCAACCTTGGCGGCGCAACAGATCGAGGGCTTCCTTCTCCTGCTCGACGGTCTCAGGCGCAAGTTCGTCCCAATAGACGAGCGTGCCGAAATCCTCGGGCCGGTAGCCATAGAGACGGGCCATCGCCGGGTTCGCATCCACCACGGTGCCGTCTCGCAGCCGGTCGATGCAGAGACCGACGGGCGCAAGATCGAACACGGTGCGAAACCGATCCTCCGCGCCCCGGTACCAGGACCCTCCGGGCAGCGGAGGGGCGGGCGTGAGGCTCGTCGCCACCAGCACCGCACGATCGTCAGGCTCGCGGCGATACGCGGTCACCGTGAGCTTGCGCCCTTGCCCGGCCGGTTCGTCGAGGATGGCCTCGACGGTCGGCTGGACGCGGAGCGCGTTCAGGATCCGTTCGAAGGGCGCTGCCCCGTCCTCGCCGAAGAGGTCGTCCAGGCGCTGACCGAGCGACGCCGGGCGCGAGAGCCTGAGCGCGTCGCAAAAGGCGTCGTTCATGGCGCAGAACCGGCCGGCAGTGTCGATCTCGGCTATCATCACCGGCTGGGCGTGCACCGCCTCGGCGCTTCGCAACGGGCGCGGCATCGGCTCGCGCGCCATCGGCATCACGGCCGCCGCCATCTTTTCGGCCGCATCGAGAAGCCCTGCCGGATCGGCCCTCGAATAGAGCGTCAGCACTCCGCCGACCTCGCCCCGTTCGCTGCGGATCGCACGCGAGAACGCCAGGAGACCTGGGAGGGCGGCTGCGAGCTCTGTGGGCGGGACGCTGCGGGCACGACCGATCTCGAGGGCAATGCGCGCCGGAAGCTCCTCGCCGTCCAACCAAGCCGCCTGGATCGCCGCCTCATGGCCGGACCCGAGCGAAGGGGCAATCACCTCAGGCGCGTCTCCGGGCGATTGCGGCAAGATCAGAATCTCGGCCCTGAGCCAAGGGGCGGCATTCTCGACGAGCCGCGCCAATTTGGCCATCAACGTCCGCCGCCAGGCGCCGGCAGGCGCCACCGTGGCTTCGACCAACAGATCGGCGACCTCGGTCGCCGAGAGGCGCGCAGCTGGCGTCTTCCGCAGGATCGTCTCGAAACCTTCGGCCTCCACACGGATGGTCGGGCCGTTCACCGCGTCCGAGGTGGGACGGCAGACGCAGCCGATGGTCCGCGCGTCGTCTCCGGTGTCTTCGACAGAGGGGTCGAACGGCGCCCCGAGGCTGAGCCGGCAGGTAAAGGGCTCGAAAGGCATGTCGCCCGCCGTCTCGTCATCCGGCCGTGCGCCGGTCATGTCGACCCGGCCCGCGCGCTCTAGGTGAACGGCGGCGGAATTCGACCATATCACTTTGCGATCGTCGCCGGCCACGATCCAAACCGGCCGGCTGTCATCGCTCCATCGCGACAACATTTCCGCATCAATCGTCGCGTCTGCCGCTCCCTCGGGGCGCAGTTTCACGTTTGGCACTCCCGCGCAAGCGAGCCCGGTGCGGCCCGCTAAATACCATCGCCCCCTAGCGGATTGCTCGCCTGCTGTCCGGCCACGATTGCGATCCCGCAACTCCGATAATTCAGTAATCACAAGATATAGATTGCCGGCCGGGTTTCGAGAAAATTCGGACCAATTCGCAAGGCTGCGACATTACTTTTCACGATTCGGCGATTGAACTCAACCCGCGGCACAGCGAGGGGCCGGACACGTCACCCCCCGTGCGGCCTCGCAAACCGGTCCGACGCACGCGGAGGAGAATTCGGACGGCCTTGACGGATTAAGTTTAACGCGCATTTCCAGCATAAATGACGCGAGGGTAAGCAAATGGTTCGACTTGCTATACTATTAGGCAGCGCGCTTGCGGTTTTGCAGACCGGCGCGTTGGCTGAGTGCGAAGCGGACGAAACGCGGCTTCGCTTTCATCATACCGCTGCCGAGCGCGGTAATGCTCGTGGAGAGGTCGCTCATGCCCTCGCGGAACGCATCAATGCGGAGCTCGACGGGCGGGCCTGTATGACCGTCGCGCCCGAGGCGGAGGACCACACCGATGCGACCCTGCCCGACGCGCTCTCCGAGGGACGGTTCGAGATCGGCGCCATCGACACCGCGACCCTCGGCACGGTCAGCCGGCGGTTTCTCGTCTTCGACCTTCCGTTCCTCTTTGACGGGGTGCCGTCGGTCCTGGCGTTTCAGGCGAGCGATACCGGTCAGGCGCTCCTCACCGACACCCTCGGCGAGGACGGGCTGAGGGGGCTTGCCTTTGTCCTCGACGGCTTCGATCAGATCGTCGCGAGCCGGCCTCTCCGCGTCCCGGGGGATGTCGAGGGGCTCGACTTTCGGACCGGCAATTCCGAGCTCGCCCAGGCGACAGTGACCACGATCGGGGCCGTCCCCGTCGCGCTGCCCGAGCGCGAGATCCCCGACGCCCTGGTCACCGGCCAGATCGATGCGGCCGACGGGAGCTGGTCGGCGCTGCGCTCCTCGGGCGCGGCCGCCGCAGCGGGAGGACTGACCGAAACGAACCACACCGTGCAGCAGTTCATGCTGGTTGCGGCCACGTCGTTCTGGGACGGGCTTGCGCCGGACCTCCGCGCCGATCTCGAGGCGATGATTATCGAAGTGGCCTTCGAGCGGAACAAGCTCTCGTTCGAGCTGAACGAAGCCGCGAAATATGCTATGATCGGAGACGGTCGGCCGGTCTTCGAGCTTTCCGAGGCGGAGCGGCTCGCCTGGAAGCGGGCCATGCAGGAGGTCTGGTTCGGCTTCGGCGGCGAGATCGGGTTCGATCAGATTTCGACGGCGCTCCACACCAACCGCTTCAACTGAGCGTCACGCGCACGGCCGGAGAGGCTCCCCCTCCGGCGCGCAGGTCTCAGCTGCGGCGAAAGCCGCGATGTTCGCCGAAGACAAAGCGGAACCCGGCCCGCCCGGCGATAAGGGGCGGAACCGCCTTCAGCCAACCTTTGAGCGCCGAGGGGTGCGCCCGCGCCGCCGCGAGGACGCTCTGCCGCCAAGGCGCGCCGTCCAACAGTTCTGCCTCCGCACGTAACAGAAGCACATGGTTCAGCACCTTGCCGACGAGGCGATCCTGCGCCGGCGTGAGGGCGAGGTCGCGCAAGGCTGCGAGATAGCGCGCCCGGTCGCTCCGCGCCCGGATCTGGTCGCGCCGCTCCTGCTCGACAAGGGCGCCCTGATCGCCCGGCAGGCGGCGCACCTCGGCAACCTCAGCCCCGGTGATGAGCCAGGGGCCGAGCACCGCCATGCGGCACATGAGGTCGGTGTCCTCGCCGCTCCGGAGGTCCGGATCGAAGAGCCCCGCCCGATGAAGCCAGTCTCGCCGCGCCGCGCTCGCCTGCATGCCCATCGCCGCGAGCGCCGCCGGCATCGGGTCGTCGAGGCGGACGGCCCGGTCGATCGGATGCCCGAAGCCGTGGAGCGCGAACATCGACTGGGCGTAGTCCTCGCCGGTCAGGAGCAGATCGGCCACATGCACCCCGATCTCGGGCGGCGCGCCCGTCAGATCCCGGTGCAGAACCTCGATCCGGGTCGGCCGCCAGAGGTCGTCGCTGTCGACGAAGGCGACCCATTCCGCAGTCGCCGCTGCGATGCCCGCATTGCGCGCCCGGCTGACCCCGCCATTCGGCTGTCGGATCGCGCGGATCCGGTCGCCATAGCCCGCCAGCAGTTCGGCCGTCCTATCGGAGGAGCCGTCGTCGACCACGATCACCTCGTCGGCCGCCACGGTCTGCTCGAGAACGCTGTCGAGGCAGGCGCCGAGGACATGCGCCCGATTATAGGTCGGGATCACCACCGCGATGCGCCGTCCGCTCGCCATGCCCGCCTGTGCCTCCCCCGGTGTCACCCAGCGGCCCTATAGCGCGCGGGCGATGGGCCCGCAACGCGACGCGACCCCCGGTCAGGCGGTCTCGGTATCGGCCGGCGCCCGGCGGCGCGCAAGCGGCAGTTCAAGCCGGAAGATCGCCCCCTCGCCGTCGTTGCTTTCCACCCAGATCCGCCCGCCCAAAAGCTCGGTCAATTCGCGGGAGATCGCGAGGCCGAGCCCTGCCCCGCCCAACCGGCTCGCCGGTGCATCGCCGAATTGGGTGAACCGCTCGAAGATCGAGGGCAGATTGGCGGCGGGAATGCCGGGGCCGGTGTCGCTCACCTCGAACCGGACCTGCCCGTCGGCACGCTCGGTCGCCGTAAGGCGGATCCGTCCCGCATCGGTGAATTTGAGCGCATTGCCGAGCAGATTGAGAAGAATTTGCCGGATCCGGAGATCGTCGCCCTCGAAGATCGCATCGAGCGCCGGGTCGGTTTCGATGACGAGGTCGAGCCCTTTCGACTCGGCCAACGCCCGGATCGCACCGCCCGTCATCTCGAGCATCTCGACCGGGTTGAACGCGCGCGGTTCGATCTCGAGCACGCCCGCCTCGATCTTGGAGATATCAAGGACGTCCTCGATCAGATCGAGCAACCCACGGCCGGAATGGCGGATGATCTGCAGATATTGCCGCTGTTTCTGGGTCAGCTCCGTGCGCTCGAGCAGCTGCGCCATGCCGAGCACGCCATTGAGCGGCGTCCGCACCTCGTGGCTCATATTCGCGAGGAACCGCGACTTGGCCTGGGTCGCGGCCTCGGCTTCGGCACGGTAGGTCTCGGCCCGGGCGCGCTCGGCTTCGAGACGCCCGACGGTCGTCCGAACCAGACGTCCCATCGGTCTGAAGATGAACAGGAATTCGAGAACCAACAGCGACAGGGTCGCGAGCCAGACGACCACCTCGAACCGCTCGAATTTCAACAATGTCGCTTCGCGTTCGTCCTTGAGAATATCGGAGACGAGGCCGAAACCTTGCGGCACGAAATTCATCCCCGCCAGGTTCAATCGTTCGAGGGCCGGATGATTGATCCGCAAGTCTTCGGTCGGAAGCTCCAACAGCCGCGTCGCATCATTCAGGAAAAAGCGGATCTGTCGATCGAAAGAATTGGGGCCCAAGGTCATCAGCTCGCGGATCCGCGCAGTCGCGGTTGCCGAGTATTCGGGGCTCCCGGTCATGATATCCGTGTGCACACGGCGCATGGTCTTGATCGCCCGGCGGAGTTCGCGGCCATAGGTCTTGCGCGCCACCGCGTTCGGCGCACCCGCATAGGCATTGGCGAAGAAGGCGATGCGCTGGCTCGCGGCCTCTTGTTTGGCGACAAGCCGCAGGAGCGCGGCCTGCTGCTCCTCGGCCCGGAGCGCCAGATAAATGCCGCTGAACGCCCCGGTCGCAAGGAACGCCACGAGGACGAGCGCGATTGCGTATCGCCAGGCGATGCCGCGGCCGATCCGACGGACGAGATCGCTCATGCCGCCCCTCCCCCGACATGCCCCAGCGTCGCGGCACGACAGATCCGGCCTCTCACGATGGTCTGCTCCCGACTTCCCGCGGGCTGGACCCTAGCACAGGTGGCGGGGTCCGTCCTGCACCGATGGACGCAGGCTGGGCGTCGTGGCGGTGATGTTATCTTGTAACGTTTGCGGCATTCCGTTACTCTTCGCCCGACCAAACCCATGCGGAGATTCCGATGCGCAGCCCCCTTTCATTCGCCGTTCTCGCCACCCTGCCGCTGACCGCGTCGGTCTATGCCGGCGCCGAAGAGACACGCGGCCTCGGCGCCCACGAGCACGGCGTCGGCCAGCTCAACATCGCCATCGAGGGCAGTGACGTGGTGATGGAATTCGCCGCGCCCGGCGCAGACATTGTCGGCTTCGAGCATGCCGCGGAAAGCGACGAAGACCGTGCGGCGATCGAGGCGGCGAAGGCAACGCTGAGCGACCCGCTCGCCCTTTTCGTGGTTCCGGCGGCGGCGGGCTGCGCGCTGACGACCGCGTCCGTTTCGCTCGTCGGCGACGAGGGTCACGACGACCACGAGCATGACGACCACGGCGACGACCACGCCCACGGCGACGAACACGCCCACGGCGACGAGCACGCCCACGGCGACGACCACGGCGACGACCACGCCCACGGCAAAGGCGAAGGCCACACCGAGTTCCGGGCGGACTATGCGCTCGCCTGCGCCAATCCGGCTGAGCTCACCGGGATCGAGTTCGCCTATTTCGACACCTTCGAGAACGCGCGCGAGCTCGAGATCCAGTTGATCTCCGAGGCCGGCAGCACCGGCTTCGAGGTCACGCGCGAAGGTCCGCAGCTCACGATCCCCGGCCAGAGCTGAGCGGGGCGGATCGCAACCGGCAGGCCCGCACGGGCGCGCGCCCGGTGTCCTCCGCTCTGACCGTCGATGGGCTCCGCTTCCGGTTCGCCGGCCAGCGGGGCTTTCATCTGTCTGTCGATGCGTTCGAATTGGGCGCGGGGGAGCGGCTTTTCCTGGTCGGCCCGAGCGGATCGGGAAAATCCACGCTGCTTTCGCTCCTCTGCGGGATCGCGACCCCGACCGAGGGCAGCGTCACGGCGCTGGGCAAGCCCTTTTCCACGCTGTCCGGGCCACGGCGGGACCGGTTTCGGGCCGAGCATTTCGGCGTGATCTTTCAGATGTTTAACCTGCTGCCTTATGCGACTGCGCTCGACAATGTGCTGCTGCCGCTCGGCTTCGCGCCGGACCGGCGGCGCCGGCTCGGGCCGCGCGCCCGCGACGAAGCCCGGCGGCTGCTCGATGAGCTCGGCCTGCCGAGCGCCGCGACCGAACACGGCCCCGCAGCCAATCTCTCGGTCGGACAACAACAACGCGTGGCCGTCGCGCGCGCGCTCATCGGTGCGCCCGAGATCCTGATCGCCGACGAACCGACCTCCGCCCTCGACAGCGACACCCAGGACGCGTTCCTCGCCCTCCTCTTCGACCAGCTCGAGGTCCAAGGCGGCGCGCTTTTGATGGTGAGCCACGACGCCCGCCTCGCCGACCGCTTCGACCGGACGGTGCGGCTCACGGACATCGCCCGCACCGGAGAGACCGCCCGGCCATGATCCTGCTCCGCCTCGCGCTCGCCTCGCTCCTCAACCGCCGCGTGACCGTCGGGCTGACGATCCTCGCGATCGGGCTCTCCTGCGCGCTCTTCCTCGCCGTCGAGAAAGTCCGCACCGGGGCCAAGGAGAGCTTTGCCGACACGATCTCGGGTGTCGATCTCATCGTCGGCGCGCGTTCGGGCAGCGTGCAGCTCTTGCTCTACTCCGTGTTCCGGATCGGCAGCGCCACCAACAACATCAGTTGGGAAAGTTATCAGGACATCTTGGCGATGCGGAACGTCGATTGGGCCGTTCCGCTTTCGCTCGGCGACAGCCACAAGGGCTTTCGCGTGCTCGGGACCACGCACGCCTATTTCGAGCGCTACAAATATCGCGGCGGGCGGGCGCTCGCCT
>JBHJGX010000003.1:0-113151 GCA_050331395.1 Paracoccaceae bacterium
GGGGGGGGGGGGCGGGGGGCCCCCCCCAAGCCCGCCCCCCCCCCCCCGAGGCCCCCGCCCGCCGCCCCGCCCCGGGCCCCGCCAGCGCGCAAGCCCGGGCTCGATCGCTGGACCCGCGGCATCCACAACGCCCGGAGCCGCATCGCCCGAGGCGTCGTGGTGCCGGAGCTGCCGCCCTCGTTCCAACTCGACCCGCAGGCGCCGGTCTTCCATCTGGGCTCGTGCTTCGCGCGGGGGCTCGAAGGGGCGCTGGCCCGCCGGGGCGTGCGCGTCACGAGCCGGCCGGATCGTGCGGATCCGAGCGATGTGGAGAAGGCGCACAGGCTCGGATTTCTCGACGTCGCGACGCCGCCCGAGCTGCTGCAGGAACTCGAATGGGCGTCCGGACGCCGGCAAATCAGCGAGCGGAGCTTCCTCGCGCTGACCGATCTCTGGATCGACCCGCATCTCGGCGAGCGCGCCGGCGCCGGCAGCCTCGAGGCGCAGCGCAAGCGCCGGGCCGCCATCGGGCGCTATTTCGCGCGGGCGTTCCAAGCCAAGCTCGTCGTCGTGACCTTTGGCGAGACCGAGATCTGGTTCGATCGCAAGACCGGCTTTGCGCTTGCCGGGCCCCCGCCCGCCCGGCTGAGGTCGCTCGACCCGGACCGCTTCGGCCTTCGTCGGCTCGGCTACGACGATGTATACGGATATCTCAAATCGCTCACGGCGCTCCTGCGCGGCGAGAACGGGGCGCGCAAGGTGATCCTCACGGTCTCGCCTGTGCCGATCGAGCGCACATTCGGTGGCGAGGACGTGATCGTCGCAAACACGATCGCCAAGTCGACGCTGGTCACGGCCGCCGCAGCCATCGCCAGTGCCGAGACCGATGTGGACTATTTCCCAGTTTTCGAGGCGGTCACCACCTCGGACCCGCAGCGCGCATGGCTCCAGGACCGCCGGCATGTGTCGAAAGAACTGGTGACGGCGGTGATCGATGCGTTCGTGGAGCGCTATGGGCTCTTCCTCGTCCCGGACAGCCGGACCTCCGGGTCGGCCTGAGCGGTCAACGGCCCTTTTTGAGATAGACATAGAGCGCACCGGCGCCGCCATGGCGTTGATGCGCCTCGAAGATCCCGACGATCCGCCCCGCATAGGGCCCGGAGCGGAGCCACCGCGGCACGGTCTGTCGGAGCACGCCGCGGTCGGGCGCCATATAGTCGAGCTCGTCTCGAGGTTTGCGCCCACCCTTGCCGGTGATGACCAGGACGCAGCGATGGCCTTGCCGGATCGCCTGGCCGATAAACGCGTCGAGACGGCGATGCGCCCGCTCGGCGGTCAACCCGTGCAGATCGAGCCGCGCATCGGGGGGACGCTCGCCGCGGCGGAGACGCTCGGCGGTGCGCCGGTCGAGCCCGGGTTCTGGACGGCCGACCGGGTCCGGACGATCCGAGCCGCCCGTCAGCTGCCAGCCGAGACCGGGGACCGGGCGACCGATCGGTTTGACCACCCGTGACGGCAGGCTCTGCTCGGAGACCGGACGTGGCGGATCCGGCAACGGATCGGTGGCGGGCGCGGTGGGGCGGTGGGGTTCGCTGACCGGGCCCGCATGGCGGCTCGACGGGCTGCGAAGCGGCGTGAGCGTCCGTGCAACCCGCTCCCAAATCGCCCGGTCTTCGGGTCTGAGACCCCGGCGTCGCCCCCGCCCGGTCATGCGGGCCGCCCGTGAGGCTGAGGGGCCGACCGCATCGCTCAGCCCGCCGGCAGATCGCGGGGCACGAGCCGGATCACCCGCCCCCGCGCCCGGAGCGCACCGGCGCGCGCACCGGCCTCCGTCCCCGACCCCAGGAAGAGATCGAGCCGTGCGGGGCCCTTGATCGCGCTGCCGGTATCTTGAACGAGCACGAGCCGGCGCACCGGACCCCCCTCGGTGCCGGGGCCCGGCGGGTTCTCGCCCTCGATCCAGAGCAAGCTCCCGGCGGGGTGATGCGCCGGGTCCGCCGCAGCCGAGACCCCCGCGCTGAGCGGGAGGCCTGCGGCACCGATCGGGCCCGCATCGTCAGGCAGCCCATCGACCCGACGAAAGAAGATGAAGGAGGAGTTTTCCGCCATCAGCGCCCGGCCCCGATCCGGATCGGCGCGCAGCCAGGCGGCGAGGGTCTGGGCAGTGATCTCGGCGGGCGGCGTGCCCGTCCGCTCGGCCAGAAGGCGGCCGATCGAGCGGTAGGGATACCCGTTCTTGCCCGCATAACCCACGCGCATGATCCGTCCGTCCGGAAACCGGAGACGTCCGGACCCCTGCACATGGAGAAAGAACGCTTCGACCGGATCCGCAAGCCAAGCGATCTCGAGCCCTCGGCCGGCGAGGGCGCCCGCCTCGATCTCGGCGCGGGTCGGCAGCGGCGCGGCCGCGACGGGCGGAGCATAAAGGGGAACCGGATAACCCGGGGCGAAGGACGGCGCGGCGGCGAGTTCGGGTTCGAAATACCCGGTAAAAAGCGCCTCTCCCTCGACGGCGACCGGGCGGAACCCGGCCTCGAGCGCGGCACGGGGCGCGTCGGGTCGACGGAGCGCCGCACAGCTCGTGCCGGGTCGCGTGCGGCAATGGCGCTCCAAAGCGGCCAGAACGCCCGCGTGGTCGGCGACGGCCCACCCGTCCAGATCATCGAACGTGAGCGGCGCACATCCGGAGGCGAGCAACGTTGCGAGCGCCGCCGCGGCTTGAGGGATCCGCGCCCACGGGCCGCGCGTCGTCCGAGCGGCGCGGTCCCGACCGATGGCGCCGGACATCGGGGTTACTCGCCCGTGGCGCTCAGGAGCCAGTTGGGGTTCTGCGAACCCATCACGCGGGAGAACGTCCAGATATCGGTCTGACGCCGGACTTCGTTCGGATCGCCCTCGACGATCCGCCCTTCCTTGTCACGGACCGCGGTGATCATCTCGCCGACAAAGCGCAAGGTGAGATCGGCCTCGGCGGTCTCGGCGTCGTATCGCAGACTGTCCACCCGGATATCCCGCACGCCGATAAATTTTGCATCGACGGCGAGGCCCTGTTCCTCGCGGCTGCGGATGACCCGCTCGAAGGCCTGATAGACATCCGGCGTCAACAAGTCTTGCAGCGTCGCACGGTCGCCCTCTTCATAGGCCATGAGGACCATTTCATAGGCCGAGCGGGCGCCGTGGAGGAACTCTTCCATGCTGAAATCCGGCTCGATGGACCGGATCTCGCCGAGCGCCTGACGCGCCTCCGGATCGAGCCCCCGGACCGCCGCCGCTTCGAGTTCGTCCGCCTCGCTGTCCTCGCCGCTGCTGTTGACCTGCGGCCCGGCCTCGTTCGAGCGGCCGCCCATTCCGGTCGATGGCGGCTCGTAACCGGTGCGAGTGCCGATGACGGAGCGCAGCCGATAGAGCACGAACGCGGCAATCGCGAAAAGGATGATAAATTCGATCAGCTGAGAAGAGTTCATGCCTGGCCTTCCTTGCTCGCCTTCGCGTCGTCCTCGCCCGGATCCGCGGTTGCCCCACTCCGCAATCGCCCGAGGCCCCGTGCGTCCCGCGCGGCCCCCGGCAGCCTTCGCTTGGCTTTCAGGGGGGCGGCCTCGCTGAACCGCCTATGTAAGGCCAAACGATCGGAGTGTCTATCGACGCCACCGGCTTTCGAGCGCACGCCACGCCGGTTGTTCGGCCGTTTCGAGCGCCCTACCTGCCAATGACGCCAATTCCATGACCGCTCCGGAGACGCTTCGCCCATGTTCCTATTCCTCGCGCTCGTTCTCGTGCCGATAATCGAGATCGCGCTCTTCATCGAGATGGGCCAGTGGATCGGCACCTGGCCGACCGTGGGTATCGTGGTGGCGACCGCGTTCCTCGGAACGGTTCTTTTGCGGGCCCAGGGGTTTGCCGCAATCGCCCGGTTGCAGCAGCGCCTCGCCGAGGGGGAAGACCCCTCGGACACGCTGGCCCACGGAGCGCTGATCCTCGTGTCGGGGATCGTGCTGGTGACGCCCGGGTTTTTCACCGACGCCATCGGGTTTCTGCTGCTCGTGCCGGCAGTGCGGAGGATGGTGATCCGCAGTCTGGCGCGGCGCTTCGCGCACGCGGTAATAACGCGTGTGGAGCTCAGCCGCGCGGGACAGACCCACGATCCTCGCTCCGACCCACGCGGCACCGTGGAAACCTCGTGGGAAGAGGTGGACGAGACCGAGACGGACGCGCCACGCGGGACCGGTCCGGCGAGCGGTTGGGAAAAACCCCCTGCCGCGGGACCGGACACGTTGCGGCCCTGAGGGACATCTGCTAGCGCACGCGCAATGTTCGCCCGTCGACGCAAGGAGCCGTCCCGATGACCGATACAACCAGCCAAGACGCCGCCGCGGCGCTCGGCCTCGACCCGAACAACCTGCCGATGGCACGGATGCTCGCCCACTTCACCCGCGACCTCTCGTTCGAAAACGTCGGCGTGATGGAGGGCACCGCCCAGCAGGGACAACCGGAGATTTCGGTCAATGTCGGCATGGATGCGGGCAAGATCACCGATGACCGCTATCAAGTGAACATGAAGATCAACGCCAAGGCCGTGACCGGCGACAACACGCGGTTCCTGGTCGAACTCGATTACGCGGGGATCTTTCAGTTCGAAAACGTGCAGCAGCAGCACGTGCACCCGTTCCTCTTCATCGAATGCCCGCGGCAGCTTTTGCCGTTTGCCCGCCGGGTGATCGCCGATGTGACCCGCGATGGCGGCTATCCGCCGCTCATGCTCGACAATGTCGATTTCGCTAAGCTCTATCGCCAGCGCGTCGAAGCGGCCCGGGCCAAGCAGGCCGAAGGCGGCGATACGGGCGCGCCGCAGCAAGCCTGAGCGATCCGGTCAGTCGGTCGGGTATCGGGCCCAGACCGACGCGTCGCCGAATTCTGCGATAAAAGCCGCGTGGCGGGCGCGCTCCGCTTCGGTGAGAAGCGGGGCCAAAGGCTGAGGACGCGGGCGGGCGCGACTGCGGTCAGCGGGTGCCTCGCCGGCTGGGAGTTGTCGACTTGCCTCGGTGCCGAGACCCAAGCCCCGCTGGCGCCCCCCTTGCAGGCCAAGATAGACGTCGGCCAACAGCTCGCAGTCGAGCAGCGCGCCGTGCTTGTCTCGCGTCGAGTTGTCCACCCCGAACCGCCGGCAGAGCGCATCGAGCGAAACCTGCGCGCCCGGAAATGCCTCCCGCGCCAAGGCGAGCGTATCGACGGCCCGGCTGTCGGGGAGGCGGGGACGGCCGAGCCGGGTCAACTCGGCGTTCAGCATTGCCATATCGAACGCGGCGTTGTGTATGACGAGCGGATCCCCGGCGATGAAACCGAGGAACGCGTCCGCGATCTCAGCGAATTTCGGTTGATTGCGGAGAAAGTCGTCGCCGAGCCCGTGCACTTGGTAGGCGTCCGCCGGCATCGGCCGTTCGGGGTTGATGTACCAGCGCTCGGCCCGGCCCGTCGGCAGGCCGTTTCGAAGCTCGACGGCGGCGATCTCGACGATCCGGTGACCCTCAGACGGGTCGAGCCCAGTGGTCTCCGTATCGAGCACGATCTCGCGCGGGGCGGGCTCACGCATGGCTCGCTCTCCTCTCTCGTCGGGCGAGGCGGCGGAGATCCGCCAAGATGCGCCGGAGTTCGACCCGGGCGGCGCTGTGGCCGCGATGGGTCTCGATCACATGGTCGGCATGGGCCCGTTTGACCGGATCAGGGGTTTGTTTGGCGAGGATCGCGGCAAACGCCGCTTCGGTCATGCCCGGACGCGCGAGGACGCGGGCCCGCTGAACCTCGGGAGGTGCGGAGACGACGACAACGCAATCGAATGCGCGCGCGGCCCCGGTCTCGAAGAGAAGCGGGATATCGCACACTGCCAAGTCGGCGCCCTCGCTCTCCGCGCGGGCGAGAAACGCATCGCGGTCCCGCGCCACCAACGGATGGATCGCCGCTTCGATCCGAGACAACAGCGACGGGTCGGTCAGGATGGCAGAGCGGAGGGCCGTGCGGTCGACCCCGTCTGGGCCCACCGCTTCGGGGGCGAGCCGCGCAATCGCCTCGGTCCCCGCCGCAGCCGGGCCATAGAGCCGGTGGACGGCCGCATCCGCGTCCCAGACGGGCACGCCCTCTGCCGCGAAGACCCGTCCGGCCGTCGATTTTCCCATGCCGATCGAGCCTGTGAGCGCGACCCGGATCATTCGGCGAGGCAAGCTTCTCTGAGCGCCGCATCGATGCGCGGGTCGATGCCGAACCACGCATCGAAGGCCGGTCGGGCCTGATGAAGCAACATGCCGAGCCCGTCGACGGCGATGAGCCCGCGGGCACGGGCGGCCGACAGGAGCGGGGTCTCGAGCGGGGCATAAACGATGTCGGTCACCACGGCGCCCTCGGGCGCGGCCTCGAGCGCGATCTCGAGCGGCGGGTTGCCCTCCATGCCGAGCGCGGTCGCGTTCACGATCGTGTAAGCCCCGGCGAGCGCATCTGCCCGGGCCTCCCAGGCCTCGGTCACGATGGGGCCGCCGAACTCGCCCGCCAGGGCCTCGGCGGTCTCTCGCGTGCGATTGAGCAGACGAAGCTCCGGGCAGCCGGCCTCGCGGAGCGCGTAGAGAATGGCCCGCGACGCCCCGCCAGCACCGAGCACCACGGCAGGCCCTGCCGCCGGCGACCAGCCGGGCGCGCCCGCCCGCAACGCCTCGACGAAACCATAGCCGTCGGTGTTGTCCGCGACGATGCAGCCCCCGGGCGAGAACCGGATCATGTTCGCCGCGCCGATCGCCCGGGCGGCCTCGGTCGCCTCGTCGGCGCATTCGAGTGCGGCCCGTTTGTGCGGGATGGTGACGTTCACGCCGCGCATGCCGGTCTTCGGCAAGGCACGGTAGACCTCGGCAAAATCCTCCGGCGCCACGGCGAGCGGCAGATAATGGCCCCCGATCTCGTAGGTCTCGAACCAATAGTCGAAGATCGCCGGGGATTTCGAGTGCCGGATCGGCCAGCCCATCACCCCGGCGGTCAGTGGCCGGGCATCGTCCGTTTCGGTCATTCGAGAAGCACCCCTTGTGCGCGGAGAAAACCGAGGACTTCGAGGAGCGGCAGACCGAGCACAGTGAAATGGTCTCCCTCGACCCGCGCGAAGAGCTGGGCGCCCCGCCCCTCCAGGTGATAGGCGCCGACAGAGCCGAGCACCGCCTCATCGACCTCGTCGAGATAACGCTTGAGGAACGCGTCGGTAAAGGGCCGCATCCGCAAACGCGCCTGGCCGATATGGCGCCAGACGGGTGCGCCGTCGCGGGCGATCACCGCAGCCGAGAGCAAAAGATGCGTCTGCCCGCGGAGCGCGGCCAGTTGATCCCGGGCAGCGGCGAGGTCGGGCGGCTTATCGAAGACCCGGCCGTCCTGGACGAGTACCTGATCGGCGCCGAGAACCAGTCGACCCGGAAGGCGGGCGCTCACCCGGCACGCCTTGAGCTCGGCCAGCGTATCGGCCAGATCCCGCGGCGGCGCCGCCTCCGCTTGCATCGCGGCCTTCACCGCCGCCTCGTCGATCCGAGCGGGGTGAATTTCGATCTCGACGCCGGCCGCTCCGAGAAGCGCCGCCCGCGTTTCGCTCGCGCTCGCCAGAACAAGGCGCTCCGTCACGGCCGGGGTCTCCGATCCAACTGCACCATGATCGCCGCGGCGGTTTCCTCGATCGAGCGGCGCGTAACGTCGATCACCGGGATGCGATGGCGCTCGAAGAAAAGGCGGGCTTCGGTCACCTCGTGGCGCACGCTCTCCAAATCCGCGTAATCGGGCGAGCGATCTCCCAAGCTCTCGAGGCGCTGGCTGCGGATATGCGCCAACCGGGTCGGGCTGAGGGTGAGACCGATCACCGGCACGCCTGCGGCAAGCGCGTCGTAGAACTCCGGACCCGGCTCTTGCCCGGGGATCAACGGCATATTCGCCGCCTTGATGCCGCGATGCGCGAGATAGACGCAGGTCGGCGTCTTCGAGCTGCGGCTGACGCCCGTCAGGATCACATCGGCGCGGGAGAGCCGGCTCCCCGCATGCCCGTCATCCGTGTTCATCGCGAAATCGAGGGCTGCGATCCGGGCGAAATAGGCCTGGTCGAGGATATGTTGCATCCCGACCCCGCGCTCTGGCGGGCGGCCGAACCAATCGGCGAGCGTGGCGAGGATCGGGTCGAGGACCGCGAGCGCCGGCACCGCGCATTCCGCCGCCACACGCTCGAGCCGGGCGCGGTGCTCTGCATCGACAAGGGTGTAGAAAACCGGGCCCGGCATCCGCCGCAGGTCCGCCAATGCCCCATCGAGCACATCGGTCGAGCGTACGAACACGGTCAGCCGGATCTCCGTGTCGATCCCTTCGAAAGGCGCAAGGCACGCGCGCGCGACCGCGTTCAGCGTCTCGCCGGTCGAATCGGACACCAAGTGGATCGGATAGGGCTGCGCGTCGGCCATGACACCTCCGACCGGCAGGATGGTCCGACCGGCGCCGCGACGGAAGCCCTCCTACCTGTGGAAAACGGGGATCCCCGGGATAAACGCTCGGCGGCGAGTATGCGCGCGCAACCCGGGTGCCACTTTTCCACCGGCCGTCGGAGACCGGGCGCAATTTTCGCCGCGCTGGGGACATGACGCCGCTCTACCCCAAGATGTAGACCCAAACCCCGGGCAAATCCTTGAAAGATTAACGTTTCAGCGATGCGAGAGTACAGATCGCCGCAGCGCGCGGCCTTGTGGATAACCATGTGGGAAAGTCCCGCAGCAAAAAGAATCCCCAGGTTTCCGGGTTCCAACAAAGCCTAACATCCTTTTAATTCTTCTTTTTAGAAGCTGCGCCCGAGGTCCCCATGAAACGTCTGCTCCGCGTGCTCTCCGGAGAGCCCGTATCCCCCCCGCCTGTCTGGCTGATGCGCCAGGCCGGAAGGTATCTCCCGGAATATCGCGCGACCCGCGCCGAAGCCGGCAGCTTCCTCGATCTCTGCTACAATTCGGCGCTTGCCGAAGAGGTGACGCTGCAACCGATCCGCCGCTACGGCTTCGATGCGGCCATCCTCTTTGCCGACATTCTCCTCGTGCCGCATGCGCTCGGACAAGGTCTGACGTTCGTGCAAGGCGAAGGACCTCGGCTCGAGCCAATCGAGACCGTCGCCGCGCTCGACCGACTGAGACCCGTCGCAGAGATCGATGCGACGCTCTCCCCGGTCTATGAGACGGTGGCGCGGCTCTCGAACTCCCTGCCCGCCGAGACCACGCTCATCGGGTTCGCCGGCGCTCCCTGGACTGTAGCGACCTATATGGTCGCGGGTCGCGGGACGCCCGACCAAGCGCCCGCTCGAACCTGGATGTATCGCGACCCCGAGGGTTTCGAGCGCCTGATGGACCTGGTGACCGACGCCACGATCCATTATCTCTCGAAACAAATCGACGCTGGCGCAGAGGTTGTGAAGATCTTCGACAGCTGGGCGGGGACGCTGGCACCCGCCCCGTTCGAGCGCTATGCGATCGCGCCGGCCCAGCGTATCGTCGAGGCGCTTCGGGCGCGCCATCCAGGCGTGCCGGTCATCGGCTTTCCCCGCGGTGCGGGGGCGAGCTACCCGCGATACGCGGCGGCGACTGGGGTCGAGGCGGTTGCCCTCGACACCACCGTTCCGCTCGAATGGGCGCGCGCGGCCATGCCCGACCGGGCGCTCCAAGGCAATCTCGACCCGCTTTTAATGGTGCTCGGCGGTCAGGCCCTCACGGACGCGGCGCGGCGCCTCGTCGACCAGATGGCGGGGCATCCGTATATCTTCAATCTGGGTCATGGGATCACGCCCGAGGCCGATCCAGCTCATGTCACTCAGCTTATCGAGGCGATCCGCACGTGACGACCGTCCAGTCTTTTCTGCTCGATATCTATGATTGGCTGCTTGCCGCGCATGTCCTGTCGTTCATCGCCTGGATGGCGGGGATCTTTTACTTACCACGTTTGTTCGTCTATCACGCAGAACGGGGCAGCCCGGGCACGGAAATCGGTGAGACCTTCAAGGTCATGGAGCTCAAGCTCTTTCGCTTGATCATGAACCCCGCGATGATCGCGACCTGGCTTTTCGGGATCCTGCTCGTCAGTGCAAACGGCCTCGCTTGGCTTGGTGCGAGCCCGTGGCTCCACGCCAAGCTCGTGCTCGTCGCCGCAATGACCTGGTTCCACCATTGGTGCGGGACGACGCGCAAACGCTTTGCCCGCGATGAGAATGCCCGGAGTGGGCGGCATTTTCGGCTGATGAACGAGGTTCCGACGCTCCTCCTCGTCGGCATTGTCGTCTTGGCAATCGTCCAGCCGTTTTGACCTAGCCGGGAAAATCGCGCCGCCCGGACCAGCCGTCGGGCCCGGCACAACGAGAAAGAATCGCGGCTTCGGCCGCCTGGAACCCATCGAGGGAGAATTCCAAGCGGATCGGCAACACGCGGGACGCGGCCGCATCGTCGAGCGGGTCGAACGCCCCTCCGGCGGCGAAAACCAGGCTGTCGGCCTCTCGGATGCGGTCGACGAAACTCTCCAGATCCGGGAAACCACCGAAGGTCGCGAGATAAAGCGTGAAGCCGAACCCGTGATAGGCCTCAGATCGTTGCGACAGCCACCAAGTCTCGCCGATCCCCAAATGAACGGCCTCGGCCGCTGGGATGACCTCCATCGCATCGAAGTAATAGCCCGCCGGCAGGCCGCTCGCGGTCATGACAAGCGCCAGTTTGCTCGGGTCGCTTCGCAGGAATGTCTGCCGCTGGGGCAGACGGGTCCGGGTCGCCGTCGTCTCGATCCAGCAATATCGAGCTTCGCGCACATCCTTTATAAAGCGCCAGTCGCCAAAACGTTCTTCGATGCGTTGCGCGGCTGCCGGGCCGGCGATCGACCCAAGCGCGACGAGACCGGCCAAGAGACGAATTCGCCGACGAAGCTTGACAGTTTTGCGAATTTCCGGCATCCAACATCTCACGGCGTTCCGCCCTCGCCGGCCCCGACCTTCACGACACGGGGCCGAACCTTCCTCCCTCCCGGTTGCATCAATGACCGAACAACGGCTTGCCGATCTCAAGGCAAAATCCCCCACTGAATTGCTGTCGCTTGCCGAGTCGCTCGATGTCGAGAACGCATCGACCTTGCGCAAGCAGGACATGATGTTCGCCATTCTCCGCGAGCTCGCCGACCGGGATCAAGAGATTATCGGGTCTGGCGTCCTCGAAGTGCTGCAAGACGGCTTCGGCTTTCTGCGCTCGGTGGACTCGAACTATTTGCCCGGTCCCGACGACATTTATCTGTCGCCGAACCAGATCAAGCGCTTCGCTCTCAGGACCGGGGACACGGTAGAGGGGCCGATCCGCGCGCCGAAGGACGGGGAGCGGTACTTTGCGCTTCTCAAAGTAAATGGGATCAATTTCGAGACACCAGAGAAGGCGCGGCACAAAGTACACTTCGATAACTTGACGCCGCTCTATCCGGACAGTCGGCTCAAGATGGAGATCGAGGATCCGACGATTCGGGATCGCTCCGCGCGGGTCATCGACTTGGTCTCACCGATCGGAAAGGGGCAGCGCGGGCTGATCGTGGCGCCGCCTCGCACCGGTAAGACGGTTCTTCTGCAGAACATCGCACGTTCGATCGAAGTCAATCATCCGGAATGCTATCTGATCGTGCTGTTGATCGACGAGCGCCCGGAAGAGGTGACGGATATGCAGCGCTCGGTCGCCGGCGAGGTCGTCTCCTCGACATTTGACGAACCGGCCCAACGCCATGTCGCTGTCGCTGAAATGGTCATCGAAAAGGCCAAGCGGCTGACCGAGCATGGGCGCGATGTGGTGATCCTGCTCGACTCGATCACTCGCCTCGGCCGCGCGTTCAACACGGTCGTCCCGTCCTCGGGCAAAGTGCTGACCGGCGGCGTGGATGCGAATGCCCTCCAGCGGCCGAAACGCTTCTTCGGCGCCGCGCGCAACATCGAAGAAGGCGGCTCGCTCACGATCATTGCGACCGCGCTGATCGACACCGGCAGCCGCATGGACGAAGTAATTTTCGAAGAGTTCAAGGGGACCGGCAATTCCGAGATCGTCCTTGACCGCAAGATCGCCGACAAACGGGTGTTCCCGGCCATCGATATCTTGAAATCGGGTACCCGAAAAGAAGACCTTCTGGTGTCGAAGCAAGATCTGACAAAGACTTTCATGCTGCGGCGGATCTTGAACCCGATGGGAACGACCGATGCGATCGAGTTCCTGCTTGGCAAGCTCAAACAGACGAAGACCAACTCCGAATTCTTCGACTCGATGAACGCCTGAGCCACTGACCAAATGCTCGTCGATGCGCTCGACCGGCCGTTTCCCGAAGCCTCGAACGGCGCGCGTTGGGACCTGGTCACCGATCAGGTCATGGGCGGCGTCTCGGACGCGACCTTGACCCGCGAGCTCGTTGCCGGACGTGTGGCAAACCGACTGCGCGGCACCGTTCGCCTCGAGAACGACGGCGGCTTTGTGCAAATGGCCATCGATCTCGTGCCGGACGGCGGTGCGGTCGATCTGAGCGCGATGTCGCATCTGACCTTGGCGGTCATCGGCAATGCCGAAATCTACGGGGTGCATTTGCGGACCCTCGACGTGCGGCGACCGTGGCAAAGCTATCGGGCGATGTTTCGCGCCGAGGACAGCTGGCGGGAAGTCGCCTTGCCGCTTGCCACGCTCGCGCCCCATCGCATCGACATGCCCTTCGATGCGCGCCGCGTGCGCCGGCTCGGGATCGTTGCCATCGGCCGGGCCTTTACCGCAGATCTCGCGGTCGCGCGGGTCGCGTTCGACCGGGCGGACTAGATGGCCGGGCGGCTGGCGGTGCTGTTGCCCGATCTCGATTATGGCGGCACGCAAGCGAACCTGATCACTTTTGCGAATGCGCTCGCCGCCAGGAGCCATCAGGTCGATCTGATAACTTTCGGTCCGGGGACGGCGCTCGCCTCGCGGATCAGTCCTGCCATCGAAAGACTGAACTTCGATGGCCCGGGGGGAGGTCTCGCCCCGCTGATCGGGTACCTGCGCCGCGTGCGCCCGCGGGCCGTCCTCTCGGCGCTCACCCGGATCAATCTGATGGCCGTCTGCGCGCGGATCGCGAGCGGGACGCGGCCGCGGCTCGTGCTCTCGATCCGCTCCACGCTCTCGCGGGACATTGCGGAGAACCCGAAGCGCCGAGCCTTTCTGCCGCTCATCCGACGCGCCTATCCGGTGGCGGATGCGATCTTTGCGGTTTCTGAGGGCGCGGCAGACGATTTTTCGGCTCTCTCCCGGATCCCGCGCGCACGGATCGGCGTGATATACAATCCGGTGGTCTCGGATCGGATCGCGCGAGGCGCGGCCGAGCCCCTCGACGACCCTTGGGCCGCGGGTGCGGGGCTCGTTGTCGGCTGCGGGCGGCTCTCGCGCGAGAAGGATTTCCCCACGCTCATCCGGGCCGTCGCGCGGCTCGAGGATCCCGTGCGGCTCGTGATCCTGGGCGAGGGACCGGCACGCGCTGGCCTCCAGGCGGAGATCGACCGTTTGTGGCTCGCCGACCGCGTGCGCCTGCCAGGTGCGACGCCAAATCCCTACGCTTGGATGGCCCGTGCCTGGGCGTTTGCGCTTTCCTCGACCGGAGAAGGCCTGCCCACGGTCTTGATCGAGGCCATGGCCTGCGGTGCCCCCGTCGTCGCGACCGATTGCCCGCATGGCCCCCGCGAGATCCTCGATGGCGGCCGGCTCGCACCTTTGGTGCCCGTCGGCGATCCGGACGCGCTGGCAAAGGCGCTCGCGGCGGCGCTCGCCCGGCCGCGCCCGGTGCGGTATCCGCTTGAGAGGTTCGAGGAAAGCCGGGCCGTCGACGTCCTCGAAGCCCTTCTTTTGGGCGATGTCTGACGGGCGCGCACCCGGCGAGACAATCGCGCTCCTCTTGCCGGATCTGGGGGGCGGGGGGGCCGAGCGGGTAACCCTCAACCTCGCTGCAGCGTTTCGCGACAGCGGCCAGCCGGTGGAGCTCGTCCTTTTGTCCCCAGAAGGGCGTTTGGCCCCCGCCGTTCCTCCAGACCTGCCGGTCCGTGTCCTCGGCAGCGGCAAACTTCCTGCGATTTTTCGTTTGGCTGGCTTCCTCCGGCGCCATCGCCCGGCCGCGCTGTTGTCCTCGATGGCCTCGATGAACTGCGTCGCCGTCCTCGCCCACCGCATGGCCCGGGCGCCGACCCGGATCGTTCTCGCCGAACATTCGACCCTCTCGGCCGAAGTCGCCCGGGACTGGTACCGGCGGATGTTGCCGCCTGCGATGCGCAGGCTCTACCCGCGCGCCGATGGGGTGGTGGCGGTCTCGGAGGGTGTCGCCGCAGATCTCTCCGCCCGGACTGGCCTGCCGCGCGATGCCATTCAGGTGATCTATAACCCGGTGATCGGTCCAGATTTCGCATCGCGCGTGTCAGAGGTCCCCGCGCATCCCTGGCTTTCGGACGGCGGTCCGCCAGTTGTCCTCGGCGTCGGTCGTCTTGCGCCGCAGAAAGATTTCCTCACCCTCATCCGGGCGATTGCACGGCTCGAGGCGCCCGCACGGCTTCTGATCCTGGGCGAGGGGCCCGACCGGGCCCGTCTCGAGGCGGAGATCGCGAAGCTCGATCTTGTGCATCGCGTCGCTCTTCCTGGGTTTGTCGACAATCCGGTCTCTGCCATGCGGGCGTCGGCGGTCTTTGCGCTGTCGTCGCGGTGGGAGGGCTTGCCCACGGTCTTGATCGAGGCGGTGGCGACCGGCACGCCCGTGGTGGCGACTGACTGCCCGAGCGGCCCGCGCGAGATCCTTGCGGGTCGGAGCGGAGAGTTGGTGCCGGTCGGCAACCCGGAGGCGTTGGCGGCGGCGCTCGGCCGGGCGCTCGGAACCCCGCGTGGCACGCCCCCGGATATGACGCCCTTCACCGCAGAGACCGCGCGGGCCGCTTATGCGCGTCTCCTCCTCGGCGCGTGAAGCGGACGCCGTGACGGCCTCGACTTGCGCCGCCGGCCCACGCGCTTTATCTCCGAGCGAGACAGTCAGGAGTTGCCCCATGCCCGTGCCGGCCACCGAGATCGAGCGTCTGATCCGCGATCGTTTTCCCGACGCGCGGATCGAGATCGAGGACCTCGCGGGCGACGGAAATCACTATCGCGCGACGGTCATTGCCGAGGAATTCCGCGGCTTGAACCGCGTGCAGCAGCAGCGTCTCGTCAATCAGGCGCTTGCGAGCATCCTCGACGGCGCCGATGCCCCCTTGCACGCCCTCGCGCTTCAGACCAGCGCGCCCGACTGACCCGAGCCCGACCGAGCGGAAGGAATGCCCCATGAGCGATATCGCCAGCCAGATCAAACAGACCGTCGACCAGAACGATGTCGTGCTCTTCATGAAAGGCACGCCCGAAGCCCCGCAATGCGGCTTCTCGAGCACCGTGAGCCAAATCCTCGGCTATGTCGGCGTGCAGTATGCGGGCATCAACGTACTCGAATCGGATGAGTTGCGCCAAGGGATCAAGTCGTTCTCGGACTGGCCGACGATCCCGCAGCTCTACGTCAAGGGCGAATTCGTCGGCGGATGTGATATCATCAAGGAGATGACCCTGTCGGGCGAACTCGATCAGGTCTTCGAGAAGGCCGGGGTCGCCTTCGACAAGTCCGCAGCGGACACGATCCGGTCGCACAACCGCTGAGGATCGGCTGGGCCGGAGGGGGGCCCACGTGATGCAGCTCTTCGTCGGTCTCGGCAATCCGGGCGCGAAATACGCCCGAAACCGTCACAATATCGGCTTTATGGCCGTCGATGCGATTGCTCGTGAGCACGGGTTTCCGAGCTTTCGGACCAAATTCCAGGCCGAGCTATCCGAGGGACGGATCGGCACCGCGCGCGTCATCCTCCTGAAGCCGTCGACCTATATGAACCTTTCGGGGCAGTCCGTCGGCGAGGCCATGCGGTTCTACAAACTCGAGCCCGGCGATGTGACCGTGTTCCACGACGAGCTCGACCTCGCCCCCGGCAAATGCCGCACCAAGTCCGGCGGCGGCCACGCCGGCCATAACGGTCTTCGGTCGATCCACGAGCATATCGGCGAGGCGTATGATCGCGTGCGCCTTGGCATCGGCCACCCGGGAGACAAGGCGCTGGTGGCGCGCTATGTCCTCCACGATTTCGCGCTGGCGGATCGGGAGTGGCTCGATCCCTTGCTCGAAGGGATCGCGTCGGGCGCGGGAAAGCTCGCCTCGGGCGACGCCGCCGGCTTTATGAACGCCGTCGCGCTCAAAGCGCCGCCGGCCAAGAAAAAGGCCCCTGGACCCACCGCCGCCCCGCCACCGTCGGCTGAAACGGCGAAACCGCGCACGGAGAAAAGCACCGGGCCGTTCGCGGGCCTCTCGCGGTTGCTCGGCAAAGGGCGGGACTGATCCGGCGAGGGCGACGCGGCGGGGCTTGACCGCGAACCCGACCCCCGGCACATCCCCGCCGGATCGGGAACAGTGGGACGGGTGCGATGGGCTTTAAATGCGGTATCGTCGGGCTGCCGAATGTGGGCAAGTCGACGCTTTTCAACGCGCTCACGCGGACCGCTGCGGCGCAGGCGGCAAATTTCCCATTTTGCACGATCGAGCCGAATGTGGGCGAGGTCGCCGTGCCGGATGCCCGCCTCGACCGCCTCGGCGCCATTGCGAAATCGCGACAGATCGTGCCGACCCGGCTGACTTTTGTCGATATCGCCGGGCTCGTGAAAGGCGCGTCCAAGGGCGAAGGCCTGGGCAACCAGTTCCTCGCCAATATCCGTGAAGTCGACGCCATCGCCCATGTGCTCCGTTGCTTCGAGGACGACGATGTGACGCATGTGGACGGCCGGGTCGATCCGGTCGCCGATGCGGAGACGATCGAGACGGAACTGATGCTTGCCGATCTCGATTCGATCGAGAAGCGCCTCCAGGGCCTCGTCCGAAAACTGAAAACTGGCGATCCTGAGGCCAAGGACCAGGATCGCTTGCTCCGTGCGGCGAAGGCCGCGCTCGAGGAGGGCCGCCCGGCACGAACGGTCGAGGTCTCTGCGGACGACATGCGCCCTTGGCGGCAGCTTCAGCTCCTGACGACTAAGCCCGTTCTCTTCGTCTGCAATGTCGAGGAGGGGTCCGCGGCCGAGGGCAACGCCCATTCGGCGGCGGTTGCGCACATGGCCGAGGCCCAAGACGCCGCGCATGTGGTGATTTCGGCCGCAATCGAGGAGGAAATCTCTCAACTCGACGATGCTGAACGCGCTGAGTTTTTGCAAGACATGGGGCTCGAGGAACCGGGCCTCGACCGGTTGATCCGGGCGGGTTACGGCCTTCTCGGCCTGATCACCTACTTTACCGTGGGCCCCAAAGAGGCGCGCGCCTGGACGATCCCGGCCGGGACGCTGGCCCCCCAGGCCGCCGGCGTGATCCACGGCGATTTCGAACGCGGCTTCATCCGAGCCGAGACCATCGGCTATGACGATTTTGTCGGGCTTGGCGGCGAGACGGCCGCCAAAGAGGCCGGCAAGATGCGCGCCGAGGGCAAGGCCTACCGGGTCCAAGACGGCGACGTCCTGCATTTCCTCTTCAACACCTGAGCCGCGCGCTCCTTTGCCCCTGCCTGTCGCAGATTTGCCCTAACCCCTCTGGTCCTCCACTGCCGACGGCTTTCCGGGTCTGGCGTTGGCGCCGTGCATCCGTCTAAGCAGGGCACGGAAAAAACCTCGGACGTGGAGCGGGACATGAGATGTGGGGCAGTTGCGGTGGGGCTTTCCCTCGGTTTGGCGAGCGCCGGCACCGCGCAGGTGACCGCGCCCATCCAGGACAATGTGGTGCCTGTTGCGGTGGTCCAGAGTATCTCGGCCTACGAGCGGGTCCTTGCGCCGCTTGTCGCCGAACGCTTTCGCCCCGACCAGCGGCCAGAAAGCACGGGGTCCCGCGGGCCATTCCGGTTCTGGGGCACGGGTGACGCGCGCATGTATGAGATCGACCGGGCGGGGTTCGAGGGTTCGGCCTTTGATTTTCTGTTCGGTATCGACGGTTATCTTGCCGACGACTTTGTCGTCGGGGTGATCGGCGGCGCAGGATCGACCGATGTCGACACCCGATTTCTTGGGCTTGATGGGAATTTCGATAACAAGGCCTTTTCGCTTGGACTCTATACGGCTTATGATCTGGGCAGCGGGCTGGTCTTTGATGCGAGCTTTATATACGGACGCAACGAATACGAAGTACAGGCCGATACGGTCGCCTCGGATTTCGACGGTGATCGGGCGACGGGTCTGTTCGGGATCAGCGGGTTTTACCGCTTGGGATCCGTCGAGGTCGAACCGCGGGCGAGCCTTGCACTCTCCTTCGACAGCCAAGTCCGCCATACCGAGCGCAACGGGGTTTTCGTTGAGAACCAGCGGACCACGGTCTTTCGCGGCTCGCTCGGCGGTCGCATCGGCTATCCGGTCTCGCTCGGCGGCGTGCGCCTCCGGCCCTTTGCGATTGCGGCCGTCGATGCCACGCTCGATGATGTGGGCGAGGCCAGTCTGATCGGCGATGCGGTCGCCGGTCGCGTCGGTGCCGGGCTCGACTTGGTGCGGGGCGGCATTCGTCTGACGCTGCTGGCAGATGCGGGCGGGCTCGGCGGCACCGATGTTGTCGATTATGGGGGCTCGGTGCGGCTCACGCTGGAGTTTTGAGGGACGCGGTCCGGATCACTTAGCCGGGTCAGCCGCCCGAAAGATCGACCGCGCGGCTTCGCTCCGCAAGGATCGCCTCATAGGCTGCATTGATGGCCGCAAGCCGTTGCTCCGCGAGGCGCCGGGCCTCCTCGGGGACACCGCGCGCGAGCATCTGGTCCGGGTGAAGTTCCCGCACCCGTTGGCGATATTCCCGGCGGAGGTCTTCGTCCGGCACCGAGGGATCGACACCGATCACCGCGTAAGGGTCCGTCTCGCCCGGCAGATACCGCGCCCGGATCGAGCGGAACTCCACCTCTGGGATCTCGAAGATCCGGGCGACCGTTTCGAGAAAGCGGGCTTCTGCGGGATGATAATGCCCGTCGCTCATGGCGATGTAGACGAGCCCTTCCAGCAAATCGGCGAGCGCACCCGGGCGGTCGCGGAACATTCGCGCCACTTGGCGGGCATAACTCTCGTAGCCTGCCACATCTGTACGGGCGCGGTTATAGACCCGGGCGGCGGCGGCCTCTTCGCCTTCGGGAATATGGAAGATTTCGCGAAAGGCCGCGATTTCGTCCGAAGTGACCCGTCCGTCCGCCTTGGCCATTTTGGCGCCGAGGGCGATCACCGCAATCGTGAAGGCGACGGTCTTCTCCGGCTCGCGCGAGAGGCGATCCAGCACGGCCGTCATCGACTCGCCGCTAGCGAACGCCTTGAGCGCATCTCCGATTCGCGTCCAGACTGACATAGGATGCAGTCTAGCCGGAAAGACGCGGCCCGCCACCAGCATCGACGGCTATCCGTTGACCGCCACCGGTCCCGCCGCCGCGTCGAAGAGCCGCCGGAACCTTTGACGAAGATCCGCATCGACCACTTTCTTCATCCAACGTTCAGGCCATTCGGCGGGTACCGGCCGGCTCGCATGGGCGCAGCAGCCGGCCAGAACCTCCGCCCGGCGGTCGACAAGATCCTCGTAAGGCACGAGGTGCACGGAGCGTCCGAGCGTGTCGGCGATGCGGTCGAGCGTCCGGCGTTCGGCGTCGATCTCCCGGATATGGCGGGCCAGCCGGTCAGGCCGGAACTCCGCGAGCAGCGTGTCCTCGGACTTCTCGGCGCCGGGATGCCCCTCGGCGGCCACGGTCCCGGTCTCGGTCCGGAAATAGAGCCCGGTCTGGGTGGCGAGATAGCGGGAGAGCGCCTGGTCGAAGACGTCTGCCCGATCGATCCGGAACCAGGCAAAGGGACCCTCGCGCGCCTCGAGTTCGGTCAGAAAGCGGACCGATCCTTCAACGCGGTCGGCGACGGGGCCGAACCGCGCCTCTGCAAGCCTCGGCAGATAATCCGCCATGATCTTAAAGCCGAGGCTGCCGTCCTCGGCCCGGCCGAATGCAGCGATCCGATCCATCGCGGCATCGTCGAGGCAGGGTGCCTCTCCTGCCTCCCGAAGCCAGGACCAGAAATGCTCCCCCGGCCGGCCCATCCCGCCGATGCCCTGAAGCTCGGCGCAGAGGAGCGTGCTGCCCGAGCGCTGCGTCGCGAGGATAATGACATTCATGGAGCGGCCTCCCGCGCGGTTTCACCGAGGCCGAAGTCTCCGGCGGAGGGGTTAACAACTCCCGAACGGTCAGCCCTCTTTCGCCTGGGCGCGGAGCGCAAATTTCTGGATCTTGCCCGTCGACGTCTTCGGCAGCGCTCCGAGCACCACGTGCCGGGGTGCCTTGAAATGCGCGAGATGCTCCCGGCAAAAGGCGACGATCTCCTCAGCGGTTGCCTCGGCGCCCTCGCGCAACTCGACGAAGGCGCATGGCGTCTCTCCCCATTTTTCGTCGGGTTTGGCGACGACCGCCGCAAGCGCGACCGCGGGATGGCGATAGAGCGTCTCCTCGATCTCGATCGACGAGATGTTCTCGCCGCCCGAGATGATGATGTCCTTAGCCCGGTCACGGATCTGCACATAGCCGTCCGGGTGTTTGACCGCGAGATCGCCCGACCGGAACCAGCCGCCGCGGAAGGCCTCTTCGGTTGCCTCCGGGTTCTTGAGATACCCCTTCATGACCACATTGCCGCGGAACATGATCTCGCCGAGCGTGTCGCCGTCCGCAGGAACCGGGGCCAGCGTGTCGGGATCGAGGACGTCGAGCCCCTCGAGTGCCGCATAGCGGACGCCCTGGCGGGCCTTCTTTGCGGCCCTGGCGCCGGCCGGCAATGCGTCCCACTCCGGGTTCCATTCGTTGATGACCGAGGGCCCGTAGACTTCGGTCAGCCCGTAGACATGGGTGACGTCGAAGCCGGCCTCGGCCATGGCGGCCAGCACCGCCTCGGGCGGCGGCGCGGCGGCGGTCCAGAACCGCACCCGATGGGCGAAGGCGCGGCGCTCGTGCTCGGGGGCCTGCAACAGGATCGACATGACGATGGGCGCGCCGCAAAGAAGGTTTACCCGGTGCTCTTCGATCAAACGATAGATCGGCTCGGCCCGCACCTGGCGAAGACAGACATGCGTCCCGGCCGCAACCGACACCGACCAGGGGAAGCACCAGCCGTTGCAATGGAACATCGGCAGCGTCCAGAGATAGACGAGCGGCTCGCCAAGCTGGGCATGCAGGATGTTGCCCGTGGCCAGCAGCGCCGCGCCCCGGTGGTGATAGACCACGCCCTTGGGATTGCCGGTCGTCCCGGAGGTATAATTGAGCGCGATCGCGTCCCATTCGTCCGCGGGCGGCTCCCAGGCGAAAGCGGGGTCTCCGTCGGCGAGCAGGCTTTCATAGTCGACGCCCATCCCGGTGGCCGGCGCATCGTCGGTCGGGTCGGTGTACTCGACCACGCGGATCTTGGGTCCCGCCTCCATCTGCGAGAGCGCGTCTGCGAGAACAGGCGCGAGCGCGCTGTCCACGAGCACCAGCTTGGCCTCCCCATGGCCGAGAATAAAGGCGATCGTCGCCGCATCGAGCCGGGTGTTGATCGCGTTCAGAACGGCGCCCGCCATCGGCACGCCATAATGGGCTTCGAGCATCGGCGGGGTGTTGAAGAGAAGAGCGGCCACGGTCTCGCCGGGACGGATGCCGGCCTGCCGGAGCGCCGAGGCAAGCCGCCTCGCCCGGGCATAGAACGTGGCGTAGTCCATGCGCGTGTCCCCGTGGATCACCGCCGTGCGCGCGGGAAATACCTGGGCCGCGCGTTCCAGATAGCCGAGCGGGGTCAGGGGCTGGTGATTCGCCGGGCGGCGGTCGAGCCCGGTCCGGTAGGCATCGGTCATGTGCGTCTCCTCCTGGGATCCCCGACTTCGCCGCTCCAGCCGGCCGCTGTCAAACGCCACACGCAGAAGCCCGAGCGGTCGGGGCGGTTTCAACGGCCGGTCCGCTCCGTTAAGGAAGGGCGCCCCAAGCACAGGAGGTGGCGATGGCAGACCGGCTGGGTGGGAAGACGGCGATCATCACAGGCGCGAGCACGAGCGTCGGCGCGGCGATCGCGCGCCGGTTCGCATCGGCGGGTGCGGCGGTGATGCTGGCGGATGCGGACGAGCCGGCATTATCGACGCTCACCGGCGAGCTGCCGTCCGGGAAAGCGCGGCATTTTGCATGCAGGCTCGATGAGAAGCTCAGCGTGGCCAATCTGATCGCTGCGACGCAAGACAGTTTCGGTCGGATCGACATCCTGGTAAACGCCAACCGGCACTCGACCTCGGCGCCTTTTCTCGATCTCACATTCGAAGAGTTCGATGACGCGCACCGGGGTAACCTGCGCAGCGTCTTTTCGCTGGCCCAGGCTGTCGCGCGGCGAATGATCCAGCAGCGGGAAAGGGATACTACGTTTCGCGGTGCGATGGTGAACATCACCTCGATTGCCGCTCGCCGGGCCGTGCCGGAATTGATCGCCTATTCGGTGGCCTGCGCGGGTCTCGACCAGTTAACCCGGTCGATGGCCGCGAGCCTTGCGGGCGCAGGCATCCGCGTAAACGCCGTCGCGGTGGGGTCGGTCATGACCGAGACGCTACGATCGGCGCTCAAGGAACGCGCAGAGACAAGAGAGGAGATAACACGCGCAACGCCGCTCGGTCGCATCGGTGATGCCGATGAAGCCGCAAATGCGGTCCTTTATCTGGCGTCGAGCGAAGCCAGCTTTGTCACGGGCCAAATTCTGGCGGTGGACGGCGGACGGACCGTGCTAGACCCAATGGCCTCGCCGGTCCGGTGACCCGCTCAGCGGCGGCGGTTCTGGCCCTCGTCGACGCGCACGCGGATGGCGCGGCGCTCTTCGGCCCGCCGCTCTTCGATCACGCGCAGCAACCCGAAGGTGGCGACGGCGAGGGTGGCGGCAATCACGATGGTCAGCAGCATTGCGTGTCTCCCTGGCTTATGAGCAAGAAGATAATCCGCGGATGCGCGATATCCAAGCGCGGATGACAGTTTCGCGAAAGGAGACGGGATGACGGACGGAACGCCGCAGGCTGGCCAGGGCAACGGAATGCCGGCGGACGGCGTCTGGGATTTCTGGATCGATCGCGGCGGCACCTTCACCGATGTGGTCGTGCGCCGTCCGGACGGCTCGCTCGAGGCGCGCAAGCTCTTGTCAGAAAATCCCGAGCGGTACGAGGACGCTGCCCTGCAGGCGATCCGCGACGCGCTCGGTCTCGGACGCGCCGATCCAATCCCTTCCGACCGGGTGGGCCGGGTGAAGATGGGCACGACCGTGGCGACGAACGCGCTTCTCGAGCGCAAGGGCACGCCGACCCTCTTGGTGACCACCGCCGGGCTCGGGCATCAGCTGCGCATCGCCTTTCAGAACCGCCCGACCCTCTTCGCGCGCCATATCGTCCTTCCGGAGATGCTCTATGCGCGCATTGTCGAGGCCGACGAGCGGGTTCGCGCGGACGGGACTGTCGAGACGCCCCTCGACGAAGACGCGCTCGCCCGGGATCTCGCGGCGGCCCGCGCCGAGGGCCTGGCCTCCGTCGCCATCGTCTTCTTGCACGGCTATCGCTATCGCGCCCATGAGGCCCGGGCGGCCGCGCTCGCCCGAGCGGCGGGCTTTACGCAGGTGTCCACAAGCCACGAAACCTCGCCACTGATGAAGATGGTGCCGCGCGGAGACACGACCGTGGTGGATGCCTATCTCTCGCCGGTGCTGCGCGCCTATGTCGACCGGATCGCGGCCGCCTTCACGGGCGCCGAGGAAGCGTCGGATCTCGGTCAAAAGCTGATGTTCATGCAGTCGAACGGCGGGCTCACCGATGCGCAGCGGTTCCGCGGCAAGGACGCGATCCTCTCCGGGCCGGCGGGCGGGGTGGTCGGTGCCGTCGCCACGGGCCGGATCGCCGGGTTCGAGCGGATCATCGGCTTCGACATGGGCGGGACTTCGACGGATGTCTGCCACTATGCGGGCGCGTTCGAGCGGGTGACCCACACCCAGGTAACGGGCGTGCGGATCACCGCGCCGATGATGGATATCCACACGGTTGCCGCGGGGGGCGGGTCGCGCCTGGTTTGGGACGGGACACGACTTCGGGTCGGGCCGGAAAGCGCGGGCGCCAATCCAGGGCCCGCATCCTATGGCCGCGGCGGGCCGCTTGCCGTCACCGATGCGAACGTCCTCAGCGGCAAGCTCAGGCCCGAGTTCTTCCCCGCGATCTTCGGGCCCGAGGGCGATCGCCCCCTCGATGCGACGGCGGCGCGGGCGGGCTTCGAGCGGTTGTCGGCCGAGACCGGCAAGACCGCCGAGGCGCTCGCCGACGGGTTCCTGAAGATCGCCGTCGAGAACATGGCGAACGCGATCAAGAAGATCAGCGTCCAGCAGGGCCATGACGTCACGCGATACTGCCTGGCGGTCTTCGGCGGGGCGGGGGCGCAACATGCCTGCGCCATCGCCGACACGCTCGGCATGGAGACGTGCCTCGTCCACCCGATGGCTTCGCTCCTCTCGGCCTACGGAATGGGGCTCGCCGATATCCGCGCGAGCCGTCAGGAGGCGATGGAGGCGGACCTCGACGATGCGTCGCGCCTCGAAGCGGCGTCTAACCTGGATCGGCTCGGCTCGGACGCGCTCTCCGAGGTCGAGGCGCAGGGGGTCCCGGGGGCGGCGATTGCCGTCGAGCCGATGCTCATGCTCAAGGTCAAGGGGACGGACACTGCGCTCGCGATCCGGTTCGGGACGCTCGAGGAGCTGCGTGCGCGCTTTACCGAGAGCCATCGGGCGCGGTTCGGCTTCGATGCGGGCAATGTCCCGCTCGTGATCGAGGCGCTTTCCGTCGAGGCGGTGGGCAAGGCCGCGGATCTCGCCGAGCCCGAGCATCCGACCGCGACCCGGGAAGAAAGCGCGATCGAGACCGCGCTCGACGCGCCGATCTATACCGGCGGCGACTGGCACAGGGCGCGCTTTGTCCGCCGTGAGGCGATGCGCCCGGGCGACCGCCTGACCGGTCCGGCGGTTCTCGTCGAGCCGCACACCTCGATCGTCGTCGAGCCGGGCTGGCAGGCGCGGATCACCGCCCACGACCACGTGGTCCTCGCCCGGATCGCGCCGCGCGAGAGCCGCGCTGTCGGCACTGCCGCCGACCCGGTGATGCTCGAGGTCTTCAACAACCTCTTCATGTCGATTGCCGAGCAGATGGGCGCGGTGCTCGAGAACACCGCCGCCTCGGTCACCATCAAGGAGCGGCTCGATTTCTCCTGTGCTCTTTTCGATGCCGCCGGAGACCTGATCGCCAACGCCCCGCATATGCCGGTCCATCTTGGCTCGATGGCGGCCTCGGTGCGCACGGTGATCCGCGGGCATCCGGAGATGGTCGCGGGCGACGTCTTCGTGCTGAACGCACCCTATAACGGGGGCACGCACCTGCCGGATATCACGGTGGTGATGCCGGTCTGGGATGACGACGCCCGCGAGGTGCTCTTCTACACCGCCGCACGCGGGCACCATACGGATGTGGGCGGGCTCACGCCTGGCTCGATGCCGCCCGACAGCCGCGTGGTCGAGGACGAGGGCGTCCTCATCGACAATGCCAAGCTCGTCGACGGGGCGACGGGCCGGTTCCTCGAAGACGAGATGCGCGCGCTCTTTACCGGTGCCAAATACCCGGCCAGAAGCGTCGATACGAATATCGCCGATCTCAAGGCCCAGATCGCGGCCTGTGCCAAGGGTGCGGCCGAGCTATTGCGCATGGTCGGAGATTTCGGCCTCGACGTGGTGCGCGCCTATATGGGCCATGTCCAGGATAATGCGGAAGAACTGGTTCGCCGCCGGATCCTCGCGCTTCGGGATGCTGAGTTCACCTATCGGATGGATCCGGGCTATGACGGCGAAGAGCGGCAAATCCGTGTCGCGATCTCGGTCGACCACAACGCCCGCTCGGCGCGGATCGACTTTACCGGGACCACAGGCCAACTCGCGACCAACTACAACGCGCCGGAACCCGTCACCCGTGCGGCGGTTCTCTACGTTTTCCGCTGCCTGGTCGACGACAACATCCCGATGAACGAAGGCGTGATGAAGCCGCTCGACATCGTTCTGCCAGAGGGGACGATGCTCTCGCCCCGCTACCCGGCCGCGGTGATCGCCGGCAATGTCGAGACGTCGCAGGCGGTGACCTCGGCTCATTTCCTCGCCCTCGGCGTACAGGCGGCCCCCCAACCGACGATCAACACCACGACCTGGGGGAACGCCCGGTATCAGTATTACGAGACGATCTGCGGCGGTGCTGGGGCCGGCTGGCTGAACGATCGGACCCGGCACCCGGGCTGCTCGGCGGTGCACACGCACATGACGAATTCCCGGCTGACCGACCCGGAAGTGCTCGAGTTCCGCTTCCCGGTGGTGCTCGAACGTTTCGCCATCCGCGAAGGCTCGGGCGGGCAGGGGGCGGCGCCGGGCGGGGAGGGCGTCCTCCGCCAGATCCGGTTCCTCGAGGACATGGACCTCGCCATCCTCTCGGGCCACCGGGTGGTCCCGCCGCCCGGCCTCGACGGAGGCGGTGCGGGCGCCCTCGGCCGGTCCCGGGTGATCCGCGCCGACGGACGGGAAGAGACGCTCCGCTCCGCCGACCGTACGCGGATGGCGCCAGGCGACCGCTGGCTTCTGGAGACGCCGGGCGGCGGCGGTTGCGGGGCGGCGGACTGATGGAATGGCTCGTCTGGATCGGCATCGCGATGGTGGCGATCGGCCTCGCCGGGCTCGCCCACTGCGTCCGCACGGCGCTTCGTCTGCGCCGCGACCCGCCCGCCCCCGAGGCGCTCAAGGCCGAGATGCACCGCCTGATGGCCCGAAATGCCGGCGCCGTGGGGACCGCGTTTTTCGGCCTCGCGCTCATGCTGTTGGGCGCCCTTCTCTGACACCGTTCCCGCGATCCGACCGCGATCCGAGCCTGGGAGAGCCGCATGTCTGCCGACCGCCCGTCCGAGACCGTCACCCGTTTTGCCCCGTCGCCGACCGGGTTCCTGCATATCGGCGGGGCCCGCACGGCGCTCTTCAATTGGCTCTTCGCCCGTCGCCACGGCGGGCGGTTCTTGCTGCGCATCGAAGACACCGACCGCGCTCGCTCGACGCCCGAGGCGACCGAGGCGATCTATGCGGGGATGCGCTGGCTGGGGCGCGACTGGGACGGGGAGGCGATCAGCCAGGTCACGCGCCTCGCGCGACACCGGGAAGCGGCCGAGCAAATGCTCGAGACGGGGGCGGCCTATCGCTGCTATGCCTCTCAGGAGGAGATCGAAGCGTTCCGCGAGCGCGCTCGGGCCGAGGGCCGACCGCCGCTTTTTGAGAGCCCGTGGCGCGACCATGACGGGGCAGCCCCAGATGCTCCTTTCGCCGTCCGGCTCAAGGCGCCGCGGGACGGCACGGTGACCGTCGAGGATGCTGTGCAAGGATCGGTGACCTGGGCGGCCGACCAGCTCGACGATCTGATCCTGCTCCGCTCCGACGGTACACCCACCTATATGCTCGCCGTCGTCGTCGACGATCACGATATGGGCGTCACCCATGTCATCCGCGGCGACGATCACCTGACCAACGCCGCGCGGCAGACGCTCATCTATCGCGGGCTCGGTTGGGAGCCGCCCGTCTTCGCACATATCCCGCTCATCCACGGGCCCGATGGCGCCAAGCTCTCGAAACGCCACGGCGCGCTCGGTGTCGAGGAATATGCCCGCATGGGGTACCTGCCCGAGGCCATGCGCAATTATCTGGCCCGGCTCGGCTGGAGCCACGGCGATGACGAGTTCTTCACCACCGAGCAGGCGATCGGTTGGTTCGGTCTCGAGGCCGTCGGCCGCTCGCCGGCGCGGTTCGACTTTGCCAAACTCGAGAATTTGAACGGGCAGCACATGCGCGCGACCGAGGACGCGGCCCTGTTGGCGGAGCTCGAGCGGTTCCGCGACCTCTCGGAACGCCCGGCCATCGCTGCGGCGAAACGCGCTCGGCTCGAAGCCGCGATGTCGGGGCTCAAAGACCGGGCCAAGACGCTGATAGAATTAGAAGAACTCGCCTACTACATCCTCGCGGACCGCCCCTTGGATCTCGACGCCAAGGCCGCGAAACTACTCGACGACGACGCGCGCGCGCGCCTCGCTCGTTTGACGGCGAAACTTCAAGCTGCTAGCGACTGGGATAAAGAGGCGGTTGAGACCTGCGTGCGAGAGTTTGCCGAGGCCGAAGGACTTAAACTCGGCAAGGTTGCTCAGCCTCTGCGCGCTGCCCTCACCGCCCGGGCCGTCAGCCCAGGGGTCTTCGATGTGATGGACACCCTTGGGCAAGAAGAAAGTCTGGCACGCCTCGGCGACGTGATCGCATGAGCCAGGGGGTGCCCGTCCATCCGGGCCGAGCGCCCCATGCACGAGGAAAGCCATGGCCGATACTGCTTCGACGCGCACCGCGACCCTAACTCTCGACGGCAAGACGACTGAGCTTCCCGTCTACGATGCCGTGCACGGGCCGTCAGTCATCGACATCCGCAAACTCTATGCGGACATGGACGTTTTCACCTACGACCCGGGTTTTACGTCGACGGCGAGCTGCGAGAGCACGATCACCTATATCGATGGCGATGTCGGCCAATTGCTGTACCGCGGCTATTCGATCGATGACCTGGCCGAGCAGAGCCGGTTTCTCGAGGTCTGCTACCTGCTTTTGTATGGTGAGCTGCCGACAGCCGCGCAACTCGACGATTTCGAAGATCGTGTAACGCGACACACGATGCTGCACGAGCAGATGCAGAACTTCTATCGCGGGTTCCGCCGCGACGCCCACCCGATGGCCATCGTTTGCGGCGTGGTCGGCGCGATGTCGGCGTTCTATCACGACTCGACCGACATCACCGATCCCTGGCAGCGCGAAGTCGCATCGATCCGGATGATCGCCAAGCTGCCAACGATTTGTGCATGGGCCTATAAGTACTCGGTCGGCCAGCCCTTTATCTATCCGCGCAACGACCTCGATTATGCGGCGAATTTTCTCTACATGTGCTTTGCGGTACCGTGTGAAGAATATGTCGTAAATCCGGTGATGGCGCGGGCCATGGACCGGATCATGACCCTGCACGCGGATCATGAGCAGAACGCGTCAACCTCGACCGTGCGCCTCGCCGGGTCATCGAATGCCAACCCGTTCGCCTGCATCGCCGCCGGCGTCGCCTGTCTCTGGGGTCCGGCGCATGGCGGCGCGAACCAAGCCTGCCTCGAGATGCTGCGCCAAATCGGCTCGCCCGATCGGATTCCAGAGTTTATCGAGCGGGCGAAGGACAAGAATGACCCGTTCCGGCTGATGGGCTTTGGCCACCGCGTTTACAAGAACTATGACCCGCGCGCCAAAGTGATGCAGGAAACCGCGAAAGAGGTTTTGGCCCTCGTCGGCGTCGAGAACGACCCCGTGCTGCAGACGGCGCAAGAACTTGAGAAGATCGCGTTGGAGGATCCGTATTTCGTCGAGCGGAAACTGTACCCTAACGTGGATTTCTACTCGGGTATCGTGCTGAACGCCATGGGGTTCCCGACGTCGATGTTTACGGCGATTTTCGCGCTCAGCCGCACCGTCGGTTGGATCGCCCAGTGGAAAGAAATGATCGAAGACCCGTCCCAGCGGATCGGTCGCCCGCGCCAGCTTTATACTGGCGCGGCCGTTCGGGAGTTTATCCCGGTCGATAAACGCTGAGGCTGATGCCGCCTCAGTTATGCGTGACGATGACCTGCCGGTCGGACTGACGATCGGCAGGCAGAATCCCGAAGAACGTGGTCGTCTCTTCCTGTTTCGCGACGGTCATGCTGTCCGATTTGACGCCGCGCTCGGCGAGAAACCTCCGCACACCGTCGGCGCGGGCCTGCGCCACACGCTCGTTGGCTGCGTCCGAGCCCGTCGCGTCGACCCGCGCAAAGATGCAGATCTCGAAGCGCGCCTTGGCTGTCTCGGCGAATTCGGCCAAACGGTCGCGCTGGGTCTCAGGCACGCTCGTCTGGCCAATCTCGTAGTCGGTAACGACAATCTTGCCGCTTTCGTCAAAGCCGCAAGGGTTCGCGGCTGCGCTGCCGGCGGTTAAAAGCGCGGCAATGGCGAGGGTCGGGCGGATCATTGGGATCTCCTCGGAATCGGTTGGTACCAGCATAGAATAATGTCAACGCGCGCTCCCCGGACGGGGTTTCTCGAGGGTTTCGATCACGGACCTCGCCGCCCGGAGCCCCGGCCCCTCACCGCCCCGCCCGAGCGCGGCCATCGCCCGGCCGAACGCGGCCCGCTGCGCCTCACTGTCTCCGCCGATGAGCGGGCGGAGCGCCTCCAGGATCGTTTCCGGTCGACACCGCTCTTGGAGGCATTCGGGGACAGCCGCTTCGCCCGTCACCAGATTGACCAGATGGCCCGTATCGACGCGTAGCAACCGTCGGGCGATCGCCGCGGTCGCCCATGAGACCGCATAGCAGCTCACATGGGGCGTGTCGGCGGCCGCGAGTTCGAGGGCCACGGTGCCCGAGGCGACGAGCCCCGCATCGGCCGCCGCAAAGGCCGCCCGCTTTTCCGCCTCGCCCTCGTCCGGTCGAATCACGAGCGGCGCGGGGCGCATCGCGGCCAGCGGCGCCGCGAGCGGCTCGGCCACGGTCTCGGCCACCGGGACAACGGTGCAAAGTTCGGGCACCTCAGCGGCGAGGCGCGCGGTCGTCTCGGCGAAGACAGGCATCATTCGGGCGACCTCGCCACGGCGCGACCCCGGCGCGACCAGGAGAAGGGGCGTGCCCGGCGGCGCCCCCGCGCGCGCCCGGATCCGCGCGATGGCCTCGGCAGGGGGCGTCTCGCGTGCGGCGACCGGATGGCCGACAAAGGCGCAGCTCATGCCGGCGGCCTCCATAAAGGGCGGCTCGAAGGGCAAAAGCGCGAGGACATGGTCGACAAAACGCGCCATGTGTCGCGCCCGCCCGGGTCGCCAGGCCCAAACGGACGGTGCGACATAATGGATCGTGCGGATCTGCGGCGCCCGCCGGCGCACCCGCTCGGCAACCCGCAAACCGAAGGAGGGGGCGTCTATTGTCACGAGCGCCTGCGGCTCTCGGGAGATCACGTCGCCGGTGGTCTGACGGAGGCGCCGGAGGATCACCGGCAAACGCGGCAGCACCTCGGTCAGCCCCATGACCGAGAGATCGGCAATATCGAAGAGGGGATCGAGCCCGGCGGCCGCCATCTCGCGCCCGCCGACGCCGGCGATCTCGATATCGGGCGCGAGCGCCTTGAGCCCGCGGATCAGCTCAGCGCCGAGCCGATCGCCCGAGGGTTCCCCGGCGACGAGATAGATCCGGGTCATGCGAGCTCCTCCGGCCGGGCGATCCAGACGAAAAGGCGGTGGGACCGGGCGGCTGTCTCAATGGCGGGGCGATCGAGGAGCTGGGTGCCGTCGGCCTCGGCGACGATGCCGGCGAGGCCCGCGCGGGCGGCGCCCTCGAGGGTGGCGGGACCGATCGTCGGCAGGTCGACGCGGCGGTCCTGGCCAGGCTTCGGCAGCTTGACGAGAACGCCCGAGGGGGGCGGGCAATGGGCGCGCTTCTCGGGCGGGAGTGCGGCGATGCGCGCGAGGAGAGCGTCGGTGCCCTCAATCGCCTCGATGCCGAGGCAGACGCCGCGGGCAACCGCTGCGGCCTGCGCCACGTCGAGGGGGCCGAGGGTCCGCAAGATCTCGGTCGCCCGACGGGCATCGGCCAGGTCGTCCTCGGATGGGCGGCGGGGGCCGATGAGCGCGGGTCCGGCGAGCAGATCCGGCAGGCAGTCCCCGGCCGAGACAAGGCGAAGGCCCTCGGCTTCGAAAATCCCGCCAAGACCGCGGAGAAGTCCGTCATCGCCTTGGCGCAACAGCCGGAAGACCCGCGCCGCGACCGAAAGCGCTTTGGCATCCGCGCGCCAGGGGCGCAGCCGTGGCCGGTCCATGGCACCGGCAAAGACGACCTCGGTGCAGCCGGCGGTGCGGAGCGCGGAAAAAAGCCGTCCCACCCGCTCGAAGCGGTGGATTTGGTGCGGGTGCCCAGCGACCCAGGCCGGCACCGTCCCCTCGAAGACGATGACGAGATAGGGCAGGCCCCGCGCACGGCGGTCTTCGGCGATCCGCTCGGGCAGGCTATCCCGGCCCGCCAGGATCGCGAGCGTGCCCTCAGGCATCGCGGGGCGTGCAGAAGCTCCGGCTCGTATCCGCGCGGATGAAGGCGACGACCGACTGCACCTCCGGGCTTTCGGGATGTGCCGCGGCGGCGCGCGCAGCCCGGTCGGCCAGCGCTCCCTCACCGTAGAAGATCTCGCGATAGGCGGCGCGCAGAGCATGGATCGCCTCCCGCGGGACGCCCCGGCGCTTCAGTCCGATGACATTGAGCCCGCCGAGCTCCGCCCGGTTGCCGATCACCGAGCCGAAGGGGATCACGTCCTTCTCGACGCCGCTCATGCCGCCGACCATGGCGCCCGGGCCGATCCGCACGAACTGATGGACCGCCGAAAGCCCGCCGAGGACCGCGCCCTCCCCTACGTCCACATGGCCCGCGAGCGTCGCATTGTTGGCGAAGATCGCGCCCCGCCCGACTTGGCAATCGTGACCGATATGGGTGCCGACCATCAGCAGGCAGCCGTCGCCGATACGCGTGACCATGCCGCCGCCTTCGGTCCCGGGATTGGCGGTCACATGCTCACGGATCCGGCAATCGGCGCCGATCTCCAGCCGGCTCGGCTCGCCCCGGTATTTGAGGTCCTGCGGCTGGTGGCCGAGCGAGGCGAACGGCCAGACCCGGCTGCGCGGCCCGATCGTGGTGCGACCGGCCACGACCACATGGGCTTCGAGCACGACGCCCGCAGCGAGCACGACCTCTGGCCCGACGATGCAATAGGGCCCGATCTCGACGCCGTCGCCGATCTCAGCCCCGGCCTCGACGAGGGCGGTCGGGTGGATGCTCACGCGCCCACCGGTTGGCGGCGGTGGTCCCGTTCGTCGATGATCATGGCCGAGAACTCGGCCTCGGCGACCAGATCCGCGGCCACCCGGCCTTCGCCCCAGAATTTGAAGACTTTGCCGCGCGATCGCATGATCCGCACATGGAGTTCGAGCACGTCGCCGGGGACGACCTTCTTGCGGAAACGCGTCTTGTCCAGGGTCATGAAATAGACGAGCAGATCCTGCCCCTCCATTTCCAGACTGTCGACAACCAGGACGCCCGCGGTCTGTGCCATCGCCTCGACGATCAGCACGCCCGGCATCAGCGGCTCTTGCGGAAAATGCCCCTGAAAATGCGGCTCGTTCGCCGTGACGTTCTTGATCCCAACGGCGCGGTCATGGCGGAGAATACGCTCGACCCGGTCGATGAGAAGGAAAGGATACCGGTGTGGGATCATGCGCTTTATCCGCGCAAGATCGGCCTCGCCAAAGTCGGGTTCGGTCCCGTCGCCTGTCATGTCGCAATCCGGCCCGTCAGAACTTCCGGAGTGTTTCCATACGTGCGGGTCGGGATAAATCCAACCCTCAATCCGGCGGGTCCGGTGACCGGTCTTGCTCCGGTAAGAACGGCTCGGCCGGCGGGAGCTCGATCTCGATCCGCTCGATCCGCGCATCGAAGCGGCGGATGACCTCCTCGGTCACATTGATCGCAGGTTGCGCGACGAGCACCTGCGCGCTGTCGACAATGAGGTCGGCGCCACGCGCCCGCAGCACCTCGACGAGGACAGGCACCATTTCCGCATTGAGCCGTTCCCGTGCCGCGCGAAAGGTCTGTTGGAGACGGGCGGCCTGCTCCTGGCTCCGCCGACGGGCCGCGCGCACCTTTCGGTCGAAGGCCTGGGTGCGTTCTTCGAAATCGTCCCGGGGCAGGGTGCGCCGGAGCCGGGCAAGCTCGGTCTCCTCGGCCTCCAACTGGGTCTTGAGTGCATCGAGACGCGCCTGGAATTCCGCAGATCGGGCGCGCTCGGCCTCGCGAAGCGCTTCGGCGGCGGCCGTCTCGCGGAGCACCCGCTCGCGCGATACCACGAGGACCTTGGGATCTTGCGCGAGGGCGGCGACCGGCAGAAGCCAGGCCAGAATGGCGAGAGTGGCCGCGGTGCGCGGCATTAGAACCGGGTGCCGACGGAGATCCGGAAAAGCTCGTCCTCGTCGCCTTCTTCATCGATGATCGGCACACCGACCGAGAGCTCGAGGGGTCCGAAGGGCGTCTCGACAAAGAGGAGACCGCCGGCCGCGAGCCGAAGCTTTGGATCGTCGTCGATCGAGACCGCTGGTGCGTCGCCGGCGGCGTCGAAGCTCGTGCGGTCGAGCCCGAACAGCGTTCCCACATCGACGAAGGCGCCACCGAAGACGCCGAGCTCTTCGGGCAAGCCGAGCGGGAACGACACCTCGAACCGGGCAACGCCGAAGAAATTACCGCCAATCGCATCGTCGGTGTTGAAGTCCCGCGGCCCGAGACCCTCGTCCGCAAAGCCCCGAAAGGTGTCCGAGCCCAGGAAGAACCGGTCGTTCACCTGGCTGTCTTCGCCGAAGGTGAAGAGCGACCCTGCCTCGAGCTCGACGCTGGCGATCACGTCGTCGTTCAAGAACCCGCGCCACGTCTTGATCCGCGCTCGGGATCTCACAAAGCGCGCATCGCCGCCGGCCCCGGCGATTTCCTGGTCGATTGTGGCGAGATAGCCGCCGGTCGGTTCGATCGGGTCGTCGCGTTGGTCGTAGGTGAGCACGTAACCGAAGGACGATTTGAACCGCGCGCCGTCGTCGATCTGAATTGCGGGGGACGCGTCTTCGGCGGCATCGACTTCGTCTCGGGCGAAGGTATACCGAAGCGTCAGATCGGTGTCGTCCGCGAGGGGGAAGCCGACCTGGGGCTCGAAACCAGCACGATTGAGGGTAAAGGACGATTCGTCGTCGCGGTCGTCCTGGATGAAGAACGTGCGCGCGCCGACCGATAGGTCACGGTCGAGGAAGCGCGGTTCCGTGAAGGCGAAGTCGTAGACCTGGGTGTCGCCAGCGGCGGTCACCCGGGCGCTCACGACCTGCCCTCGGCCGAGAAAGTTCCGCTCGGTCACAGAAATCGAACCGATCGGGCCGACTGAAGACGAGAACCCGAGGCCAAAGGAAATCGAGCCCGTCGAGCGCTCCTCGACCTCGACCCGAAGCACGGCCCGGTCGTCCGCGGAGCCCTCCTCGGGTTCCACCTCGACCCGGGAAAAGTAGCCGAGCCCGCGGATGGCCCGCCGCGCGCGCCGGATCTTTCGTGCATCGAAGGGATCGCCCTCGACGAGTTCAATCTCGCGGCGGATAACCCGATCGAGGGTGGCGGTGTTCCCCTGGATATCGATCCGTTCGATGAAAATCCGGTTACCCTCGGCGAGCTCGAACGTGATGTCGATAATCAGGTTTTCGTCGTCTTTGTCGGCCCGCGGACGCACCTGCACGAAAGCGAAGCCTTTTTCGCCGGCCAGGTCGGTCAGCGTGTTGGCGAGCTCTTCGACTTCGTTCGCGTTGTAGACCTCGCCCGTCAGCTCATCCATCGGGATTGCTGCGAGAAAGTCGGCCGGGTCCAGGCCCTCAGCGTTTACCACCACATCGAAGGTACCAAAGGAGTACTGGGGTCCTTCTTCGACAGTGAAGGTAATAAAAAATCCCGAGCGGTCGGGCGCCAATTCGGTCGTGCTGGACAGGATCGTAAAATCTGCATAGCCACGCGAAAGGTAGAACTGCCGCAAAAGGGCGCGATCCAATTCGATCCGATCGGGATCGTAGATGTCGCTTGAGAAAAATTGCGCAAAGAACCCAGATTCTGATGTCTCAATTTCATCGCGAAGCCGACTGTCGGAAAAAGCTTCGTTGCCGACGAAGTCGATGGAGTTCACACCGGTCGGCTCGCCCTCCTCGATTTCGAAAACGAGGTCGACCCGGTTGTCGGAGCGCTCGATGATGACCGGCACGACTTGGGCGCCGAAGCGGCCCGTCCGGCGATAGACGTTGATGATCGCCTGGGCGTCGGCTTCGGCAGCGGCGGCGGTGAACGGGAACCGCGGCCGCGCGCTGACAATCTGTCGAAGGTCGTCGTCGGAGAGCGCGTCGTTGCCCTCGAACGCCACCTCGTTGATCGACGGGTTCTCGACCACATCGACGATGAGCTGATCGCCCTGCGGCGTCACCCGCACGTCTTGGAAAAGCCCGGTCTCGAAAAGCCGGCGGACGGCGAGGTTGAGGTCCTCGGAGGTGATCGAGCGGTCGCCGGGAAGCTCCATATACGAGAGGATCGTGCCGCGCTCGATCCGGCGATTTCCGCGAATAATGACGCCCGAGGCCTGGGTTCCGTTCGGTACGGCAATCGCACCGAGCGGCGGTCCGGACTGCGCCGATGCGGGGCCGGCCAACCCGGACAGGACGGTCACGAAGATCCCAAGGGCGAACGCGACTGCTGTCGCCGCGCTGACCCACCGAACGCCGCTCTCAGCCCGCATTCCGCCTCCTCTTCCCGCTCGGCGGCGGGCCCTGTCGGTGGCCCGGGTCAGAACAACCGGGCGATGTCGTTATAGGTCGCGAACACCATCAAGGACAACACCAGCGAGAGGCCGATGACCGTTCCGACCTGCATCCAGGCCGCGTTGAGCGGACGCCCACGGATCGCCTCGAAGCTGTAGAAGAGCAGGTGGCCGCCGTCGAGCACTGGGATCGGCAGCAGGTTCAGAATTCCGATCGAGGTCGACAACAGCGCGATCAGACTGAGGAACTGCGGCACCCCGCGTTCGGCCGTATCGCCCGAAATCTCCGCGATGCGGATCGGGCCGCCAAGCTGGCTCGTATCCGCGCCCTGAAACAGCATGTCCGAGATCACCGTCGCCGTGCCGTCGATCACCCGATAGGTCTGGAGCACACCGGCGAGCATCGCCGTGCCCGGTCCGATCCACTCATGCGCGACGCCGATGGCCGAATGCCCGCGAACGCCCATCGTGGCCAGCTCCGCCTCTTCGAAGGTGACGGGATGGGTGCGTGTGACCACGTTCGGCGTGAACGTAAAGCTGAGGTCTTCCCCGTTCCGGCTGACGACGACGTCGATCTCCTGGTTGAGAGGGATCTCGGTCATGGCGGTCTCGACGTCGCGGAAGCTGTCGATCCGATGCTCGGCAATTCGCACGAGGATATCGCCCGGCAAGATCCCTGCGCGGGCCGCGGGATATCCGGGCTCCACATGGTCGATCCGCGCCGGCACCTGGAAATTCACCATGACATCGAGAATGTCGCCGTCGCGGCGGAGGGTGACCGGCGTCGGGATGCCGTCGGTGGGGCGAAGCGTGCGCTGCACGTCGCTCCAGGTCTCCACGGTGACCCCGTCCACCGTGAGGATCTCGTCTCCCTGCTCGAGACCGAGATCCGCGGGCGCCGTGTCGCGGACCTCGCCGACGATGGGACGGTCGGTCGGGGCGCCCTGCGCATAGGCGAGCGCCGCGAAGATCAGGATCGAGAGGATGAAATTAAAAACCGGTCCGGCGGCCACGGTCAGTGCGCGCTTCCAGAGCGCCGCATTGTGGAACGACGCGCGCCGCTCGGCTTCCGTCATGCCGGTTTCGTCGGCCTGGCCAACGCTCGCCGGGTCCATGTCGCCCACGAATTTGACGAAGCCGCCGAGCGGAAGGGCGGCGATCTGCCAGCGGGTGCCGCGCTTGTCCGTCCACGAGACCAAGGTCTTGCCGAAGCCGATCGAGAACACCTCGGCGCCGATCCCGCACCAACGCCCGACGATATAATGCCCGTATTCGTGAACGAAGACGACGACGGAAAGGACGACCAGAAACGGGATAATAAAACTGAGAGCGTCGCCGACGAGCGGGATCTGCGAGATCAATTCCATGGGGGCCCTTCTCCTTGTGGGGGTGTCGATCAGGCGGCGCGGCGGGACACGAGGTCGGCACCGGCGGCGCGGGCCGCGGTATCTGCGGCGTAGACGTCCTCGAGGCAACCGGGGTTCGGCAGATGCGCGAGCGCGTCCATGGCGTCGGAGACCACGGCGGCCATGTCGAGGAAGCCGAGGCGCCCGGCAATGAAGGCGTCGAGGGCGACCTCGCGCGCGGCGTTCATCACACAACCGGCCGCGCGTCCTTCGGCCATGACGCGGCGGGCCAGCGAGAGGGCGGGAAACCGCTCCGGGTCGGGCGCCTCGAAATCGAGACGGGCGAGGCGGGCGAAATCCAGCCGCTCAACCGGGAGCGCACGGCGGTCCGGCCAGGCCAGGGCATGTCCGATGGCCACGCGCATATCCGCGGGCCCCAGATGGGCGAGAACCGAGCCATCGGCAAAGCCGACCATTGAGTGAATAATCGATTGGGGATGCACGATGACTTCGATCTGATCGGGGCTCACGCGGAAGAGGTGCCAGGCTTCGATCATCTCCAGCGCTTTGTTGAACATCGACGCCGAGTCGATCGAAATCCGCGCGCCCATCGACCAGTTGGGGTGGGCGACGGCCTCGGCAACGGTGACCCGAGCCATTTCCGACCGGGTGCGGGTGCGAAAGGGCCCGCCCGATGCGGTCAAAATCAACCGCTCGATCGCGGTATCCCGGTCGCAGGCCACGAGTTGAAAGATCGCGTTGTGCTCGCTGTCCACCGGGAGCAGCGTGGCCCCGCTCTCGGCACAGGCGCCGAGGAAGAGCGGGCCGGCGGCGACGAGGCATTCCTTGTTGGCGAGCGCAATCGTCGCGCCGGTGCGGGCGGCGGCAAGGGTGGGGGCGAGGCCGGCCGCCCCGACGATCGCCGACATTACCCAATCGGTCGGACGGGCGGCCGCCTCGAGAAGCGCGGTCTGCCCCGCCGCCGCCTCGATCCCGGTCCCGGCGAGGCGATCTCGAAGGTCGGGCAAGAGCGCCTCGTCCGCGGTCACGGCCACCTGAGCGCTCAACCGCCGTGCGGCCGCCGCGAGCCCGTCCAGATTGCGATGTCCGGTGACCGCAACCACCTCGATCGCGTCCCGTGGGACCGTCTCCAGAACCGACAGCGTGCTGGCGCCGATCGACCCGGTCACGCCGAAAATGCTGATGCGTCGCGCCATCGCCTCACCAGATGAAGACTGCCTGCCCACGCCAATGGGTCGCTCCCGCCGCCACAAGTGTTGCCGCGATCAGCCCGTCGCAGCGGTCGAGGACACCGCCATGGCCGGGGATCAAGCCACCCGCGTCTTTCACCCCGAACCGCCGCTTGACCGCAGATTCCGCCAAATCGCCGCCTTGCGCAAGGAGTGCTGCCGCCGCGGAGACGGTGCAAACCTCGTGGAAATAGGTGCCGGTCGTTCCCCAGGAAAAGAGCCCGCCGAGCAGAAACGCGAGCGCGACGCCGCCGGCGAGCCCGGCCCAGGTCTTCTTGGGGCTGACTGCGGGCCATAATTTTCGCCCTCCGATTAGCCGTCCGGCGAAATACCCGCCCGTGTCCGATGCGGCGACGACCAGAATGACCCAGAACGTCGAGAGAAAGCCGTAAGGTTCGAGCGCGCGCAGGCTGAGAAAGGCGACACCTGCAAGCGCGATGAGCCCGACGCCGATCAGGCTCCAGGGTGCGGTCTCCGGCCGACCGCGCAGGAGATCGACACCCGCCATCGCGCCAGCCGCGACCGCCCCGGTGGCGAGGCCCCACGCCGTGCCCGCGAAATGCGCGACCGCCACGGCCGCGCCGGCCCCTCCGGCGACCGAGATCCCGGAGAGACCGGGCGAGGCGCCCCGCTCGGCGGTAACGCTTCGCCACTCCCAAGCCATTGCCGCCGCGAGCCCGCCAACGAGGGCCGCGGCCGCCGGACCCCCAGCCCAGAGGAGCCCGAACGCCAGAGCGGCGAGGATCGCGCCCGACAGGGCCCGCTGTCGCAGATCGGCGAAGGGGCGCGCGGTTGCCATCGCCCCCCGCCCTCGCGCTCAGCGCGCCGCGACCCGGCCGAACCGACGCTCGCGTGTCGCGTAGGCTTCCAGGATCTCGCCGAACCGGCCGACGGAAAAATCGGGCCAACATTCCTTGACGAACTCGAACTCGGCGTAAGCCGCCTGCCAAAGCAGGAAGTTCGACACGCGCATCTCGCCCGAGGTCCGGATCACGAGGTCCGGATCCGGAACGCCGGCCGTCTGCAACGCCCCCTCGACGGCGGCCTCGTCGATCTCCTCGGCCGCGATTTCTCCGGCGGCGGCACGGGCGGCGAGCTGGCGCGCGGCCTCGACCAGCTCGCTCCGGCTGCCGTAGGAGACCGCGAGTTGCAGTCGCAGCCCGGGATTCGCGGCGGTTCGCGACTCCATTTGCGCCATCATCCGCTGGAGATCCTTTGGCAGACGGGCGCGATTGCCAATGAAGCGAACCGACACGCCGCTCCGGTCCAGTTCGTCCACCTCGCGCACGATATACCGGCGAAAGAGAGCCATGAGCACCGCGACCTCATAATGCGGCCGGTGCCAGTTCTCCGTCGAAAACGCGAACAACGTCAGCACCGACACGCCGAGATCGGGTGCAGCGCGGACAATGTCTCGCACCCGTTCGACCCCCCGATGATGGCCGGCTGTACGGGCAAAGCCGCGTTCCGTTGCCCATCGGCCATTACCGTCCATGATGATCGCAACGTGTCGTGCCCGGCGAGACCCCGCCGCGGAGGGCTGTGACATGCCTTTCGTCCTTCTCGGCTGAACCGGGCGCGCCCGGTAAGACCCCGATCCGGCGCGCACCCTGGTCGCTGACCTCGCTTAGACCTGCATTACCTCGGTCTGCTTTGCGTCGACAGCGTCATCGATTTTCTTTATGTAGCCGTCGGTGAGTGTCTGGATTTCCTCGGACCACATCTTCTGTTCGTCTTCAGGGAGACCGTTCGATTTGGCCTTTTTAATTTGATCCATACCATCGCGGCGCACATTACGGATCGCAACCCGCGCATGTTCCCCATATTGGCTCGCAACTTTGGTCAATTCGCGGCGGCGCTCTTCGTTCAACTCGGGGATCGGCAGACGGAGGATGGTCCCGTCAACGACCGGGTTAATGCCGAGGCCCGAGTTCCGGATCGCCTTTTCGACCTTACCGACCAGGCTCTTATCCCAGACGTTGATCGTGATCATGCGGGGCTCGGGAACATTCACGGTGCCGACCTGATTTATGGGCGTCGGGCTGCCATAGGCCTCGACCATAATCGGGTCGAGCATAGAGGCGGTGGCGCGGCCCGTCCGAAGGCTGGCAAATTCCGTGCGCAGCGATGCGAGCGCCCCTTCCATGCGCCGCTCGAGATCGGCGATATCGATGGCATCCTCTTCCGACATGGAACACCCCTCGTCTTATCGGTTGGGCGAATGACGCGATTAAGGTCCGACGCGGGTAAAGCGCCCGCGGCCGAACAGCACGTCCGACATGCCTCCGTCCTCTAGCAGCGAAAAGACGATGATTGGAAGGGCGTTGTCGCGGGCGAGCGCAATCGCCGAGGCATCCATCACCTTAAGGTTCCGGGTGAGCACTTCGTGATAGGAGATCGCGCTGAAGCGCCGGGCAGCCGGGTTGGTCATCGGATCGCTGTCATATACGCCATCGACCTGGGTGCCCTTGAAGATCGCGTTGCAGTTCATTTCCATCGCCCGCAGCGCCGCCGCGGTATCGGTGGTAAAGTATGGGTTCCCGGTGCCGGCCCCGAAAATCACAACGCGCCCCTTTTCCAGATGTCGGATCGCCCGCCGCCGGATATACGGCTCGCAAATCGTGTGCATCGGGATCGCCGACTGGACCCGGGTCGACACGCCGTGCCGTTCCAGCGCGGACTGCAGGCCGAGCGCGTTCATCACCGTCGCCAGCATCCCCATATAGTCAGCTTGGCTCCGCTCCATCCCCTGCGCCGCCGCCGACAACCCGCGAAAAATGTTCCCGCCACCGATGACCAGGCAGATCTCTATGCCCTCGTCATGGGCCGCTTTCACCTGCAGCGCGATACGGGAGAGCGTTGTCGGATCGAGGCCAAAGCCTTGATCGCCCATCAACGCTTCGCCGGACAATTTCAAGAGAACACGACGGTATAGCGGGGTTTGAAGGCTTGCCTGCGCCGCCGGCTCCGTCATCTCCGTCCCCCATTTCGGATTGGGCGCACCATGTCGCAATCGGCCCTTGGACGCAAGCCGGATGCGGGCCGCGACGGTCACGCCTCTTCGTCCGGGGTCGCGAGACGGATCTCGCCCCGTTCCAAGAGGCCCCGGATGGCGAGAATGACCTCGTTTTGCGCGTCTTCGGCGTCCTTGCGGCGCACGCGGCCTTGATCTTTCAGCTCCTCGCGGATTTGTTCAGCCATCCGCTGGGAAATATTCGAGAGGATAAAGTTCGCGGCATCGGGTAACGTTTCTTGAGCGCCGCCAAGCGCACGCTTCAGCACCTCGGCTTCGACCGCGCGCACAACAGCGGTGACGTCTCGCGGTTCGATCCGGGCCGGGATATCCTCGAACGTAAACATCTTTCGTTTGATTTCTTCGGCAAAGTCCGGCTGGGTCTCGGCGATTTTTTCGAGCACATGGCTGCGGATATCGGCGGCGGTAAAGTTCATGATCGCGCCAATCCGCTCGGCCGGGTTCCGCCGCGGGCCTTCGGCATTCTGTCCGGCAAGGAAATCTCGGCTGACCGAGGCGCCGATCGCCTCGATCACTTTGGTGTCGAGGTTTTGCGTTTTGGTGATCCCGAGCACTACGTCGCGCGCTCGATCGGGTTCGAACCGGCTGAGGATCCGGGCGGCATGGTCAGAGGCGAGTTTTGACAGAACGACGGCCACGGTCTGCGGGTGCTCGCGCCGGAGAAATTCGGCGAGTGCGTCCTCGTTCACCCGCGCGAGCTTTTTCCAAACATTGTGGATCGACGGCACATCGACATCGTCGAGAATTCGAAGGAGCGTCGGTTGGTCGACATGCTGTCCGAGCATTTCACGGGCAAGCGACAGGCCGCCGCGGATTGTGCTGCCGGCCCGGTCGAGATTGTCCAAAAACTCAGCTATCGTCGCGTTTACGATCTCCGGCTCGATCCGCCGGAGTTGCGCCATCCCTTCGGCAAAGCCGCGGAGGCTCGCCTCGTCGAGCTGTTCGAGGATGGGCGCTGCCGCCTCGGGGCCGAGCGCCCCGATCACGATGGCGGCCTTTTGTTGGCGGGTGAGGGGCGCGGTGGCGAGCTCGGGCAGCGCGGCGGTCATGTGGCGTATCCCGTGACAAGCGCCGCGGCGAGCAGGCTCCAGCCGTCTGCCACGACGAAAAAGGCGAGCTTGAGCGGTAATGAGACCACGACCGGCGGGACCATCATCATGCCCATCGACATCAGTATCGACGCGACCACCAGATCGATGACGAGAAACGGCAAGAAAATGACAAAGCCGATCTCGAAGGCACGCTCGAGCTCGGACAACATGAAGGCCGGGACCAGCACCTCGAGCGGCGCCGGCGCCCCGGAGGCGAGCGCTGGGCGGCCCGGCGCGACGGCCGCGAGCTCCGCCAGCGCCTCAGGCCTGACACGTCCTTCCATGAAACTGCGAAACGGGGCAACGCCGCGCTCCCAGGCTTGCTCGGGCGAGAGATCGCCGTCGAGCAGAGGGCCGAGCCCCCGCGTCCATGCTTCCTCAAAGACCGGTGCCATCACGAAATAGGTGAGGAAGAGGGCGAGGCTGACGATGAGCATGTTGGGCGGTGCCTGCTGAAGGCCGATCCCCTGTCGGAGGATCGACAGCACGGTGACCATTAACGGAAAGCACGTGACCATGATCGCGATCCCCGGCGCGAGAGAGAGCACAGTCACAATCAGAAAGAGTTGAACGGCGCGTCCGGTGAGGCTTCCGTCGCCGAGATCGAGTGAGATGTCCTGGGCAACCGCATCGGAGGCGCAAAAGAACGCCGCGAGGCCGAGGAAGAGCGCGGGGGAAAGGGTTCGCATCCTCCGCTCCGTTCAAAAGAGATCAGAGATGTCGACGATCTCGGTCAATCGTACGCCGAGACGCCCCCCCTCCTCTCCGAGCTCCTCGAGCTCGCCACGGGCGATGACCCGGTCGCCGATCATGATTTGAACGGGGTCGTCGATTCGGCTCGACAGCGGAAGGACCATGTCGCGGCGCATCGCGAGCAGTTCCCCGATCACGGGGTTCGCTTGGCCAACCGAGACCACCACGTCGACCGGAACGGAAAAGATCGCGCGGCGGTATTGGTTCTCGGGGCTCGGATCGCGGTTCTCCAGTGTCTGGGTCTCGGCGGCCTCGGTGCCTGGGGTCGCCACGGCGTCGTCCGGATCGGTCGGGTCGGTCATCGTTTCACCTCAATGCGTTGGGGGCGGAGCGCCGTGTCGAGCGCGGCCAGGGCGGCTTTCGTCAGACGCTCCGCGTCGAGATCGGCACCGCCGTCTTCCCAGCCGAGCCGCGCTTGACCGGGAGTGAGGGTCGGGTCTTCGCAGATCGTCAGACCATCGGGCAGCGTGGCCTCCTCGAGAGCGCTGCGCAGGCTCAGATTGTCGGCGGGCGATATCCGAAGGGTTACGGGCACTGGGGCGCCACGCCTCAGAAGGGCGAGGCTGGCTGCGCCCACCTCTGCGGGAAAGCCGCTCTCCACGAGTGCTGGCAGAGCTTTCTCGGCTGCCCGAACCATCGCCTCGGCCGATCGTGTCTCGGCTTCGGCACGGGCATCGCCGAGCGATGCTACAATTTCATTGAGAAGCTCGGTCAACCGCTCGATCGCGCAGGGGGCTGCGACGGTCGGTTGCGCCGTCTCTGCCTCGGCGTGAGGGGGGGTTGGAGCAGGCGCCATCGGCGGGACATCGACGGGAGTATCCGGGGGGAAATCGGGCCCCAAATCGGTCGCGCTCGGCTCGTCTTCCGCCTCAGAAGGGTCAAAGCGCTCCAGGCGCAAGCGACCTATCGTCATGCGGGCTCCTCCCGGGCGGCGTCGCCCAGCCAATCCTTCAGCATGGCCAGGGCATCGTCAGGCCGGTCGGCAACCGCCTGGCGAAGCTTTTCGGGATCGGACGGTGCGGTGTCGGTCTGAGCAGGGTCCGCCGCCGGTCCGGGCAGCGCTCCTGTGCCGCTGCCGAGGTCGATGGTCTCGCCCTCGCCGTCGAGCGACATCAATCGGTCGCGGTCTTCGGTCCGGGCGAGCAGCAAAGGTCTGAGCACCGTGAGCGCGAGCACGAGCACGACCACTGCCAGCAAAGCGATTTGGATCAGAGCAAGGGCATTTCGCTCGAGGAAGCGCCCGACCGGCCCCGTTTCCACGAGTGCGCCCGGCGTCGCATCGGGCTGGAAAGCCATGCTCTCGACGGTGACCACATCGCCCCGGTCGGCGTCATAGCCGACAGCGGCCCGCACGAGTTCCCGAAGCGCCGAGAGTTCTTCCTCGGGTCGAGGCTGCAGGATCGGCTCGCCATCCGGACCATCCGCCGCGATGCCGTCGACGAGGACCGCGACACTGATCCGACGGATCGCCCCAGGTTGGCGCGAGCGTTCGCGGAGCCGCTCAGAATAGTCATAGTTCACCCGCTCCCGGCTTTCCGTGCGAGAGCTTTGGCGTTCGCCCCCGCCCTGGGCGTCGCCGTCGGGCAGGTTGCTTGCAACCGTGACATTGGCGGCCGCCCCCGAGGCGGTATCCGAGACCTCCTCCGTGTCGGACGAAAGGGTGACCCGGCTGTCCGGTTCGATGATCGTCTCGACGATACGTTCGGCCTCGCGATCGGTTTCGACCGACACGCTCACGCGCGCCTTGTCGCGGCCGACGCGGGCGGCGATCAGGTCCTCGATCTCGGCCTTGAGCTTGGCTTCGCGTTCCGCCGCGGCTGCAGTGGTGTCCTGCCCGGCGCCGTCCTCGCCCGGGCCGAGAACAATGCCCGCCCGGCTGTCGATCACTGCCACCTGATCAGGGCTCAAATCCGGCACCGCCAGCGCAACGAGGTAACGGATCGCCTGGGCCTGCGCTGTTGGCAACGCCCCTCCGGCCATGGTGACCGTCACCGATGCAGTGGTTTCGGCGGCACGCCTGGCGAAGGGCCGGCGGCTCGGCACCGCGATGTGGACGCGTGCCGCGCGGACACCGGGTGATGCCAATATCGTGCGCGCGAGCTCGCCCTCTTTAGCACGCCAGAACGCAGCGTCGAACATGTCCGACGTCGATGAAAACCCCGATATGGTATCGAGGAGTTCGTAGCCCGCCTGTCCTTGCCGCGGGAGGCCTTGGCTGGCGAGCGCAAGGCGTACGCGGTCCCTGGCCCCTTCCTCGATGTAGATCGCGTCGCCACGCACTTCCGACGCCACGTTCATCTGCTCGAGCGCTCCCAGGACCTCACCGGCCGCAGCCGGATCGAGACCCGAATAGAGGAGCGCCATCGCCGGTCTCGTCGCCACTTGTGCAAGTGACAGCACCGCAACGAGCGTCAAGACGCCCGCCCCGACGAGGATTACGCGCCGCCGGAGATCCAGCGCACGCCAGGTTTGCAGAAGTCGATCCATTCTGAACCGCACCTCGATCGAAGCCTCTCGCAGGGCAATCTGCCTGCTGTCGAGACGATGAATGCCCGTAGAGGCTTAAGGTTCGGTTTAGGGATATCGGGTTATTGAGCGTTCGACCGACAACACGGGTTTGCGGGAGCAGAAGGATGAGTGGGATGGCAAATGCCGGGGAAGCGACCGAAAAGTCCAAGTCGAAATTGTTGCTGATCGCGCTGCCGGTCGCGCTTATCGCAGGTGGGGCGGCTTTCTATGGGGCGTACTCTGGATTGCTGCCGTTGCCGGGCGCGGGCGCTCCCGAAATGGCCGACGGCGTCGCGGATGAGAGTCCAATGCCGACCGAACTCGAGCCTGCGCGGAACGATCACATGGTTCCGACCGCGTTCGTGTCCCTCGATCCCCTCATTATTTCACTTGGACCGACGGCGAACGCCGATCATTTGAAGATCACACTGACGATCGAAGTGGCACCAGAGGACGCTGAAGCGGTCGAAGCTGTGCGCCCACGTATTCTTGATGTGTTGAACACATTTCTTCGGGCTGTGGATGAAGCTGTGCTTGAAAATCCACAATCAATGTTTCGGCTTCGTGCACAAATATTGCGTAGAGTTGAGTTTGCCTCGCCACCTAACACTGTCCGCGATATTTTAATTCAAGAATTTGTCCTGCATTGAGGAAATAAAATGAATTTGATTGCCGATGGTCTTTTGATAGCTACCGCGCTGACGGCGGCAATTTATTGCGTCGTTTTGAGCCGACGGCTTCGGAATTTAACTGATGCACAATCTGGTGTCGCCGCTCAGATCAAGTCGCTCAACAATGTCCTTGAAGACACGAAGGGGGCGCTGGTAGAAACGCGGCGCGGCGTGAGCCAGGCGCGCTGAGCCGCCCAATCGGCGCGCGAAGGACTAATGCGCGAAGTCATCGAGGCGAAAGCTCTTCTGAGCGAGCTGATCGCAGTCAGAGACGACATGCGTTCGTCTATAGTGCCTCCGCAGAGTAATACAAAGAAAGAAACGGACGAACTGGCTTCTGAGCCGATTTCGGTTGATCAAGACGATGACATTCCCGACTGGCCGGACGGTGTCGTGCCCGCTCCGGACGAAGTTTCTGGACCTGAAAATCAGGCCTCCACGCTTGATGATTTCAGAACAATAGACGATTTGGTTGCGCCACAACAAGGATCCACTGCATTACTGGGCGAAAGTGAATACCTACTGAAGGTTCAGAGGATGTCTCTTTAATGTCGTTTTATCGAACCACAATTGCGCTACCAGTGCTAGCAAGCGGCTTTGTTCTCTCTGCGTTGCTAAGGACTGGAGATGTGGTAGCTGCTCTTCCCGACGACGGGTTTGGAAACCCGCTTACCGCTCCGACTCGGGCGGAATTTCAACAAGTCGCGCCAAGTCCACTCATTGCCGAATTAAAATCTCGACGCGCCAGTCTCGACGCACAAGAGAAGGCACTAGCCGAGCGCGCTCAGGAACTTGAAGCGTTAGAGGATTTTATTCGCAGGCGACTCGACCAACTCGATACCGCGCGCGAGGAGTTGGAGCAAAACGCCGCTTTGGTCGATGGTGCAGCGATACGTGATGTTCGACACCTTACTGATATGTACAGCTCAATGAAACCCAAACAGGCAGCGCTAATTTTTGACCAAATGCCGCCATCGTTTGCCGCTGGCTTTTTGGCGAAGATGGATCCCAATGTTGCTGCTCTGATTATGGCGAATATGTCGTCGGACCGTGCATATGCAGTCAGTCTTTTAATTGCTGGTCGGCACCAAAAATCTTCTTCACCTGAATAATACCTTCATAATTTATTAGTCGTCTGCCTCTATCCCTTATTCATATCACAGGTATCAGGGAAGAGGGAATGGGAAGTTTTATAGGTATTGTAGTTGTGATTGGAATGGTATTCGGTGGCTATTTGTTGGCTGGCGGAAAATTGGGAATCATTCTTAAAGCTCTACCTTTTGAGTTGATGATGATTGGTGGGGCAGCTGTTGGAGCCTTTTTGATTGGAAATGATAGTGCTACTATCAAGCATACCCTAAGAGATGTGGTGCGTGTATTTAAAGGAGCGACCTGGAAACGAGAAGATTACCAGGATTTACTTTGTCTTTTGTTTTCGCTGATTCGAATTGCTAGGCGAGATCCCGTAGCAATTGAGGTCCATATAGAGGCGCCCGCCGAAAGCCCGATTTTCCAGGCCTATCCACGTATCTTTGCAGATAAAGCTGCTGTAAGTATGATTTGTGACACTATTAGGATTGGAATGATGAACTATGATGATCCGCATCAGTTAGAGGGGCTCTTTGATAAGCAACTTGATGGGAGATTACATCAAAATCTACATTCAGCACATGCGTTACAGACGATGGCAGATGGTTTACCTGCATTAGGAATTGTTGCAGCTGTATTAGGAGTTATCAAAACGATGTCTTCAATTGACCAACCTCCCGAAGTGCTTGGAAAATTAATAGGAGGAGCTCTGGTTGGGACTTTCTTGGGTGTATTTCTATCCTACGGAATTGTCGGCCCTTTCGCCCAAAAGGTAAAGGCGCTTGCCGAAGCGGATCATAAATTTTACGAATTGATTAGGGATACCTTGGTCGCGGATCTTCATCGGCATAGTCCACAAATTTGTGTTGAAGTGGCCCGGCAGAACCTACCAAAGGCTTTTCGTCCGAGCTTTAACGAGTTAGAAGAAGCTCTTAAAAAAACACAAGAGATAGCTTAATGAGACGAAAAATTTTAGCAATGCTTGCTTTCCTTATGGTTGTTTCTGATTCCTTAGCAAAATCATCAAGGACTGAGATTCTCTCAATTCAATCAGCTCCAGCACAACTAATTCTTAGTTCAGTCCCAAAAAATGGTTGGATTGTTCAAAAGGAAGATTCTTTTGTGACGATACAATTTCCCAAGGCAGATTTTGAGATTGATATCTCCAGAATATTTCTAGAGGATAAGCCGCTCGTGCTGAAAGATTTGTCAACGTACAATGACGCGTCAGGCGCTTGGTTAAGATTTTTTCTTGATTGTGATTGTGATTTGGTGATCGACAGCAACGACGGGGAGAGCCTTTCGATCAATGTGGTAGGTGCGCAGCTTCTTGCAGGTCCGACCATAGGTAATAGTGGCCCTGCTCCTGCTATCGCGCCGTTTCCTCATGCGCGTAGAGGCGAATTCGAAACTCAATCACTTGTACAAGGTATCAAGCGACGACCTGATGTTGGAGATGTGCAACACCGCCTATTCTCGCAGTTGGAGCGCGCAGCGGCGGCGGGAATAATTTCGTTCCGTCAGGCCGATATAAGCAGAGGATCGGAGATTGATAACGATCTATCCGATACAGATGCGCTTTCATCACAGCAGATGGCTGCACAGCAGTACCATAATATAGCCGATGATGCGAAGGAAATTATTATTTTGAATTCTATTTCACATTTTGAAGAAAGAAATGCAATTCATTGGAAATTTTTCGAGAAAGGAAATACGATGATTTCTACTAACAAAAATAAAGAAGCAAAGTCCACCAAAAGAATAAAAAACAAAATCGCTTTTCCAAAAAATGGTTGCCCAGAGAAAAAATACTTTCAATTTTTTAGAAATACGAATGTAATAAATTTTGATTTATTTCAAAAAGAACGTAATTTTATACTTCGTAACTTTGAAACAATTACCAAAGATGACGTGCACATACTACTAGAATACTATCTCATTATAGATTTTGGCATTGAAGCCTTCCAATTATTTGCCGAGTTGGAGTTAGAGGGGAGTGACAAAGACGTCATGTTCGCAATGGCAAATGTATCATCTGGTTCTCCTACAAATATTAGAGAATTTGGACCTCTCCACTGTACAGACTTTGCAGCTCTTTGGCAGGCACGAGCCGCATTGCTGTCAAACGATAGCGACACTGCGATGGATGCAGCTCATAGATCGGGATCTGCAATCGATATCTTACCACGCCGACAGCGGGAAATCATAGCTGCGAATATTGGTTTAGCGGCGCTCAATTCGTTGGGCGGTCAGAAAACTGCAAAGGATTTCTTTTTGAGGGCGCGTAGAGCAGTTGATCCCGGAGAGGAAGCCTCTTCCGTGCTAAAATTACTTGAGGCAAGGCTTGCTATCGAAGACGGTGATCTTGAACATGGATTTTTCATATTAGAAGAATTATGGGGAGAGCAGAGTGAAATCGGACAGAAGGCGACAGTCATAATTGCGGAAACTTTACTCGATGACCCGTCCCAACCTGTCGTAGGCACTCGAAACTTGCAAATCGATCTTGGAGCTATTGGAAGAGAAATGCGGCAGACGACGCTGGGGCGTCGCGCCATTATTGCAGAAGCGCGCCTAGCAGCACGAGCCTCGGGTCAGCAGGCTGGCATGGGTATCCTTGCCACTGCTTTGTCGGACGGCCTGCTCGCGGCCGACCAATATCGCGATGCGGTCGATCTGGTGCGACGGGAGCGGCCTGATCAGGGTGACAAAACTCCGCTGGCGCTGTTATACGAAGAGAGCCCTGAGCAATATTCACTCGTGCTTGATAAGCCAAGCTTTCGGGCTGCGTTGGTACGGTCTTATGCCGAAATCGGTGCGCCCGAGCGCGGCGAAAGTTTTCTCCGCAAGGAAGACCAGCGAGATATGTCCCTGATGGCCGTCCTTGCCGACGCTTACCTCGATGTTGGCGAGCTGAAGCGCGCTGCGCCGCTAGTGCGGTCGTTACCGCTGGGCCCGAAGCGCGACCGCCTTGAAGCACGGCGGCTCGCTCGTGAGAATGAACCCGCGCAAGCACTCGCTGTCTTGGCCGAGGCCAATGCGCCAGAAGGGATGCGCGCGAGGCTTGCTTGGGAAGCGGGTGAATGGATTGCTGCGAGCGAGGCGATCGCCCTTAGCTATGCCCGCAACCCCAATCCCCGCATTGCAACGCGTCTCGTCTTTGCATTGCAACGGGCGGGGCTTGGGCTCGAAAATCCAGTCATTTCTAGAATTCTGAGCGAAACCTCTGATGAAGCACAAAATACGCTCAGAAATCTGAGTTGGACATCCGCCAAAAGCTTGGATGAGCAACTTCAATTCATACAAAATGAAGTAAATTTCTACCGGGATGTCTTGCAAAATGGACAATAGTATTGCCTACATCACGCTCAATCGACAGCGCGGATTGCGTTTTCAGCTTGACATCATCGCCAATAACGTTGCCAACATCGATACCTCAGGATTTCGGCGTGAAGGAATATTGTTTTCTGAATACGTAATTGCAAAAACAAACGCAGAAAGTGTTTCAATGGCAGATTTGAATTCACGATTTGTCAGTAGCGAGGCTGGGGAGTTATATGGGTCAAACGGTAATTTAGACATTGCAATCGAAGGTGATGGATACTTTGCCATAGATGCTGAAAATGAAGTTTTACTCACGAGATCAGGCTCGTTCCAGCGATCAGAAACAGGTTTTTTGGTGACGTCAACAGGTTCTCGGGTCTTAGATATTGGGCAGGCACCAATTTTTCTGCCGCCAAATGGGTCACAGATCGAAATTGCAAACGATGGCACTGTTTCAGTTGATGGCTTGGAGCAGGCACAGATTGGTATATTTTCGGGAGAGGCGGTCGAAACTGCGCCCTCTCGCGTGGGGAATACGGCTTTCTCAATAGCAGGTGCGCCTATCCCGCTCGAAGGTGCCCGTCTTCGCCAAGGTGCATTGGAAGGTTCAAATATCAAAGCTATAGAGGAAATAGCGCAAATGATAGAGGTAACTCGGGCTTACGAACGTGCTGAAAACCTTATGAGAGATACAGATGAGCGTGTGCGTCGCACAGTAGAGATTCTGGGTCAAGCGATCTGATACAATTTTGATACAATAAAGGATAGCGAAAGGAGTATTATCTTGCAAGCACTTAAGATAGCGGCTACTGGAATGGCAGCACAAAGAACACGAGTAGATGTAATTGCAAATAATATTGCAAATATGGGTACCTCCGCATTTCAAACCAGAAAGGTAGATTTTTCTGATTTATATTATCAGCAATTGAGGACTCCTGGATCCATTACTGCGGTTACGGGTGAGGTTCTACCTTCCGGCGTGCAGCTTGGGCTCGGTGTTCGCGTTGCCTCGATCTCGATGGAGGTCGGTCAGGGCCCTGCCCGCGAAACAGGTGGCAGCTTCGATTTGGCTATTGAGGGACAAGGTTACTTTGAGGTCCGATTGCCGAATGGCGATGCTGCTTATACCCGAGACGGCGGTTTTAAAGTTTCGGGAGACGGTGAGGTTGTGACGAACTTTGGGCTGTCGCTTATACCTTCGATTACGGTTCCGGAGAGCGCGCGAGAGATAATTGTGAATTCAGACGGTACGGTTTTTGCCCGTTTCGATGGGCAAGTCGATACACAGCAAATTGGTGAGATCACTCTAGCGAACTTCATCAACGGAAAGGGCCTCGAAGCAATTGGGGAGAATCTTTTCAAGGAAACGGCCGCGTCCGGTCAGCCGATTGTTGGAGAGCCCGGTGTCGAGGGCCGAGGCTTGATACGGCAGGGATACCTCGAGGGCAGCTCTGTAGATGTAGTTTCAGAAATAACTGAACTTATTGAGGCGCAACGGGGTTATGAGCTAAATAGTCAAGTACTTAAAGCTGCAGATGAGATGTTGGCTACGAGCTCGAGGATTCGGTGATCGGACGCGTTTTCATTATCGCAGTGCTTCCGTTTTACACGGCTGCGGCTGACTTGGTGGCAATCCGCACGTTGCCTGTTGGCACCATAATTGCGCGTAACGACCTAACGTTTAGCGAAAAGGTTGGCGCGACTGAGGCGTCCCTCCATTTTAGCTCAGTGGTGGGTAAGGAGGTTCGGCGAGCAATTTTTAAGGGGCGGCCTGTGACCGATACCGATCTCGGTCCGCCGACACTTGTTAACCGGAACGCTATTGTTGATCTCCTTTTTCAGACATTGGCGCTCCGCATCCGGACGGCAGGGCGCGCCCTCGACGCTGGAGGTCGAGGCGAAACAGTTAGAGTGCTTAATCTCGACAGCCGGCGGGTTGTTGTGGGGCGGGTCATCGGCCCCGGCCAGGTTGAGGTTCGACGATGAGGTTGGTCGGGCTTGTGATCGCTGCATTCCTCACCGGTTGTTCGGGGCAGCTCGACCATCTTGGCCAACCTCCCACGGTAACGGCACCGGGGTTGTCGATCGCAGCAGTGCCACCGCCATCACCCGAGCGAATGGCTTTGGTTCCGGCCCCGCCTCCCCCGGCTCCGGTGGCGACCACCGGATCACTCTGGCGATCTGGGCCTTCATCACTATTCGGCGACCGCAGAGCGCGACGGCGTGGCGATATACTTACTGTTGTTGTAGAGATCGACGATCAAGGAGAGATTTCGAATAGTACAACACGCACGCGCACAGGAAGCGATGACGTCACGGTGAATGCCTTACTTGGTTTGCCTACTATCGCAGATACAGTTCTACCTGGAATAAATTCAATCTCTCCAGCCATATCAACTGACAGCAATAGCTCATATGCTGGTAATGGTGGCGTGGAGCGTGAAGAAGATATCACGTTTCGTATAGCGGCAACTGTAGAAAAAGTATTATCAAATGGTCATCTGGTTATTCGCGGCAGTCAAGAAGTGCGAATCAATGCTGAGCTGCGGGATCTTCAATTAGCAGGAATCGTGCGTCCTGAGGATATTTCTCGGCAGAATGTGATTACTGCTGATAAAATTGCGGATGCACGGATTATATACGGTGGTCGTGGTCAACTCTCGAGCTTACAGCAACCCCGGTTTGGACAGCAGATCGTCGATACGATATCACCATTTTGAGGAGATCGAATGCGTGCATTACTGGCAGTGGTCATGATATCTCTAGGCATAGGCCTGGGGTTGGGTCTTGGGTCTTACCTCAGATCAACGGAACCTTCGGTTACACAGGATAGCAAGCATACCGGAGAAGATGAAGGCAAAAACACTCAAGATAAATCTACGTATTTTACAATTGATGATCAAATCATTGTCCCAATAGTCGATGATGGAAAAACTAAAGCACTTATGCTTTTTGAGCTTGCCCTTGAAATACCTGACTGGGATCCGGCTTTCATTCGTGCTCAAGAGCCAAAATTGCGTGACTCTTTTTTACGCGAATTACTTTTTATTTCGCATACGGGTGCATTTTCAAAAAAATACACAAATGAGCGTGTGATTGAAAAAGTGAAACGCAAACTCCTTGCTGCAGCACGGTATCATCTCGGGCGAGATGTGAAAGAGATTCTTATTTTAGATTTTCTTCGCCAAGATTTTTGAGAAGAGTACTTTTTTTATTGGCATGGAGTCGTAGACAAGGGGTCTCATTTGGGCGTGATTCGGAATGTAGGCTGGTGAGGGGGGGCAGCCTTCATGACCAAACCACTAGGAGCTGGGCACCCGCAAGAACCATGCTCGTGAGGCGGCGGGGCTGACGGCCGGTCGCGATCCAGTCTCGGGGCAACCCGATAGCGGTATGACTGGGCCTGTTTTCGCTTACTTCGGGCGGACTCACCCCATGGCGGGCCGGGGTTTTTGCGAGCGCCCAGATGCCGCCGCCCATGACGGCGCCCGACTTCGGGAGGGCCTGATCGACCGGGAGAACACCAGCTCGGAGGTCTGGGCGGACACGGCCTACCGAAGCCAGGCCAACGAGGCGTACCTGGCCGGCATCGGCAAGCGGAGCCGCATCCACCGGAAGAAGCCGGCGGGCAAGCCCATGGCCAAGAACACAGCCCGGACCAACGCCGCAAAGTCTAAGATCCGCCGCGCCGTCGAACACCCCTTCGCCCACCAGAAGGGCATCATGGGTCTGGTCGTCCGCACCATCGGCACGGCCCGCGCCGAGACCAAGATCGGCCTCGCCAATCTCGCCTTCAACATGCGCCGATTGGTCTGGCTCGAAGGGAGACCCGCGCCTGGATGACGGGAAAACAGCCTGCCAGATGGAATGTCACCGCTGAACATGTCCTTCGATCAGCCGGTGAAGCGCTCTCGGGACCCCGAGGTCGTCAAAGAATGGTCCGATGACCGGTTCTTCGAGGCATCGGATCAATCTGGCTCATATTCGCAGGCGGTGAAGTAGTTGGCGCATTCGTGAGGTGAGAAGGCGTCGATGAGGGTGCCGATCCGGTCCCATAGGACCTCCACGCTGCGCTCGGCGGCCTTTCGGAGCAGAGCCTTGAGCTTGGCGAAGGTGAGTTCGATGGGGTTGAGGTCTGGACTGTACGGCGGAAGGAAGCGGAGACAGGCGCCTCTGGCCTCGATCGCCTCGCGGGCGGCGACGCGCTTGTGGCTCGACAGGTTGTCGAGGATCACGACGTCGCCGGGGCCAAGCGTTGGCGCGAGCACATGGCGGACATAGGCCTCGAACCAGTCGCCGTTGATCAGGCCGTCCAGCACCATCGGCGCGACCATGCCGCTGAGCCGCAGGCCCGCCACGAAATTGGTGGGCTTGCGGTGCCCGTGAGGGACGCCCATCCGCAGCCGTTCGCCGCGCCGGCAGCGGCCGTGGGTGCGGGCCATGTTTGTCGCGGTCCAGGTCACATCGATGACGTCGCGAAGCGGCGCGCGCCAAGCGTGGAGGCGCCGGGGGTCGAGGTCTGGTTGGCCACCGAACCAGGCCCGGCGCTTCCTCAGAACGTCCGGCCGATCCTGCTCTATCGCGTGCGCGATCTTTTTTTACGAGTGATGCCATGGCGCTGGAAGAACCGGGACAAGGTCGAGCTCGGAACGGCGATGCCGGGCCCCGCCAGACGCGCCTCAAGCTCGTCGAGACTTTGGTCGCGCTCTTCCTCTAACGCATCGATCACCGCACCGTGGTGCGCCTCGATGCGCCGCGAGCGCGTATCGCCGCCTTGCTGCTTTGGCTCGAAGCTGCCCGTCGTGCGCCGCGCCGCGTCCCAGCGGATCACCGACGAGACCGAAACCCCGAACCGCCCCGCCGCTGCCCGGCGGCTCAACCCCGCATCAACCGCAGCCACGGCTCGCCGCCTCAGATCCATGGAAAGTGGTTTGCCCATACCAATGCCCAACATCTGCTCCTTTGGGCACTGAATCAGGCAAATGCTGCGCTGGGAATCCCCTCAATTCGATTCAGCGAGGACGGGCACCGCTCTACGGATATGGCGAGCATGGAGATCGTCGGCTGGTCCATGTCCGACAGCCTGAAGAAAGGCTTGGCGATCGATGCCATGCGCAGGGCGCTGCCGAACCGACGGCCGGCACCCTGCCTGATCTGCCATTCTGACCGGGGGATGTCCAATACGTCAGCGGCGACTGCCGCAAGTTGCTTGCGGTCCATGACGCCAAGACTTCGATGAGCGGCAAGGGGATCTGCCTCGACAACGCGCCGATGGAGCACGCTGCGCGCGCGCCGTTTCGCGACGACTTCGGCTCGCTCAGGACCGAGTTGGTCCACCGCGCCCACTTCCGATCTCGCCGCCAGGCAAAGGCCGCGCTCTTCGAGTACATCGCCATCTTATACAACCGACGGCGCCACCACCCTGCGTCGGCTACAGACCCCCCGAACAGGCCAGGATCGACATGACCCGCGCCAATGCAGCATAATCAATGGCCGCTCACTCCGGTCTCAGCGGCCAAGCTCTATCACCCGAGCGTCTCCCCAACGAGCGCTGCCCTTGCTACTTCAAGCCCGCGTCGAGATGAACTCCCTCTAGCCCAGATGCACCGCTCACGGTGAGCTCAATCGGTCGGTAGCCGCACTGCCGCGACACGATCCAGACCAACCTCGCCGCCGTCGCCGAGCACCAAAATTGGCCCCGTCTCAGAGGCGCGAACACCAAGAACGTGGCGAAACACCTCCGCAGGTTTATTCAATATTTCGTCACCCTGCGAGCTGTATGAAAGGATAATTCGGATTTCTTCTCCGAGAAGGTCAACGCCCGACGCGTCCAGGCCGTCCCATTCGCCAGTTGCATCGGTCCCCAAGGATAGCGAGAGTTCTCTGAGCACGGTGCCGTCCGGCCGCGTCACCCGCGCAGTGATTGCATCTGCGGCAAGAAGAGGCGGCACGTCGAAGGCCACAGGCTCTCCGGTTGCCTCGAAAAGTCCATCGGTAAGGCTGATTTCGCGCCCAATCCATGCAGTTGCGCGTTCCACGTTTTCGGTTGAGAGGCTTGCTGCGAGATCGTCGAGGCGCCGGTTCGTTCCGATCAATTGTTCGACCGTTGAAAAGTTTGCAAGCTGTGCCACAAATTCTGTAGAGTCGAGTGGTTGAAGAGGGTCTTGATTCCTTAGCTGCGCAGTCAATAGGCTTAGAAAACTTTCAAAATCGGCATTAGCTGTCGAAGTAGCTTGGTCTGTACCACTATTGAGCCTGGCTAAATCATCGATTTGAGTGGAAAAAAGCGGCGGGTTGAGTGCGATGTCCATGGGGTTTCCTTGTTAGACTCTGAGATCAATACCGTCGTGGTTGACCAGCGAACGAGGCAGGGTTCCAACCTCCTCGGGCTCAGTGATTGCTTCGGTCTTCAGGGGGTAGACGTCAGTACTTTGGCGTTCGCCGAAGCCGCGACCGCCTGAAAACCGCAAGTCGATATCGGCAAAACCGAGATCCTGGAGTTGTTGGAGTAGCAGATCCCCATGTCGACGAAGTAAATCCGCGGTGGAGCCCCGCTCGGCGGCGAGGCTCGCTCGCAGTCCTTGATCGGCAATTTCGAGACCGATCTCGACCCGCCCGAGCTCGGGAGGATCGAGTTGAAGCTGAATGTGCCCGGGAACGGTTTGTGGCTGGATCGCACCCGCGAGTTGCGGAGCGATATGTCGGATGGCGGGTTCGCCGCCCCGTCCCGCGACGGAGGTCTCCGTGGCGACCTTCGCTGCTCCCTCGCCGGGAACCGATGCGGCGGAGAGATTGTCGGGAGCGATCGCGTCGGTTGCAGCGAATGAGATCGCAGATCGCGGCTCCGAGATCTCGAGGCCAAGGGCAGGACGTGGGGCCCCGGGCGAGAGGTCGAGAGGGGGGAGCGTCGAGAAGATCCCGAGATCGGACTGAACTTTCGCGGCCTTTTTGTCGGAACCTCCGCCGCTCGCAAAGGCCGGTTCTCCCCAAGAAGACCCGTAGGCAATCGGAGCCGTGGCGGAAGTTTGCGGCTCCGATGACGCCGCCGCCGTGACGGGCGCCGACGGCTGTTTACCGTTGTGAGAAGGTGTTGGCATCTGAGTTGAGGTTATCGACGCGGTCTCGGTCGCGACCGCTTGCACCCCGGAGAGCGCTGTCACGGGCACAGACGGCGTTGCCGGCCCCGCCTTGGCCAGCGCTGCCGGCGCGGTTGGCACGACATCGAGGTTCTCGTGGGACGGGAGCGTCGCCTCGGCCCCTGACGTCTGAACGTTCGAAGAGAGGTTTGTCAGCGTTGGAGGTGCCAACTCATGCGCTGGGTTGGTTGAAGACGTTGCGGCAAAGTCGGGTAGCGTCGCGGTGCGCCCGAGCTGGCTATTGATCCCCGACACGGACAAATCGGCCGCATTGACCGATTGCCCGATTTGCGTATTTAACCGTTCAACTGATGGTACTTTATTCAGCTGGCTGATATTTGCACCCGAAACGACAGGGGCACCGGCAAGGGTGTTCTGCGTCTCGGCTTTGAGGCGCGCGACCGACGCTCCTCCGGCACCGCCCGTCAACCATGGCGCCAAGACCTGTTCCGCCGATTTCGGTCCGCTCGAGTTGAAGGACAGACGCGCCATTAAGGGCTGCGCCTCAGAAGTTGCGGACTCGCCCTCGGCTCGCATCACAAAGTTTTGAATGGCCACCGAGCCGACGCCAGGTGCGCCCTTGGCATCCTCTGTCAGTGTGACCAAAGCGTTTTGTATAAGTCTTGGCAATTCCGCGAGTACCCTAGAAATAGAAGCCCCACCAGCTTTTTCCTGACCAAAGATCGATTGCAACGATGGGGTCAAGGCAGAGACAACAGCCTCAGTCACCGCAGCAGGACTGGCCTGCGCGCCCCTTGCCAAAAGCATTTCCAAATGTCGAACGGAATCGATCAGCCGGGCCTTCGACGTGTCGGCAGAGTTCGTCCGAACGATAAAGGGTGGCGCAGACGTTTCCTTCCCCTGTTGTGTTGTCGCATTTATTGGTCCTTCACCGTCACTTGCCTGCAGCGTAATCGGCAGCAAAGGCGTGGACCCCGAAGATTTCAAAAGCGGATCGATCGGCTGCGCGACCGTTTCTAATGAACCAGACCCAATTTGACCAATTCCCGTAACGACTGGGCCGAGAAGCGCAGAAATTTGGGATTTTGAAGCGCCGATCCGCGATCCCAACGCCGCGGGAGACGCCTCTAGTGCTCGAAATACGCCCCCCGCCGCCTCACGGATGGCCTCAGCGTCGGTCTGGGTCAGCGGCCCCTCGGACCCGCGAAGTAGGGCGATGAGCGCATCAATCGCCGCGAGCACAGCTTCGGTGAGCTGGTCCTCGTCCGGCTCGTCCATCGGGCGCGAGACCCCGGCGGTCTCGGTTTTCGTTTCAGCTTGTCCACCAGGCTCCCCGACGCGCGGCTCTTCGGGTGCCGAGGGGTCCGACGCGGCTTCCGACGCTGGCGCGCGCGGTCCGGCTGCTCCGGCAAATACCGACGAAAACCCCCCTGAGGAGCGATCGCTCTCCGGGAACAGGAGCGATGCAACGCCTGATTTCGGCGCAGCGTTCGAAAGGTTGGCGGGGAACTCCATCGTCGAATCCTGTTTTGTGATGACGGAGCAGACGTAAACAGGACGGATTACCAATTGTTTACCGACGACGAAGTAAAGGGGTCAGCGACGAGACGCGATGTCGCCAGTACGTTCAGGAGACGGTTTATGGAGTTGCAGGCCTCTTTAGTCGATTTGTCGATGCTGCGCAGGCCGCGGGAGTCAAATCTCACCTCTGCCGCGCTGGGACCTGATGCGGAGGTTGCGGATTTGCGGGCGGCAGCTGCCGCGTTCGAAGCGATTTTCCTGGCCGAGATGCTGCGGCACACTGGGCTTGCCGAACCGCCGGCGATGTTCAACGGGGGGCCGGGGGAACGGGCATTCTCAAGCCTCCTGATTGATGCACATGCGCAAAACCTTGCCGATGCCGGCGGGCTGGGCCTTGCGGACGCGATCTATGCGGATCTCCGCGCGCGGGCCGATCCATGACGGCTGACGATCCGCTTTTGGTCCTCGTCGCGCGGGGGCACTCTATCCTTGCGGAGGAGCGTCAAACGGTCGCATCTGGGCGATTCGCCGACGTGTCGAAGATCGAAAGTCGCAAGACCGCGCTGCTCGACGCGCTCGAAGACGCGATCAGAAAGTCGCCTGCGACCGTGGACCACCGGGCGGCCCTAGAAGGGCTGATTGCCGACAGTCGGCGCAACGAACGCATCCTTCGTGCGGCGCAGGAAGGACTGCGGCGGGCCCGAACCCGGATCGCCGCGATACTTGCCACACGCAAAGGCGATGTCGCCTATGCCGAGGACGGCAGCCGGATCACAAGCCGCGCGGATGCCGAGGGTCGTTCGAAAAGCGCCTAGGCCTTTTACGCTACGGCAATCATTTCGGTGTTTCTCTCCACGTGAGCCGGGCGGCGGAGTGCCTGGCCACCCCCCGGCGAAGGCAGGGGTCACTGTCAGAAGGCAATCCTGGTCGGGTTTTCGCACCGGCCGGTCTTCGGTCCCTCGGCATCCGCGGGATAGGTGAAACGGCGTCGGGAAGCCCGTCGCCAAGACAAGGGATAGTCTCATGACTGCCAGCATTCTCACGAATACGAGCGCTATGGTCGCCCTGCAGACCCTGCGCAGCACAAACGCCGATCTGCGCGAGGTCAACAACCAGATCTCGACCGGCAAGGAAGTGGCAACGGCAAAGGACAACGCCTCGCTTTTTGCAATTTCGAAGGTCATGGAGTCGGACGTCGCTGGCTTCCAGGCGATCTCCGACAGCCTTTCGCTCGGCCGTTCGACAGTTGCGGTTGCCTCCAATGCGGCTTCGTCGATCAACGAGGTTCTTGACGAAATCAAAGGTAAGATCGTCGCCGCCAACGAGGACAACGTCGATCGCCAGAAGCTCCAGGACGAGATCGTCTCGCTGCGCGGCCAGATTTCTTCGATCACGTCGGCGGCGCAATTCAACGGACTGAACCTGATTGACGGCTCGATCGAGGGTGCGGGCAACACCTTTAGCGTGTTGGCGTCCATCGATCGCGACTCCTTTGGTACCGTGACGACATCGAGCATCCAGTTCGATCCGACCAATACCAACCTCTCGACCTCGAGCGGCACCGACCTGACCGCCGGCACCAACCCCGCCGCGGCTTCGACCGTCAACGCTGCGATCGCCACTGCCGATGTCGGTCTTTCTTCTGCGGATATTGGCGCGATTACTGGTGCACAGGGGTTTAGCCTTGACCGCAATTCGGCCGGGGGTGCTGCGATCGTCGCTCAGCTCGGCACTTTCGACTTCCTGGATGCGGCCGGTGCCGGCGGCGGCGCGGTTGCTTTGCGTCAGAGCGAAGTCGACCTGTCCGCCGGTACCGCCCAAGACGCGCTCGTCGAAGGCGACAAGATCAGCGTTTCGGTGGGCAACACCGTGGCCACCTACACCGTTCGCGCGGGCGACCAGACCGAGGACCTCGCATCGGGCCTCCGTACCGCGCTGATCGATGCCGGTCTCGACGACACGGCCTTTACACTTGATACCCAGGCCAACAGTGGTTAGCTAACCATTACAAACACGACCGAGCAGACAGTCAACGGTTATTATCAGATCACGCGTGCCTCGGGTGGTCTCGCTGGTCTCGACACGCTCGACGTGACCTCCGCGGCGGGTGCGGCAAATGCGCTTTCGGCCATCGAGGGCTATATTCAAAACGCGGTCGACGCACAGGCGCAGCTTGGGACCACCGAGAAACGCCTGGAAATCCAAGATGACTTCATGAACTCGTTGATCGACAGCTTCAAGGCAGGCATCGGCTCACTTGTCGATGCGGATCTTGAAGAGGCCTCGGCTCGGCTTCAGTCGCTGCAGGTTCAGCAGCAGCTCGGCATTCAGGCGCTCTCGATCGCTAACCAGCAGCCGCAGAACCTGCTCGCGCTGTTCAGATAATCGCGTCGGGGTCGGACCGCGGGTCACTCCCGCGGCCCGATTCCCACTCTCGGCATCGATTGAGGACCACACAGCCGTCCGGAAGGGACCGTACGAATGACGTTCCAAACCGCGAGCCACAACGCCTATGGCGCGGCCACTCGCGCGCTCGCCACGCCCCGATCCGTCGAATATCAGGTTTTCAGTCAGGTAACAGGGCAGCTGAGCCAAGCGCTCAGGGATGGTCGGCCGTTCGGCGAACTCGCCGATGCGCTGCACCAGAACCTAAAGCTTTGGACGGTGCTGGCACTCGATTTGATGCAGCCAGAAAATGCGCTGCCGGAAGACTTGCGCGCGAAGCTTGTCAGCCTCGCTGCATTTACCCGCACCCATACCGAGAAAGTGCTCAGGAGGGATGCCGACGCGCAGGTGTTGGTCGACATCAATACGGCCATCATGCGGGGACTCCGCGGCGAACTCGGCGAGCCACTGTGATGGCCGGACTGATCTTAAAGCTCCGGGCTCATGAGCAGATCCTCGTAAATGGGGTCGTTATGCAAAATGGCGACCGCAATGCACGGCTGATCGTGAAAACCCCAGGCGCAAAGATCCTGCGACTGCGCGATGCGATCCATCCCGACAACGTCGACACTCCAGTTAAACGTGTCGCGTACATTGCGCAACTTGTGGTCGCCGGCGAGGCAGAGCCCGACGAGGCTTATCATCAGCTCGTACGCGGTATCGAACAGTTGCGTGATGCCCTTAAGGGACACCAAGCCGACGATCATCTTGTTCAGGCTCGAGAGTTCTTGGACGCAGGCAATTATTATGCAGTGATGAGATCGCTAAGGCAAGTCTTGCCGGTCGAGGCAACTTTGCTTGGCATCTCCGCTCCGCCGCACCGGCTTTCTCCCGACGAGGTCGCGAGCTGATGTTTGCCCCAATCGTCCCAGTCGGCGGCGTTGCCGGCCTCCGCTTTGTCGAGCGGACTTACGACCGGCAATTCGAACTGTTCCAGAAGAGCCCCGAGATCGAACGCGATGTCGAGGCTTTCCGCGAACGCGCGGGCCGTATCGCCACGGCCGAAGAGTTCGTGCGCGATACTGCTGTTCTTCGCGTGGCCCTCGGCGCCTTTGGTCTCGAAGAGGAATTGCCCAAGCGCGCGTTCATTCGTCGGATCATCGAGGACGGCACGCTAGACCCATCTGCACTGGCAAATCGTCTCGCGGCCCCACAATGGCAGGAGTTCTCGCGGACGCTTGGCTTCGGCGACGTCGGCAACCTGCTGATTAGCGAAGCCGCACGCGAACGGATCGTGGAGGATTTCCGCGTTCAAGCCTTTGAGAAGGCGATCGGTGATGCGAATGTCGATGTGCGTCTCGCGCTCAATTTTACCCGAGAGATCGACGAAATCGGTCGTGGCGCGTCGGTTGACCGAATTGGCTGGTTCGAAGTGTTAGGCAAACCGCCTCTCCGTCGAGTGGTCGAACTGGCGTTCAGCTTGCCGCAACAATTCGGCTTGATCGATATCGACCAACAACGGGATGAGCTCGCGAGCCGAAGCCGACGCCTCTACGGCGGCGAGGATCCGTCGGTATTTCTCGACCCGACGGTTCGCGACGATCTGATCCGCCGGTTTCTCGCCCGATCCGCGGCTGATACAGGACCAAGTATTGCCACGCCCGGCGCAGCTGCGCTTCAGCTGATCCAAGGGGCGGGCCTCGGCCCATCCGCGCAGGCCGGTCTCTTCGCCTCAAATTTTCTCTGAACCCCGCGCAACGAGGCCCGCGACCGGCTTCTCAAGCAATGTGGCCAGCATGGCAAAGGCTTCTTCCGGTGCCCGCCCGCTGTCTTGATTGCCGATAAAGCGGTCGAGATGCGGGTAACGGGCAATTGCCTCGTCGAGGAACGGATCCGCCCCTTGCTCGTACAAGCCGGTCCGGATCAGAGCGGCTGCGTCTTCATAGGCGCCGATCAGCGCTTTCGCTCGGCGGACGAGAGCGGCCTCGGTTTCCGTCCAGGCCGCCGGCGCCGATCGCGAGACCGACGTTCGGATATCGATCGCGGGAAACCGGCCCCGCTCGGCGATTGCGCGATCGAGCACGATGTGGCCGTCGAGGATCCCCCGGACCATGTCAGCGACAGGTTCTTCCATTTCGGATCCGGCAGCCAGCACGGTGAAGACGGCAGTGATGTCGCCCTCGGTCTGTGTGCCTGGGCCCGCGCGCTCGCAAAGTTGTGCTAGGTGGGGGGCGGTCGATGGCGGAAACGCCCGGAGGGCGGGGACTTCCCCGGCGGCGAGGGCGATTTCGCGATGGGCTTCGGCCAGGCGGGTCAAGCTGTCCAGCAGGCAGAGCACGTGACGGCCATCGGATCGAAAATGTTCGGCCAGGGCGAGGGTGAGGTGTGCGGCGCGGCGTTTCGCGAGGGCGGGTTCTTCTGCCGTAGACGAGATCACGACGGTGCGGGACATTTGGGCCGGTCCAAGTGTGGTGCGGACGAATTCGCCGACCTCTCGGCCGCGTTCGCCGATCAGCCCAAGGACGACCACGTCGGCGGTGACGCCGCGCGCAAGGGCACCGAGGAGCGAGGATTTGCCGACGCCCGAACCCGCGAAGACACCGATGCGTTGACCCTGGCAAAGCGGGAGGAAGGTATCGGTCGCGGCCAGTCCGGTGGCGAGGCGGGGCCCGAGACCGCGGCGCTCGGCAGCGGGTGGCGGAGCAGCCCGGAGCAGGGCGACCCTCGATCCTTCGGGTGGGCGGGTGCCGTCCGCGCGACATCCATTGCAATCGAGGACTTCTCCGAGCCAGGCGTCAGAGGGTTTGATCGGCGCGGCGCTCTCTAAATAGGCGCGGCTCCGGGCAGCAAGGCCGTCGGCCCCTGTTGTCAAGAGCGCCGTGACCTCGCCGTCGCCGATGGCAACGATCTCGCCCGCGATGGGGCGCCCGGTCGCCACCTCGACGGTGACCCGGTCGCCGATCCGGGCGAAGGGTGCGAGCCCGACGAGACGCATGACCAGACCGTTCGTTTCTCGGACCCTGCCCCAGATGCGCACTGAGGCCGGCAGAGGCTCCGCGGTCATCGGTTTCTGTCCATTACAAACTCCCTGTTAACCGTGCCCGGGCTAAGCCATCCGCGTCGGAACACAGAAAGTTGGACCGCACCGATGGAGAACTTGACTGTCCTGCAGCTTGCCTCGGCAATGGCCCGCCACGCGGCGGTCCGCCATTCCGTGCTTGCCGAGAATGTGGCCAATGCGGACACACCCGGCTACCGCGCCCGCGATGTCGAGAGTTTCTCGGAAATCGTTAACGAAGCGTTCACGATGCACGCGACCCGACCCGGTCATCACGATCGGGGCGGCCCAGTTCTTCGCGCGGCAGATCCGCGCCGAGTGGACGCCGAGTTTGCTGCCGGACCGAACGGCAATTCCGTCAATCTCGAAGATCAGGCGGTCCGCGCCACCGAAGCGCAGGGTCAGCACGCGCTCGCCCTCGCCGTCTACCGAAAGGCCACCGACATCTTGCGCGTCGGCTTAGGCCGCAGCCGCTGAGGGACCCATGCACGAACTCACTAAGGCGATGGTCACCGCGTCGAGCGGGATGACTGCACAAAGTCATCGGATGCGTCTGGTCGCCGAAAACATCGCGAACGCGGACACGCCCGGCTATCACCGAAAAGTCATGGGCTTCGAAGCGGCGCTCGACGCGGCATCGGGCGCAGCAGTTGCGGAGCCCGGGCCAGTCCGGCTGAGCGAGGCACCGATGCGCGAGGTATACGAGCCGGGGCACCCGCTGGCCGACGATCGTGGCCTCGTCCAGTTTTCGAATGTCGATACGCTAATCGAACTTGCCGACGCGCGCGAGGCCAACCGTTCGTACCAGGCCAACTTGACGATCTTCGACCAGGCCCGCCGCATGTATGCCGGCCTTCTCGATCTTATCCGCCGCTAATGCCCGATAATGGAGGCCAGAATGGACATTCAGCCGAATGCGTTCTCCGCGCAACTCTACGAAGCCGCCCGCCGCATCGGCGAGACGCCCCGTGCCGATGAGGCTGGCCTGACCGCATCCGAGAGCTTTGCTGAGACCCTCGCGCGTGCGGCTTCGGAGCTGACTGCGACCCTCGGGCGCGGAGAGCGCGCGGCAGTCGATGCGGTCTCGGGCCAGGGCGATGTGCAACAGGTGGTCGAGGCGCTCGCCGCGACCGAGCTTGCGCTGCAAACCGCGGTCACCGTGCGCGACCGCGTGGTGGAGGCTTATCAAGAGGTCCTCCGCATGCCGGTGTGAGCCCGCCCGATGGATGAGGCGGCCTTCATCTCTTTGATGCGCGCGGCGGTATGGACCGCGATCCTAATCTCCGCGCCGATCTTGATCGTTGCGCTCGTGGTCGGTCTCGCAATCGGGCTTCTCCAAGCGCTCACTTCGATCCAGGAGCTCACCCTAACCTTCGTGCCCAAGCTGCTTGCGATCGGGATCGTGTTTTGGGTGAGCCTTTCATTCGTCACCCAAGGGTTGCTTACGCTTTTCCATGATCAGATCCTGCCGATGGTCTCTGGTGGCTAGTGCGCTCGTTGCGGGCGGTCCGGCCGCCTCCGCATTCGCCGCCGCCGATCCGCCGGCGCTTTGCCGCGACGCAGCCCGCCAAGCGGCCGCCGAGCACGCAGTGCCGTCCGAACTCATGCTTGCGATCACTGAGGTCGAGACCCGAAAACGCTTTCGCGGCGAAAGCGGCCCGTGGCCCTGGACCCTGAACATCGCCGGGCGCGGTCACTGGCTCGCTAGTCCTGCCTCGGCGGCCGCGCGGGCCGAGGCGGCGATTGCAGCCGGCACCACTTCCGTGGATGTGGGCTGTTTTCAGCTCAATTGGCGGTGGCACGGGCAGGCTTTCCCCTCGGTGAGGTCCATGCTCGAGCCACGGCGCTCGGCGCGGTACGCTGCGCAATTTCTACGTGGGCTCTATGAGGAAACCGGCGACTGGATGACCGCGGCTTCGTATTATCACTCGCGCACGCCACGGCATGCGGCCCGCTATCGCCGCCTGATCGCCGGCGCCTTGGCGGATGCGGGCGAGGTGGATCAGGTCCTGGCGGCGGTCCCTCGGCCAAAGACCGCTCCGCGAACGGAGCCGAAAAATTACAGCCCCGCCCCTCCTCCTCCGCGCGCCGCGCCGAGGCGCCGGGATGCGGCCGAGGTTCAGGAGGGCGCCCGGGCGACGCCAGGTGCCGTTCGTCTGACGGCCCTCGCTCCGGCGGCTGCGCCGCTCATTCCTCGTCCCCGTTAAGGTTGCCCGATGGACCGCCGATTCACGATCGAGACGCTCTACCAGCCGACAGTACTTTTGGTACTTGCGCTCATGGGCGTCATCGTCATGATGATCCTGCCAGTTCCTGCGTGGATGCTGGATCTAGGTCTTGCTGTTTCCTTTGCGCTGGCGATTCTGATTTTTACAGTCACGCTTTTTATTGAGAGGCCGCTAGATTTTTCGGCTTTTCCCACAATTCTTCTCGCCTCTCTTATGTTGCGACTTAGCCTCAATGTCTCGTCTACAAAGCTTATTATTGGTGAGGGTCACACGGGAAACGATGCAGCGGGCGGCGTGATCGAGGGATTTTCCATGTTCATAATGTCGGGGAACTTGTTCCTCGGCCTCGTGATCTTTGCCGTTTTGCTTATCGTGAATTTTATCGTGATTACCAAGGGTGCGGGTCGAATGGCCGAAGTGGGCGCCCGTTTTGCCCTCGACGGCATGCCGGGCAAGCAGCTCGCCATCGACAGCGATCTTGCGGCCGGCGCGATCAGCCATAAGGAGGCGCATGAGCGGCGTAAGCTCGAGCAGGAGGAGACCACCTTCTTCGGCTCGCTCGACGGCGCATCGAAATTCGTGAAGGGCGACGCGATTGCCGGGCTCTTGATCACATTGTTGAACCTGATCGTCGGGCTTGCGATGGGCATGTTCGTCCATGGCATGAGCTTTGGCGACGCGATCGAGACTTATTCGATTCTCACTGTCGGTGACGGGTTGGTCAGCCAGATCCCCTCGGTCATCACCTCGATCGCGGCTGCGCTTTTGTTGTCGAAAGGCGGCGTGACCGGATCGGCCGACGGTGCGTTGCTGGCGCAATTGGGCGGATATCCGGGCGCGCTCGGCACTGTGGCCGCGCTCCTTGCCCTCTTCGCCTTCGTGCCCGGCTTGCCTTTCGTGCCGTTTATTCTCGGTGCGTCGGTGCTGGCGACAGCGGCGGTTTTTGCCGGCCGGCGCGATGCGGAGCCGGAAGTGCCGCCCGAGCCCGATGAGCCCCGAGAGCCGCCGCAGCGGGCGATCGGGGATTTGCTCGATGTCGACGAAATCCGCATCCGGTTTGCGCCCAATCTGACCGGAGCGATGATGGCGCCAGGGACCGGTCTTGAAAAACGCATCGTGAACATGCGTCGGCACTTGGCGACCGAATTCGGGTTCGTCATGCCGGCGGTTCGCCTGACAGACGATGCGATGTTGCCGGCCGGCGCCTATGCGATCCAGATCCAAGGCGTCGAGATGGCCCGGGCGACGCTCCGCCCAGGGCAGGTTCTTGTGCTGACGCGGCCTGATCTGCCCTTGCCCGTCCCCGGAGAAGATGTGCGGGAGCCGGTTTACGATGCGCCGGCGCGCTGGGTGCCGGCTGCGCGCCAGGAAGAAGCGGCGGCGCTCGGTCTTCCGGTCGTGGCACCGGGAGAAGTCGTGGCGACGCATCTGCTAGAGACGGTCCAGGCCCAGTTCGGCCGGCTTTTCACCCGGCGCGCGCTTCGGAGCTTGCTTGACGAATTCGTCAAGCCGTCCGATCCGGCCCGCGCCGAAGCGAACCGCCGCCTGCTTGATGAATTCGTGCCCGACAAGATCCCGATCGACGTTCTACAGGCGGTGCTGCGGCTTTTGCTCGAGGAGCGGGTTTCGCTCCGGAACCTGCCACTCATCCTCGAGGCAGCGGCCGAGGCCCGTACTGCGCAACTCGGCCCCGAGGAGATCGTCGAGCACATTCGCCGTCGGATCGGGTTTCACATCGTTGCGCGTCTCGCCGACAATGACGGCCGCTTGCCGCTCGTGCAATTGGGGCCGCATTGGGAAGAGCTTTTCAAAACGCATGAGGGGTCCGACGGGCGCGACGTTGCCCTGCCGCCGGCGGAGTTCAATCGGCTCGCGAGCGCGGTCCGAAGCCAGATCAGCCGCGCACGGGCCGGTGGGCAGAGCCCGGCGGTCGCGATCTCGGCCCGACGCCGCCGGTTTCTCCGTCAGGTCCTTGCGGCCAAAGGCGTTGAGGTGCCGGTGCTGTCTTTCGACGAGATCGGAAGCCATGCCGAACTTACTTTGCTCGGCACCGCCTGAATGGAGCCGCTGGCGCGGATTTTCAGTGCGACCGAGGCGGGCCTTTTTACCGCGGCTGCCGTGTTCGCCCGGATCGGCGCGATCGCGTTCCTGCTGCCCGGTCTCGGCGAGCGCGGGATCCCGGTGCGCCTGCGGCTCGGCGCGGCCTTCGCGCTCACGGTTCTGATCGCGCCGCTGATCGCGCCGATGATACCGGCGACGCCGCAGACGCCCGAAGGCCTCGCGCGGATCCTTGCTGCCGAGGCGCTCACCGGGCTTGCGATCGGCATCGGCTTTCGGATTTTGGTCTTTGTGCTGCAGATCGCCGGCACGACGGCGGCCTACCATCTTTCGATCAGCCATATTTTCGGCTCGGCCGTCAGTCTCGAGCCCGAGCCGACGCTGGCCAACCTGCTGGCCATGGGTGGGATCGTGCTTGCGCTCCAAGCCGGTCTGCACATCGCCCTCGTCACGCATCTCGTCCGCCTCTACGATGTGGTGCCGCTTGGCGTTTTCCTTGCGCCCGGGGATCTGGCCGCATGGTCGACCGAGCGGGTGGCCCGCGGCTTCGCAATCGGCGTGGCGTTGGCCTTTCCGTTCGTCGCAATCAGCTTTGCCTATAATATTGCGTTGGGGGCGCTCAGCCGGGCGATGCCTCAGCTTTTGGTCGCGCTCGTCGGCGTGCCGCTTTTGGTCGGGCTCGGCCTCGTGACGCTCTGGACCGCGTTGCCGGAGATCTCTCGCGGCTGGGGTGCGCTTCGCTATGCGGTCTTCGCCGATCCGTTCGGGCCTTTGCCCTGATGGCCGAGCCCGAGACCGGACAGGAGAAGAGCCACGACGCCACGCCCCGGCGGCTGGAGAAGGCGCGGGAGCAGGGCGATTTGCCTCGCAGCCAGGATGCACAGACGCTCGCCGGGTATCTGGGCTTTGCGGGGGCGGTCCTGATCGGCGGGGCATTCGCGCTGGAGACGCTGGGCGCGACCCTCCGGACGGCCGTTGCGCGCCCCGACGCGGTGGCGGCGGCCATCTTCGCAGGCGGGGCCGCGGATACGTTGGGCCGACTGGCCGCGCAGGTTCTCGGCGCAAGCGTGGCGCTCTTCGCCGCGCCGGCCGCGCTCATCCTCGCGCTTTTGATCGCGAGCCGCGGGATTGTCTTCGCATCCGACAAAATCTCTCCGAAACTGTCTCGGATATCGCCAGTCGCCAATGCGGGACAAAAATTCGGGCCGACCGGGCTTGTCGAATTCGCCAAGTCGGCGGCAAAGCTCACGGCGATCCTGATTGTGCTCGGGATCGTTTTGGCTATCGAATTGCCGCGTCTCGCCCGCTATGCCCTTATCGAACCGCGGTTCCTCGGCACGCTGCTTTCCACCCAATTCTGGGCGTTGATGGCTGGAGTACTTGTGGCATCGGTGGCGATCGCGGCGCTCGACGTCGCGTGGCAACGTGCGGATTTTCTCCGGCGCAACAGGATGACCCACCAGGAACTCAAGGAAGAAACCAAACAGACGGAAGGCGATCCCCAATTGAAGGCCGAACGGCGCGAGCGCGCCCGGCAGATGTCGCAGACCCAAATGCTCTTCGATGTGCCCAAGGCCGATGTGGTGGTCGTCAACCCGACCCATTACGCGGTTGCGCTCGCCTGGGACCGGACCCGGGAGACGGCGCCGCGCTGCCTTGCCAAGGGCGTCGACGAGATCGCGCATCGGATCCGTGAGATCGCCGAGCGCCACGAGATCCCCCAGCACCGCGATCCGGCGACGGCCCGGTCGCTCCACGCGCTCGTGTCCGTTGGCGAGGAGATCAAGCCCGAGCATTACCAGGCCGTCGCGGCGGCGATCCTGTTCGCCCAAGAGATGCGCCAGAAGGCGCGGGTCCGGCTCTGGTGAAGGGTGATCTGCCTCGGTTGCAGGCGGCCGCCCGGCTCCGGAGACAAGCGGCCGAGACCCGGCTCGCCCAGCTCGAACGTCAGATCCGGCGGTTGCTGGCGGAGGCCGAGGACACGGACACGCCCGGCCCCGCGGCGCCCGCCCCGCAGACGGGGGGCGATTTGCTGTTTGCCGCGCGCTGGGACGCGCATCGCGCCCGACGCAGCCAGGTCCTTCGGGGCGAGGCTGCCCGGCTCGAGGCCAACCGCGCGTCCGCCCGTCGGATGCTGGCCCATGCGCTCCGCCGCGAACTGGCGCTCGACATCCTCTCGGACGAGGCCGCCGCCGATGCTCGGCAAAGGGCTCAGCGGCGCGAGGGTTAGCGCGTCTCGTCCTCCTCGTCCCCTGGCGTTTCCGGGGTCGGGATCGCATAGGCGCCCGAGAGCCAGCGACCGAGATCTATATCTGCGCAGCGTTTCGAGCAGAACGGCCGAAACGCCTGGCTCTGCGGCTTGCCGCAAAGCGGACAATCGCGCGTCTTATCCGGCATGCTGCGCTCCCGTCCCTGTGATCGCCGTCCGCGCGATGACGGATTTCCCACCGGACGGCGTTATATTGGCCCACAACACAGAGTACCCTCCGCTATGGCGAACGTATTGACCGATATGCCGGCACGCAAACCCGTGCGACCGCTTCGACCCGCTTCGGCGCCACCGCGCCGGACCCGGCGCCGTGCGCCGCTCTGGCATCGGACGGCGGCCATCCTTCTCAAAGGGATCCTTGCCGTCGCCGTGCTGGTGGCGGCGGTCGCGATCGCGCGCGGCATCATGGCGGGTGCGCCGTCGGCCGGCCGCGTCCCTGCTGAGCGGCAAGCCCGGCTCGTCGAGGTGGCGGAGGTCCGGCCGGCCGGGAAAGGCCCGGTGATCGAAGCTTGGGGTGCGGTCGAGCCGGCCGAGACCCTGGTCCTGCGCTCCGAACTCGCCGGACGCGTGACCGCCGTCGCCGAGCGGTTGTCGCCTGGCGAGGTTTTGCCCGAGGGCACCGAGATCTTCCGCCTGGACGATCGGGCGCATGCGCTGCGCGTGGCAGAAGCCGAAGCCGAGACCCGGCGGATCGCAGCCCAGATCCTCGTCGAGAAGGGGCAGGCCGCCCGCGCGCAGCGGGATCTCGACCGGGTGCCGCTCGATCTCACGGGCGAGCAACGCGCTCTCGTCCTGCGTGAGCCGCAGATGCAGGAGCTCGAAGCGCAGCTTGCCGCCGCCCAGGCCCGTCGCGACCAAGCCGAGGTGGAACTCGCCAAAACCCGCGTATCCGCGCCCTTCGATGCGCTTGTCGAGGACGAAGCGCTCGCGGTCGGCACTGTCGTGACGGCCGGGACCGAGATCGCGCGGCTCGTCGCCGTCGACCGGTTTCGGGTGATGCTGGCGGTCGCCCCCTCGGCCTTCGAGCGGGTTGTTGACGGCGCGGGGCGCGTTCGCCTGTCGCAGCCGGGCGTTTGGCCGGCCGGCGCGACGCGCGAAGGACGGATCGTCGGCACCAAGGCCGGATTGACGGAAGACGGACGGATGGCCGAGATCCTGGTCGAGGTCGGCGACCCGCTCGCCCGGAGCCCCGCCCAGAGCGGCGCGCCCCGGCTTCTCCTCGGCGCCTTCCTCCGTGCCGAGATCGAAGGCGCGCCCATCGGCGGGGCGGTTGAGATCGACCGGTCCTGGCTTCGGGCGGACGAGACGGTCTGGGTGATGAATGCCGACGGGCGGCTCGAGATCCGGCCCGTCGAGATCGCCTGGCGCGGGCGCGACCGGGTGCTGGTGACGGAGGGTGTCGCGGCCGGCGAGCGCGTGGTCGCCACCCGTCTCGCGGTCGTGACCGAGGGCATGGCGCTCCGGACCGCCGATACACCGGAGACGGGCTCGTGAGCGCGGCGCTCCGCTCGGGCGGGCCGATCGCCTGGATGGCGCGCCATCAGGTGGCGCCCAACCTTCTGATGCTGCTGCTGGTCCTCGGCGGGCTCTTGATGAGCTTCAAGATCACCCAAGAGGTTTTTCCGTCCTACGAACTCGATGTGGTCTCGGTCGCGGTCTCGCTGCCCGGAGCCACGCCCGACGAGATCGAGCAATCGGTCACCATCGCCGTCGAAGAGGCTTTGAGCGAAGTCGACGGCATCGAACGGGTGAATTCTTGGACGCGCCCCGGCACGGTCACGATGAACGCCACGCTGAACGGCGAACTCGATCGGCAAATTGTGTTCAACGACATCGTGCAGGCCGTGTCCCGGATCACGACGCTGCCCGACGATGCCGAGGAGCCGAATATCCGCCTCGCGTCGCGCAAACGCGAAGTCGTCGAGCTGCAGGTCTATGGGGCGACCGACCGGCATTCGCTCCGGCTCGCCGCCGAGGCGGTGCGGGAGCGGCTCCTGCTCGAGGACGATATTAGCCAGGTGGACCTGACGGGCCTCAGCGGGTTCGAGATCCAGGTGCTCGTTCCCGAGGCGCAACTGCGCGCCCATCGGCTGACCCCGGCCGACGTGGCTCAAGTGATCCGGGAGGCGGCGCTCGACCGGGCGGGTGGGGAGATCGAGACCCGCGGCGGCGATCTGGTGTTGCAGCTTTCGGACCGGCGCGAGACGGTCGAGCAATTCGCGGAGATCCCAGTGATCACGAGCGCCGGCGGCGTCGTCCTGCGCCTCGGCGATATCGCCGAGATCCGCCGCGGCTTCGAGGAACAGGAGACGATCACCCAGTTCAACGGGCTGCCCTCGGTCAAGATCGACGTCTACCGGGTCGCCGACGAGACCCCGATCGGCGTCTCGGATGCCGTGAAACGCGCGCTGCCCGAGGCGGTCGCCGGCTTGCCCGAAGGCATCGACGTGGCGACAGTGGACGACGACAGCGAGATCTATCGCGCGCGTATGGAGCTGTTGCTCACCAACGGGTTCGTCGGGCTCCTCCTCGTCCTCGGGCTGCTCAGCCTTTTCCTCGAGTATCGTCTGGCGTTCTGGGTGGCGGTGGGGATCCCGACCGCGTTCCTCGGCACGTTTCTGTTGCTCCCTTGGACGGGGGCGTCGATCAACATGGTGACGATGTTCGCCTTCATCCTCGCGCTCGGCATTGTCGTCGACGACGCGATCGTGGCCGGCGAGAACATCTACGAGTATCTCGAACGCGGCATGCGCCCGCTCGAGGCGGCGATCCAAGGGGCGCGCGACATCGCCGTGCCGCTCACCTTCTCGATCTTGACGAACGTGGTCGCGTTCCTGCCGCTCGCCATGGTGCCGGGCGCGTTCGGCAAATTCTTCGTCTGGATCCCGGTCGTCGTCGCGACGGCGTTCTTGCTCAGTTGGATCGAGGCGCTCTTTGTTCTGCCGGCCCACCTGGCCGCGATCCGGCAACGCGAGGCGCGCCGGCGCCCGGGACGGCTCGAGCGGATCCGGCTCGCCATGTCCTCGGGGCTCGCCGCTTTCGGCAATCGGGTCTACGGACCCGTCCTCCGCGCGGCGCTCTCCTGGCGCTATCTGACGCTCGCGATCCTCCTCGGCATCAGCATGATCGTGCTCGCCTTTCCGCTGTCGGGGCGGGTCGGGTTCACGCTCTTTCCGTCGGTCCCGCGCGACACGGTGAGCGTCACGCTCAAGATGCCTGTCGGCACGCCCGAGGAGACGGCACAGGCCGTGGCGGACCGGATCGTGGCGGCGGGCCAACGGGTGATCGACGCGCATGGCGGCGACGACCTTGCCGGCGGGATCGGCGCCCGGATCACCGACACCGAGGTGGAACTCGAGGCCTATCTGCGCCCGGAAGACACCCGCGATCTCTCCACCTCCGAGTTCTCCCGGCTCTGGCGCGAGGAGATCGGGCCGGTGCCCGAGGCGCGGTCGTCGCGGTTCCTGTCGATGTTCGGCGGACCGGGCGGCGGCAGCTCGATCACCGTTCAGCTTTCGCATCCCAAGACCGAGGTCGTCTCGGCCGCGGCCGCCCGCCTTGCCGCCGAGCTCGGCCGCTTCAGCGCGGTGCGCGACCCAGAGGACGGCTTCGAGCCCGGCAAGGACCAGCTCGAGTTCCGGATCACCGAGGCGGGACGCGCGCTCGGCGTCACCTCCGAGATCGCCGGTGCCCAGGTGCGGGCCGCGTTCTACGGCGTGGTGGCGCTCGAACAGCAGGACGGGCGCAACGAGGTGCAGGTGCGGGTCCGCCCGCCCGAGGCCGAGCGCCGTTCGGTCGCCGATATCGAGACGCTGCTCATCAGGACGCCCTCGGGCGGCGAGGTGCCGCTTTACGAGATCGCCGAGGTCGAAGAGGGCCGGGCGGAGACCTTCATCACCCGCGAGAACGGCCGGCGGATCGTCACGGTCACCGCGGATGTGCGGCCCGAATCCGAAACCGGACAGGTGCTCGACGCGCTGCGCGCCGAGATTCTGCCCGGCCTGGTCGAGGACACGCCCGGGCTTGCTTACCGCTTCGCCGGCCAGCAAGAGACGCAACGCGAGACGACCGATAGCTTCACCCAGGTATCGATCCCGCTGACGCTCGTGATCATGTACGGGCTGCTCGCGATCCCGTTCCGGTCGTATCTGCAACCGGCGATCGTGATGATGGCGATCCCGTTCGGCGTGGTCGGGGCCGTGCTCGGGCATATGGCGATGGGCATGCCGCTTTCCATGGTGTCGATGTTTGGCGTGATTGCGCTCGGGGGCGTGGTGATCAACGCTGCGATCGTGATGATCGACTACGCGAACAAGGCGGTGGCGGTGGGCGCGACGCCGGCCGAGGCGATCTGGCGGGCCGGGGTCCGGCGCTTTCGGCCGATCCTGCTGACCACGCTCACGACATTTGGCGGGCTTGCGCCGATGATCTTCGAGACGTCGCGGCAGGCGCAATTCCTGATCCCGATGGCGGTATCGCTCGGCTTTGGGATCGTGTTCGCCACGGCCATGGTGATTTTCGCGATCCCGGCGCTCTATCTGGTGGTCGACGATTTGGTCTTGCTGGCCATTCCCCGGCCGCGCGACCCCGACCCCGACCCCGACCTTGACCCAGACGACCGGGCGCCGGAGAGCCCGGATCCGGGACCGATACGTCCGGTGGCCGCGGAGTAGCCTGGACCGGAGCGCTTGCGGATCTGTCATGCAGGCGTCATATAACGGTCATGAAAGAGATCGAGTTGAAGATCCGCCTCGACCCGTCCGCGGTCGAAGCGGTCGCACGACACCCTGCCTTGCCCGGTTTGGCCGATGGCGGGCCCCGGACCGAGCGATTACGCTCGGTCTATTACGACACCGAGGACGGCCGTCTGGCGGCCGATCGCATGGCCTTTCGGCTCCGTTGCGAGGCCGGCTCCCGCGTGCAGACCGTCAAGATCGCCCGCTCGCCGGAGCACGGGCTCTCGGAGGCGACGGAACTGAGCACGGCCGCGCCGGCCGAGGGCGTTGACCCTGCCCTCCTGCCCGAGGGGTCAGTCCGGGCTCTGGTGCTCGCGGCGATCGGCAACCAGCCGTTGATGGCGCAATTCGAGACCGACATGACCCGCACGCGCCGGCGCCTGCGGCTCGCGCATCTGGGCACCGTGGAACTCGCCCTCGACACCGGCGAGATCCGCGGGGGCGGCCGGGCCGAGCGGTTCGCCGAGGCCGAGATCGAGCTCGTCTCTGGCAGCGCCCGGGCCGTCTTTGAGGCGGCGCGCACGCTCTTTGCCGACGGTCTGCGGCTCTCGCGGCTCAACAAGGCCGAGCGCGGGGCCCTCCTCCGACGCACCGGCCGGCTGTCGCCAGAGCCGACGCCGCGCAAGGCCAAGGCAGTCCCGCTCGCGCAGGAAACCGGGGCCGAGGCCGCCGCCCGCGCCGTGCTTGCGGAATGCCTCACTCAGATCGCCGCCAATCTCGACGCGGTGCGCGAGGCCGACGATCCGGAAGGCCCGCACCAGCTTCGGGTCGGGCTCCGACGCCTCCGGTCGGCGTTCAAGCTCTTTGCAGACACGCTCGGCGGGCCGTCGCTCGATGCGCTCGCCGAGGAGGCCCGCTGGCTCGGGCAAGAGGTTGGACGGCTCCGCGACCGGGAGGTGGCGGCCCATGAGATCGTCGGGCCGGAACGGGGGGCGCCCGGGGCGGGGCCCGGTCTCGACGGTCTCGCGGATGCGCTCGCAGGCGAGGCGATGCGGCTCCGTCAGGACCTCAGGGCGACGCTAGACGGTCCGCGGACGGCTCGGTTCCTTCTCGATCTCACCGAGTTCGTCCACACCCGCGGCTGGCTCGACCCGGCCGATTGGTCGCAGACTGCACGGCTCGCCGAACCGGTGGCGGCGACCGGGGCGCGAGCGCTCGAGCGGTGCGTGGCCCGGGTGGAGCGGCGGGGCAAAGGCCTCGAAGGGCTCGACATCGAGGCGCGCCATGCGCTGCGCAAAGCGCTCAAGGAACTGCGGTATCAGGCCGAGTTCCTGCGCCCGCTCTTCGCAGAGAAGCGCGTGCGGGGCTATCTGAAGGCGCTGCGGGAGCTTCAGGAGCTGTTCGGCGACCTGAACGATGCGGCGGTGATCGAGGAGATCCTCGGCGATCCGGAGGGGCCGGCACTCCGCGATCCGGCCACGGCCCGAGCGGCGGGATACGTGCTCGGCGTCCGATCCGAGCGCGCCCGAGCCGCATGGGGCGACGCCAAGGCCGCCTGGAAAGCGTTCCGTGCCGAGCCCGCATTCTGGCGCTGACGGCTCAGCCGACGAGCTCGGCGAGCGGCCGCCGCTCGCGCTTGCGCTGCAGCTCGAAGAGACCGCTCGGCGTCCAGCCGGCAAGGCTCGTCTCCACGGGATCGCGGCGAAACGCGGTCTTGAGCGCATCTTCGATGCGGCGGCGGTCCTTCTTGGGCAGCGGGGCGAAATCCACCGTGACGATACCGCCGAGGCCCCGAAGCCTGAGTTGACGCGGCAGCTCGCGCGCGGCCGCGAGATTGGCCGAGAGCGCGTCGCCGCCTTGAAAGCCGCCGCCGGTGTTCACGTCGACAGCGACGAGAGCCGCGGTGGGCTCGATGGTGAACGAGGCGTCGGCGGGCAGAGCGGCGCGGGGATGCATGAGGCGGTCGCGTTCCTCCCAAATCCCGTGCGCGTCGAAGAGATCGCCCGTGTCGCTCGGCCGGCAGCGGTCCGCGAGCTCCGGGTCGAGCCCGTCGAGATCCCCGCCGCCGAGTGCGCCCGCGTGCCAGATCCGCGCAGGGAGCGGGTCGGTCCAGTCCCTGAGGGCTGTCCCAGCCGCCGCGACGCGCGCGAGCACCGTCGGACGGCGCGACGCCTCGGGGTCGTCCAAGATCGCGAGATGGGCCGAGAGCACGGACCGTGCCTCCGCTTCGATTGCCCCGGCGGCGGCGCCTTCGGCGGCGGAGCGCAAAATCAAGCCGCTGTGGGAGAGGGCGGCCGTCCGGTCGGTCGGAAGCGCCGCGCGTGCATCTGCGAGTGCGCGGTCGCCGATTGCCGCAAGCCGGGCGCGTTCCGCCTCGTCGCGGATCTGGCGCGAGACGTTGATGCCGGGCGCGTCGGGCGTGTGGATCACGTACCGGCCCTTGTGGAGAACACGGGCGCTGACCGGGCTCGCCTTGCCGGGTTCGGGGTAACTGACGACTTGGACGCAGAGCGTCTCACCCTCGCGCCGGCCCTTGGCCTCGCGCAGGAACCCGATGGCGCCGCCGCCGAGTTTGACGAAGGCCGCGCCCAATTTGGGCACCAGCCGGTCGATCTTCGCGCTGTGGATCTCGCCCGGGACGGGTGTTGTGTCGCCGGGCATGGGGTCGATCAGCAGATCCTCGAGCCGCCCGTTTTCCATGAGCGCGGCCGCCGTGCGCCCCGGCGCGATGAGGTCGAGGAGGATGACCCGGCTCACGCGGGCGGTCCGTCGAACGCGAGCGGGTAGCCGGCGCCGCCGAGCAGCGCGGCCGTCTCGGCGAGCGGCAGCCCGACGACGGCCGTGTAGCTGCCATGGATTTCGGGCACGAAGGCCCCGGCGATGCCCTGGATCGCATAGCCGCCTGCCTTGCCCCGCCACTCGCCCGAGCGGAGATAGGCATCGGTCTCGGGCTCGGACAGCCGTTTCATCTTGACCCGGGTCTCGACGAGACGCGCCGAGCGGCCGTGCGGATGGAGGAGACAGACCGCGGTCGTCACCCGATGGCTGCGGCCGGAGAGAAGTGCGAGCATGGCGCGGGCCTCGGCGGCGTCTTCGGGTTTGCCGAGGATGCGCCTGCCCGCGGCGACGACCGTATCGGCGGCGAGGAGAAAGGCCGCGGGCGCGCCCTCAGCCGCCTGCCGCGCGGCGACGGCCGCCGCTTTCTCGGCCGCCATCCGCTCGACGTATCGCCGCGGGAGCTCTCCCTTTGCCGGGGTTTCGTCGATTTCCGCAGGGATTATTCGATCCGGGATCACGCCGATTTGCGCCAGAAGATCGCGCCGTCGGGGCGACGCGCTGGCAAGCACCAGCGTCGGGCGCCCCAGGCTCGCCGCATCGGTCACTTGAAGCGATAAGTAATGCGCCCCTTGGTGAGGTCGTATGGGGTCATTTCGACTTGAACCTTGTCGCCCGCAAGCACGCGGATCCGGTTCTTTCGCATCTTGCCGGCAGTATGGGCGATGATCTCATGGCCGTTGTCGAGCTTGACCCGGAAAGTCGCGTTCGGCAGCAGCTCAGTCACGACCCCGGGGAATTCAAGCGTCTCTTCCTTGGCCATGCCGTCTCCTAGGTTGGGAACTGTCGCGGCGGAAAATGGGCCGGGGGCCGGGAAAAAGCAAGGCCGCGCGACCGGGCGCAGGTCAGCCGGGCGACTGGAGCGCGACGATCAGCGTGAAAAGGCGCCGGGCAGTGGCGAGGTCGGTCTCCACGCGGCCCGCGAGCCGGTCGCGGAGGAGACGGGCGCCCTCATCGTGGAGGCTGCGGCGGCCGTCGTCGATCGCTTCGATCTCGGCGGGCGGGAGCCGCCGGACTGCGTCGAAATAGCTGTCGCAAATGGCCACATAGTCTTTGAGCAAGCCGCGGAGGGGCGCGAGCGACAGCTCCTCGGCCGCGACTGTGGTGCCGTCGGCATCGGCAATCTCGAGCACGAGGCGCCGCTCGGCAAGGCGGATGCCGAGCCGGTAGGGGCCGGTCTGGCCGCCGAGGCGAAAGCGGTTCTCCTCGGAAAGATCATAAAGCGCGACGTCGAGTTCCTGCTGCATCTCCGGGCCGAGCGCGCGGCCGGTATCCCCGACGAGGCGGACCGCGAGGAGCCGGTCCGTCGGCGCAAAGTCGCTCACCGCTCCCGGGCTCCGCGGCGGACGGCGACCGAGAGCCCGTGCGCCTCAAGACCCTCGGCGGCGGCAAGGCGTTCGGCCGCCGGACCGAGGGCCGCGAGGGCGCCGGGGGCGAGTTCCGCCAACGTCGTGCGTTTCATGAAATCGAGGACCGAGAGCCCGGAGGAGAAGCGCGCCGAACCCGCCGTCGGCAGCACGTGGTTCGGTCCGCCCACATAGTCGCCGATCGCCTCGGGCGTGTGCCGGCCGAGAAACATGGCGCCGGCATTCCGGATTTGGTCCGCGAGCGCCCTCGGGGCCGCGACGCAGAGCTCGAGATGTTCGGGCGCGATCCGGTCGGCGAGCGCCGGCGCGCGGGAGAGGTCGGCGACCTCGATGATTGCGCCATAGGCTTGCCAGCTCGCCCCGGCAATGGCGGTTCGGGCGAGGCTCTGGAGCCGTCGGTCGACGGCGATCCGGACCTCTTCGGCGAGGCGCGGGCTATCGGTGATCAGGATCGATTGCGCGCGCTCGTCGTGCTCGGCCTGGGCCAGCAGATCGAGGGCGATCCAGTCCGGATCGTTCGCTTCGTCGGCGATCACCAAGACCTCGGACGGGCCGGCGATCAAGTCGATCCCGACCTTGCCGAAGACCTGGCGCTTGGCCTCGGCGACATAGGCGTTGCCGGGGCCGGTGATCTTGTCGACCGGCCGGATCGGGCCCGCCCCATGGGCGAGCGCGGCGATCGCCTGGGCCCCGCCGATGCGCCAGATCTCGGTCACGCCCGCGAGCCTGGCGGCGAGCAACACCATCGGGTTGACCGTACCGCCGGGGGTGGGCGCGCAGATCGCCAGTCGCTCGACCCCGGCCACCCGTGCGGGCACCGCGTTCATGAGGACGCTCGAGGGGTAGGAGGCGAGCCCGCCCGGCACGTAGAGCCCGGCCGCGCCGACCGCCGTCCAGCGCCAGCCGAGCCGCGCGCCGGCGGCGTCGGTCCAGTCCGCATCCTCGGGAAGCTGGCGGGCATGATAGGCCCGGATCCGGTCTGCAGCGAAGGCGACGGCGTCTCGGTCGGCCTCGGGGATCCCGGCGATGGCGCGGTCGATCTCCTCCGTCCCGAGCGCCAGCGTCTCGGGCGTCGCCGCCCAGCCGTCATAGCGCCGGGTCAGATCGACGACCGCGTCGATGCCGCGCGCGCGCACCGCGGCGACGATCTCGGCGACGGTGCCCGACACGTCCGGCCCGGCCGCCCGGTCCTCGGACAGGAGGCGCGCGAAGGCATCCTCGAACCCCGGGTCGTCCTCGGCGATGATGAGCGGCATGGGCGGTTCCTCCTCGCGGGCGCGCTAGCACGGGCGCGGCGAGAGCGGCAAGCGGCCGGGCATGGCCAAGCCGAGACGCCTCGCCTATAGAGCGCGGGCAACCGAGGGAGGCCACCATCACCGACCGCACCCAGATTGAGAGCCTCTTTCGACGTCTCGCGCTCGAAGCGGGCGCTGCGATCCTCGAGATCTATGCGCGGGACGAGATCGCCGCCGAGGCCAAGGCCGACCATAGCCCGGTCACCGAGGCGGATCTCGCCGCCGACCGGCTGATCGCCGCGGGTCTCGCCGAAGCGTTGCCGGGGGTTCCGGTGGTCACCGAGGAGCAGGCCGAGAGCCACCGGCAGGCGGGGTTGACGCGCTTCGTGCTCGTCGACCCGCTCGACGGCACCAAGGAATTCGTGCAGCGCCGCGGGGATTTCACCGTCAACATCGCGCTCATCGAGAACGGCGTGCCGGTCGCGGGCGTCGTCTATGCGCCCGCAAAGGGCCGGCTCTTCCGCACGGCCGAGACTGGAGCCGTCGAAGAGGCCTCTTCCCCGGATGGGACCGGGACGGCGAAGCCGATCCGCGTGGCAGACCCGGATCCGGCCGCGCTCCGGGTGGTCGCGTCGAAATCCCACCGGGACGCGGCGACCGATGCCTATATCGCGCGTTACCCGGTCGGCAGCTTCGCCTCGGCCGGGTCATCGCTCAAATTCTGCCTGGTCGCGGCGGGCGAGGCGGATTTCTATCCCCGGCTCGGGCGCACGATGGAGTGGGATACCGCAGCCGGCGACGCGGTCTTGCGCGCAGCCGGCGGTCATGTGGTGCGCTTCGAGGACCACGCCCCCTTCGTCTACGGCAAACCGGGCTATGCGAACGGGTTCTTCATCGCCCACGCCCCGGGGGTCGCGCTGGTGCCGGCCGAGCCGCCTGAGCCCCCAAAACCGTCGTGACGATCGCCCTCGTGATCCCGGCGCGCTTCGCCTCGCGTCGGTTCCCCGGAAAGCCGCTCGCCCCGCTCCGCGGCGCTACCGGCCTGGAGAAGAGCCTTCTTGCCCGCAGCTGGGAGGCGGCCTCGGCCGTCGCGGGTGTCGGATCCCGCCATGTGGCCACCGACGACCCCCGGATCGCCGAGGAAGCCCGGCGGATCGGCGCGCCCGTCCTGATGACCTCGCCCGATTGCGCGAACGGCACCGAGCGCTGCGCCGAGGCTGTCGCCCAATTGCCGGGCGTCGAGGTGGTCGTGAACCTCCAAGGCGATGCGCCGCTCACCCCGCCCTGGTTCGTCGAAGCGCTCATCGCCGCCATGGCCGATCCGGCGATCGCGGTGGCCACCCCAGTGCTCCGCAGCGGGCCCGAGGCGCTCGCGGCGCTCCGAGCGGATCGGGCGGCGGGACGGGTGGGCGGCACCACCGCCGTCCTCGACTGCCTCGGCCGGGCGCTTTACTTCTCCAAAGAGGTGCTGCCGTTCGCCGGAACGCCGGATACGCCCGTCTATCACCATGTCGGTGTCTACGCCTATCGCCGCACGGCGCTCACCGCCTATGCCGGCTGGGATGCCGGCGCGCTCGAGACCGCAGAAGGGCTCGAGCAACTGCGATTTCTCGAGAACGGGGTCGCCGTGACCGCGGTCAAGGTCGAGAGCCGGGGCGCGGAATTCTGGGAACTGAACAATCCCGAAGACGTTCCCCGCATCGAAGCGGTGCTCCAGTCTCGCGGAACGCCGTAAAGCTTGTAGGACTTCGTTAACCCTGTTGCGCAAGACTTGCGCCAAGGCATGACAGGCCGACGGTGGGCCCCGTGTCATGCTGGGGCGGAGTGTGCTATGGCTCGAAGAGACGCGCGGGGCCGAGGGGTCGGGCCGGCGCCCACCCAACGACAAACAGCGGGGAGGTCACCCTCATGTCCCAACGCATCCGCAAGGCGATCTTCCCCGTGGCCGGGCTCGGCACGCGCTTTCTTCCGGCGACCAAGGCCATGCCCAAAGAAATGCTGCCGCTCGTCGATCGGCCGCTCATCCAATACGCGATCGACGAGGCCCGCGCGGCCGGCATTACCGAGTGCATTTTCGTAACCGCGCGCGGCAAATCCGCGATGGAGGACTACTTCGACGCGGCACCGATGCTTGAGCGTGAATTGTTCGACAAAGGCAAGAACGACCTGCTCGCCGAGGTGCAGAACGCGACCATGCCCTCGGGTGCCATCGCCTATATTCGCCAGCAGGATGCCCTCGGCCTCGGCCACGCGGTCTGGTGCGCCCGGCGGTTGATCGGCGACGAACCCTTTGCGGTGATCCTCCCCGATGACGTCATTGCCGGCACCGTCCCCTGCCTTCAACAGATGGTGGAGGCCTATCACGCCCACGGACAGGGCGGCTGCATGGTCGCGGCGATGGAGGTCGCGCCGGAGCAGACCAAGAGCTACGGCGTCCTCCAGATCGCCGAGAGCAGCGGCGCACTCGTGCGCGCGGCGGGTCTCGTCGAGAAACCCGCGCCGGAGGATGCGCCCTCGCGGACCGCGGTCATCGACCGGTACATCCTGACGCCCAAGGTGATGGAAAGCCTCACCGCGATGAAGCGCGGCGCGGGTGGGGAGATCCAGCTGACCGACGCGATTTCCGATCAGGTCGCGGCCGGGGAGCCCGTCTTCGGCTTCCGCTTTGAGGGTGACCGCTACGATTGCGGATCGAAGGCCGGATATCTCCAGGCGACCGTGGCCTTTGCGCTTCGCCGGAACGACCTCGCCGGCGAATTCATGGCCTATCTGCGCGAGACCGTGCAGGGCCGCCTGGCGGCCGAATAAGGCGCGCGTGGCAACGGTCCTCGTCACCGGCGGCGCGGGCTATGTGGGCTCCCACGCCTGCAAAGCGCTGGCCTCGGCCGGGCACCGTCCGGTCGCCTTCGACAATCTCTCGACCGGTTGGCGCGAGGCCGTTCGCTGGGGCCCTTTGGTCGAGGGAGATCTGCTCGACCCCGACGCGCTCGACGGGGCCTTTGCGGCGCACCGCCCCGACGCGGTCATGCATTTCGCCGCGCTCTCGAATGTGGGGGAGTCCGTCTCGGCCCCGGCGCGGTATTGGCGGAACAATGTCGTCGGCACGCTCAACCTGATCGACGCCGCCGGCCGCCACGGCGTAAGCCGCCTCGTCTTCTCATCGACCTGCGCGATCTATGGCGAAGCGCGGGGCAGCCTGCTCGGCGAAGGGGACGACGAGGCTCCGGTCAATCCCTATGGCCGCACCAAGCGCGCGATGGAGGAGATGATCCGCGACCTCGCTGTCGCCACATCGCTCACCACGGTCGTTTTTCGCTATTTCAACGCCGCCGGCGCCGATCCCGACCGGGAAATCGGCGAGCAACACCGACCCGAGACGCATCTGATCCCGCTCACGCTCGACGCGATCTCGGGCCGGCGGAAGGCGATCTCGATATTCGGCACCGACTATCCGACACCCGACGGCACCTGTATTCGCGACTATGTGCATGTGGCCGATTTGGCGCGGGCGCATGTTCTCGGGCTCGACCATTTGCTCGGAGGCGGCGAGAGCCTCGCGCTCAATTTGGGCTCAGGCCGCGGCTATTCCGTGCGCGAGGTCATCGACACGGCCGGACGGGTGACCGGCATGCCCGTCCCGCAATTGACCGCGCCGCGCCGGCCGGGCGATCCGCCGCGGCTTGTCTCCGGCTCGAGCCGGGCGCGCGAACGGCTTGGCTGGGAAACCGGGCGCTCCGAGCTCGAGACGATCATCGCCGACGCCTGGGCCTGGCACCAGGGCCGCGGGTTTGCGGCCTGAGCTTCAGTGACCGTCAAAACGTCTGATCATAGGCGCCGACGGACGGCTCTTCGCGGATGACCGCATCGAGGGCGGCGAAGATCGCCCGAAGCTCCGCCTCGCTCTCCGGGCTCTCGCAGACGACCACCAGATTGGGTGTGTTAGACGAGGCCCGCACCAGCGCCCAAGCGCCGCCGTCGAGCATGACCCGCGCGCCGTTCACGGTGACCACCCGCTCGATCCGCCGTGGCCCGAGCTCGGCCCCCGCCTCGCCGAGCGCCACGAGCCTCGCCACGAGCCGCTCGATAACGCCGTATTTCTCCTCGTCGGGGCAGGCAGGCGACATGGTCGGCGTCGCGTAGGTCACCGGCAGCGCCTTCCGCAGATCCGAGAGGCTTTTCCCCGCGTTCCGTTCGAGGAGCCTGCAGACCTCGACCGCCACCCTCAACCCGCAGTCATAGCCCTTGCCGATCGGCGGCGCGAGAAAGTAGTGGCCCGATTTCTCGAAGCCGGCCAGCGCGCCGGTTTCGCGCACCCGGCGCTTCATATGGCTGTGCCCGGTCTTCCAGTAATCGGCCTTCGCCCCGCCGGCGATCAGTTCGGGATCTGAGGCGAATAGCCCGGTCGACTTCACATCCGCCACGAAAGTCGCACCCGGATAGAGCTTGATCAGGTCTCGGGCGAGGATCACACCGACCTTGTCCGCAAAAATCTCGGTCCCCTCGTCGTCCACGACCCCGCAGCGATCGCCGTCTCCGTCGAAGCCGAGCGCGAGATCGGCCCCCGTTTCGCGCACCGCCCGGCCCATGTCGTGTAGCATTTCCATCGCTTCGGGGTTCGGGTTGTAATGCGGAAAGGTGTAGTCGAGCTCCGTGTGGAGCGGGACCACCTCGACGCCGAGCCGCCGGAGCACCTCGGGCGCCACCATGCCGGCCGTCCCGTTGCCCGTGGCGCAAACCACTTTGAGCGGGCGCGTCAGCCGCAGATCGCCGACGAGATCGTCGATATACCGTTCGGCGACGCCGTCGACCGCCACATATCGCCCACCGTCGCGGGTCTGACCGAGACCCTGAAGCACGATTTCCTTGAGCCGGGTCATCTCCGCCGGACCGAAGGTGAGCGGCCGGTCCGCGCCGATCTTCACCCCCGTCCAGCCGTTCGGATTGTGGCTCGCGGTGACCATCGCCACCGCCTGGGCGTCCAGATCGAACTGGGCGAAATAGGCCATCGGCGAGACCGCGACGCCGATATCGCGCACTTCGGCCCCGCCCGCCATCAGACCGACCATCAGCGCCTGTTTGATCGCAAGCGCGTAGGAGCGGTAATCGTTGCCGACCACCACCGTTGCCGGCAGGCCCATCTCATGGAGCTGCGTCGCGAGGCCGAGCCCGAGGGCCTGGATGCCCATCAGATTGATCTGTTCCGGGAACCGCCAGCGGGCATCGTATTCGCGGAAGCCCGTCGGCCGGATCATCGGCACCTCGAGGAAGGCGCGGCTGTTCTCGGTCACCTCGGGGAGGGGCGGCGTTCTCAGGCTCATGTGGTTCTCCTGTCAGCGCGCCCGCTCCATAGCGCGAGGCGCGCGCGCCGTCACCCGCGGATCAGAGCGGCTCGGCCTTGGCCAATCGATCGAAGGCCGTGAGGCTGTCGATCAGCGCAGGCATGCGCGCGAGCGGGATCATGTTCGGCCCATCGGACGGCGCCCGGTCCGGGTCCGGGTGGCACTCGATGAAAACACCGGCCACACCGACGGCGACCGCGGCGCGGGCAAGGACGGGCGCGAATTCCCGCTGGCCGCCCGAGGCGCCGCCGAGCCCGCCCGGTGCCTGCACCGAAAGGGTCGCGACGAAGACGACCGGATAGCCGGTCGCAGCCATCTGCGGCAGCCCGCGCATGTCGGTAACGAGTGTATTATATCCAAAGGACGTGCCGCGCTCGCAAAGCAGAATGTCCCGGTTGCCGGTCGAGGCGATCTTCGCGGCCACGTGGGTCATGTCCCAGGGCGCCAGGAACTGTCCCTTTTTCACATTGATTGGCCGGCCGGTCGCACCCGCGGCCAGCAAGAGATCCGTTTGCCGGCAAAGAAATGCCGGGATCTGCAGGATATCCACGACCTCGGCGACTGGGGCGCAATGCTCGGGCAGGTGCACATCCGTCAGCACCGGGCAGCCGATCTCGCGCTTGACCGCCGCGAGCACGTCGAGCCCGGCGTCGAGCCCGAGGCCCCGCTCACCGCCGAGCGACGTGCGGTTCGCCTTGTCGAAGGACGCCTTGAACACGAAACCGATGCCGACGCCTCCAGCGTGTGCGGCGAGGGGGCCGGCGATGTCGAGCGCGTGCTGGACGCCCTCGGCCTGGCAGGGTCCGGCGATCAGCACCACGGGCCGGTCGTTGGCAAAGGTCACGGGGCCGACCGAGACGGCGCGGGGGCTCTCGCCCATGGCGTGGTCCTTTCCTTCGTCCCAGACCGCGCTCCCGGTTCAGGAGCCGCTGCCGGGCGTTGATTTGGGCGCGGGCCTGTGGCCCTCTCGACCAGGGCCGGCCCCGACGGGAGGATGCGATGACGACCGACACGCCGATACCGGAGGGCTGGGCCGCTGTCGAGGCAGCAGCGGCGGCCGAGCGCGGGATCACGCTCAATGCGCGTTTCGAGGCGGACGCCGCGCGGGCGAGCCGGATGCGGATCGCCGCTGCAGGGGTCGTGCTCCACTATGGGCGGGCGCGGATCGGCGAGGCGGGGCTCGCGGCGCTCGAGGGTTTTGCCGAGCGTGCGGAGCTTTCGGCCCGGATGGCGGCGCTTTTCGCCGGGGAGCGCGTGAACGCAACCGAGGGGCGTGCCGCCTGGCACACCGCGCTTCGCCGCGCCGAACCGCCCGTCGAGGCCGCGAGCGCTGCGGAGGCCGCCCGACGCTTTGCCGAGGAGGTGCGCGCGGATGGGACCGAGGCAGTACTTTGGCTTGGCATCGGCGGGTCCGATCTCGGCCCGCGGCTGGTGGTCGATGCCCTCGAGATGGCGGCGGACGGCCCGGAGATCCGCTTCGTCTCGAACGTGGACGGCGCGGCGCTCGACCGGGCCCTCTCCGGGCTCGACCCGGCCAAGACCCGGCTGACCGTCGCGTCGAAATCCTTTTCGACGCAAGAGACCATGATCAACGCCCGGGCGGCGCGGGCCTGGCTCGCCGATGCGCTCGGCCCTGACGAGGCCTCCCGTCGGACCGCCGCTGTGACCGCGAACCCGGAACGCGCGGAGGCCTTCGGAGTGGACCCGGCGGCGGTTTTCCCGCTTTTCGACTGGGTTGGCGGACGGTTCTCGGTCTGGTCGACGGTCGGCTTGCCGATCCGCCTCGCGCTCGGCAATCCGGCCTTCGATGCGTTCCTGGCGGGCGCGCGCGCGATGGACGACCATGTCGCCGAGGCGCCCTTTCGTACAAACATGGCGATGATCCTTGCCGCGCTCGATCTCTGGTCGGTGAATGCGCTCGGGCTCGGGACGCTCGCGGTCGTGCCCTATGCGGGCCGGCTGCGGCTCTTCGTGCCCTATCTCCAGCAGCTGATCATGGAGAGCAACGGCAAGGGCGTCGCCATCGACGGCGCGCCGCTCGCGCTTCGGCCGGCGCCGGTGATTTGGGGCGCGCCCGGGACCGATGCTCAGCATTCGTTCTTCCAATGGCTGCACCAGGCGCCGACGGGGGCCGCGGTCGAGTTTCTTCTGCCCGTCCGGCCCGCCGACGAGCGCCCCGAGAACCAGCGGACCCTGGCCGCCCATTGCCTCGCCCAAGGTTCCGCCCTCGCGCTCGGCCGGGATCTGAGCGAGACGCGGGCCGCGATGGCCGCCGAGGGGGCCGATACCGAGGCCATCGACGCGCTTGCGGCCCATCGCGTCTTCCCCGGAGACCGGCCGTCGGTGACGCTTCTCTTCGACGATGTCACGCCGCGGTCGCTCGGCGCGCTCATCGCGCTCTACGAGCATCGGGTTGCGGCGCAGGCCGCATTGCTCGGGATCAACGCCTTCGATCAGTGGGGCGTCGAGTTCGGCAAGACGCTGGCGAACCGGATCCTGCCGGCCTTGGCGTCGGAGGCATCCGAGCTCTCTGCGGCCGATCCGGCGACCGCGGCGCTTCTCGCGGATATCCGGGATCTTCGACGCTGAGCCCGGTGGCGCCCCGCGGTCGGCGGCCTATTTCACCTGCATGCTAGACAAACTCCTCACGCTTTTTCAGCAACCCGACGCGCCCGTCGACCTGACCGAAGAGGAAGGGCGCGAAGCCGTGGCGGCCGTCCTCGTCGAAGCGGCTCGTGCGGACGGGACCTATGACGCGGACGAGGCCGCTCGGATCGACGAGATCCTCGTCAAACGCTACGCGCTCGATGCGTCGGCCGCGGCGGAACTTCGCTCGGCCGGAGAGACGGCTCAGGCGGCCGCCACCGACGTCGTCCGCTTCACCCAGGCGATCAAGCGAGCCGTCCCCCATGAGGAGCGCATCGGCGTGATCGAGGCGGTTTGGGAACTCGCTTACGCGGACGGATCGCGCGATCACGAGGAAAGCGCGCTCGTGCGGCGCCTCTGCGGGCTTCTCTATGTCTCGGACCGGGACAGCGGTCTGGCCCGCCAGCGTGTAGAGGCCCGACTCGGTATCGGCGGGACTTAATCCGCACCATAGTAGCTGCGATACCAGTCGACGAACCGCTCGAGACCGAGACGGAGCGGCGTATCCGGTTGAAACCCCGTTTCTTCCGTCAAGTCGTCGATCTCGGCCCAAGTGCGTTGGACATCACCCGGCTGCATTGGCGCATAGGATTTATCGGCCTCGCGGCCAATGATCTCTTCCAACGTTTCGATCAGATTGAGGAGCGGTTGGCTCCGATTGTTGCCGATATTGAAGATCCGGTAGGGTGCCCAAGAGCGTCCCCGCGCAGGGTCGGCCCGATTGAAGGCAGGGTTCGGCTGCGGCGGACGGCCGAGAAGGCGAACGAGCCCCTCGTTAATGTCGTCGATAAAAGTGAAATCCCGCGACATGTCACCGCCGTTATAGAGTGTAATCCGCTGACCTTCGAAAATCGCCTTGGTAAACTTGAAATAGGCCATATCTGGCCGCCCCCAAGGCCCATAGACGGTAAAGAAGCGGAGTCCAGTCACCGGGATACCATAAAGATGGGCATATGAATGCGCCATCAACTCATTGGCCCGTTTCGTGGCTGCATAGAGGCTCACGGGATGGTCGACACTGTCATCGACCGAATAAGGCAGCCGGGTGTTGCCACCATAAACCGAACTCGATGACGCAAAAACCAAGTGCTGTGGCCGATGGTGCCGGCAGAGCTCGAGGATATTTAGGAACCCGGTCAAATTCGCACTGCCGTACTCGTGAGGCGCCTCGATCGAGTGGCGAACCCCGGCTTGTGCCGCGAGATGCACCACATGAGCGGGTCGTGTGGCCTCGAACGTCTCGTCGAGAGCCGCGAGATCAGCCACGTCTCCGGGGAAAAACCGGAACCCCCGATGGCGCGCGAGCCGATCGAGGCGGGCCCGCTTCAGCTGCGGATCGTAATAGGGCGACAGATTGTCGACCCCCGTCACTGGCAGCCCGGCCGAAAGGAGACGCTCGGACAAATGATATCCGATAAAACCAGCGGCCCCCGTCACCAGCACGGGACGGTCGGTCGCGAGAACGGCGCTCAGGTCGGCGGTTTCGGGGGGCATCGGTCTCTCGCCGGCGACGTTGGTCTCAAGGGCAAGGGCCGCTCTGGCGGGCAACGGCTTAGATGGCGGAAGGTGGATTTAGAACAGATTGAAGATCAACAGGGCGCAGAGCAGGCCGGTCATCCAGAGCGCCATTACGCTCGACGGCCGCGTCCGAGCAAAGGTGCCGTCCGGGCCCATGTTACGGTAGATCTTCTCGAGAAACCGGCCGACGCTGGCGAGGCTCACCTCGGCTGCGCGCCCATAGAGACGCATCACCAGGCGCTCTAGCCGGTCGAGGATCGCCGCGCCGCCGCCGCGCCAGAGCCAATCGGTGTCGAGGGTCGCGCCCGGATGTTTCGGCAGGAGCGACCTTGCGAGGAAGAAGGCGGGCACGGCAAAGGCCAAGAGCTCGAGCTGAAAGAGCATCGCCTCGGCTTTGTAGGGCGAATAATCGGCGGTGCCCGGCAGGATCGCATAAAAGGCGTCCCACGCAACAGCGATGCCGAGGATGAGCGTGGCCAGGAGCCCCATCGCCGCTTGCCGGGCGGGTCCCGGATCCTGCGCGCGGATGCCCCGCTCGGGCCCGAAAAAGACGCCCCATGGCAGCTTGAGCCCGACTGCGAGCATAACTCCGACCGAGCCGATCGTGAGCCCGAGCCAGGTCCAGAAAAGCGCCTCGTACCCGGCCGCGGACGAGATCAGCGATTTGGAGACATAGGCGGCCGTCCCTGGCATCGCCGCCATGGCGAACCCGCCGAGGAGCGCGGCCGCGGCGGTGCGCGGCATGGCTCCGGCAAGCCCGCCGAGCTCGGACATCTCGGCGCGGTCGGTCCTGGCCACGACCGCCCCGGTCGCCATGAAGAGAAGCGCCGAATAAAGGATGCAGACCGCCGCGTGCCCGGTGGCGCCGGCGAGGGCGAGCGGCGTCCCGATGCCGACGGCGACGAGCATGAAGCCGGATTGGGCAACGAGGGCATAGCAGACCAACCGCCGGATCTCGGAGGCCAGCAGCGCGTAGATCACCCCGTAAAGGATGGTCGCAAGGCCGATCCAGAGGAGCCAGGGCTCGCCCGGGAAAAGTCGGATGAGCGCATAGATCGCCGTTTTCGTGGTGAAGGCCGAGAGGAAGACGGTGCCGGCGACCGAGGCGCGGGGGTAGCTGTCGGCGAGCCAGGCGTTGAACGGCCAGCCGCCCGCATTCATGAGAAGCGAGATCAGAACGAGCCAAGCGAGGAGGCCGCCCGCCCCGCCGAGATCGGCGACGGCGATCGATCCGCCGGCCGCGGCCGTGCCGGCGATGCCGGCCATCAGGAAGACGCCGCCGAGGAAATGCACGACCGCATAGCGGAGCCCGGCCGCGCGGGCGTCGGGCCCGCCCATCCAGATCACCGCGGTCGAGAAGATTGCCATCACCTCCCAAAAGACGAAGAGCGTGATCAAGTCTCCGGCATAGACGGCCGAAAGCGCTGCGCCCGCGTAGACATAGGCGGCGGCGAGTTCCTCCGGACGGTCCGACGGTTCGGCGAAAATGCCGCCCGCGAGCGCCATCAGCGCGAAGACGAGGCCAAAGACGGTCGCGGTCGCGTCGACCTGGACCGGTGCGAGCGTAAAGCCCAGCCAATCGAGCGTGACGCGGGCCGCGCAGCCCGTGCCTTCGGCCGCGCAAAGGAACGCCGCCTCGTCTTGAAGGAAAAGCACATAGGCGAGGGCGAGCAGAGGCCCGGCGAGGATCGGCAGCCAGCGCGCCGGGCGCGGGAGCGCGAGGACTGCGACCCCCGCGAGCATGAGGATGAGGCCGGGCGGCAGTGCAAAGCCCAAGGAGGGGGCGTCAGTCATCGTAGCTTTCCTCTTCGTCCCGGTCGAAGAGGCGGCCATAGGCATAGGCGAGCCCGATCAGCACAAAGGCCGCGCCCGCACCGAACCAAGCGGCAAAGCCGAAAGAGCCCTGAAGCGCGAAATACGGGTGCTTGTCGACCAGGAGTTCGGCCAGGACCAGGAGCGCGAGCAGGACGGGTCCGCCGTATTTGAGAAGCCGGTGATCGGTGCGCCGGGTTTCCTTCGCCGCGCTCTTGGCGGATGCGGCTGCGGTCGGCTTCGACCCCGCTTTGCGACGCTGGGGCTTACGGGTCATGGGCGGGCTCCGAGGGCGGTCTCGGCGACGGGTTGGGGGGCCTCGACCACTGCGAGGGCCAGCCGGTGTACGGTGTCGGGAAAGAGAAAGAGCAGGAGCGTGAACCCGGCGGTGACCGTGAGCGCAACCACCGAGGGCCAAGGACCTTCGCCATGTACCGGATGCGCGGCGGAGGGCAGCGGCGCTTCGCGAAAAAACGCCCGGTGCAGGATCGGCAGGAAATAACAGGCGTTCAGCACGGTCGAGAGCACGATCACGCCGAAGGCGAAGAGATGCTCGGCGGAGAGGTATCCCTCGAGCATAAACCATTTCGACAGGAACGGGGCGGTCGGCGGCAGGCCGATCATGGCGAGCGCGCCGACGGCAAATGCGCCCATCGTCCACGGCATCCGCCGCCCCGCACCGTCGAGCTGGCTGACATAGTCCAGATGCCCGGCCGTGTGCAGCGAGCCGGCTGCGAAGAAGAGCGTGATCTTCGAGACCGCATGGGCCGCGATATGCAGGATGGCGCCGATGATCGCGAGCGGGGTCGCGACCGCGGCGGCCATCACGACATAGGACAATTGCGAGACCGTGGAGAAGGCGAGCCGTTTCTTGAGGTTGTCGTGGGTGAGGGCGATCAGCGAGGCGATGAGGAGGGTCGCGCCCGCGATATAGACGACCCAAGCGCTGGCGCCCGTTTCGGCGAGGTAATCGATGCCGAAGACATAGACGAAGACCTTGACCACCGTGAAGACGCCCGCCTTGACCACCGCGACCGCGTGGAGGAGGGCGGAGACCGGGGTGGGCGCGACCATCGCTGCCGGCAGCCAGGAATGCACGGGCATCACCGCGGCCTTGCCGATGCCGAAGACGAAGAGGACCATGAGGACGGTGGCGGCGCCTGCGGACATCCCGGTGGAGGCGAGGATGCCGCCCGGGGCGAATTCCGTGGTGCCGGCGGCGACGGCCGTCCAGACGATGGCCGGCAAAAGCAGCATCATCGAGGTCGCGAGCAGGATCATGAGATAAAGACCCGCGTTCCGCTTGGCGTCGGCCGAGCCTTTGTGGGCGACGAGCGGATAGGTCGAGACGGTCAGGATCTCGTAGAATAGAAAGAGCGTGACGAGATTGGCCGAGAACGCGACGCCCATGGCCGAGCTGATCGCGACAGCGAAGCAGATGTAGAAGTTCGTCTGCCGCGGCTCGTCGTTGCCGCGCATATAGCCGATCGAATAGACCGAGTTCACGCTCCAGAGCGTCGCTGCGATGGTGGCGAACAACATGCCGAGCGGCTCGATCGCCAGGCCGAAGCGGATGCCGGCAAAGAGCTCAAACCCGGCGATTTCGGGCCGTGCGCCGTCGAGCACCCGGCCGAGCAGCCGAAGGATCACGATAAAGAGCGCGACGGCGGTGGCGATGGTGATCAGCTCGCGCAGATCGCGCCGCGCCTCACCGGCCGCCCAGATGCCGAGCGCGCCGAAGACCGGCAACAGGATCGCAAGCCAGATTAGCGTTTCACTCGGCACCGGCGGCCCCCTCGATCAGCGAGGCCGGACCGGCCAGCAGAGCCTCGGCCGCAAAGGCCGGAACGCCCGCCGATAGATCGGTCTGAAGCCCGAAGTAGAGCGTCAGGAGCGCCAGCGCCCAAGTGACGGCGAACATTTCCCAGGGCGTGTCCTTGGGGTCGAAGCTCGCGCCCTCGGGCGGGCGGAACCACGCCACCTGGATGACCCGCCCCACGTAAAAGACGGCGAGGATCGAGGCGAAAACGATCGCGCCGACGAGCCACCACTGACCGGCCTCGGTCGCGCCCTGAATGAGATACCATTTGGAGACGAACCCCGCCGTCCCCGGCACCCCGATCAGGCCGAGGCCCGCGATCACGAAGGCCGCCATCGTCCACGGCATGGTGCGCCCGAGCCCGGCCATCTCGTCGATCTTCGTGATGCCGGTCGCATAGACGACCGAGCCGATCGCGAGGAACAGGCAGCCCTTGATGATCGCATGGTTGAAGAGGTGGCTGATCCCGCCGGTCAGGCCGCTCTCGTTGAGGAGCGCCACGCCGAGGATGATATAGCCGATCTGCGCCACCGACGAGTAGGCGAGCATCCGTTTCACGTTCGCCTGAAAGATCGCCACCAGCGACGGCGCCACCATGGCGATGACCGCGAGGATGAGCGCGAAGGTCAACGCATCCCGGTCGGTCAGCACCACATCGACGCCGTAGACCAGGAACAGGAACCGGCAGAGGATGTAGACGGCGACCTTGGTGGCCGTCGAGGCGAGGAATGCCGTGGCGGTCGACGGCGCGAAGGCATAGGCGTTCGGCAACCAGAGATGGAGCGGGAAGAGCGCCAGCTTGAGCCCGATGCCGACGGCGATAAAGGCGAGCGCGGCTTGCGCCGGGGCCCGCGTCGCATCCTCGCCGAGCGTTGCCGCCATATCGACGAGGTTGAGCGTGCCGGTGACCGTGAACAAGAGCCCGGCACCGATCACGTAAAAGGTCGCGCCGAGGGTGCCGATGACCAGGTACTGAAAGGCGGCGACCAGCGCCCTCCGGTCCCGTCCAAGCGCGATCATGACGTATGTCGCGAGCGACGAGATCTCCATAAAGACGAAGATATTGAACGCATCGCCCGAGATCGCCATGCCGAGGAGGCCCGCGAAGCAGGTGAGCATCATCGCGTAGTACCAGCCGCGCAGCCGCTTGGGGATCTCGGCGGCGACGGACCGCGGGGCGAAGCTCAGCACGAGCGCACCCATGATCGAGACGAGCACGAGCATGAACCCCGAGAGCGCATCGACCCGGTACTCGATGCCGAAGGGCGGCTCCCACCCGCCGAGACCGTAAGAAATTGTGCCGCCGGTCAACGCCTCGTGCAGGAGCAAGATCGCGATGACCGGGGTGGCCCAGGCGACCGCGAGCGCGATCCAGAACGACGGGCGCTCGGCCCGCACAACGGTGATCACCACGGCGCCGAGCAGCGGCAACACGACCTGCGCCGCCGGCAATTGATCGAAGAGCGTCAGCGTCTCCGCCGGAGCGCCTGCCGACGCGGCCGCCGCAATGGCCGAAAGGCTGGGGGTCATTCCGCCTTGTCTTCCCTGTCGACCATGAGAACGAGCTCGTCCTCTTCGATGGTGCCATAGGCTTCGTTGATCCGCACGACGAGCGCAAGGCCGAGCGCAAGCGTGGCAACGCCGACGACGATGGCCGTCAGGATCAGCACATGCGGCAGCGGGTTGGCGTAGACCTCGAATTGGTCCGCCAGGATCGGCGCCGTGCCGCCGATTATCTTCCCGGGGCTTAGATAGATGAGGTAGACGGTCGTCTGAAAGATCGCGACGCCGATCAGCGACTTTATCATATTGGACTTGACGACCACGCAGTAGAGCCCGGCCATCATCACGAAGATCGTCACCAGATAGTTGTAGTGGGCGGCGATCTCTTGGAGGAGCGGAAAGTCCGCCAGATAATCCGGGGTCATCGGCGCCCTCGCGTCGCAAAGGCGTAGAAGATCGCGATCATCGCACCGGCCACTGTCACCAGAACGCCGAGTTCGACGATGAAGACGCCCCAATACTGACCGTCGACCGGATTGGGCAACAGCGGATCGTAGTCGAGAAAGGCATAGCCGAAGACCGGCCCGACGAGCCCCGTGCCCGCAAAGATCAAGACGCCCGCGGGCACCATCAGTTCGACGGCACGGGTCGGGACCGCGCGCAGACAATCGCCGATTCCGAAGACGATGGCGTAGAGCACTACCGCCGCGGCGATGATAACCCCGGCCTGGAACCCGCCTCCGGGGCTGTAATGGCCGTGGAACTGCACATAGAGTCCGAAAATCAGGATGAACGGGATCAGCAGCTTAGCGACGACACGGAGGATGATGTCGAGGCGCATGTCACTCCTCCTCGCCCGGGGCGGGACGGCCGAGCAGCATCAATACCCCGATCGCAGCGACGAAGACCACGACAACCTCGCCGAGGGTGTCGAAGCCGCGATAGGTGGCCAAGACCGCGGTCACCACGTTGGGGATGTGCGTCTCGTCATAGGTCCGCTCAAGATAACCGGCGCCGACGGACGTGTTGACCGGCGTGTCGGCCAGTCCGAAGCCCGGCAGCTGGAACGTGCCGAAGATGAGCACGGCCGCAGTCCCTGCGGCGACGATAAGGGCGACGGTCGGCCGGTTTTTCGGCGGCGCCTCGGTCGATTTCGTCAGGTAGAGCGCACCGAGTAGCAGCACCGTCGAGATCCCGGCGCCAACCGCGGCCTCCGTGAGGGCGACGTCCGGCGCATCGAGGATCAGCATGATGGTGGCCATGATGAAGCTGTAGGCGGCGAAGAGGACGACCACGGCAAAGAGGTTGCGCGCAGCGATCACGCCCACGGTCACGGCGGCGAGCATCGTCAAGAGGACCGTATTGATCAGGAGTTCGATGGCGTGGCCCTCCCTTCGACGAGATCGCCGGCTGCGCCAGGTGCCTCGGCCCCGTAGGTGTCACCGACCCCGGCGGCGGGGGCAAGCGTCTCCGAGACTTTGGGTTGGGTGAGCCGGGGACCGAGCTCCGGAAAGAGCGCGACCGGATCGGTCTCCTCGAGCCGACCGTCCCGGTCGAGGAGCGGCTTGCGGCCGTCATGCAGCGCGGCGCGGGCGAGCGCATGGGTCGCGACCGGCCCGGCCAGGGTTACGAGCCCCCAGATCACCAAAAGCTTTGCGCTGACGAGGGAAAAGCCCGCCTCGATCAGCATGCCGAGGATCAGGAGGCCGACGCCGAGCGTCTCGCTGACCGACGCCGCATGCATCCGCGTGAACACGTCCGGCATCCGATTGATGCCGATCGCGCCGACCAGGAAAAAGACCGTGCCTGCGATCAAACAGATCCAGGCGAGCGCATCGGCGAGGACGGCCATCAGTTCGGATCCCGATCGGTGTCTTGCGCGTGCCCGAGCGCGCCGTAGCGGAAGAATTTGAGCACGGCGAGCGTGCCGATCACGTTCAAGAGGCCGTAGGTGATCCCGATATCGAGGAATTCCGGGCGGCCTGTCAGAAATCCGAAGAGCGCGAGCACGAGGATGGCAGCCGTTCCGATGAAGTTTGCAGCTAGCATCCGGTCGAACGGGGTCGGGCCCAGCACGACGCGGACGACGCCGAGGCCGAGGGCAACGAGCACGCCGAGGAGCGCGACGGCATAGATCATGAGGTCGTCTCCCCACCGCTCGCACGGTCGAGCCAGGCGACCTTGTCGTTCATCGCATCCTCGGCAAAGCCGGCCGCGTTCTCCCGGGTGATCGCATGGACCCAGATCGTGCGCTCGCGCTCGCTCGCCTCGACCGACAGTGTGCCCGGCGTGAGCGTGATCGAGTTGGCGTAGATCGTCAGGCCGACCGCGCTTTGTTGATGGGCCTCGACCTTGACCATGCTCGGCGAGATCGGCAGCCGCGGATCGAGGATGATCCGGCTGACATTGATGGCCGAGAGCACCACCTGCCAAGCGAGCCAGGGGAGATAGACGAAGATCCGCCCCAGCTTCTCGAACGGCAGCCCCTCACGGTCGCTGACGCCCGTGCGCATCGAGAACCAGACCACACCGAGCGACATCAAGAAGCCGGACAGAACCAGCCACAGCTGGTAGTTCCCGGACATCAACAGCCAGAACGCGTAGAGGACGATGGCGAGCAGGACAAGGCGCATGGGGATATCGGGAGGTCTCGTCCGTGGCACGCGGCAGGGCGGGGCAGGCGGCGATGACGGGCGGCCATCCCATGGAAGTCGTGTGACAGACCTATCACAGCCGGGAGCGAGCGCAAGCGCTGTCGGCCGGCCGGCCCCTGACCTCGATGCCCGTCGCGTCAGTGCCCGATGCGTCAGTGCCCGTCGCCCCTGTGACTGATCCGATCGAGCCCGCCATTGGACCTGCGGCCGCGGCCACCGCGGATCTCGGCCGTCGGATCGCCGACTGCAGGCTGTGCGCCGCGCGCTTCGCCGAGACCGCGACCGCGCACCCGCCGCGGCCGATCAGCTGGCTCTCGCCGACGGCACGGATCCTGATCGCGAGCCAAGCGCCGGGCGCTCGGGCCCATGCCTCGGGGCTCTATTTCGACGATCCCTCCGGCGACCGGCTCCGCGATTGGCTCGGGCTCGACAGGGCGGCGTTCTACGACCGGAGCCGGATCGCGATCCTGCCGATGGCCTTTTGCTTCCCGGGGTACGACGCGAAGAAAAACGACCTGCCGCCGCCGCGGATCTGTGCCGAGACTTGGCGGGCACGGGCGCTTGCGGCAATGCCGCAGATCGAGCTGACGCTGGTGATCGGCCTCTACGCGCAAACGTGGCATCTGGGGCATGGGCGCGGGCGCACGCTGACCGAGACGGTGCGGGGGTGGCGGACGCACGGCCCGGGCATCGTGCCGCTGCCGCATCCGAGCTGGCGCAACACCGCCTGGATCGCCCGCAATCCCTGGTTCGAGGAGGAGCTTCTGCCATGGCTGAAGACCGAGATCGCCCGTCGCCTCGGCTAAACGCGTGGGGGCTCCTTGCGGTGGCCCTCGTTGCGCTCGGCGCCTGCGCGGCCGGCGGTCCCCACCCGGAGACGCCTTCGGCCGAGCGGCCGAGCGGCCAGAGCATTGCCGGGGCCGACGGCACGCCTTTGGCGCTCTCGGTCTGGCCCGCCGAGAGACCCCGTGCGGTCATCCTCGGGCTGCACGGCTATGGCGATTATGCCGAGACGACCTTCGAGGCGGCCGGCCCGGACTGGGCCGCAGCAGGGATCACGACCTATGCCTACGACCAGCGCGGGTTCGGCCGAAACCCGAGCCGGGCGCGCTGGCCCGGCGCCGATGCCCTCATCGCCGACGCCCGCGCAGCCGCGGTCGAGATCCGCGCCCGCCATCCGGATCTGCCGCTCGTTGTCCTCGGCGTGTCCATGGGCGGCGGCGTCGCGCTCGCGGCCGCGCCCGAGATCGCGGCGGATGGGATCGTGCTCGTCGCGCCGGCGATTTGGGGGGGTGCGGCGCTCAACCCGCTCCACCGGACGCTCGCCTGGCTCGCGGCGCTGACCGTGCCCGAGCGGCGCTTCACCGGCGAGGGTGTCGTGCGCATCCGCCCGACCGACAATATCGAGGCACTCCGCCGCTTGGCCCGCGACCCGCTCTATCTCGGCCCGCCGAGCGCCCGGGAGATCTTCGGCCTCGTCCGCATCACCGACCGTGCGGCCGCAGCAGCCGAGAAGGCGGAGCTGCCCGCCCTTTTGCTCCTCGGCGCCCGGGACGAGATCGTGCCCGAAGCGGCCGTGCGCCGGGTGTTCGCGCAACGCCCCGGACCCGGCTGCGTTCGGCGGTTCGAGGACGGCTGGCATATGCTTTTGCGCGACCTCGGCGCGGCGCGGGTGAGGGCCGAGATCGCCGGATGGGTCGTCGGGGGCCCGGGCGCGGCCCGCTGCCCGACCGGCGGGACCGTCCGCACGGCCAAAAAGGCGCCCTGAGCGGTCACGCAGCTCATCTCCCGCGCCCCCCTCCCGCACACCCACGCCCGCGCCGGATCTCCGGCATAGGCGGTTCGCATCGCAGACCGGCGGCAAAAGTTGACCGCGAGCCCATTGGCGTCTTTCGAGCTTCGGGCTAGCGTGCCCAAAGGGCACGAGGCCGGACGCGCCCGGCCAGTGGGGAGGACAGGATGGGACCACGGCCGACCGCGGCCCTCGCCGGGCTTGCGATGATCGCGACGGTTCTTTCGCCGATCGAAGGCTCTGCGCAACCGGGCCCCATCGAGACGGTACTCGCCCCGCGCCTCTCCGCCGATGCGGACGGCGCTTTCGTTCTCGCCCGGGTCGAGATCGCCTATCCGCTCGTGCGCGCAACCCGGCTCATCCCGACGGCGGAGGCGGGCGACCGGCCATCGGATCTGCGCGTGACGCTCCTTGTGCTCGACAACGGGCCGAGCCGGCCGGGCGGACCGCCAAGCCAAAGGGACCTGCATCTTGCGGTCTTCAACGTGATCGAGGAGTATGGCACCGCCTGGGCAATCGAACCCCTGCCCGTGGTCTGGCGCTTTGTGGGGGCCGAACGCCGGGCGGCTGGGATCTACACCGTCGAGGCCGATCTGCCGCCGCCGCCCGGAACCGATCTCGACTGCCCGGTCGCCGAAGCGCTCATTGCCATCGACGCGCTCTCCCTCGCAGCCGAGGTGCGCGCCGCCCCGGGCCTCGGCCTGGGCGAGACCCGCCGCTACAGCGCACCGGTCGGGATCACGCTCGAGCGCCTCGCCTGTCCGGGCTAAGGCCCCGCCTTGCCGGACCGGACGCTTCCCGCTAAACCGCGCGCCGACCAGCCGGGAGAGCGCCCATGTCAGTGCCCAAGAAAGTCGTGCTCGCCTATTCGGGCGGCCTCGATACCTCGATCATTCTCAAATGGCTGATGGTCGAGAAGGGCTGCGAGGTCGTGACCTTCACCGCAGATCTTGGCCAGGGCGAAGAACTCGCCCCCGCCCGGGCCAAGGCCGAGCAGATGGGCGCCAAGGCGATTTATATCGAAGATCTGCGCGAAGAGTTCGTGCGCGATTTTTGCATGCCGATGTTTCGGGCGAACGCCGTCTATGAAGGTCACTACCTCCTCGGCACCTCGATCGCCCGGCCGCTCATTGCCAAGCGTCTCGTGGAGATCGCCCGGGCCGAAGGCGCCGACGCCATCGCCCATGGCGCAACCGGCAAGGGCAACGACCAGGTCCGGTTCGAACTCGCCGCCTACGCGCTCGAGCCCGATATCCGCGTGGTCGCCCCCTGGCGGGAATGGGACCTGACGAGCCGGACGCGGTTGATCGAATGGGCCGAGCACCATCAGGTGCCGATCCCCCACGACAAACGCGGCGAGGCGCCCTTTTCCGTCGATGCCAACCTGCTGCACACCTCGTCCGAGGGCAAAGTTCTCGAAGACCCGGGCGAGCCCGCGCCGGCCTATGTTTATCAGCGGACCGTGGATCCGGAGGCGGCGCCCGACACACCCGAGTTCGTCGAGATCGGCTTTGAGCGCGGCGACCCGGTGAGCGTGGACGGCGCGCCGCTTTCGCCCGCCAATTTGCTGGCCCGGCTGAACGACCTCGGCGGACGGCATGGGATCGGCCGGCTCGATCTGGTCGAAGGCCGGTATGTCGGGATGAAGTCCCGCGGGATCTACGAGACGCCCGGCGGGACCATCTGGCTCGCCGCGCATCGCGGGATCGAGAGCCTCTGTCTCGATCGCGGTGCCGCGCATCTGAAGGACGAGCTGATGCCCCGGTATGCCGAATTAATCTATAACGGCTACTGGTTCAGCCCCGAGCGCGAAATGCTGCAGGCGCTTATCGACCGCAGCCAAGACAGGGTGTCCGGCACCGTCCTGCTCAAGCTTTACAAAGGCTCGGCCATGGTTGTCGGACGGCGCTCGGATCAGAGCCTCTATTCGGAGGCGCATGTGACATTCGAGGACGACGCCGGCGCTTACGACCAGAAAGACGCCGAAGGTTTCATCAAGCTTAACGCATTGCGGCTGCGTCTCCTGGCCAAGCGCGACCGCCCACGGTAACTCTCGCGCCCGCTTGAAGGCGCGGAGCCGCGACGGCGCGAATCGGTTCGCTGCAACTTGCAAATGCGGGCGCGGCCCCAAGCGTTTCGCTGGCGCATTTTCGGGCGTTCCGGCGCACCAGCGAGGGATTCCGGGCGATCTCTGGTTCAATCCGTGCGCCACGGTCATAATTCTGTTGACCGAATGCGGCCGAGCACCCTTTCTGAAGCTTGTACAGTGAGAGTGAAGCGAGTGTAACCCCCATGCGGTACCTCCCGATCGTGCTGAACCTAGCTATCTCCCTCTTCGTCGCACCGACCCCGGGTCTGCTCGTCCTGCTTTATGCGAACGGGGGAGAACAGATCCCCGTGGTTCCCGGGCTGACGGTCATGCTGTTGTCTTCGGCGGCTTATTGGATCTGGTTGATCGGTCGCCGGGCAAACCGGAACTTCGATGCCGTGATGTCGGAGGCGCGGATGCACACCCCCGCGCCGGCAGACGGTTTGGAACCGCTCGTGCTCGACGATGCCGAGAGTGCCATGGCCCAGACGCCGCGCCGGCCGCGGGCCGACGAGACGCTCCGGAGCCACGCCGCGATCCCGGATCCGCTCGGCAACGCGCTCGGACTGAGCGCGGGGGAAATGCTGGTGGAGAGGGTCAAGGAACTGCGCGATCTGAAACTTCTGATCGCTGACAACCGCGTCACGCTCTTGAACCAGTGGTATCGCACCGACCGCCGCAACGTGTTCGGTGAGCGCGATTACGGCGATTGGGCGTTCGAAGCGGATCGCTTCCTCATGTCGTCGGCGTTTAAGGCAAAGACCCTGAACCGCCACGAAGCGATTGCCGCGATCACTGCGGAGATCGAGTGGATGGGCGATGTGTCTAACGGAACTGCGCCGGCCGCCGCAGCGGCGGCTGGCTCGAAAGAGTTCCTCGAACGGTGCACCTCGGCGCTGGTGGACAACGGTTGGCTCACGCACCTGGCCGAAGCGGCGGGCCTCGACGGCGTGGATCTTTTCGCCGAACAGCGTGACATGATCATTGGTCTGCGCTGCAATGCCGCCAATACGCCAGTGTCCGAGGCAACTGTCCTCGATGTGCTGACCGCCCGCGATGTCTACAGCCTCGACGGTGTCGGCGTGGTGTCGGCGACAGGGTTCACCGCGTCGGCCCGGTCGGTTGGCACGGCGAATGGCGTCTACCTGCTCGAGCAGTCCGATCTGTCCGATCTCCACTACGTCCTCAACGAGCCGAGCAAGGTCGTGCCGCTCTTCCGCTCCGCCGGCTGATCCACCCACGTTTCTCGATGACGACCACGCGGCGCTCCCGGTTTCCCGGGGGCGCCGTTTCCGTTAGGGTCGCCGGGCAAACGTGCACAGGGAGCCCGCCGTGACGACCGAATATGCGGCCATCGTGCTGCTCGAACGCCCATGGCAAGCCGACCCTGCCGAGCTGAGCCGCGTGCTTACCGAGCGCTTTCCCGCCCTCGGCGTAATTCGCCCCGCAGGAGATGCGGACCGCACAGACGACGCGCTGCATCCGATGATCGAGATCGACGGCGCACCGGTTCTGATCGAACAAACCGCCACTCGGCTCGACTTCGACGAGACGTTGCGCCCCTTTCGCCTCTACCGCGACTGGGATCACGAGGCTGCCCTCTTTACCCACCGCGTTCAATTGCGGGTCTCGGCCGGCGGGGACGGCCACGGGCTCCTCTGGGCAAAGGCCTATGCCACTGCCGTCACCCTCGTCGCCGGCGCGCTGGCCAAACTGCTGCCGGCGCGAGCGGTCTTCTACCCGGCGTCCGACATCTTCCTCAGCCCGGACGCGGCGTTGATGGCCGGTCGGACCGCGCTCAAAGGCGTGAGCCCAATCGAAGCCTGGGCAGGTATCATCCCGTTTACCCCGGAGAACGCCCCCGACCGCTATCGCGGCGCAATGACGGTGGGCCTCCGGGGCTTCCTTGGACGCGAGCTCGAACTCGCCCCCGTTCCCGTGCCGCCGCGGCACGTCCTCGACCGGATCCGCGGCGCAGTCTGGCAAGCCCTCGACGGCGAGACCCCGCTCGCCGATCGCGGCACGATCCGAGGCCCCGCCATCGACGGGGTCGAGAGCGAAGGCCTGCTCCTCCGCGGCGCCTCCGAGTGGCTGCGTCCCGGTGTGCCGGCCTGGGTGCTTATTGCGCCAGACGCGGCCATCGATGCGAACACGCTTCACCTCAAGCCGCGCGGCTCGCTCGAAACCGACGACGCCTCGCCGGGCGAAGATCTCGGTCCGCTCGATGCCGCCGCCGCCCTCCTCCTCAAAGCCAAGGACCAGGCGACGCCCCATCTGGAAACGCTCGCAGGCGCATTGAAGCGCCGCGCGGCGCCGGGCACGGCGGCCATCGCCGAACGGTTGGCCCGCCGGGCGGACCGCCTCGGCCCGGCCTTCGCCGAAGCGGGCCATGGGATGCGCGCGGGGCTCGATGCACTGCGAACCCGTGCGCTGCCCGCCGCGCGCCGCGCCGCCGACGGGGCCGGGCCTGCCTTCGCGCGCCTCGTGGAGCGGGGGCGCCACCGGCTCGGCGGAGCGGTCGATCGCATGATCCCTGGGGGGGCGTCGCCCAAGGCGTCCGATACCCCGCCATCCGCCGACCCTCAGCCTCCCGCCAAGCCGCCCCGCCGCCATGCCGATCAAACTTGACCATCTCGTCGTGGTCGCCGGCGATCTCGAAGAGGGCATCGCCTGGGCGGAGGACACCCTCGGCGTGCCGCCGCTCGCCGGCGGGCGCCACCCGCTCATGGGGACCCACAACGCGCTCTGGGGCCTCGGTTCCTGCTATCTCGAAGTGATCGCCGTGGACCCGGAGGCCGTCCGCCCGGAAGAGCCCCGCTGGTTCGGTCTCGACGATCCGCGGCTCCAATCCTACCTCTGCGGAGGCCCGATGCTGGCCACCTGGGCTGTCGCCGTCGAGAGCTTCGATGCCATCGGCACCCCGCCTCTGGCGCTCGACGGTCCCTATCCCCAGTCGCGCGACAGCCTGACCTGGGAGATCATGTTGCCCCGCGAGGTCCCGCTGCCGCTCGGAGGCGCCTGGCCTCTCCTGATCCGCTGGACGTCCGGACCCCATCCCGCCGACGCGCTGACCGATCAAGGGCTACGCCTCGATCGGTTCGAGATCGCGAGCCCCCATGCCGAGACCGTGCAAGCGGTGTTCGGCACCCTCGAAGCCCCGGCACCGGTGACCTTCGTGCCCTATGCCGACGGCACCCGACTGACGGCCACGATCCGGACGCGCAGCAAGACCGTCACCCTCTGAGCTCGCGTTAAGCGAACCGCAACCCCGATTGCCCTCTATTGCGCCCATCGGAGCCACCGGTTCGGGTGCATTCCCTCGATGCTTCAACACATCTCCGCCCACTGCCTGCTCGAACGACCCCACGTCCTCGATATCGAGCGTCTGGCCGAGCGACTGACCATCGTGATGCCCGAGATCGGTCGGGTTGAATACCTGCGCGGGCCCAAACCGGGTGCGGGGCTGCTCACCATCGATGGCGGCCTGATCGTCGTCATGAACGAACCCGGGCCCCTCTCGGACGCGCTCACCATGGCCGACCCGGACCGCATTTTGACCTGGGACCCCGGCCCGGCGATCGGCCGACATTGCGCGCGGATCGTCGTGGCCTGCGGCGGGGACACGATCCCCGGGCTCGACGGGGCGCGAACCTACGCCGCCACCGTGACCCTCGTCAGCGCGGCGCTCACGGCCATCGCCCCGGTCTGTGCGCTTTACTGGCCAGCCGGAGGGGTCTTTTCCCCGCCCGATGCGCTCTCGTCCGCGGCACGCGGGCTGCTCGCCGGTCGGCTGCCGCTCGATCTCTGGGTCGGTCTCACTTCGATCGAGGCCCATCTGGACGCAGAGGAGCACCCCGGCCCCTTCGGTCCGCCTCCGGCCGAGGGCGCGGCCACAACCGGCCTCCTGCCCTTCCTCGGCCGGGAGATCGAACTCGCCCCCGCATTCGTCGATCAGCAAACTGCGCTGGACCAGATCCGGGCGGTCGCCTGCGCCGCGCTCTCGGGCGATCTGAAGCTGGAGGACGGGGTGGCGATCCCGGACGGGCCCGCTGGCGGCACGCTGGTCAGGCTCCGCCGCGCCTGGCATCGCGAGGGCGTTCCCGCGGCCGTTCTCGTCCCACCCGATTCGGTGGTGAACGCCCGCAGCTTGCGGCTCATCTCCCCCGGTCGTCGATCACAGCCGGGGCTCTTCCGCCGTCTGCCCGTGGAGCCGCACTCAGACGCAGGCGCGGAGACGGGCCTCGATGTCGCCGGGCTCTCCGTCGATGGAGACGGTCTTGATCCGCGCGGTCGGGCCTGAGACGACCCTCACCGCCCGTCTCGCCACCCCGACGGTCCGCGCTAAAAGCGCCTCGAGCGCCACATTCGCCGCCCCGTCGACCGGTGGACACGCGACCCGCACCTTCAAGACGGGCCGGCCATCGCGCAGCTCGACCCCGTCGATCCCGTCCCGTCCGCCGCGGGGCGTCACGCGAACGACGACCTCCAGGCCGCTCGCGACCGCGCGCCAGGGCCCGCGGTCAGCCATACGCGATCGGCGCCAGATTGTTGTTCACAATGATACGAAGCGCATAAATCCCGAAGATCACGACCAATGGGGAAAAATCGATCCCACCCATCGCCGGAAGAAAATTACGGATCGGCCGATAGACCGGTTCGGTCACCGAATTCAGACCTCGCCAAAGGCTCCCGACGAACTGATTTCGTGTGTTCACGACATCGAAGACCACCAGCCAGCTGAGGATGAATTGAGCGAAGATGACAAACAGGACGATATCGGCCGCCAAATTGAAGATCTGAAGGAATGACTGCATGGTGCGCTCCCGTTCGATGACTGTTCGGGTGGTAGCGGGCCCCAGACCGCGGCACAAGCCGTTCGGCTTGACACCTGCGCGGCCGAAGCCTACCGATCCACCCATGGGGCCCGTAGCTCAGTTGGGAGAGCGCTGCAATCGCACTGCAGAGGTCAGGGGTTCGAATCCCCTCGGGTCCACCATCCCTCAATCAGGGGTGTCGGAACCTGAAAAAACCCTGAAGGGAAGCGGGGTTGCGGCGGTTCGAAAACCCTGATTACGGCAGTATGGGACAGGCATAGGGAAAACCAGCCTCAGCACGAGTTTTCTGAGCGAAGCATTACCAGAAGACCAGAGATTCCAAGGATTTGCGATGAACCCGAGGGCGGTTCGAAAAGTTTGTTCGAAGCTGCTGAGCGGTTTGCGCGCCAACTCGACACATTCAGCGACAAGAACGCGGTTCGCTTCGAGCTTCTTGATCTCGTTCTCGTAGGCGGAGATGACCGCCGGGCTGTCGATCTGAGTGATCCGTGTCATAACCGCCTCGATTTTCTTCTCGATCCTACGCAGGTCAGCAGTGCCCCCCTTCGCTCTCTCTTTGAGGGCAGCCTTTCGATCTTCCCAGGCATCGCTCAGCATGTCCCGCAGAACATTGTAGAGGGTGGCCGCTGGACGCAGCTCCTTCAGGAAGGCTTCAAAATCCCCTTCCACTTGATCACGTTGAATGGACTTGCCTCGCATGGCACAGCCTTTCTGGTGACAGAAATAGTAGGGGTAGTATGTGCTCCTGCCTTTGCTCCACGCTGCCGTCATTGGATTGCCGCAGCTTGAGCAGGCGACGTGGCCACGAAGCGGGAAGTCCTCATGGACATCCTTGCGTATCGGTACGAATTTGTTTCCGTTTAGCCTTTCCTGAATGCGCTCAAACTCTTCATAGGAGATGAGCGCTTCGTGTCGACCAGGAACAAGATGGATGTCCCACTTTTCGAAGGTGAGATAGCCTGAATAGATCACCCGATTTAGGATCTCATCCCCGCGCTTATAGGTAGCTTTACCCTTGGCGTTCTTAGAAATGGATGGATGTGCCGCCAAAAATCTCTGAACTTCGGCTGCGCTTCTGAATCGGCCTGAAGCAAAGCCCTGCAGAGCTTCTTGAACGATAGACGCATTCGGTTCGTCGCGGACAAGCACGTTACCCTGTCCAGGCCGAGCCTCATAACGATATCCGATTGGCGGCGAGAAGACCCAGTAGCCATTCATGACGCGCGCGCGCATCCGGCTCGAAACCTGTTCCGCGTTCTTCTGGCGTTGATGCTGTGAGACCGAAGCGAGAAGGTTCTCGACAAGGATGCTGTCGGAATCCTCTCCAAATTCCATTGTCGGGCTTTCGAGAGTAGCGCCTGCCTCGATGATCTTCGTCCGCAAAGCCAAATGAGTGGATATACCTCGCGCAAGGCGCGTAATGTCATAGATGATCACAACGGTATCGTCTTTCTTGTTCCGGCGAAGGTGTTTGAGCATTGCCTTCATGGCGGGCCGATCAAGAACGCTTCCAGAGACACCCTCATCTTTGAAGACCTGCTCGACGTAAAGCCCCCGTGACCGTGCATATTCACGGCAGATCGTCTCTTGTGATTCAATGCCATGACCGCGCTGCATTTGTGCTGCGCTGGACACGCGGCAATATATGACTGCTTTCTTCGATTCCTGGCTCATGACGGGCCTCTATCTCTTTTCTTCTGTTTCTTGTTTGAGGATGAAGATGATCCTACTTCTATTCGTGCATCTTTTTTAGAGTCCTGTTCGCTCCCTTCGAGAACGGCTTGGACCGCGCCCCATCCGAGGCCAACATCAACAAAATGCTCGACCACAGACCAGACCGCGAGCAATAGCTCGTCCTCTTGCTCTCGGGAGAGCTGCATCTTGGAAAGACGATGCCTGTACTTATCAAAATGACTATTCATAGGTATTTTCTCCTATAAATAGATTTTATCATTTGATTTTTCTCGAAAACAAACGCATTTGAGCAAAATCCCAGTGAATCCGGGGCTTTGCGGACACTGACCCACAGGTAAGCCATTGATTTTGCGCGTTTCCGCTCTGGCTGCGGTGCAGCAACATTTCCTGGATCTGGACGCAGCATTTTTGTCTTCCGGACTAGGTTTTCACCGTCTCGGATGCCAAAATGTGGGCAATAGGCGGGTGGTAGTACCCGGCATCAAGTCAAATTCCGGAAGCTTCCGAGAGAACCTGACCAATGCCTGATGATAAGAGCTTTGATCCTGCCTCTTTGGATCTGCCCTCGCATTATAGCCAAGATCAGATGCGGCGCATTTAGTGATATATCGCAGAGGATTTCCAGCACTGCGGGTACAAGCTGCCAACCTACACCAATCTGTTGGCGCGATTTATTCAGTCAGATGGACTACCTGAAAGCTGGTTGGAAAGACTTAAGCACCAGACCATCGTCAAAATCATACGCGACACGGCCACACCCCACTATGAAGTGTGGGCCTGCCTGCACTTCTACCTTCGGAAGAAGTATGGCGACACGATCCACATTGATCGTGATGTGTCGGTCTACGAGAAGCTCGGTGTGGCAATGGCAGGCATCGGCGGTGCCGCCGATCTCGGCCCCGGTGGTGCCTTCATCGTGAAGGGTGAGCCCGTCATGGCGATCGCGCTTCGCACGAAAGCTGAGCCCGCCTTCGCGCTCATCGATGCGTTGGTCACGCAGCCAGCGAAGGATGAATTCTCTGATACGATCCGGATCAGCCTGCGTGGCGCAGGGGTGCGATCAGGGGATCGCTTGATCGCCGTTCTGCAAGAGACCGGCAGTCATGCGATCATCACACTCGATTATCACATGAGCGTTTTCGACACGCTCACCGATCAGAAAATGCTGCAGCATCTTCGAGCGATGGGAGATGAGGAATGACCCCAGAAGATCAGCATCGTTTTGCTGCGCTTCAAAAGCACCTCGCCAACCTGTCACCGCAGCAGATCGAGGAGCAGCGCGCGAAGCTCAGCAGCCCGGAACGTCTCTTCGATCTCGTGCGCCAGGGCGATGCGGTTGCCGTCGCACAGGCCGTGAAGGATGGCGCCGATCTGACGATCAAGGACGAGCGCGGCATGACCCCGCTCCATCATGCTGCCGCTCTTGATGCGCGGCTGATCACCCAGGCGATCCTGCACGAGCCCAGCGTCTCTGTCTGGACGCGCGACAAGCAAGGGCGACTGCCCGGAGATATCGCCGTCGAGTCCGGCCATCGCGAGATGACCGACACGCTCATGTGCGCAACCTACCCCGATCTCTACCGGGATGATCTGGGAGGCAAGGCGATGTCGAATGAGCTGATCGATCGCTACGCTGATGAGGTATCGCGCCTCGGGCAGCGTGACACGCGAAGCCCATACATGACGGACTTCGAGCCCCGTGGCTTTCTCCCCGGTCGGTCAGGTCCTGACCGCGATAAGGACCGTGGCCGGGGGCTGTAATATTACAGAATGTTACGGCTGGCTGAGGCGGTGCTTTTTCCGGTAGTACCCGCAGCATAATCCAATAAATTCCAGACGTCTGCGCGAGCGGTGTAGTACAGCGATAAGGCCGGTCTTAGAGCGACCGCAAGATGTGCGTGGTAGTACCACGCATCTTGGCAAGGGGTCCCGCTGCGCGCCCCCGTTGCATCCCCCCGGCTGTGGCTCCGTCTGGGCATTGAGCCCAGGCCAGAGCCAACCGAAACGTATCGCCGTTTCATCACGAGCAGGGCTTGGAGAACTCCCTCTCCACCTGCACCGAACCATGGACAATCGACCGCCCGATTGACCCGCGATCAGGGGAGCGTTCCTGCTGCCCCCGATACCCCCATGACCACTTCATGGAGACGACGTCATCGAGACCATGGAGCCTTCGAGCCCCTTGGAACCCTGACCGGGAAGGAGACTTCGCTCTCCCTCCCTGGACCCTCCCATCGACCAACCGTCCGCCGATTGGATGCCGCCAGCGTTTCGCCGCTGAACCCGACCAACCCACGCGGCTTGGATGCGCGCAATGGTCTCGGCCATGGAGCCGACCAGGAGCACTGCCCCTGGACCATGGGTACTCGGGCGAGGCACCCTGCCACAATCTTGCCGCTGGACAGGCCCAGCCCCGATTTGCCTATCCTGTAACCAGCGCCAAGCAGAGTGGTAACGTCTGCGGGTCTGGAGACCTTTACGGAAATCTCCAAATTCCCTAGCTTAATTCTGCTTTTCGAAATAATAATGAGGAAGCCTCGATGAAAAATGAAAAAATCCAAAACAAAAGTGGCTTCATTTGGTCTATAGCTGAAATTTTTCGTGGTGATTTTAAGCAATCAGAATACGGAAAGGTCATCCTGCCCTTTGTCGTTCTGCGCCGTCTCGATTGCATCCTTGAGGCGAGCAAGCAGGCTGTCCTTGACGCGGAGAAATCACTTCCTGAAGGCGTCGACGAAGCAACGCGCGATATGATCCTATTCGGAGCAGTCGGAAGGAATGTGAAGGTCTACAACCTCTCGCGCTTCACTTTTGAAAGCCTCAAAGGTCAGGACCCTCGGCAGCTTCACGATAACCTGATTGACTACATTACGAAGTTTTCCGGAAATGTCCGGGACATATTCTTGGATAAATTCCTGTTCACAGATCAGCTCAAGCGCCTCAAAGAGGCCGAGATCCTGTGGCCTGTCTTCGAGCGCTTCACCGAGATCGACCTCCACCCTGACACGATTTCGAACTTGGAGATGGGCTACCTCTTTGAGGAGCTGATCCG
>JBHJGX010000004.1:0-16991 GCA_050331395.1 Paracoccaceae bacterium
GTCCTCCCACCCGACCGGCTTGTCCTCGTCGTCGAGGGCGTCGGGGAACATGGCCCAGAGGTCGGGGGCGAGGTAGGGGGGGCGGCCTTCGGCCTTGGCGCGGGTGGGGCCGAAATCAACGAACCAGTCCTTGAAGATCGCCCGCGCCATCGCCTCCAGCGTCTCGTTCATCCGCCGGTTCAGCTCGATCTTGTCGTCTAGAGGCCGAAGGAGCCGCCCCACTGCGTACTGATGTGCAGGAGGAAGTACCGGAAGTTTGATCGACTTGAGATCTGTCTTGTTGAAGCCTGCCTGCGCGCTGCGACCGCTCCCGGCAAGTAGAGGGCCTTGGAACAAATCCGATCTCAACAGATAATGAAGATACTCAGGGTCTATGCCATCACGCGGCACGACCTTTGCGAGCGCCACGTTGTACGCTCCTTCAAGACCCCTGCAAATCCGGCCAACGGCGGCACCGTATCGGCCAATCAAGGTGTCCTTTGTTGAGCAGCGTCGCCACTTAGAGCTATCGGGTATGTACGTATCGTGCCCGTCGCTCTCAAAATCTCGAATTTGAAGAAGCCGCACATAACCAAGCGTCGGTTGATACACGAACTGAGCCTTCGGGGGTTGCGTCCCGCCCTCGATGTCAAACAGATCAAAGGCAGTTCTCAATTCAGTGCTGATCAAGCTGCACCTCCTCCAGCTTCGTCTGGATGAGGGCACTTAGCTCCTCGGCCTCGGCGAACTGCTCCGCCAGCGTCTCCTTCAACGCCGTGAACCGCTCCTCGAACGGCACATCGTCGGCCTCCGCCGCCGCCGCGCCGACATAGCGGCCCGGCGTCAGGACGTGGTTGTGCCCTCTGATCTCCTCCAGCGTCGCCGACTTGCAGTAGCCCGGCACGTCCTCGTAGGCGTCCGCGCCCGGTTCGCCGCGCCATGCACGCGCGACACCGGTGATCCTGGCGATGTCCTCGTCGGAGAACTCCTTGCGAGTCCGATCGACCATGTGCCCAAGCTTGCGGGCGTCGATGAACAGGACCTCGCCGCGCCGATCCCTCCATCCGTTGCCTGGGTTCTTGTTGCGGGCCAGGAACCAGAGGCAGGCGGGAATCTGGGTCGAGTAAAAGAGCTGGCCGGGCAGGGCGATCATGCAGTCCACCACGTCGCCCTCGACCATGGCGCGGCGGATGTCGCCTTCGCCGGACTGGCCCGACGACATGGAGCCATTGGCTAGCACCACGCCCGCCGTCCCGTTCAGGGCGAGGTGGTGGTGGATGTGCTGGAGCCAGCCATAGTTTGCGTTGCCCACGGGCGGCACGCCGAACTTCCAGCGGGCGTCCTCGCGCAGCCGGTCGCCACCCCAATCGGAGATGTTGAAGGGCGGATTGGCGAGGATGAAGTCGGCCTTGAGGTCCTGCAGCTCGTCCTTGTGAAAGCTGCCTTCGTTGTTCCAGCGGATGTCGGCGTCGATGCCCCGCACCGCGAGGTTCATCTTGGCGAGACGCCAGGTGGTGTAGTTGCTCTCCTGCCCGTAGATGGCGATGTCGCCGATGCGCCCGCCGTGCTCCTCGACGAACTTCTCGGACTGGACGAACATGCCGCCGGAGCCGCAGCAGGGGTCGTAGACACGGCCCTTGTAGGGCTCCAGCATCTCGACCATGAGGCGGACGACGGAGCGGGGGGTGTAGAACTCGCCGCCGCGCTTGCCCTCGGCCCCGGCGAAGCTGCCGAGGAAATACTCGTAGACCCGGCCCAGGATGTCGCGGGAACGGTCGGCCTCCTCAGCCATGCCGATCCCGCTCACGAGGTGGATCAGCTCACCGAGCATGTGCTTGTTGAGCGCGGGTCGGGCATAGTCCTTAGGCAGGACGCCCTTGAGCGAGGGGTTGCTCGCCTCGATCGCCAGCATGGCGTCGTCGATGTCCTTGCCGATCGTGGTCTGCTTGGCCTTCGCCTGGAGATGCGACCAGCGGGCCTGCTTGGGTACCCAGAAGACGTTTTCGGCGAGGTATTCCTCGGGGTCCTCCGGGTCGGCGTATTCGTCATTGAGAAGGTCAGTCCGTTTCGCCTGGAAGGCGTCGGAGTTGTATTTGAGGAATATCAGGCCGAGCGCGACGTGCTTGTAGTCGGACGGCTCCATGTTGCCACGTAGCTTGTCGGCGGTGGCCCAGAGCTGAGCCTCGAAGCCAAGGTTCGCACCATTGCCGTTCTGCTTTGTTTTCTCTTGTGTCATCGTCTTTTCTGTCCTGCCCTATCCGGCTTCGGCATCTTGGGCGGCCTTCTCTTGGCCGAGCCTGATGAGGGTGCAAGTGGCTGCAGATTGCGTACGAATCCGAGCCTTGAAGCTGTAATCCTCGGATTTATCAATCTCCTGGGCATCGAAGATGATGGGCACGCGGGTCTTCCCGCCGTCCTCGTCGCTCCACTCACTCATCCCCTGCCCTCACCGCTACCAACCAACCGGAGAATGCCAGTTCCCCGCGGCCCCAATCCAGGGGAAAGGTCACGCTATCGACGCTCGGGAGGCGAAGCCGAACCGGCGGGCAGCCTATCCCAAGCGTGAAGCCGAAATTTCAAGCTGCGATACTACCAGACGATAGCCTCAGTTAACGACGACCAACTCCCTAGCGTATTTTGCGGCCAGACTGTGTTGGTGTCACAATGCCATGAAGGATCTCACAGCCATTTGGCCGATCGGTGATCGTTCCAGATCGTGACCGTCGAGCCCATTACCACGGGCAGCGCTAAAATAATGGCGGGGATTTTGTGGGGTGCGCTTTCCCACAAGGCAACAAGCCATTGATATGTATGGGTATTTTGGATTGTGATGGCGGAGCCGATGGGATTCGAACCCACGAGACCCTTTTGGGGCCTACTCCCTTAGCAGGGGAGCGCCTTCGACCACTCGGCCACAGCTCCGCGGACGGGGATAGCAACCGCGGCGCGGCGGAACAAGGCCGGGCGCCGCGTTTCCACTGGGCGGGACGCCGCATCCGAGCGAAAAAATGCCGCCTTCTCTGTCGCCCTTTCTTCCGCGCCCTTAGATACCCGAGCAATCACACATACCCACAAGGCGCGACCCAGATGGCTGAGACACCCCACCCCCTCGTGATCTTCACGCCTTCGGGCAAGCGCGGCCGGTTCCCCGTGGGCACGCCGATCCTTGCGGCTGCGCGGCAGCTCGGCGTCGATCTCGACAGTGTGTGCGGCGGCCGGGGGATCTGTTGGAAATGCCAGATAGCCCCGGCCTATGGCGCCTTCCCCAAACACGCGGTGACGGTCGCCGAGGACGCGCTCTCCGCCTGGAACGCCGTCGAGGAGCGCTATCACACAAAGCGCGGGCTTCGCCCCGGCCGCAGGCTCGGCTGCCAGGCGACCGTTCAGGGCGATGTGGTGATCGATGTGCCGCCCGAGAGCCAGGTCCATCGCCAGGTCGTGCGCAAGGGCGTCGAGGCCCGCGAGATCGTCCTCGATCCGGCGACGCGCAAGCTGCTCGTGCGCGTCGAGGAGCCGGATATGCATGTGCCGAAGGGCGATTTCGAACGGCTTGCGGAGGCGCTCGCCCGGGAATGGCAGATCGAGGGCGTGCGTGCGGGGCTCGGCGTCCTCGCGCGGCTCCAGCGGGCGCTCCGCGACGGGGGCTGGGAGGTGACGGTCGCGCTCCAGCGCCGGGACGACGGCTGGCAGCTCGTCGAGCTCTGGCCCGGCTACCGTGAGGCGCCGCTCCTCGGGCTGGCCGTCGATATCGGCTCGACCACCGTGGCCGGGCATCTCTGCAATCTCGAGACCGGGGCGGTGCTCGCCTCCTCGGGCGTGATGAACCCGCAGATCCGGTTCGGCGAGGACCTGATGAGCCGGGTCTCGTATGCGCAGATGAACCCGGGCGGGGCCGGCGAAATGACGGCGGCGCTCCGCGAGGCCCTCGACCGGCTGGTCGGCGGGCTGGCCGAGGACGCGGCGGTCCCGCGCACGGATATCGTGGAAGGCGTCTTCGTCGGCAACCCGGTGATGCACCATCTCTTTCTCGGGATCGACCCGGTCGAGCTCGGCTGGGCGCCCTTTGCGCTGGCGACCTCCGGCGCGCTTTCGCTGCCTGCGGCGGAACTCGGTCTGACGCTGCATGCCGATGCCCGCGCGCATGTGCTGCCCTGTATCGCCGGCCATGTGGGTGCGGATGCGGCGGCCGTGGCCCTCGCCGAGGCACCGGAAGCGCAAGACGCGCTCACCCTGATCATCGATGTCGGCACGAATGCGGAGATCTTCCTCGGCAACCGGGAGCGGGTGCTGGCCTGTTCGTCGCCGACGGGGCCGGCCTTCGAGGGCGCACAGGTCTCGGCCGGACAGCGTGCGGCGCCGGGCGCCATCGAGCGGGTGCGGATCGACCCGGCGACGAAACGCGCGCGGGTGAAGGTCATCGGCTGCGATCTCTGGTCCGACGAGCCGGGCTTCTACGCAGCCGTGGGTCCGGGCGGGGTGACGGGGATCTGCGGCTCCGGGATCATCGAGGCGCTCGCCGAGATGCGGATGGCCGGCGTCCTCGACAAACGCGGGATCATCGGGCCGGAAGCGGCGCTCGGCGAGGCGGTCGTTGCCGAGGGTCGGACCTGGTCCTATGTGCTTCATCGCGGGGCGGACCGGGCGATTACCGTCACCCAGGCGGATGTGCAGCAGATCCTTTTTGCCAAGGCCGCGCTCTATGCGGGCGCGCGGCTCTTGATGGATCATTTCGAGGTCGATGCCGTCGAGCGCGTGGTGCTCGCAGGCGCATTCGGCGCGCATATCTCGCCCAAGCACGCCATGGTTCTCGGGATGATCCCGGACTGTCCGCTCGAGAAAGTGACTTCGGCGGGGAATGCGGCCGGCACCGGCGCGCGGATCGCGCTTCTCAACTGGGCCGAGCGGGCACGGGTCGCGGAGGTGGTCGCCCGGGTCGAGAAGATCGAGACGGCCGTTGAGGAGCGCTTTCAGGAGCACTTCGTCGACGCGATGCGCGTGCCGCATGAGAGCGCGCCCTCGCCCCATCTCGACCGGGTGGTCACGTTGCCCGACACGCGCTGCGAGATGTCGCCAGCCGACGATGCGGGCCGCCGCCGCCGGCGCGCGCGTGCCTGAGGAGGACGGTCGCTCAGCGGTGGGCGGTGTCGGTGCGACGGATCTCGCAGGGCGTTTCGGTCTCGGCCATGGCGGCCTGCGTCCCTTCTTGGCAGGTCTCGAGGGCCTCGCGCTCCGCGATCCGCCCCGAGCGGTAGGCAGAAGCCCAGCCGAAGCGCCCGTTCTGACCTGTGGCGAAGGCTCGGCTCGCCTCTGAGCCCAGATATTCCCGCCAGGCCGCGAGACCCCGCGGGGAGAGCCCGTCGGGCGGCGGCATGTCGAGATCGGTCGGGTCGGCGGGCGGCGCCTCCCAGGTCGGCATGCCGATCGCCCGGAGAAACGCGTCGATCTCGCCCCGCCAAAGCGCCGTGTTGCCCCGCTGAAAGAGGCGATGGCCGTCCTTCGCATGAAGGATCGCCCCGGTCATCACGAGGCGCGCGGGGCCTCCGAAGGCCGCGAACTGGCGGTGGACCATCTCCGGGCCGAAGAAGCGATCCTCCGTTGAGTAAAGCCAGAGCGACGGCGCGGCCCCCGGCCGGCCGAACCGCGCAAAGGCCTCGGCCAGCGCGTCGGCGTTGCAGTTCTCCCCGTCCCTGACCGAGCCGCGCCCCGGCGCGAAGGCGATGGCCCCGCGGAGCTCCGTCATCTCGGCCGCGAGCGCCAGCGCCGCGAAGCCGCCCCCCGAGGTGCCGAGCGCCATCATCCGGGCGGGGTCGATCCGCGGATCCTCGGCCAGCGCCGAAAGCGCCGCCCGCAAGTCCTGCGCGCCCGTACGCCCGGCCCGCTCGTAGCCGTCGGCCTCCACGCTGTCGCATCGACCGTACCATCCGACGTAATGCCCAGATGACCGGGCGAAGCCTCGGCGCGCCACCACCGCGGCGACATAGCCCCGCCGGGCGAACTCCTCGGCCAGATGCCCGTAGCGATGGAGGCGTGTGGCCCGCTGCTGGCGCGTGTCTCTCGGGTTGCCGTGGGTGATGACAATGACCGGGCGGCGGAGCCCGGCCGGCGTCTGCCGCGGTGCGTAGACGAGCGCGTCGAGCGCGTGCGGCCCGCCATCGGGCGGTGCTGTCGGGATTGTGACGGGAAGCTGAGTGCGCAGGCTCTCGATCTCGTCGAAGCCGAGGGGCGCCGCGGCGGGCGCCCCCTCGTGATCGGATGCCCGGGCTTTCAGGGTGCCCGGGAACGCCTCCGTCTCGAACCAGCCGATCCGGTCGTCCGCTGCGGCGAGGCCGGAGGCGAGCGCCCCGAGAAACCCCAAGGCGGCCGCGAGGCCCCTCATGCCGCGGCCGATCCTGCCGTAGCCTTGGCGAGCGCCTGATCGAGATCGGCGATCAGATCGTTCGCATCTTCGATCCCGATCGAGAGCCGAACGATTTCAGGTCCCGCGCCCGCGGCCACCTGCTGCTCTGGGCTCAGCTGACGGTGGGTTGTCGAGGCGGAATGGATGATCAGTGACCGCGCATCGCCCAGATTGGCCAAATGGCTGAAGAGTTCGACGCTGTCCACGAGCTTGACACAAGCGTCATAGCCGCCTTTCACCCCGAAAGTGAAAATTGCGCTCGCCCCCCGCGGGCAGTATTTCGCAACCCGGTCGAAGTAAGGCGAACTCGGGAGCCCGGCATAAGAGACATATTCGACGGCCGGATGCTGCTCGAGGAACTCGGCGACGGTACGCGCATTGGCGCAATGCTTCTCCATACGGAGCGACAACGTCTCGATCCCGAGAAGTGTTTGGAACGCATTCATCGGCGCCTGGCACATGCCGAGATCCCGGAGCGTCACGGCAATCGTGTAGAAAGTGAAGGACAGCGGGCCGAAGGTCTCGTGGAACTTCAGACCGTGATAGCCCGCTTCCGGCTCGACGAGGGCCGGGAATTTGCCGGCGGCCGACCAGTCGAAGCTGCCTTTGTCGACCACCATCCCGCCCATCGAGGTCGCGTTGCCGCAGAGATACTTGGTCGTCGAATGCACGACGATGTCGGCGCCATGTTCGAACGGCCGGCAGAGATACGGCGTCGCCGAGGTATTGTCGACGATCAGCGGCAGCCCCGCGCCATGGGCGATCTCGGAGACCGGCGCGAGATCGGTGATATAGCCGCCGGGATTTGCGATCGACTCGCAAAAGACCGCCCGCGTCCGGTCGTCGATGGCCGCGCGGATCGCCGCCTGATCCTCGAAATCGACGAAGCGGACCTCCCAACCGAAATGCTTGAACGCATGCCCGAACTGGTTGACCGACCCGCCATAGAGCCGGGTCGAGGCGACAAAATTATCCCCCGGCCGCATCAGCGGAAAGAGTGCCATCACCTGTGCCGCATGGCCCGATGCGCAGGCGACGGCGCCGACGCCGCCCTCGAGCGTGGCCACCCGCTCCTGCAGGACCGCGACGGTCGGGTTGCCGATCCGGCTATAGATGAAGCCGAGCTCCTGCAGGTTGAAGAGCGCCGCCGCGTGCTCGGCATCGCGGAACACATAGGCGGTGTTTTGATAGATCGGCGTCTGCCGTGCGCCGGTGGCCGGATCGGGCTGGGCGCCGGCATGGATCTGAAGGGTATCGAAGCCGTAGCGCGGTTGGTCTGACATCTGGTCCTCCCGTGGTGTGCATTCTGCTTCACCATAACGCGGGCGCCCGGCTGCCAACAGCGGCAAACCGAGCGCCCGGCCCCACCGGCGGGGGGAACCGGCGGGGATCTCGACGGATCACGCGATCAGCAGATCCGGATCGTCATAGGCCGCGCTGTTCGCGAGGAAGTATTCGAGCGCCGCATCCGCATCGGCCTCGACGAAGCCGTCGTAGCCCGAGTTCTCGTAACCCGCGATATCCGTGCCCGACGCTTGCAGGATCTCGAGGAATTCCTCGTCGGTCAGCGCCTCCCCGTTGACGGTTTGCGAGGCTTCCTGCAAGAGCGCGGCGATCCCCGAGATATAGGGCGCGGCAAAACTCGTGCCGTCCACGGCGAACTCTGCGCCCCACGTCGTCTCGACAGGCACATCCACGCCAACCGCCGCGATATCCGTCAGTTCCGGATCCTTTTGGCTGAAGCCCGCGAGCGCACCCGATTGGGTCGTGGCCGAGACGCCGATCACGTTCGGATCCGCCGCAATCACATTGACGCCCTCGGCGTATTGCTGGCCCGAATTGCCCGCCGCGACCACCGAAAAGATGCCCATCTGGTCGAGGATCGCGAACTCGTCGCTGAGCATGGACCAGCTTTCGTCGGTCGCATTTCCGCCGCCGAGGCTGAGATTGACCGCCGCCACGTTATAGGCCTCGCCGTTCGCGACCACCCAGTCGAGCGCCTGATCGATATCGAGGAACGACGCCCCGCCGCCCGTGTCGGAGAACACCTTGAGGTGGATGATATCGACACCGTCGGCGACCCCGACGGCCGTTTGCGCGACCCAAGAGCCGTGACTGTTGGTGCCGGTCGTCTGGGCGGACGGGTCGCCGAACGCAAAGAAGTCCTGGTCGTAGACAAGGTTCGACTGGTCATAGGCGGCGGACCAGCCGTCGTCGATGATAACAATGGCCTGACCCGCGCCGGTGAAGTCGTCGGCCGTATAGGTGAGATCGGCCGAGGGCGCGGGCTCCGGCGTCGGCGCGACGATCGGCTCGGGCATCGGGGCCGGCTCCGGCGCGTTGAAGATCCGGCGCCACCAAATCTCGTTTTGCTCGAGAATCGGCGCGTCGTCCGTCGCATCCCCACCGAAGAGAGGCGCCTCGCGGTCAAACGCACCGTCGGGAACCGAGAGCATCGGGCGCGTCGGGGCGGGATCGGTGTCGAGCCCGGTATCGTCCGCCATGTCATCGAGGGTTGCGATCACTTGGGACAGCGCGAAGGGGTCGGGCATCGCGTCGATTGGCGCGAGCGATGCGGGGTCTGCCTTTTCGATCTCGCCCGTCGGAGGGGCGAGCGGTGCCAGGACGCCGGCGTCCTCGGTCAAGCTAAGGGTCGGATCTGTGGGTCGGGTCATCGGGGGATCCTCGGATTGTGTCTCCGCTACGAATGGGAAATTAGCACATGCGGGTATTTTTCCCACTCACATTTTTGTATGTGCGCTTTGCCCATTTCATGAAATGGGTATATCGCCCATTTTTGCGAAAGGGAAGCATGGCGGGCAAAAAAAACCGCCGGCGCGCGAGGGATGGCGGCCGGCGGACAGTTGGAACGAGGGACACGATTAGCGAGGAGGCCGTTCAATCCATCCTCTGCACCGCAGCCGGTTTGGACACGGTATGGCACTTACTGTACAGCGAATCAGCGCCATATGCAAGTTGCTGTACACGCAGAAAGCCGCCGGTCAGCGCCGTCGCGACGAGATCTGACCCGTGGCGAAGCCACCCATTCGAAGCTCGCCGAAAAGCCGTTGATACTCGATTTTAGGACAGCGGTTCATCACCACATCGAGCCCCGCCGCGCGGGCCCGGTCGGCGGCGGCCTCGTCGATCACGCCCACCTGCATCCAGATCGTCCGGAGACCACGATCAGCGAGCGCCGCAATCGCCTCATCGACCACACCCCCGGCCTCTTCGGAGCGGCGGAAGATATCGACCATCTCGATCGGATCGTCGCCCGACGGCAGGGCCGCCAAGCTCTCGTGAACCGGATGCCCCATGATCTCTTGCCCGGCATATCGCGGATTGACAAAGCTCAACCGATAGCCCTTGAGCATCAGGTAACGAGTTACATAAAAGGACGGGCGAACCGGATTTTGCGACGCGCCGACTGCGGCAATGCTCGTTGTGCGCGTGAGAATTTCACGCAAGAAGGTGTCGGTTGGCTCAGGCGTGGTCATCTGGTCACACTTATCTCTGTCCGCATTAGGCGTCTGCTGGCTCGCCTTGTCAAAAAAAGTCCGCCGGGGTTTATGGCAAGCATAAAACCGGCGGACCAGTCGGAACGAGGGACAGTGAGAATGAGGGTAGGTGAAAAACCTTCCCTCATCACACCCAATATGGGACACAGGTTGACTTTCTGTAACCCATGTCGCGCGATTGTGTGTCAGTTTTCCACAGCGCCCCCCCCGGATGCGCCGCCGCGCCCAACCGACAACGCATAGAGTGCGACTGCAGCAGCGTTCGACACGTTGAGGGACGCGAAGTCTGCGACGGCCGCGATCCGCACCAATCGCTCGCAAATCAGTCGCGTCCGGGCCCGAAGACCAGGGCCCTCGGCCCCGAGGACGAGGCAAACTGGCCGGTCGGACACCGCTGCGGCCGCCTCCCCGATCTCCGCCTCGGCCTCGCCGTCGAGACCGAGAACCGCATAGTCGAGCGCTTTCAACTCCTCGAGCGCATCGCCCAGATTGCGCACCCGCAGATAAGGTTGCCGCTCGAGCGCCCCTGAGGCCGCCTTGGCGAGCGCCCCGGTCTCGGGCGCCGAGTGATGCCGCGGTGCGACGACCGCCCTTGCGCCGAAAACCTCGGCCGAGCGAAGGATCGCGCCCACATTGTGCGGGTCAGTGACCCGATCGAGCGCGAGGATCACGGGCGGACCGCCTTCGCCCACGCTGGCCAGATCGCCGAGCGCCCCCCAAGCCAGCGGCGACACTTCGAGCGCGGCCCCCTGATGCACCGATTGCGGATCGAGGGGGGCGGTAAACTTGCGGGCATCGGCGATCTCGGGCGCGAGACCGGAGGCCGGGATCGCGTCGCCCAAACGGTCGGCGGCGTTCCGCGTCACGATCAGCCGATGGCACCGCCGGGCCGGGTTCTCAAGGGCATCGCGCACCGCATGGAGGCCGAAAAGCCAGACCCGGTCCGGCTCGTGCGCGGTGCGTTCGGCGCGGGGCGATCTCCTGACGGGCGGCGCCATGCTCACCCCCGATGTCGCGCCGGTGACACGCCTCGAATGGGCACATCGGCCGCCGCCTCGCGTCGCAGGATCGTGCCCATCGCCTGGTCCTCCGTCGCGCGAGTGAGGGCGAGCGGGCCCCATGGTGGGGCCCGCTGGTCATTCCGGCACAATTAAGGGGCAAAACCGGGCGCCGCGCAATCGGCGGAGGGGTCCGCACGCGCCTGGACCCCGCCCTGCAAAGGAGACCCGAAGGAAGACCGATCCGCCCGATCAGGCGAACCGGACCCCCGCCTTCGTCATCGGCAGCAGCGTCACCCGCTTGCCCATTGCGGCCTTGACCGCATTTGCGAGCGCCGGGCCCGCGGGCGGGACGCCCGGCTCTCCGACGCCCGTCGGTTTGGCCGTGCTGGGAACGATGTGCACGTCGATCCGGCGGATGTCCGAGATCCGCAGCGGTTCGTAATCCGGGAAATTCGCCTGATCCACGACGCCGTCCGTCAACGTGATCTCGTTGCGCATCACCGCGCCGAGGCCGAAGCCGATCCCGCCCTCGATTTGCGCCCGCACAATGTCCGGATTGACTACGGTCCCGCAATCGACCGCAGAGGTGACATGTTCGATCTGCACGCGACCGTCGGGGTCGGCCGAGACATCGACCACGACCGCCACATAGGAGTTGAAGGATTTGTGCACCGCGACGCCGCGGCCCCGGCCTTCGGGCAGCGCCTCTCCCCAGCCGGCCTTCTCGGCGGCAAGCCGCAGCACGCCCGCAAGCCGCACGCCGTCTTCGGTCCCGTCGTCGAGGAGCGAGAGGCGGAAGTCGACCGGGTCCCGACCGGCCGCCTCGGCGACCATGTCGATCGCGCTTTCCATCGCATAGGCCGTGTGCGTATGCCCCACCGCCCGCCACCAAAGCGCGGTGAGCGGCGTCTCCACGTCGCTCAGTCCGAGCGCGAAGCCCGGGATCCGATAGACCGGGTCGGCCGCCCCCTCGACCGAGGTGCGATCGACGCCGTTCCGCACGAGAACCGCCTCGAAAGGTGAGCCCTTCAGGATCGATTTGGTCGCGATCCGGTGGTCCCAGCCGAGGATCTGCCCGTCTCCGTCGAGGCCGACACGGACACGGTGCGCGGCCATGGGCCGGAAATATCCCGCGGTCAGGTCGTCCTCGCGCGTCCAGACGAGCTTGACCGGACGGCTCCGGTCGAGCGCATCGAAGGCGAGCGCGGCCTCCGTCTGATAGTCCGACGTGGGAGACGCCCGGCGGCCGAACGAGCCGCCCGCGTAGACGGTGGCGATCTCGACCTTCTCGAGCGGGAGCTTCAGCAGCTGCGCGATCGTCGGCTGGGTGATCCCGGGGAATTGCGCCCCGTCGTGGATGCGGACGCCTCCCGTCTCGGTCGCCTCGATCACGCAAGTCAGCGGCTCCATCGGCGCGTGCGCGAGATGGGGGAACCGGAACTCGGCCTCGACGATCTGAGCGGCGCCCTCGATCGCGCGACCGGTCGCGGCGAAATCCGTCCCCTCGGTGGCGGGATATTCGGGCGTATCGAGATGCCGCAAGTGATCGGACATCATCTCGTCGGACGAGCGGGTTTCGGCCGCGCTTTCGTCCCACTCGGCCTTGACCGCCGTGCGGGCTCGGATCGCCGACCAGGTGTCCAGCCCGTAGACCGCCACGCCCACGCCGTTCCGGAGGATCTTGGCGGTCACGAAGCCCCGGATCCCGACCGCGGCGGTCGCGTCGAAGGAGATGAGCCGGCCGCCGACGCGCGGGCTTCGCAGGATCACGGCGACCACCTGGTTCGGGCGCTTGACGTCGCTCGCGAAGATCGCGCTGCCGTCGGTCTTGGACGCACTGTCCTTCCGCGGCAGGTGCGCCGCGCCAATCAGGCGAAACTCCGCGGGATCTTTGAGGCGCGGGCGCCGCGGAGGTGTGAGCTCGGCCGCCTCGGCCACCAACTCGCCGAACCGGGCCGTTCGGTCACCGGCCCGGACCGTCCCCTCGGAGACGCTGACCTCAGCCGGATCGACCCCCCAGCGCGCCGCCGCCGCCTGAACGAGCAGCGCCCGTGCGGCCGCGCCGGCCGCGCGGTACTGGCGATACGAGTTGGCGATCGCGGTCGAGCCGCCCGTGCCCTGGCTCATGAAAAAGAGGTTCGCATAGCGGGAATTGTCCGCCGGCGCGAAGGCGATGTCGATCTGCTCCCAGGCGGCGTCGAGCTCCTCGGCCACGAGCGTCGAAAGGCCGGTCGCCGTCCCCTGCCCCAGCTCGATATGTTTGATGACGACGGTGACGCGGCCATCCGCTCCGATCCGGACGAAGGGATTAAACTCGGCCGGCAGCGCGCTCTCAGCCGGAGCGGCGGCAAGCATGCCCGAGGGGCTCAGGCCCACGACGAGGCCGGCGGCCGTGGCCGAGGTGGCGGCGAGGAAACCGCGGCGGGTGGTCTGTGTGGTCATGGATCAGCCCTCCAGCCGGTCGGCGGCACGGTGGATCGCAGCCCGGATCCGCGGATAGGTGGCGCAGCGGCACGCATTGCCGGACATCGCCGCATCGATATCGGCGTCGCTCGGCCGCGGGGTCTCGGCCAGGAGCCCGATCGCCGACATGATCTGACCCGATTGGCAATACCCGCATTGGACCACGTCGAGTTCGCGCCAGGCGGCCTGGACCGCTTCGGCGACTGAGCCCGTGGCCCCCTCGATCGTGGTGATCTCCGCGCTCATGGCGTCCTCGATCCGGGTCGCACAACTGCGCACGGGCAAACCGTCGAGATGCACCGTGCATGCGCCGCAGGCCGCGACCCCGCAGCCGTATTTGGTCCCCGTGAGCTCGAGGTGGTCTCGGAGCACCCACAAAAGCGGCGTGTCCGGGGCGGCGTCGACCACACGGGCCTCACCGTTGATCTTGAGCGTCACGATCATGGGCGTTCTCCGGTTGGTCGGATCGACTAGGTTTATGGCAAAAGCTGTATGGTGAGATGATGGGCCTTGCCGTCTGGTCAACCGCGCGGAGCCCCGGCGTCTCAGCTTTTCAACCGGTAGCCCGTGGCCAGCCATCGCCCGCACACGAGGATGAGCCCTGTGTTGACCGCGAGCGCGACCACGAGCCCAGTCAATGGGTTGGCATCCGATGTTCCCAATACCCCGAAGCGAAACCCGTCGATCAGGTAAAAAATCGGGTTGGCATGGCTGATCGACTGAAAGACCGGCGGCAGCGACGAGATTGAGTAGAAGGTGCCGGACAGAAACGCCAGCGGTGTGATCACGAGATTGGTAATCGCTGCCATCTGGTCGAACTTCTCGGCCAAGATTGCGGTCATGAGGCCCACAAGCGACAGCATAACGCTGGCCAAGAGTAAGAAGGCCAGCGCCCAGAGCGGATGCGCGACGCCGATCCCGAGATAGGGAAAGAGCGTCAGCCCGATGGCGGCGGCACAGACGACGCCGCGGACGACCCCGCCGAGCACGTAACCGGTCAAGATCTCGCCCGCCGACAAGGGCGGCATCAAGGTATCGACGATGTTGCCTTGCACCTTGGAGATCATCAACGAGGAGGAGGTGTTCGCAAACGCGTTCTGGATCACGGTCATCATCAAGATCCCGGGCGCGAGAAAGACTTCAAAGGGCACGCCGTCGGGGTCCCCGCGGCGTTCGCCGAAAGCGAGCGAGAAGACAGTCAGAAAAAGGAGCGACGTCGCGACCGGGGCCGCGACCGTTTGCGACCAGACGGCCAGGAAGCGCTGCACTTCGCGCCGCGTGAGCGTGGCGAGCCCGAGCCAGTTCACCCGGCCGAAGGCCCTCTTGCCCATCGCGCGTTTTTCCGTCATCCGCCCCTCCTTGGCCGTCTCTCGCGGCGCGTTCGCTTGTAACGTGGCCCGCCGCCCTTAACATAGGGGTGTGTGTGCAGTCCTCCGGCAGGGCAACGGGGCCGGAACGAAAACGGCGGGGGAACGAAATGTCCTGGACGGACGAACGTGTTGAAAAGTTGAAGGAATATTGGGCCGAAGGGATGAGTGCGAGCCAAATCGCAAAGCAGCTTGGGGGCGTGACCCGGAATGCCGTGATCGGCAAGGTTCACCGCCTCGGGCTCTCGCATCGCGGCGCCAATGACAGTCCGCCCGAGGAGGCGCCTGACATCGTGAAGACCGAGACGCCGGAAACCGCCGCTCCCGACGCTGAGATCGCGCCGGAGCCCGCCGACACGACCCCTACTCTGCCCGTCGCCCGCGAGCCGGGCGCGCCCCGTGCGCCGGGTCAGCCGACGCCCGAGGAAGAGGCTGCTCGAGTGACGCTGGCCGAAATCGAGAAAATCGCCCGCAAGCTCAGCCTCTTGGAGTTGACCGAGCGGACCTGCAAATGGCCGATCGGCGACCCGACCGAGGACGGCTTTCACTTTTGTGGCCTGCCGGCAGTGGATGGCAAACCATACTGCCAATACCATGTCGCTGTTGCGTTCCAGCCCATGTCGTCGCGCCGCGACCGGCGGGCAAGCCGCTAGCGCGCGGCTGCGGCGTTCCCCGGTCAGTGGTCGCTGGAGTGATAGGTCTCGTCGAGGGCGTAGCCTGCGGCACGGACGGTGCGGATCGGATCGCGCTCGCCGCGGCGGTTGAGCGCTTTTCGGAGCCGACCCACATGAACGTCCACGGTGCGTGCCTCCACGTAGACGTCGCGGCCCCAGACCAGATCGAGAAGCTGCTCGCGCGAGAACACCCGCCCGGGCCGCTGCATTAGGCAGTCGAGGAGCCGGAATTCGGTCGGTCCGAGATGCACCTCGCGGTCGCCCCGGCGCACCCGGCGGGTCTCGCGGTCGAGGGTGAGATCGCCGAACGTCGCGACCTCGGCCGAAAGCGTCGGGCGCGAGCGTCGTAGAAGCGCCCGCACCCGCGCGGTCAATTCTGGGATCGAGAACGGTTTGGTCAGGTAGTCGTCGGCGCCCGTATCGAGCCCGCGGATCCGGTCTTCTTCGTCCGACCGGGCTGTCAGCATAATCACGGGCGTGTCCCGCGTGTCGGCCCGCGCCCGGATCCGACGGCAAATCTCGATGCCCGAGAGCCCCGGCAGCATCCAATCGAGCAGCACGAGATCGGGCTTGTCCTCCTCGACGACCAGGAGCGCGTCCTCGCCATCGGCGCTGATCCGGACCTCGAACCCTTCTTTCTCGAGATTGTATTCGAGCAGCGCCGACAGCGCCTCCTCGTCTTCGACCACCAGAATGCGCGCAGACATGACCCTTGGTCCTCCTCCTGCATTCAGCCGAGGCGCCGCCCCGGCGTCGGAAGCTCGCCGAGCGGTTCCCCCTTCGGCCGGTTATCCCCAAGCGGCCGACCTTCCACGACGAAATACGTCATTTCTGCGATGAATGTCGAATGATCGCCAATCCGCTCGAGATTTTTCGCGATAAAGAGAAGTTGCGAGCAAAGCCCGATGAGTTGCGGGTCCTCCATCATATAGGTAATCAGCTCGCGGAAAATCGAGTTGTGCATATCGTCGATCTCGACATCGCGGTTCCAGACCGACACGGCCAAAGCCGTATCGCGCGCGGTATAGGCGTCGAGCACCTCGGCAAAGAGCGTGAGCGTCTGCCGCCCCATGCGCACGATCGAATTCGAGACCCGCAGCGGCGGTGTCTCGGCAAGATACTTGCCGCGCCTGGCAATGTTCTTAGCCAGATCCCCGATCCGTTCCAAGGTCGAGGCGATCTTTATTGCGGCGACCACCTCGCGCAGATCGCTTGCCACCGGTTGGCGGAGCGCAAGCGTCTTAATGGCCATCTCCTCGAACTTGACCTCGAGCTGGTCGAGGCGGTCGTCGGCGCGGATGACCTCTTCGGCGAGTTCGCTGTCCCGGGTTCGGACGGCCTCGAGCGCTTGGGTCAGCTGTTCCTCGGCGATCCCGCCCATTTCCGACAGCCGCGCCGAGATGCTCTGCATATCGACGTCGAAGGCTGTGACGATTTTGTTGTTCATCTGAGAGTTCCGTCAGCGCGGGCCGGGCCGCGCGCGGGTCGCGGGAGCCGATGCGCGGGTCCCGCGCGGTCCGGCAGCCGCACCGGCCGGTGCTGTATTTCGGGGGGGTGGCGGGATCCGGATTGGTGAAGATTTTGCTGGTCGC
>JBHJGX010000005.1:0-3136 GCA_050331395.1 Paracoccaceae bacterium
GCCCCTGCCGGGGCGGCACGAGCTCGTCCTCAGCGCCGGCCGATCCGCTGCACGCGCTCCACGAGCCACCGGTCCTGCATGCCGAGCTCATAGGCGCGGAGGAAATCCGCATCCGCCGCCTCGGTCCGGCCCGCCCGGTCGTGGAACATGCCCCGCGCCGACCAGGCGCGCGGCCAGTCGGGATCGAGCCCGATCGCCCGGTCGAAATCCGCCTCCGCCCCCGGCAATCCCGCGAGCGCCCGCGCCCGGCCGCGATTGACGAAGGCCCCCGCATCCGTGCCGTCCCGCGCGATCACCGTCGAGAAATCCTCGTCGGCCGCGCGCCCGTCGCCCAGGATGAGATAGCCGATCCCGCGATTGAAGAACGCCGCCGTCAGCTCGTCCTCGAGCGCGATCGCCCGGCTGAGATCCGAGACCGCCGCCGCCGCCGCGCCCCGGCCGAGCAAGAGTGCGCCCCGGCCGAGCCAGGCTTCGGCGACCGACGGATCCTCGACGATCGCCCGGTCGAAATCCTCGAGCGCCGCATCGGTCCGTCCTTCGGCTGCGTGGCTGCGCGCGCGGTTGGTATAGGCCTGAATGAACCGGTCGTCGGTCTCGATGGCCAGCGTGAAGGAGCGCACCGCATCGCCATGACGGCCGAGCTCGGCCTGGGCCACGCCCAAGTTCACAAGCACCGCCGCCCGCCGCCGCGGCCCGAGGCCCGGGTCCTGGAGCGCGTCCCGGCAGAGCTTCAGCGTCGTCGTCGGCGCGAGGTCCGGATCCGCGCAACCCGCGAGCGATCCGCCCTGTCCGACCGCCCCGCTCGCCGCCGCCGCAAGACCGACCGCCAGCGCACCGATCCCGATCCGTCTTCGCATGGCCGCGCTCCTCTGATCCTTGTGTCGTCAATCTATCCGCTCGGCTTGGCCAGCACCAGAGCGCGGCACCCTCCCCTTCCAGCCGCGCGACCGCACGGGGCTTGAACGCAGACGCCGCTTTCGCCAGAAGGAATGGGCGGCGATGGCCGGCCGGGGGAACACGGGAGCGCGCTCATGGCTTGGGAGTACAAGTTCGTCGGCGGACCCGAGCGGGGCGCCAAGGCGAAGACCGCCCGCACCCTTTCGCAACGCGCCGCCCGGGCGATGGCCGAAATCGTGCGACGCGAAACCGATGGCGGCTGGGAGTTCCTGCGGACCGAACTCGTGCCCCTCCGCGATCGCGCGGGCTGGCTCTCGCCGCTCCGCGAGGTGACCTGCACGGTGCTCGTGTTCCGGCGGCCGCGAGGGGCGGCGCGCCAGGCCGAGGGGTTCGCCGCGGCGCCCCTGCCGAGCGAGAGCTTTACCGACACGATCCCGACCGCGTCGCGCGCGGCCGAGCCCATCGCGCCGTCGCCCGTCCCGGCCGGCGCACCGCCGATTGTGCCCGCGGTTCCACGCCCGCCTTACGCGACACCGCCCGTCTTGCCGCCGGCCCCCGATGCGACGCCCAATCGCCGAAAAAGCCTCTTTTCGCCGGCCCGGCGCCCGGTGGAGAGCCCAACCCGCTCGGTGGCGCCGCCCGAGATCCCGGGCGAGACCCGATCGACGGATCTACGCCCTCCAGCGGCGCCGCAACCGCCAGCGACGCCCCGTGCCGAGGCGACGCCCCATGCCCCGGCGACGCCCCGTGCCGAGCCCTCCGCGCAACCGAAAGTCGCGCCGGCGGCGCCCGTCGCGGTCGAAAGCCCTCAGCCCCCCGCGGCCGCGCCCAGCCGTCCGCCGTCTGCTCCGGGCGCGCCGAACGCGGTCGACCTCACCCAGCTCCACGGGCCGGTCCGGACACCGGATCGCGCCCCCCCGGACGCGGAACCTGCTGCCGTCGCCGAACCGGCTCGGACCCCGATATCGCCCCCATCGGAGGCATTCTCCGGATACGCGCCGGTCCCGATCTCTCCGACGCCCGCCAAACCAGTTTCGCCGTCCGCGCCCCTGGGCAGTGAGAAGACCGAAGACGCATCGCCGCCCTCGGCCAGCGGACAAATGCCAGCCGCACCGGCCCCGCCCGGGCCATCGAGCCCGCCGACCGCGCCACCCGCAGCGCCTGCCACGCATCCGGAACCGCAGCGACGACCGACCCGATCGGCCGCGGGCCTCTTCACCCGGCGGCCCGACGGACGCTGACCTTCAGCCGGCAGCGGCCTTAAGGTTGGCCATCAGCGCACCGAGCGCCTTCAGCTTGCCCTCGTCGGTCAGCTGGCCTTCCGCATCGAAGCGATCGCCCGCCTGGCCGAGATTGACCTCCGGCGCGGTCACCAGCTTCACCATAAACGGCACGAGCATCAGATAGGCCGCGCTCTTCGCCCGCTCGCCGCCCGCGATCCCGGCTGTGGCCGAGACAACCGCCACGGGCTTGTCGACCATCGGCGCCGGACGGGGCCGGCTCAACCAATCGAGCGCGTTCTTGAACACCCCCGACGGCGCCTTGTTGTATTCGGGGGTCGAGATCACGATCGCATCCGCTGCCCAGACCTCGTCGATAAGCGCCTGCACCGGGGCGGGCATGCCCTCGGCTTCCACGTCCTCGTTAAAGAGCGGAAGGGACAAATCGCCGAGCACGAACTCGTCGGGGCCGAAGAGCCGCGCCGCCTCGCGCACGAGTTTGGTGTTGTGGCTCTCGCGCCGGAGCGAACCGGATATCCCCAATAGCCGCATGGTCGTCTCCCCTCGGAACAAGTTTCCGATCGCATCTAGCACGGCGCGGACAGCGATGGCGAGACGGCTGCGCAGCCTTCCAGTCTTTGGAACGGAGAGCGGCCATGCCTGCTGCCGCCGGTGGCGATCCGGGCGGCCCGGTCCGACGCGACCCGGGCCGGGGGGGGAGCGCATCGCCCGCCCGATCCGGCAGATAAGGATGCATGAGATGAAACTGACGGATCTGCGCGACAATCCCGGCGCGGCGGTGAAGAAAAAGCGCATCGCCCGCGGCCCGGGCTCTGGCAAGGGCAAGACCGGCGGCCGGGGCATCAAGGGGTACAAGTCCCGCTCGGGCTCGGTCGTGAAGGGCTTCGAGGGCGGCCAGATGCCGCTGCACCGGCGTCTGCCGAAGCGGGGTTTCAAAAACCCTTTCCGCAAGACTTTCGTGGTGATCAACCTCGGTCAGGTGCCGGGCATCGTGGTGG
>JBHJGX010000006.1:0-31020 GCA_050331395.1 Paracoccaceae bacterium
GCCCCGCCCGCGGCGGGGGTCCGGGCGGGACCGAAGCCCCGCCCGTCGCTCAGCTTAGCGGGTCAGCCACGCCTGGAACTTCGCGTCGAGATCGTCGCGATAATCCGCCCACCACTCGTAGTTGTAGAGGAAGGTGTTCTGCGCGTTCGCCGGATCGGTCGGCATGTGCGGCGCCATCTCGATGCCGAGCTCGGCATGGGTCGAGACGAGCGGCGCCGAGGACGCACGCGCCGGGCCGTAGGAGATCCACTTGGCCTGATCCGCGAGGCGCTGGGTGTCGGTCGCGAACCGCACGTAATGCAGCGCGCGGTTCAGCCGCTCTTCGGACAGCCCCGTCGGAATGATCCAGCCGTCGAGATCGAAGACCTGCGCATCCCAGAGCATCGCCACCGGCTGGTCCTGCTCCTCAATCAGCGAGAACAGACGACCGTTATAGGTCGAGCCGATCACGGCCTCGCCATCGGCCAACCGCTGCGGCGTCTCGGCGCCCGCGGACCACCAGATGACCTCGTCCTTGATGGTGTCGAGCTTGGCGAAGGCCTGGTCGACGCCCTCTTCGGTCTCGAGCACGTCGTAGACGTCGTCCTTCGGCACGCCGTCGCAGATGAGCGCCCACTCCATGTTGTTGATCGGACGCTTCTCAAGCGAACGCTTGCCCGGGAAGGCCTCGAGATCGAACACGTCGCAGATGTCGTCCGGCTCCTGGCCGTTCCACTCGGCCACGTCGGTGCGATAGCCGAAGGTGGTCGAGTAAACGATTTGCGGGATGTAGCAGTCGCTAACGATCAGATCGCCGAAGTCTTCCGACGCCTCGGTGCCGTCGGGCGCAGGGGCAAGCATCTCGTCATGGTCGATCTCCATGGCGAGGCCTTCGTCGCAAAGACGGATCGCGTCGGAGGCGACCACATCGACCACGTCCCAGGTGATGTTGCCGGCCTCGTTCATGGCGCGCAGCTTTGCGACGGCTTCGTTCGAGCTCGAGTCGTTGATGATCTCGACGCCCGTCGCGGCCGAGTAAGGGTCGTGATACGCGTTCTGCTGTGACGCCGAGTACGCCCCGCCCCAGCTGACGATCGTCATGCTGTCGGCGCAATTTTCGCAAGGCGGCAACTCGGGCGCGTCTTGTGCGGTGGCTCCGAAGCTGAGCGCGGCGACGGCGACACCCGATAGGAAAGCGGTCTTGGTCATTCTTAGTCTCCCTGTTGTTGAGTTGGGTCCGCGATGCGTGTCGCCGACCCTGTCTGCGACTTAGGCAGCGTCGAGCGCCCGGCAATCGTCGATATGCCAGCCGATCTTGGTCGTCTCGCCGACCCGAAGCGCCGCATGTGCGTGGCTGTTGGCGACCTTGACGATGAAGTCGTCGCGGCCCGCGACCTCCATGCGACAGCGGATATGGTCGCCCAGATAGATGAGTTCGAGCACGCGGCCTTCGAGCGTGTTGTCGACCGCGTCTTCGCCGATCTGGACCCGCTCCGGACGGATCGACAGTATGGTCCGCTCGCCGACCTCGCTCGCCCGGACTGCCAGCGCGGCGACCTCTCCGTGGTTCGCGATCGCGACGCGGGCATGGCCGTTCTCCAGACCGGTCACCCGACCCTCAAAGCGGTTGTTCTCGCCGATGAACTGGGCGACGAACGCGTTGTCGGGCTTCTCGTAGATCGTTGCCGGATCCGCGAGTTGCTGCACGACGCCGTCGTTAAAGACCGCGATCCGATCCGACATCGTCAGCGCCTCGGATTGGTCGTGGGTGACGTAGACGACGGTGACGCCGAGCCGCTCGTGCAAGTGCTTGATCTCGAACTGCATGTGTTCGCGGAGCTGCTTGTCGAGCGCGCCGAGCGGTTCGTCCATCAGCACCAGTTCCGGCTCGAACACCAGAGCGCGGGCCAGGGCGATGCGCTGCTGTTGCCCGCCCGAGAGCTGCGCCGGGCGACGCCCGCCGAACTCCTTCATCTGCACCATGTCGAGCGCGCGTTCCACTTTGGCCTTGCGCTCGGCCTTGGGCATCCGCCGCACTTCGAGCGGAAAGGAGAGGTTTTCGGCTACCGTCATATGCGGGAAGAGCGCGTAATTCTGGAAGACCATGCCGATCCCGCGCTTATGCGGCGGAATGTTGTTGATCGGCCGCCCGCCCAGTTTGATCTCGCCATGGGTTGCGGTCTCAAACCCGGCGAGCATCATCAGGCAAGTGGTTTTTCCCGAGCCCGACGGGCCGAGCATCGTCAGAAACTCGCCTTTCGGCATCTCGAGATTGAGATCCTTCACGACGAGGCTCTCGCCGTCGTAACTCTTTTGGACACGCTCAAACTCGACAAACGCGTCTTCGGTCCCTGTCGCAGTCATGCGGTCTCCCGCTGTCGGATGATGCCCGAACTCGGCTTGGCGCAATTGTAAGCACAGCCGCGTCCGCAGATACAACCCCGGAGCCGGCCCTTCGGATGCGGATGCGCACAGTTTTCGCGCAAAATGCCCCCGTTGCCCTGCGGATAACCAGCGCGTGGATGCGGAAGGTGCAGTGCGAAAAAACGGGAGCGAATCGGCTGACCGATCCGCCCCCGAAACGCCGTCCGACGCGTCCGTGCCAGTCGCGCGCTCGGGCTCCGCAGGCCGTTCGCGCCTTGGAGACCCGAGCGATGCCCCGTCCGGGCGGCGCGCGAGACCACCCACCCCATGGGCCCGGGCGTGCCGGAGCCGGGCACAGACCGCGAGACCCCGGCGACAGGACCGGGACGGCGGACCGATCATGCTCTTGGGAGATGGGCCGGCCTCTCCAAAGACCGGCCAGCGGGGCCCGGTCTCCGCCCGGGCCGCCGCAGCGACCGACCCTAGGGCCGGTCCCTCAAATTTGCCTTAATGCCCGAAGGCTCCCCCCGGTCAGTGAGCCACCGCTGCGGCGACCGATTCGTCGATCATCCGACCCTCGCGGAACCGATCGAGCGAGAACGGATCGGCGACCGGATCGGTCCCCTTGGCGATCAGCCCCGCGGTCGCCCAACCCGATCCGGGGATCGCCTTGAACCCGCCGGTGCCCCAACCGCAGTTGATAAAGACGTTCTCCACCGGCGTCTTGGAAATGATCGGCGAGCGGTCCCCGGTCATGTCGACGATCCCGCCCCACTGGCGCAGCATCTTCAGCCGCGAGATCATCGGGAAGGTCTCGACGAGCGCGCGCACCGTCTCCTCGACATGCTGGAACGAGCCGCGCTGGGTGTAGTTGTTGAACCCGTCGGCCCCGCCGCCAATGACCATCTCGCCCTTGTCGGACTGGCTCATATAGCCGTGCACGGTGTTGGCCATGACCACGATGTCCATGCAGGGCTTGATCGGCTCGGACACGAGGGCCTGAAGCGCCACGCTCTCGACCGGCAGCCGGAAGCCCGCCATGTCGGCCAGCTGCCCGGAATGCCCGGCGACAACGATGCAGAGCCGGTCGCAGGTGATCGGCCCGCGGGTGGTCTGCACGCCTTTGACGCGCTGGTTGGGCCGGTCGATGCCCTTGACCTCGCATTTTTGAATGATGTCGACGCCCATCGCCGCCGCCGCCCGCGCATAGCCCCAGGCGACCGCATCGTGTCGCGCGGTCCCGCCGCGGGCCTGCCAGAGCCCGCCCAAGACGGGATACCGCGGCCCCTCGAGGCTGATGATCGGGCAGAGTTCCTTGACCCGGGCGGGCGAGACCAGCTCGCTCTCGATGCCGGCCAAACGGTTCGCATGGGCCGTGCGCTTCCAGGCGCGCAACTCGTGCTCGGTCTGCGCCAGCATGAGCACGCCCCGAGGCGAAAACATGATGTTGAAATTGAGCTGTTGCGAGAGGTCCTCATAGAGCCCACGCGAAAGCTCGTAGATCGCCGCCGATGGGGGCTGCAGATAGTTCGAGCGGATGATCGTCGTGTTCCGCCCGGTGTTGCCGCCGCCGATCCAGCCTTTCTCGAGCACCGCGACATCGGTGATGCCGTGGTTCTTCGCCAGGTAATAGGCGGTTGCGAGCCCGTGCCCGCCGCCGCCGACCACGATCGTGTCGTAATGGCGTTTCGGCTCGGGGCTGCCCCAAGCCTGCTCCCATCCCTGATGATAGCGCACGGCCTCGCGCGCGACGGCAAATGCGGAGTAGTGCTTCATCGGGCGGCTCCTTATCCTCGGCAGTGGCACGACTATACACGGAATGCGGGCGCCGATCATGGGTTCCCGTCGCTTTTCCGTCGCAGACCGACATGGCGCCGGGTCGCGGGCGGGCGCTTGGCTTGACAGGCACCGACCCCCGCCGTACCTCGCGCGGTGGGAGGGATGCTCTAAGGTAGAGCAGCGGACTGTAAATCCGTCGCGGTGACGCACAGTGGGTTCGATTCCCACCCCTCCCACCATCTTGAAGCGCGGCCACCTGCCCGTCGCCCCCGCGGCGGCCGGGCGCGTTGCGCTGGTGCCCGCGGGTCCCTTTATCTTCGAACAGATCTCGGAGGCCGCACCATGACCGTCTTTATCCTCGCCGCGCTCCTCGGCGCTATCGTCACCGTGATCGCGGTGATCGCACCGCTCATCGTCGGCCGGTCGGGCGATGCGGGCCGCGCGGCCCGCGATGCGGCGCTCTATCGCGACCAACTCGCCGAGATCGACCGGGACCTCGCCCGCGGCACGATCACACCCGCCGAGGCCGACGGCGCACGGGCCGAGATCTCCCGCCGGCTCCTCGCCGCAACCGCAGAGGCCGAGCGCACCGCCGCCCTCGCCCCGGCCCCGCCGCGTCTCTCCGCCCGCCTCGCAGGAGGGGCGGCCGTCAGCGTGCCGGCACTCGCCGCTCTCGTCTATCTCTCAACCGGGAGCCCGGCGCTCGAGGACCGGCCCTTCGCCGCACGCCCGCTGCCCGAACGCCTCGCCGCGGAAGACGGCCTCCGCCGGACCACCCAAGCCGAGGCCGAGGCGGATTTCCCGGCCCCGCCGCCGCCGACCGGAGACGACGCCGACTATGCCGCCCTCGTCGAGCGGCTTGAGACCGTGCTCGACGATCGCCCCGACGATGCGCGCGGGCTCCGCCTCCTCGCCGACGCGCATATGAACCTCGGTCGGTTCCCGGACGCCTGGCGGACCTATGCGCGGCTCATTGACGTGCTTGGCCCGCGCGCCGACGCCGATCTTCTCGCCCGCCAGGTCGAGGCGATGATCCGCGCGGCTCGAAACTACGTTTCTCCGGAAGCAGAACGGGTGATTGAGCGCACCTTGCGGCTCGATCCCGACCTCGCGGTGGTGCGGTTCTACCGGGGCCAGGCGCTTGCCCAAACCGGCAATCTGGCCGAGGCGGTCGCCGTCTGGCAGGCGCTCCGCGAGGATGCGCCGGACGAGGCGCCCTGGCTCCCCTCGCTCGAGGCGACGCTCGCCCGGGCCACCAATGCTCTTGCCGGGCCGCCCGCGGACGGCCCCGATGCGGACGCCCGCGCCGCCGCCGCCCGACTGTCGCCCGAAGAGCGCGAGGCGATGATCGAGGGCATGGTCGCCGGTCTCGAGGAACGGCTGCTCGACCAAGGCGGGCCGCCCGAGGATTGGGTGCGCCTGATCCGGTCCTACCGCACGCTCGGCCGGGCCGCGGACGCCAGCCGCATCTTCGCCGAGAGCCAGTCCAGCCTCGACGGCAGCGCCGCAGATTTCGTCCGCGAACAGGCCCTTCTGATGGGCATGGCCGTCGACGCGGACACAGCCGGCAGCGAATGACCGCCCCAATCCACGAAGAGGTCTCCGCCTTCGCGTCGACATCGGGTCCGCTCCTCGGCCTCGACCTCGGCACCAAGACGATCGGCGTCGCTGTCTCCGACGGGCTACGGTTGACCGCAACCGGGCTCGAGACCCTCAAACGGAGCAAGTTTCAGGCGGATGCGGAGCGGCTTCTGGCCGCCATCCGGGCGCGCGGCGTCGCCGGCATCGTCCTCGGCCTGCCGCGGAACATGGACGGCAGCGAAGGCCCTCGCGCCCAGTCGACCCGCGCCTTCGCCCGCAATCTCGCCGGCCTCGTCCCGTGCCCGATCGCCTTCTGGGACGAACGGCTCTCGACCGTCGCCGTCGAACGCACGCTGATCGCGGCGGATTCGTCCCGAAAGCGTCGCGCCGAGGTGATCGACAAACTCGCGGCCGCCTACATCCTGCAAGGCGCGCTCGACCGCCTCGCCGCCCTCGCCCGGGAGACCGACAACCGATGACTGACAACACCTCTCCGCCGGCGGAACCGGATCGGATCTGGCGGCGCGAGGAGATCGCCTCCCCCTGCGTCAAGATCTGCATGCTGCATCCCGAAACCGGGCTCTGCGTCGGCTGTGCTCGGACCGGCGACGAGATCGCGCGCTGGTCGCGCATGGGCGACGCGGAACGGGCGCGGATCATGCAGGAGCTCGAGGGACGCGAAGTGCGGGCAGGGCGCCGCGGCGGCCGAGCGAGGACACGGCAAATGTCGGAACGCGAGTGATCCTCGCTACCACCCCGTCCAATCCCATGCTATGCGTTTCCTATAAGCTGCAGAAGGACGCGGCCCTCCCGCTCGCCGACGCGTGACCGCTCGGCCCCCGGGACGCAGGCCCCGGAGTGCGATCGATGCTGGTCTGGCCACTATTTATCATATGCTCCGTGATCCTGGCGGCCGTGCTCGCGGGCAACCCCGACTACCTGCCGATCGGCCGGGAGTTGAAGGCGCATACGATCTTCCTTGCGGTTGTCGGGATCGGAATGCTGGTGGCCGGGATCGGCCGCGCGGCGTTCACGGGCGGGCTCCGCGGGCTCGTCAACGCGGTCGCATGGGTCGGCGTGCTCGCGGGCGTGATGCTCGGCTATACCTATCGCGATACGGTTGGTGAAGCCTGGGACCGGGTGCGCGGCGACGCGATGCCGAGCGTGGCGCTCAGTCGGACCGAAGGCGTGGTGGAACTCCGACGCGCCTGGGACCGGCATTACCGCGCCGATGTGCGGATCAACGAAGTTCCGGTCCGGATGATGGTGGACACCGGGGCCTCGATGGTGCTGTTGCCTTACGAGACGGCCTATCATTTGGGGATCGACCCGTCGCATTTGCGCTACAGCTTGCGGGTGTCGACGGCGAACGGCCCCTCGTCGGTCGCGCCGGTGACCCTGGAGAAGGTGCGCGTCGGGCCGATCGTCGTTCATGATGTGGAAGCGGCGATCGCCCACCCGGGCCGGCTGAATCAGGCCCTGCTCGGTATGAGCTTTCTGGAGCGGTTGACCGAGTTTTCGTTTCGCGGCGAGAAACTGATACTTCGGCACAGAAGCGCCGGCGGCAGCGGCGACGGTTATTTCATCTCAGTGCCGAGCAACCGCTCCTGAGCCCCTAGCCTCTTCACGGTGCCTCGAGCCACTGCTCGGGGCCAAATCCTGCGGCGGGACGAAAATATGCGATGACCCGGGGCGGACCGTGCGCCTCAGGTCGCCCGGATCGTGATCCGGTCGACCCGAGGCGGGCCCGCCACGGTGCGACGCCATGGAGCGCGAGGCGATGGACCAGATAGGCCTCGCCGGGCCGTGCCCTGAGTTCGATGCGCCGACAGTCCTCGAAGGCCGCGCGCCGCGCGACGTGATAGGCCTCCGTCACATCCTCTGCCGCCCAGGCCTCAGGCGAGATCCCGGCAAGGCGCGCCCGAAACGCCGCGCGCATGATCTCGTGCGAGCCTTCCCAGACCACGAAGGGCGCGGCGCCCGGCTCCGCATCGCCAAGCGGAATGCCGAGGATGAAGGCATGCTGTTCCCCAGGCCGGCGGCGCCGATCCCGGTCCCGCAACAGCCCGTCCACATGGGCGGCGTCTCGGTCGCGGCGAAACCGGAAGGCGGCCGCGCTCTCCTCGGCCGAGGGCTGCGGGTACCCCGGATAGCAGGCGGAGATCTGCGCCCGGTCCCAGCCCACGTCCGCATATCCGAGCGTCTCGGCGATGAACTCGATCGCCCTTCCCGCAAGCGGCGGCACGCCCGCGCACGTGGCCGCCCCGTCGGGACCGTTCGGAAAGACGTTGACGCCTGCGAACCAGGTGCCGCCGCAGCGGAGCCAATCCCGACGAAGGTCGGGATCCGCCATCAGGCGCTCCGCCAAGGGTCGGGCCGCGCTCACCCAGTCGGCAAGTACCGGGTCGTGGCCGAACCGCACCCAGCTGCGGGAAAAGAACGCCTCCGCTCCCGCCTCCAGGCTCATTCCGCCGCCTCGGTCAGCGGCACCACCCGGTCCAGCGCCCGTTCGACGACCTGGGGCCCTGCGCCCGGACGCACTGCTTCCTCCGAGAGGGTCCGCCGCCAAAGGCGCGCGCCAGGCCGCCCATTGAAGGCTCCGAGCATGTGCCGCGTGATCTGGTGGAGCCGCACGCCTCGCTCCAGCGCGCGCTCGATATGGGGCAGCATCGCGCGGACCGCCGTTTCGCCGCTCACCGCCGGGCGCTCCTCCCCGAGGATCAGCCCGTCCGCCCGCCCCAAGATCCCGGCCGGATCGTGATAGGCCGCACGCCCGATCATGATGCCGTCGAACCGGGCCGCCTCCTGCGCCGCGGTGGCGAGATCCGTGATCCCGCCATTCAGCGAGATCGAGAGCCCGGGCCGGGCGGCCCGCAGCCGGGCGACGAGGTCGTAATCGAGCGGCGGCACAGTGCGATTGTCCTTCGGGCTCAGCCCCTGCAGCCACGCCTTCCGCGCATGGACGATCACATGGCGCACGCCCGCCTCGGCGACCGCATCGAGAAGCGCGGGCAGGCTCTCGGCCGGATCCTGCTCGTCGACGCCGAGGCGACATTTCACCGTGATCTCGGGGCCGTTGTCCCCGGCGGCCGCGATCATGGCCGCACAGCACCGGGCGACGAGGGCGGGCTCCCGCATCAGGCAGGCGCCGAACGTCCCCGATTGCACCCGGTCCGACGGGCAGCCGACATTGAGATTGATCTCTTCGAACGCGAAGGGACGCGCCATTTCGACGGCGCGCGCCAGCATCTCTGGGTCCGAGCCGCCGAGTTGGAGGGCGAGCGGATGTTCCTCCGGATCATGCGCGAGCAGCCAGTCGGCGCCGCCGAGCACGAGCCCCGACGCGGTCACCATTTCGGTGTAGAGGAGCGCTCGCCGCGAAAAGCGGCGGTGGAACAGGCGGCAATGCCGGTCGGTCCACTCCATCATCGGCGCGACCGAGAGCCGCCGCGCCAGGCTGAGATCGGTCGCGGTCATGGGTGGGAGGTAGCATTGCGGCCGCGGGCTGACGAGAGGCGCGGAATTGAAATCCGTGCCCCAATATCCACTTCATAGATGTGAAACGACCATGGGAGGAAATGCATGAGCCCCGACGTCACCGCCTTCTTCGACGAGGCCACCAACACCGTCTCTTATGTCGTGCGGGATCCGGAGAGCCGCGCGGCCGCCGTCGTCGATTCGGTCCTCGACTTCGACCCGGCCTCCGGGCGCACCTCGACCGCCTCTGCCGACAAAATCGCAGCCCATGTCGAAGCCGAGCGGCTGGAGATCGCCTGGATCCTCGAAACCCATGTCCATGCGGATCACCTCTCGGCCGCGCCCTATCTGCAGGAGCGGCTCGGCGGGAAAATCGGCATCGGTGCCGAGATCACGGCCGTGCAGGAGACCTTTGGCAAGATCTTCAATGCGGGCACCGAATTCGAACGCGACGGCTCGCAATTCGACGCGCTCTTCCGCGAGCAGGACCGGTTCGAGATCGGTGGTCTGGCCGCACAGGTGCTGCACACGCCCGGCCATACGCCTGCCTGCCTCAGCTATCTGATCGGCGACGCGGCTTTTGTGGGAGACACGCTTTTCATGCCCGATTTCGGGACGGCCCGCTGCGACTTCCCCGGCGGTTCGGCCGAGACGCTGTGGGCGTCGATCCAGAAGATCCTGAGCCTGCCGGACGAGACCCGGATCTTCGTCGGGCACGATTACAAGGCGCCGGGCCGCGAGGCCTTTGCTTGGGAGACCACCGTCGGTGAGCAGAGGGCGCGGAACATCCATGTGGGCGGCGACGCGACGGAGGCGGCCTTCGTCGAAACTCGCACCACGCGCGACGCAAAATTGTCGATGCCCCGGCTGATCATCCCGAGCATTCAGGTCAATATGCGCGCCGGGCACTTGCCGGAGCCAGAGGAGAACGGCACCCGATACCTCAAGGTGCCGCTCGACAAGCTCTGAGGGGTCACTCGCTGGTGCGGAAGGTTTTGCTCGTCCAGAAGAGGTTCAGCTTTTCGTCCGCATCGTAGCAGGCGCGGCGGAGCGAATAGCAGGTGATCCCCTCGGCAGGCGAGCTCGCCTCGCCCCAGTTGACCCGGTAAGTCGCGGCCTCCGTCGGGTCGGTCGCCGCCGGCGTCGCGGCGGTCTCCGGCGCCTCTTCCGTCTCGGTCTCGCGCGGAGCCGGCCCCGCGCGCGCGATGTCGCCCGCGGGGCGCCATTCCTGCTCACTGGTCGGGCCGGCCCCCGCAGAGGTGACCTGATACTCGACGCCGCGCACCTCGCCGTACTGAACCTGGCAGCGGAACCGGTAGGTGGCGCCGTCGTATTCCGCCACCCCGTTCACCCAACTCCGGTTGTTCGCCAAGCGGACCGCGATATCCGAGAGCCCAACCGCGCCGTACTCCCCGAGGAGCGACTGGGTGCAGAGCGAGACGGCCTCGTTCCGCCGGGCGGACTGGGCGAGTGCCGCATCGGCGATCAGGACAGCAGTGAAAAAGATCGAGAGCGTACCGAGCCTTGACGTCATGGCGGGATCCTCCAACCAAAGAGATTGGCCCTTAGTCTAGCAGGTCTTGGAAAATCTGGAACCGCAGAGCGCAGAGCGCGCCTAGGTCTCGCGGTCTTCGGTGAGAATTCGGGCGAGGCGCGCGCGTTCCTCCGCTGTGAGCGGCGCATCCGTCGGCGTCTCCGGCGACGGGCCGGCGGGCCGCCGTTGACGGAGGAAAATCCCGGCCGCGATTGCGCCGACCACGAACAGGATCGGACCCGATGCCCAAATCAGCGCGTTCTCGAGCGTGAATTGCGGCTTGAGCAGCACGAATTCGCCGTAGCGGTCGACCAGATAGGACTTCACCTCGGCGTTCGTCTTGCCCTCGGCGACCTGCTCGCGAACCAACAACCGCAGATCCCGGGCAAGCTCGGCACTGCTGTCATCGATCGATTCGTTGCGGCAGACGAGACAGCGCACCTCGCGGCTGATCTCGCGGGCGCGGGCCTCTTGTTCCGGATCGGGCAAGATTTCGTCCGGCTGGACCGCCCCAGCGGTAAGCGGCAACGCAATCGCCGCTCCGAGAAGCAGCATCCCCAGACGGAGCGCGGTCATTCGGCCGGCACCGCGCTGGGGCGGGCGCGCTTTGCGGCGGCGCCGACCCGGTAACGCCGATCCGTGAGGCTGACGATGCCGCCCAAGGCCATGACCAGCGGGCCGAGCCAGATCCAAGCGACCATCGGCTTCACGTAGCTGCGTACCGCCCAGGCCGTGCCGTTCTCTTGCCGGTCGCCGAGCACCACGTAGACGTCGCGCAGGAGCGTGGTGTGGATCGCGGCCTCGGTCGTCCCGCGGCGCTGAACCGGATAGCTTCGCTTCTCCGGGCAGAGGAGGGCGACCGTGTCCCCGTCGCGGTCCGACAGTCGGAACCGGCCGAGATCGGTGACGAAATTCCGGTCGTCTGCGCCCTTCATGGTCGCCTCGCCCTGCGTGCCGCCGCAGCCCGACACCGCGAAGGGCGCGCCCATGGGCAACCGCTCGACGCCTTGGAATTCGAGTGCATAACCGCCGATTTCGATCACGTCGCCCGGTTCGGCAAGGCGGATATCTTCCCGCTCCCAGGCGATCACGCCGCTAATGCCGAGCACCATGAGCCCGAGCCCCGCATGGGCGAGTGCCTTGCCCCAATCGGCCCGCGGCAATCCGAGGAGCCGGCGGAGGCCTCCGCCGAGGCCGGATTTCGCAAATGCCGCCCGCTCCCAGAGCTCGAAGAGGACGCCGAGGATGAGCCAGGCCGCAAGCGCGAAGCCCACGGGTGCCATCAGACCGCGACCCTCCTGAAGGGCCCAGACCGCGCCCCCGAGGACGAGCGCCGCGACCCCTGCCGCCCAGAGCCGCGTGAGGACCGCGAGCCCGTCCGCCCGCTTCCACGGCAGGATCGCGCCCAAGGGCAGCGCCAGGAAGAGGATGATCATGAAGGGCGTGAAGGCGAGATCGAAGAACGGTGCGCCGACCGAGATCTTCTCGCCATCGACGAACTCGCGGAAGAGCGGCGCGAAGGTGCCGATGAAGCCGACCGCGCAAGAGACCGACAGCACGAGATTATTATAGACGAGCGCACCCTCGCGGCTCACCGGCTGGAAAACGCCTTCGGAGCGCATCTGCGGAGCGCGCATTGCGAACAGCGTGAGCGAGCCGAGGATCGCCACGGCGAGGATCGCCAGAATGAACACGCCGCGCGTCGGATCCGTGGCGAAGGCATGGACCGAGGTAATGATCCCCGAGCGCACCAGGAACGTGCCGATCAACGACAGCGAGAAGGCGAGGATCGCGAGCAAGATCGTCCAGAGCTTGAGGCTGGCGCGCTTCTCGACGACGATCGCAGAGTGCAAGAGCGCGGTGGCCACGAGCCAAGGCATGAAGGATGCGTTCTCGACCGGGTCCCAGAACCACCAGCCGCCCCAACCGAGCTCATAATAGGCCCAATAAGAGCCGAGCGCGATGCCGATGGTGAGCGCGACCCAGGCAACCAAGGTCCATGGCCGGACCCAACGTGCCCAAGCGGCGTCGACCTTACCCTCGATGAGCGCGGCCACCGCAAAAGAGAACGCCATCGAGAGCCCGACATACCCCAGATAGAGAAAGGGCGGGTGCAGCGCGAGGCCGATGTCCTGGAGGAGCGGGTTGAGGTCGGAGCCGTTCAGGGGCGCCGGGTCGAGCCGGTCGAACGGGTTCGACGTGAAAAGGATAAAGGCGAGGAACGCCACTGTGATCATCGCCTGCACTGCCAGTGCCCGGGCCTTGAGCTCGAGCGGCAGTTCCCGCCCGAAGACCGCCACGAGTGCCCCGAAAAAGGCGAGGATGAGCACCCAGAGAAGCATCGAGCCCTCATGGTTCCCCCAGGTCCCCGTCACTTTGTAAAGCATCGGTTTCAGAGAGTGGGAGTTCTCCGCAACGATCCGCACGGAGAAGTCCGATACCACGAACGCGTGGGTGAGCGCCGCGAAGCTGAGACCGATCAAAAGGAGTTGTGCAAGCGCCGTGGGAGACGCCGCCCGCATCCAGTCCGCCCAGCCGCGGCTCGCGCCCCAAAGCGGGATCACCGACTGAAAGAGGGCCACGGCAAAGGCCATGGCCAGCGCGAAATGTCCAAGTTCGGCAATCATTCGGCACCTCCCTAGTTAACTTGGAAGGTATGTGCGCGGGCGGGTCGGGCAAAGCGCGCCGTCGCCGCATGCGCGCCGCGGGACGATCGCTCAGACGAGGGCGACGAGGATGCCGATCAAGACGAGGGTATAGGTGAGGACGCCCGCCATCATGATCGTGAGCTGCGTATTCGCCCCCATTGCCGCCTTCGCCGTAAAGCTGAGCTGGCCGAGCAATTCGGGCCAAGTGTAGGAGACGAAATCGCCTTGGGTCATCATGCTGACGACCTTGCCGTTTTCGTCGACAATGGGCAGCCGGCGGAAACGCTCGTTCGACATGATCCGCAGCCAGTCGATCACCAGATCGTCCGCCCGGGCAACGCGGACGTCGCGGGTAACGACCTGATCAAGGGTGGTCTCGTTCGGATCGAGCCCCTTGTCGATCACCCGGGTCATCGCGTCGCGCTCTGTAAAGATCCCGATGAGTTGTTCGTTCTCGTCAATCACCACCACCGAGCCATAGCCGTGGATACACATGCGCCGGACGGCCTCGCGCACCGTCTCAGTGGGGCGAAGAGTGAGTACTTTAGGTTTCGAAGTGAATTCGGGACGGTCTTTAATTTTCATCGCGGTCTCCTGTGGCGGTCCCGCCACGACCTAGCCGATGCGGCAACAAGTCAACCCGCGCCGCGGGTCAGAGCCGGAGCGTGCCCTCCATCAGGACGACGCCTTGGCCGCCGACCCGGACCCCTTCCGGCGCGTCGCGGGGACCCAGAACCTCGACCTCGGCCCGGCCGGGGCGGCCCATTCCGTGGCCTTGCTCGGCGACCAGGTGCGGGCGGTCGATCAGGCCGTGATGCCAGAGATAAGCGGCCATGCAGCCCGTCGCTGAGCCCGTAAAGCTGTCCTCGGGCGGGTTCGGCGGCGCGAGGAGCAGCCGCGCATAGGTGTCGCCCGCCGCGCTCGCCCCGCCCAAGGTGACGAGGAACGGCTCCATGAGCCCGGCATCCGGATGGCCGTCGCGCCTGCGAAAGGCGCCGAGCAGATCCGGGTCGAGCCGGGCCCGGTCGAGCGCGTCGCGGTCGCGCAAGAGGGCGATGCAAAAGGGCGTGCCGGTCGAGACGGTCTGGGGCGGGGCGATCACGTCGGCCGGCGCGAGGCCGTACATCTCGGCGACCTCGGCAGGCGCGTGCATGGCGCCGAATTCGGGCGCGGGCTGCGTCATGGTCACGAGATGGCCGCTGTCGCGGGCCTTTACCTCGATGGGCAGGACGCCCGCGCCGACCTCGAGCGTGAACCGGCCCGGGCCCACGAGACCCCGATGCAGAAGCGAGGTTAAGGTCGCCACCGTCGGGTGCCCGGCGAGCGGGATCTCGCGCTCGGCCAAGTAATAGCGGGCGCCGAAATCCGCGCGCTCGGAGGCGACCACATAGGCGCATTCCGACAGCCGGGTTTCGCGGACAAGGGCGAGGCGTTCGGCAAGCGGGATGTCGTCGGCCCCGTGGACGACCGCGCACGGATTGCCGCCGAACGGCCGGTCGGCAAACGCATCCACCCAATCGACGGCATAGCGCCTCACGGCTCGACGCCGTCCTGCCAATGGCCCTGTTCACGGAGGGCGTCGGCCACCTCGCGGGGCATGTAGTTCTCGTCGTGCTTCGCGAGGACCTCCGAGGCGATGAAGACGTCGCCCTCCATCCGCCCCTCGGCAACGATCCCACGGCCTTCGGAGAAAAGATCCGGGAGAACACCAGCGAAGCGCACCGGCACCGTCGCGCCGCCATCGGTGACCGCAAAGCGCACGACTTCACCGGTTCCGCGCTCGACCGAGCCCTCCTCGACCAGCCCGCCGAGGCGGATCAGTTGCCCTGGCGCCGGCGGGGCGGCGGCGATCTCGGAAGGCGATTTGAAGAACGCAATCGTGTCGTTGAACACGAGGACGACCAAGACGCTGGCCGTGACCATCGCGACCCCGCCAAGGACGAGCATCCGGATCCGTTTCGCTTTCTTGCTCAGGGCCATCGCCCGGCCTCCTCTTCCTCAAAGCCTTGCGATATTTGGGACCTCGGCAGCCCGGCCGCATCGGTCTGCGTTGCCGCAGCGATCCGCTCGGCGTTCACCACTGCGTTCAACTCGGCCCCGAGAAGGATCACCATCCCGGTCAGATAAAAGAACAAGAGCGTGAGGATCACCCCGGCGAGCGTGCCGTAGGTGATCGTGTATTCCGGCGCATAGGCGAGATAGGCCGACATGCCCGTCGCCATCGCGACCCAGAGGACCACGCTTGCCAACACCCCCGGCCAGAGCACGAAGCCGCCCATCGCCCGGGCGGGCAGCAGTCGGTGCAGAAGCCAGAGCGCGATCCACAGAATGGCAAGCGCCATTCCATAGCGCAGCCAATCCGCAAGTGCGGGCACCATGACCCCGGTGAGTTCCTCGATGATGTGAAAGGCGAGCGGCGCGGCGATCACCAGGATCGAGAGGGCGGCAAAGATCAGATAGCCGACCAGGACGACCACCACCGCCACCAGACGGTTGAGCGCGAGATGGCGGGTGTCTCCCACCCGATAGGCTTGGTCGAGCCCGACGCGGAGCGCTTCGATCCCGCTCGACGCCGCCCAGATCGAGGCGAGCGCGGAGATCGTCAGGACACCGCTCCGACGCGCGCCGATCACTTCGAGGATCACGGGCTCGAGCGTCTTGGCCACGTGGTCCGGGACAGCCGCGAAAAGCGTGTCCAGGACGGCCGTGCTGTTCTCCGGCCCGATCAGAAAGCCCGTGAGCGCCGAGGCGAAGACCAAGAAGGGCAGGAGCGCCAGCATCCCCGCAAAGGCGAGATAGCCGGCTAGGACCGACCCCTGGTTTCTGTTGAACCCGTCGATCACCGCCCAAACGAATTGACTGACGGGAGAGCGCACGGCCGCATCGCGGACCGTCCGCGCCCGGGCGATCACGCGCCGCGTGCCATGGGTCGGATCGCCGTCCATGCACCTCACTCACACCATGGTCATTCAGTTGATATAGCGAGTTGTCCCTCGCCGCGGAAGCTCAGGGGAAAAGCGGCGCCGCCATCAAGCCCGTCGTCTCTGGCAATCCCAGCATCAGATTGGCGTTCTGCACCCCCATGCCCGACGCGCCCTTGACGAGATTGTCGAGCACGGCGACCACGGTCACCCGCCCAGGGCGCCGCTCTGCCACGACGCCCAGATGCACAAAGTTCGAGCCCCGCACGTGGCGGGTCTGCGGCGTTTCGCCAAAGGGCAGGACATGCAGAAAGGGCTCCGCGTCATAGCGCGCCGCCAGCGTCGCATGGACGGCCTCCGCCTCGCCGCGGAGATAGCAGGTCGCGAGGATCCCGCGGTTCTGGGGCAAGAGGTGCGGCGTGAACGAGACTGTCACCGGCCGGCCGGCGCCCTTGGAGAGCTCCTGCTCGAATTCGGCCATATGCCGGTGCCGCCCGACGTTATAGGCGTGAAAGCCCTCCGACACCTCGGCATGAAGCATGGCTTCCTTGGCCGAGCGCCCGGCGCCCGACACCCCGGTTTTGAGGTCGATCACGATCTCGTCCGGATCGATGACGCCCGCCTCCACAAGCGGCAACACGGCAAAGAGCCCGGTGGCCGAATTGCAGCCGGTGGACGCGACGATGCGCGCGCCCCGGATCGCATCGCGATAGAATTCGGGCAATCCGTAGACCGCCTCCCGTTGCAGCGCAGGCGCCTGGTGGGGCCGGCCGTACCAGGCCTCATAGGCGGCGAGATCCCGCAGCCGGAAATCGGCCGAGAGATCGCAGACGCGCTGATCGGCGGGTAAGGCCGACACCACCTCCTGTGTCGTGGCATGGGGAAGTGCGCAGAACACAAGATCGATGGTCGCGAAATCGATCTCTTCGATCCGCACGAGCCGGGGCAACGCCAAATGTCGCAGATGCGGGAAGACCTCGGCCATCTGGGCACCGGCCCGTCGATCGGCGGCGAGCGCCCGGATCTCGAGCCCGGGATGCGTCGCGATGAGGCGCACGAGCTCGGCGCCCGTGTATCCACTCGCCCCCAAGATGGCGACACGCTTAACCATGGCAGATCCTCCCGGGCGCGGGCATACTCCGCGCGACGAAGGGGCGCAATCGGGGGCGGTGGGCCATGGACTACGAGAGCGAGGTCGAGACGCGCGGGCGGGGCAGCGTCTGGCCCATGATCCTCGGCATGCTGTTCATCGGGGTGGCGTTCGTCGGGCTTGTGGCCGCCTTTGAGGCGATTGAGGGGCAGTATGCCGGCGCCCCGCGCATCGAGGCGGAGGTCACGCGCCTCTGGGCCCAGCCGCACGGCGACGACCGCATGATCTATTACCGCTTTCGCACGCCCGCGGGTGAGCTGATCGAAACGCGCGAGGAGGTCAGCGACGAGGTCTTCGAGGCGCATCGCGTCGGCGGCACTGCCACCGTCGAGTATCTCACGGACAACCCGTCCTGGAACCGTCTCGCGCGGGAGAGCTCCGACCCGTGGGTTTTCCGCTATATCGGCTGGGGCCTCGTCGGCGCGGGTGCGCTCTGGGCGGTCTGGACGATCATCAGCGGCATCGGGCGCTGGGCGACCGGGCGGCGGTAACTCCGCGGCCCCATTGGCGCGCGCCTCTCAGCCGAGGTTGAGGCCGTAGAAGAATGCCTCCAGCGGCCGCGAATTTCGCGATCATCCGCGCGGAAAAGGGCTTCCACGGCGGATCCATCGGCCGGGAGACCGGCTTCGCCGCGGGCGGGACCGGGCCAGTCGCGGTTCTGCCCGATGGCCGGCGGCGCGCATGACAGCCGTAATTTCGGGTGCCATGGAACGCGTGCCCCGTCTCTGCGTTGACCCGGCAATACAGACGCAGTGAATGAAAGGAGGGTGTCATGAACACCACCACAACCATTATCGTCGTCGCACTTGCGGCTCTCGCGGTCGTCGTCGGTGCGAACTACATCGATGTGAGCGAAGACGGCACTGTCTCGATCGACGAGAACGCCGGCGAACGGCTCGAGCAGGCCGGCGATGAGATCGGCAGCGCCGCGAGCGATGCGGCTGACGCGGTCAGCGACGCGGCCAGCGATGCGGCCGATGCGGCGAGCGAGGCGACCGAGGAGGCCGGCGAGACGCTGGATAACGCGGCCGACGAGGCGAACGATGCCATCAACCGAGCAAGCGGCAGCGGCGACACCTCCACCCAATAATCCGACAGAATTCGGGCCTGGGTAAAATGCCCCGGGCCCGAATTCATCCCAGATAGAGCCCGTAGGAGAAGTCTTTCTGCGGGTTCGGATTTAGAAAGTAGGTTTGGGCGCGGAGATATTCCATCAGTTGTTTCGCGTCGCCCTTCCGCGCGGCGATTTCTTCGCGTGGCAGCGGGCGCCCGATCCGAACCTTTATCGGTTCCCCCACGCGGCTGTCGAACTCGTTGATCAACAGCGCCATCCGCAACGTGGTGTTGAGGTGGCTGGCCACCTGGAAAAGGCGGCTATTGCGCCCTTCGAAGTAAATCGGCACGACCGATGCCTCCGATTTGGCGATCAGACGGCCTGTGAAGGGCTTCCAGGGCGGGTCCATCGGACGCGAAAACGGCTTCGCAGCCGTCGAAACCGTGCCGCCGGGGAAAATTCCGATTGCACCGCCCGCCCGCAAATAGGCAAGCGCTTGCTTTCGGGTCTCGATATTCAGGCGCTGCGCCTCTTTCGTCTCCGCGAAATCGATGGGGAGGATCACGTCCTCGAGATCCTTCGCCTTTCGGAACACGACATTGGCGATAATCTTGAAGTTCCCGCGTGTCTCCGACAACAGCCGGCCCATCGCGAGCCCGTCTAGAATGCCGTAGGGGTGGTTGGCGACGACGACCAGCGGCCCCTCGCGCGGGATGTTTCGCAGGCCCGTTCCCACATCGAGGGTGAGGCGGTAGCGCTCCTGCATCACCTCCCAGAAATCGCGGCCCGCCTCGACCTCTCGCTCATAGCCGTCGGCCATGCGCAAGAGCCGTGGTCGGCCCGTGACGTTCTCAATCGAACGTATGATCGCCCGGCCAGCGCGGCTTCGGGCAGAAAACGAGTAGCTTATTTCGCGCGGGGTTGCGCCCACCGACCTCTGCATCGCATTAGCCCGGCTGCTGACGATGGCCTGACATACGACAGCGCGATGACACGTGCAACGGGAATCGGCGGTTGTGGGGAAGGACCGGTCGCCCCTCCCCATCGATCAGCGTTTCGAGAACTGGAAGCTCCGGCGCGCCTTCCGCCGACCGTATTTCTTCCGCTCGACCACACGGGCGTCGCGGGTGATGAACCCGGCCGCTTTGAGCGAGGGCCGAAGCTCCGGGTCGTAGTCCGAGAGCGCCTTGGAAATGCCGTGCTTGACCGCGCCGGCCTGGCCCGAAAGCCCGCCGCCCTTGACGGTCGCCATCACGTCGAATTGCCCGGCGACATTGGCGACGTCGAAGGCCTGGCCGATCACCATCTGCAAAACGGGCCGCGCAAAGTAAGCGCTCATATCCTTGCCGTTTACGGTCACTTTGCCGCTGCCCGGCTTGACCCAGACGCGGGCGACTGCGTTTTTGCGCTTGCCGGTCGCATAAGCGCGGCCGAGCGCGTCGCGGACCGGCTCCCGCCGGAATACGGTTTCGGTCTCGCCCTCGTCCTCCGCAGCCGTGCCCTGGGCGGCGACGGCATCCTTCAGGTCTTCAAGCGATTTGATCTCGTCGCTCATACGCGTTGGGCCCCCAGGTTTTTCGGGTTCATCGCCTTGACGTCGAGCGCCTCGGGCGCCTGCGCCTCGTGCGGGTGCTCGGGTCCGGCATAGACCCGCAGGTTGGTCATCTGCTGGCGCGTCAGCGGGCCGCCCGGCATCATCCGCTGGACCGCTTTGGTGATCACGCGGTCGGGAAACCGGCCGAGAAGCAACTGATCGGCCGTGCGGCTCTTGATCCCGCCCGGATAGCCCGTGTGCCAATGATAGACCTTGTCCCGGCGCTTGTTGCCAGTGAGCTGGACTTTCTCGGCGTTCACGATGATCACGTTGTCGCCCATATCCATGTGCGGCGTGAAGCTCGCCTTGTGCTTGCCACGCAGGATCTTGGCGACGAGCGAGGCGAGCCGGCCGAGCACAACGCCGTCGGCGTCGATGACCAGCCATTTCTTGTCGATATCGGCGGGACGCGCCGAAAATGTCTTCATCGGGTTCATCGGAGGCGACCTCCATAGACGGTGGAGAGCGGCCGTGCCGCTCTGTCAGACGCGTCTCTTGACCGATCGGGGTGTCGCTGTCAACGCGCCGGCGCCGAATTTTCCGGTTTCCATGGCGCGCCTTAGGTGTGGGGTGTAAGATTACCCCATTCTGCGCGGAGACGAAGCTCGGCGATCAGCCCCGCGCTGGTCGCGCTCCAGAACCAGGACGACGGCACGCCGGCCGCCCGCAAGAGCCCCGCCACCCACTGATTGCAGGTTCGGAATGCGTGATAGCTCGGCTCGGCCGCCAAGAACGCCCCCGGTCCGTACAGGCTCGGGCCGAGATAGACCGGCCGCCCGCCACGCAGCGTCAGATCCCGCCCGAGCCGGTCGGCAAGCCGTCGGAAGCCCGCCTCAGAAAGCCCGAGTGCCACCCGCGGCGAGCGGGCGAACGCCTCCGACGGCCGCTGCCAAAGGGGCACGACCTGCAAGGTGGAGGGCGTCGGCCAGAAGAGCGCCCGCACTGTCAGGCCGAGTTCGAGATCCGCCGGCGTCCGGGTCGCCCGATAGAAATCCGCGTCCCCCCATCCGATCTCGAGCCAGCGCGCCTCGGGCCAGAGGCTTGCGAGCGTCTCGAGCCGGTGGGCCGCCTCGGGCTCCGCCATGAGGGCCGCAGCCCGCAGATCGGCGATGCGCACTGCGAGGCCCGCGTGATAGCCGTGGTCGATCACCGTCACGGTCACCGCCTCGCCGGGATAAAGCGCCGGATCGCCGGGCGCGAGCGAAAGCCACAGCAGCCCCGCCACGGCCAGGAGACCGGCCGACCGCCACCGCCACCGCTGCGGGCGGCGCTCGATCTCAGGCCCGTCGCGGGATCGCATAGGTCACCGAGGCGTGGGCGACCGGCCCGGACGCACCTTCGGAGAAGAGCGTCACGTCGCCGACCGCGAGCGTCCGTCCCAGCTTGAGGATCCGGGCCTCGCCGACCAGATCCGTGGGCGCCGGTTTGCGGAGAAAATTGATCGCCAGGTTCGTCGTCACCGTCAGCGGTTCGCGCCCGATCATCGCCAGCACCGCCACATAGAAGGTCACATCTGCCAGCATGAACATCGCCGGGCCCGAGATCGTCCCGCCCGGGCGCAGGTGCCGCGCGGAGACGTTCAGCCGCATCCGCGCCCCCATCGGCCGGACCTCCTCGATGGCGGCCTCGCCGCGCACCTGCGGAAAGACTTCGTCGAGGAAGTCGGCGAGGTCCTCGGCGGTCAACAGCGGTTCGGCGTCCATGGGGGCCCTTTCCTCTCAGGCACGGCTCGGTCAGACTGAGCCCACCCGCGGGCCGTCTGGCAACCCGCCCGCGCAGCAAGGAGGCCGCTCATGCATGTTCGCATCGAAGACCGGGGTCCGGTCCGCCATCTGACGCTCGACCGGCCGGAGGCGCTCAACGCGCTCTCCTCGGAGCTGATGTCCGAGTTGCAAGGCGTGCTCGACGAGACCGCGGAGCGCCGCGAGACCCGGGCGGTGGTGCTGAAGGGCGCTGGGAAGGGGTTCTGTGCGGGCCACGACCTGCGCGAGATCGAGGGCGGCCGGCAGAGCGCCGATGGCGGGCGGGCGTTCTTCAACGCGCTCTTTGCCCAGTGTACGCGGATCATGACGACGATCCCGCGGATGCCCCAGCCGGTGATCGCCGAGGTGCACGGGATCGCGACCGCCGCCGGCTGCCAGCTGGTGGCGTCCTGCGACATGGCCGTGGCGGCAGAGGGCACGCGGTTCGGGGTGAACGGGGTGACGATCGGGCTTTTCTGCTCCACGCCGATGGTGGCGCTCAGCCGGAACATCGGCCGGAAGAAGACGTTCGAGCTGCTGACCACCGGGGATTTCCTCTCCGCGGCCGAGGCAGAGGCCCACGGGCTCGTCAACCGTGTGGTGCCCGAGGCGGAGCTCGGTGCCGAGGCCGAGGCGCTCGCGGCGCGCGTGGCCGAAAAGCTCGCAAGTGCAGTCCGGGTCGGCAAGCGCGCATTCTACGAACAGGCCGAAATGCCGCTTGACCAAGCCTATGCCCATACGGGCCGGGTGATCGCCGAGAATTTGATGCAACCGGATACCGCTGAGGGTATCAAGGCCTTTCTCGAGAAACGCCCGCCCGCCTGGGACTGATGTCAGAAGAGAAACGCGTCCACGATCTCGGTCTCCTGGTTCGGTTCGACCTCGAAGCCCAGTAAGCTCGAGCCGTCTTTTGTGGTGTGGCCGCCGGTTTGAGTGGTCTGATTTGTGAAGGCCACCGTGTCGGTCTCATCGTATTTGTCGATGATCTGACGCAGCATATCGAACATCTGTCCGTTTTTTTTCGCCATGGTCTCGGTCCTCCTGAATCTGGGGTGAACCCCACCCACTGCTGATATGGCGACCGATCGGGCCCGCCCTGTGATGCGGATCACTCGGGGGCGAGGATCTTACCCCTCGCCCGCGATATTCGGCTGGGCGCCAGTCTTTCTGCCGGCGCGATCAGTCGTGGAGATCGGTGTTATCGCCGTGGACCCATAACGAAATATCGTTCTCGGCTTCCACTATTGCATGAACTCCAGCACTGGAAGGGGGACCCTGTGAAAAACCCGGAGATTCGTTACTGTGTATTTGGTCGGAGGTATCTATGCCGTCGGGTCTGTTCGCAATGTGCTCAGTCCTCTCAGCGCTGCCATTTTCCTGATTTTCAAAATTCGAGGTGGTCTGGCCCCTGTGCGGATTGGTGAGGGCGGTCGCTTCTTCGCTTTCCTGATCGCTATTCGACCCACGATCCCAGGAATATACGACTTTTACCCGGCCGAAAGTGGCGCTGGAGGTCATATTACAAGTGATGTCATCGGTGCTGCGCATCGGCTTTCTCCTCAGGTCCGATTGCCAGATCGCGGGTGGGCCGCCGAAACGACGCCCACCCACAGACCACATGGCGATTTACCCAAGGGTGCCTGTGACGCGGATCACTCCGACCTGGCGATCGCCCGGTGCTAACCGGCGATCCGGGTCTCGGGCGGGTACATGGCGCGGAACCGGAGCCCGAGCGCGACGAGGAGCATGAGGACGGCCCCTCCCTGATGGATGATCGCGAGCTCTAGCGGTGCAGCGTGCATCACCGTGACGATGCCGAGGACGACCTGCAGCGTCGCTACGGACAAAAGCGCGGCCCCCCTCAGCCCGAGACCCGGCACACCGGCCACCGCCGCCCGCCAGGCCACCGCGATCGCGAGGCCCCAGACCGCGTAGCCGAGCAGCCGGTGGACGAACTGGACCGTCCCGGCATTCTCGAAAAAGTTGCGCCAGATCGGTTCGAGGGCCAGCCAGCCGGGCGGGATCCACTGCCCCTGCATCAGCGGCCAATCGACGAAGGACCGCCCCGCATCGATGCCCGCCACAAGCGCACCCGAGAGGATCTGCACGAAGAGCACCCCGCCGAAGACGCCGGCCCAAAGGGCGGCGCCATCCGCCCGGATCCGCCGCGCCTTGAGGAGACCGACCGGTTCCAGGCGGATCTTCATCGCGTACCAGGCGAGCAGCCCCATGATGACGAAGGCGAGCCCGAGATGGGTGGCGAGGCGATAGCTCTCCACATCGAGCTTATCGAGGCCCGAGGCGACCATCCACCAGCCGACCGCCCCTTGCAGCCCGCCGAGCGCGCCGGGCAACAGCAGCCGCCCCGTCCAGCCGGACGGGATCGTGCGCGTGGCGAGAAATCCGACGAAGCCCACCGCCCAGACGAGCCCGATCACCCGGCCGAACATCCGGTGGCCCCACTCCCACCAATAGATTGGCTTGAAGTCCTCGAGCGCCATCCAGTGGTTCTGCGTGCGGAACTCCTCGGTGGTCTGGTAGGCGGCGAAGGCGGCCTGCCAATCCGCCTCGGAGAACGGCGGCACCACGCCCATGACCGGATCCCAGGTGGTGATCGAGAGCCCCGAATCGGTCAGCCGGGTCAACCCGCCGATCAGGATCATCGCGAAGACGAGCGCGGCGAGCGACCAAAGCCAGAGGGCGATGGCGCCGCGGGCCTCACGCGGGTGCGCCCTGCGCCCGGGTGCGGTGCGCTGATCGTCGGTGACGTCTTCGAAGACCGCTCGTTTCGCCATATCGCTCTCCTCCGCCGGATGCCGATGACCTAGTCGGGGGCGGTTGGGCGGACAAGCGGCGGCGGGCTGGACGCAGTGCCGCGCGGCTAACGCTCGGATCGCGGGACGCCGACCCGGCCCTCGGCGAGCGTCCGGATCACGCCGCGCAGCGTGCGCACGTCTTGGTCGGTCAGCGGCGTCCGGCGGAAAAGGTTCTCCAGGTTCGCCAGCATGGAGGGGCGTTTGTGCTCGGGGAAGAAGAACCCGCAGCGGTCGAGTTCTTCGACGAGATGGGCGACCATGCGTGCCACATCCTCTGCCGTCGCGCGCTCTGAGCGGCCCATGGCGAGCTCTTCGGGCGGCGTCGCGTCGTGGGTCAGGCGCCATTCATAGGCCATCAGAAGCACGGCCTGGGCGAGGTTGATCGACCCGAAGGCGGGGTTGGTCGGCACCCGAACGATGGCGGAGGCGCGGACGATGTCCTCGTTCTCGAGCCCGGTGCGTTCGCGGCCGTAGAGCACGCCCACCCGCTCACCGGCGCGGAGGGCGGCGGCCGCTTCGGCCATCGCGGCCTTCGGCGTGAGTACGCGTTTCGTCAGCTCCCGCGGGCGGGCGGTCGTTGCATAGACAAGCGTCAGATCGGCGATTGCTGCGGCGGTGTCCGGGAAGATCTGCGCCTCGTCGAGGAGCCCCCCGGCGCCCGAGGCCATTGCGACCGCCTTCGGGTTCGGCCAGCCGTCGCGGGGACCGACGATGCGCATGGCGCGCAGGCCGAAATTCCACAGCGCCCGGGCGGCCGCCCCGATGTTGTCGCCCATCTGCGGCTCGACCAGGATCGAGATCGGCCCCGCGCCCGTCCCATCGACCGGCGTCTCCGGCCCGCCGCTCCGATCCGTCCCGGCCATCGCGCGCGCTCAGACGCCGCCTTTCATGCGGGCGATCTCCGCTTCGAGCGCTTCGACCCGGGCCGCGAGCGTCTCGTTCTCCTCGCGCGCCTTGGCGGCCATGTCCCGAAGCACGTCGACCTCGTCGCGGGTGACGATGTTGTTCTCGGCCATCCAACGCTCGACCCAGCCGCGAAAGACGGTCTCGGCCTCGGATTTCATGCCCTGCGCCATGCCGGCCGCGTTGGTGGCGAGGCGGCCCAAATCGTCGAAGAGCGTACTTTTGGTCTGCATGTCGGTCCTCCTTGGCTGTCGGGGGATATGCGGCGAAACCGGCCCATGGGCAACCGTCGTGGTTACCGCGGGGCCACCGCGGGGCCACACGATCGGCGGGCGCGCGGGCGGCCGGATCGTGCCTTGACGGCGGCCGGGCCATGGCGCAGACCGGGCGCGCAAGGAGGTGCCATGGTTTACGTCCTCCCCTTTCCGGAGATCGATCCGGCGCTGTTCACGGTCTCGCTCGGCGGGATGGAGTTTTCGCTCCGCTGGTATGCGATCGCTTATATCGCCGGGCTCGTCCTCGGTTGGCGGTTGATGGTCGTGCTCATGCGCCGCGAGCGCCTTTGGCCCGGAGCGAAGGCACCGATGCCGCCGGCCGCGCCCGAAGAACTCCTGACCTGGATGGTCCTCGGCGTCGTCCTCGGCGGGCGGCTCGGCTTCGTGCTCTTCTATAACCCCGAGTATTACTGGGAGAACCCGAGCGAGATCTTCGCGATCTGGCAGGGCGGCATGGCCTTCCACGGCGGATTTCTCGGCGTCATCGTCGGGGTGGTGGTCTATTGCTGGCGCAAGGGCTATCCCGTCTGGCAAGTGGGGGACGCGGTCGCGCTGGCGACCCCGCCCGGGATTTTCTTCGGCAGGATTGCGAATTTCATCAACGGAGAACTTTGGGGCCGCCCGACCGATGTCTCTTGGGCGATGGTATTCCCAACCGCTCAGGACGACCAGCCGCGCCATCCGAGCCAGCTCTACGAAGCCGCCCTCGAAGGCCTCTTGCTCTTTGTCCTCCTCTGGGGCCTCGCGCTCTACGCGCGCTGGCTGACCCGGCCGGGCGCGATCACGGGGATGTTCCTGATCGGCTATGGGGCGGCGCGGACCTTCGTCGAGAATTTCCGGCAAGGGAACCTGGAATACGTCACGCGCGACAACCCGATGGGCCATTCGATCCGCTTCGGCACCGGGCCCGAGGCCATGGGCCTGACCATGGGGCAGATCCTCTCGCTGCCGATGGTGGCCATCGGCATCGTCTTCGTGGTCGTGGCCTTCCGCCGCGCGAGGGGACCGCACCCCGACCCGGCATGAACGGGACCATCGCAGCCCAGACGCCGCTCGCCCGGCTGATGACCGCGCAGATCCGGGCGACGGGACCGATGACGGTCGCCGAGTTCATGGCTCTCGCCCTCGGCCATCCCGAGCATGGCTATTACACGACCCGCGACCCTTTCGGCGCCGCCGGCGATTTCATCACGGCGCCCGAGGTCAGTCAGATGTTCGGGGAGCTGATCGGTCTCTGGGCGGCCCAGGTCTGGGTGGGCGCCGGCCGGCCAACGCCCGTCAGGCTCGTCGAACTCGGACCCGGACGCGGCACGCTGATGGCCGATGCGCTGCGGGCGGCGGCGGGCTCAGGGCTCGCGGAGGCGGCCGAGGTCTGGTTCGTCGAGACCTCGCCGGTCCTGCGGCGCGCCCAGGCCGAGCGCGTCCCCGAGGCGCGGGTCGCCGCCACGCTCGCCGAAATCCCCGAGGGGCCGCTTCTGCTCATTGCCAACGAATTCTTGGATGCGCTGCCGGTCCGCCAATATCTCGCCTCGCCCGAGGGCTGGCGCGAACGGCTGGTGAGCCTGGCCGGCGACCGCCTCGCCTTCGCGCTCTCGCCGCCCCTGCCCGGCGGCATGCCCACCCAGCCCTGGGCCGAGCATTCGCCCGCGGCCGAGGCGGTGGTGGCCGAGATCGCGCGCCGGGTCGACGGGGACGGCCTCGCCGCGCTCCTCATCGATTACGGCTACACCCGCGCGACCCGTCCCGCCGGGCCCACGTTGCAGGCGCTCAGCGGGCATGCCCCGGCCGACCCGCTCGCCGCGCCGGGCGAGGCGGACCTCACATGGCTCGTCGATTTCGATGCGCTCGCGGCGGCCTTTGCCGGGCCGGTCCGGCAAACGACACAAGGCGCGTTCCTCGCCGCGCTCGGGATCGGCGCGCGGGCCGAGGCGCTCGCCCGGGGCTCCCCCGAGCGGGCCGAAGAGGTCGCCGAGGCGCTCGAACGATTGACGGCTTCAGGCGGCATGGGCGGCTTCCGGGTGCTGGCGGCGGGGCGTGCGGGCGCACCCGTCCCGCCGGGCTTCGAGACGCCCCTCAGCGCGCCATGAGCCACGCATCGAACGCCCCCCAGCCGATCACGGCCCGCGAGATCCCCGCGCCGCACGGCTTTTTCACGCGCCTCGGCGGCGTCTCGACGGGTCTCTACGAAAGCCTGAACGGCGGCCCTGGCTCCGCCGACGCTCCCGCCGCGGTCGCCGAGAACCGTGCCCGGATCGCCGCGGCCCTCGGCGCGGCGCATCTCGTCTCGGTCGCGCAAGTGCACGGGGCCACCGCCCTCGAGGTCACCGGTCCCTGGCCCGACGCCTCGCTCCACGGCCGGCCCGAGGCGGACGCCATGGTGACCGCGACCCCCGGCGTCGCCCTCGCGATCCTGACGGCCGACTGCGCCCCCGTGCTCTTGGTCGATCCCGCGGCGGGCGTCGTCGGGGCGGCCCATGCGGGCTGGAAAGGCGCGCGCGCCGGCGTGCTCGACAGCGTGGTGGCGGCGATGGAGGCCAAAGGCGCCGGACGCTCCCGGATCCGCGCGGCGATCGGTCCGACGATCGGCCAGGCGTCCTACGAAGTCGGCCCCGAATTCGTCGAACGCTTCCTCGACGACGACCCCGAGACCGCGCGCTTCTTCGCGGGCGGCCGAGGCGATCGCGCGCAATTCGACCTGCCGGGCTACTGCCTCTGGCGGCTCCGTGCGGCCGGCGTCGAGGCGGTCTGGACGGGCCACTGCACCTACGCGGATCCGGCGCGGTTTTTCTCCTATCGCCGCGCGACCCATGCGGGCGCGCCCGATTACGGCCGCCTCGTCGCCGCCATCGCGGTGCCGGGCGCATGAGGCGGCCCGCCCATCGTCCCGGCGACCGGCCCGAGGGGATGCCGGTGAAGCCGTACCGCTTCGTTGCGAACGCCCCGAGTTACGGCCGCTTCGCGCTCGGCGTGGCTTGCGTCGTCGGCATCGCGGCCGGCGCCCATGCAGAGGTGCCCTGGCCCGCGCTCCTGCCGATCGGGGGGCTCGCAGCCCTTCTCTTCGCGACCGCCGCATCGGGGCCCGAGCGGGTTTTCGCCATGGATACGCGGACGCTCTCCTGGACCTGGGAGCGCGAGACCGTCGAGTTCGCGCTCGCCGAGATCGCTCGCGTCGAGATCCGCGAGATCTCCGACAGCGAGGTGCTGCCGCAGGTGACGCTCGTCTTCACCGACGGCAAGACCCACCGCAAACCCTGGCAGGTTGCCGCCGGGCCGGCCGGCGGCCTCCGCGCTGCCTTCGAGGACCGCGGCATCCCCGTCCGCCTCCGCTAGCTCACCCGGAAAGGAGCCCCCGCCATGCTGCACTTCTCCGCCGCCGAGTTCGACGAGCGCCTCGCACGGACCCGCGCCGAGATGGCCGCACGCGGGCTGGAGACGCTCCTGCTCTTCGCGCCCGAGAGCCAGTACTGGCTGACCGGGCACGACACCTTCGGCTATTGCTTCTTCCAGTGCCTCGTCATCACCGACCGGGCGCCCGTGCTTCTGACGCGGTCGGCCGATCTGCGCCAGGCGCAGCTCACCTCGACGGTCGAGGATATCCGCGTCTGGCGCGACCGCGAGGGGGCCGATCCGACGGCCGATTTATGTGCCCTCCTCGACGAGCTCGGGGCATCGGGTGGGCGGATCGGCTGGGAGACGCGGACCCACGGGCTTATTCACCGGGACGGCGCGCGGCTGGCCGCCCGGCTGCCGGGGCTGGTCGAAGCCTCCGACCTTGTCTCGACCTTGCGGCTGATCAAATCGCCGGCGGAAATCGCCCATGTGCGCGATGCCGCCCGCCTCGCCGACGCCGCCTGGGAGGCCGGGCGCGCCGCAATCCGTCCGGGCGCGGACGACGGCGCCGTCCTTGCCGCCATGCAGGGGGCGGTGTTCTCGGGGGGCGGCGGATATCCGGGCAACCCGTTTATCGTCGGCTCAGGCGATCATGCGCTCCTTTGCCGATATCAAGAGGGCCGCCGGACGCTCGGCGCGCGCGATCAGATCACCCTCGAATGGGCGGGCGTCTCGCGCCATTACCATGCGGCGCTCATGAAGACCGTGGTGGTTGGCCCGCCGAGCGAGCGGCACCGGGCGCTCCAGGCAGCGGCCGAAGAGGCGCTCCTGGCCTGCGAGGCTGCGCTCCGTCCCGGGGCTCGAATGGGCGAGGTATATGACGCCCATGCCCGGACGCTCGACGCGCACGGGCTTGGCGCACATCGGTTGAACGCCTGCGGTTATGCGCTCGGCGCACGGTTCGCGCCGTCCTGGATGGAGGATCAGATGTTCTACGAGGGGGCGACGACGCAGATCGCACCCGGGCAGGTCTATTTCCTGCATATGATCCTGATGGAGAGCCCGACCGGAACGGCGATGTGCCTCGGCCGGACGTCGCTCGTCACCGAGACGGGCGCCGAGCCGCTCTCGGCCATGCCGCTCGGCCTCGTCGCGCGCTGACACGGGCCGGGCTCAGGCGGCGAGCATCCAAATTGCCACGCCCGCAAGCGCGCCGGCAAAAAGGCGATTGAGGCGTTGCGCCGCGCCTGGACGGCGGAACCCGGCGGCCAACCGATCGCCGAGGACCGTCCAGGCGACGAAGGCGACCAGATTGTTGAGGGTGAAGACCGTCGCGATCCAGAGGACCGCGCCCAGGCGATCCGGCGCCGCCTCGACCAGGAACTGCGAAAACATCAGCGCGATGATGAGATAGGCCTTCGGATTGAGCAGAAAGAGAACCGCCCCGTCGATAAACCCCGCCGGCCGCGCAGTTGCCTCGGCCTCATGGGTGCCCGCCTGGAGAAAGCCGAAGGCGAGCCGGAGCACATAGGTCGCGCCCGCCCACCGGATCGCCGTCGCCATGCCGGGTGCGGCCTCGACTGCCGCAGCGAAACCGAGCCCGATGGCCACCGTCACGACCCAGGTCGCGAGGTGATAGCCGGCGCTCGCCGGGATCGTGGCACGCACTCCGAACCGGGCGCCCAAGGCGGCAAAGAACAGGTTTCCAGGTCCCGGGCTGTAGGCAAGGGCCAAGAGAAAGACGATGAGGGCCAGGGTCGTCTCGAACATGGGCGGTCTCCGGTCGGCCCGCCGTCCATCGCTCCGCGCGGTCGCAATTGCGACCCGGATCTTGCGTACCGGGCGCGCCTTTCGGGGACGGGCGCGGGCGGGC
>JBHJGX010000007.1:0-12314 GCA_050331395.1 Paracoccaceae bacterium
CGATCGTGGCCAACAGCTTGGCGACCCCATCCACGTAATGCTCGCAGCCCAAAAACCCGACCTCCGGATGCCGCGCCGCCAGCCCCGCCAGATGCTCGCCCCCGCCGAACCCGATCTCGAGCCCGCCGGGCCTGGGGCGTCCGAAACGCGCCGGCAGATCGAGCGGCCGGCGGTGCGGGTTCTCCTCCCAGCCGACGCCCGCGGGCGCGAGTTCCGCCAGCCGCGTCTCGAGAAGACGCACCTGCCCCTTGCGGAGCTGCTTGCCGTGGCGCCGGCCGTAGAAATTGCGCCAGGCCCGGTCGGGCGGCGTCGCTCCCGGCTGATCGTCGTCATGCACGCTCATGGCCGCCGCTCTATGTCGCCGGACAGCCGGGAGGCAAGCCAGGCGACCGCCCCAAAGATTGTCGCGACCGCGTTTGGATGGTATTCCTCGACAAATTTTCGAGGAGCGCGCCATGGAATTTGCCCTATTCGCCGAGCGTGAGCGCGAGGGCTGGGCCGATCCGGCGATCTCCGGCGCCTATGTGGACAAATTCGGCCCCGTTGTCGATCGCGTCGCCGAGACCGTGCTGGCGCGGGCCGACGCGTCACCCGGGTCTGCCGTGCTGGATCTCTGCTGCGGGCAGGGGACGCTGACCGCCGAGCTCGCCGCCACGGGCGCCTCGGTCACCGGCGTGGATTTCTCCCCGACCATGCTCGCGCGCGCGGCCGAGGCCGTCCCGTCCGCCACGCTTGTGGAGGCCGACGCACAGTCGCTGCCCTTCGAGGCCGAGAGTTTCGACCGGGTGGTCTGCAATTTCGGGCTCCTTCACATGCCCGACCGACCCGCCGCCCTGGCCGAGGTGGCGCGCGTGCTCCGTCCGGGCGGCCTTTTCGTCTACACGAACTGGTGCCCACCGCCGGAGAACCCGGCCTTCGCGACGATCTTCGGGGCGATTAAAGCCAATATCGATCCCGAGACACCCCCGCCCCCGGCACCCGATCTCTTCGAATTGGCCGACCCGGCGCGAGCCGAACCGATGCTGGAGGCGGCAGGCCTCTCTCCGCAGTCGCGGGAGGTGGTGCGCCACCACTGGCAGACGGCCGAAGCCGACGGGCTTTTCGACATCTTCCGCGACGCGACGGTGGGCGCGCGTCTGGCCATACTATCTCAATCGGAAGCGCGGATCGCGGCGATGCGGAAGGCCGTGGCCGACAAGGTCGCTGCCGAATTCGCAGGGGACGGATGCTTCCGCATCCCGGTGACCGCAGCGGTGGTGGTGGCCGTCACGTCATAGTGCGCCGCGGCGGGCCGTTTCAGGCGCGGCGGCGCAGGAACGCCAGCCCGACGAGGCCCGTTATAAGCAGCGGGAGCGCGGCCGGCAGAGGGATGGCTACGGGGCCGGGTGGCACGACGGTGAAGTCGGCGCTGATGCGCACGGCCGCCGTGCTGTTCCGAACATCTTCCACCTCGACTGTTTCATCCATCGGAAGCGTGATGCCGAGCGCGATGACGAAGTCGGTTAAGAAGAGTGTCGGTGCAGTCGCCAGAGTATCGACTGCGGCCTGATCAAGTTCGGTCAAAGCACCCGTCAGAAAGGGGTCAGCCGCCGAAAACAGGTTGATCACCACCCCCGCCGCATCGTCCCCGTCAGCGACTGACATCAACGACCCTGTCACAGTGCTCGTCAGCGACGTGAAGGCCAACGAAACACCGTCTGCCGGAGAAGTGAAGAACGTCGAGTCATTGAGCAGTGTCAAGTCGCTCTGTTCCGTGCCGAAACCACTTTCCGAAAGGTTGACAGTTCCAGCCGAAGTCCCGTCGGCAAAAAGAAAATCGATCTCGAGCGCAATCGGCGCATCGTCGTATTCAATACCGCCTTCGACGGAACCGGTCTGCGCTGACGCGGTGTCGATCGTCACTTGGACCACGACCCGGTCGAGATCTTCGCAATCAGGATCGCAGACCAGATTTGTGCCGAGAAACTCCAACTCTAACGTGGCCGCGCCGGCGGGTGCGACCGCCGCCATCATCAGCGCCGCAACGACGACACCCGAAAGAAAGTGATCCATGGATATTCCCCCATTCATGTATCCGAAGGTACTAGACCTTCGCCCCTCATGCAACGCGCGAGCGAGCCGGGAGCGCTCAGATCGCGGCTTTCAGCGCCTCGGCGAGGTCCGTCCGCTCCCACGAGAAGCCGCCGTCCTCCTCGGGCGCGCGGCCGAAATGACCATAGGCGGCGGTGCGCTTATAGATCGGCCGATTGAGCCCGAGATGGGTGCGGATGCCCCGCGGCGTGAGCGAGATGACCTGGCGGATCGCGGCTTCGATCCGGGCCGGGTCCACCGCCGCCGTGCCGTCGGTATCCACATAGATCGACAGCGGCTCAGCGACCCCGATGGCATAGGAAAGCTGAATGAGGCAGCGCTCGGCCAGCCCGGCGGCGACCACGTTCTTGGCGACGTAGCGCGCGGCATAGGCGGCCGAGCGGTCCACCTTGGTCGGGTCCTTGCCCGAGAAGGCGCCGCCGCCATGGGGCGCCGCGCCGCCATAGGTGTCGACGATGATCTTGCGCCCGGTCAGGCCCGCATCGCCGTCCGGCCCGCCGATCACGAAACGCCCCGTCGGGTTCACATGCCAGACCGTCTCGGCGTCGATGAAGCCGTCGGGCAGGGCTGCGCGCACATGCGGCGCGACGATCTCGCGAACATGCTCAGAGGTGATCTCGCGCCCCGCCCCGTCGCGGTCGAGGTGCTGCGTCGAGACAACGATGGTGTGGGCGCGCGCGGGCTTGCCGCCGCGATACTCGACGGTCACCTGGCTCTTAGCGTCGGGGCCGAGGAGCGGCTCGGCGCCCGAATGGCGGGCCTCCGACAGCGTTTTCAGGATCTTATGGGAGAAGAGGATCGGCGCCGGCATGAGCTCGGGCGTCTCGTTCGTGGCAAAGCCGAACATGATCCCCTGGTCGCCCGCGCCTTCGTCCTTGTTCTCGGCCGCATCCACGCCCACCGCGATATCGGCCGATTGTTCGTGGATATAGGTGTCGATCGAGCAGGTCTTGAAGTGAAAGCCCTTCTGCGCATAGCCGATCTCGCGGATCGTGTCGCGGGCGACGGCGCAAATTTCTTCGGGCGTCACGGCGGCGTCTTCAGAGATCTTCACCTCACCCATCATGACGACTTTGTTCGTCGTGGCGGCGGTCTCGATGGCGGTGCGGGCTTCGGGCTCGCGGGCGAGGATGTAATCGACGACGGCGTCGGAGATCTGGTCGCAGACTTTGTCCGGATGGCCCTCGGAGACGGATTCGGATGTAAAGAGGTAGTCAGGACGAGCCATGGGGGAAGTCTCCGGTGGGTGCGGCGGGCGGACCGGTCAGTGCCACGCGCAAGGGGGGCGGTCAAGCAGCCCGGGCACGGGCGGCCAGGAGCCCGAGGCCGAGGAGCGCCAGGGCACCGAGCGCGGGCCAGTCTCCGGTCGCGGCATAGGGCGTGGGCGGGCGCGGCGGCGGCAGCGCCGCATCGAGCGCGCCGTGGGTGCCGAGCGGCAGGGCATCGAGGACGCGGCCGCGGGCGTCGATGACCGCCGAAATCCCGGTATTCGCCGCGCGGACCACGGGCAGGGCCTGTTCGATGGCGCGGAAGCGGGCCTGTGCGAGGTGTTGCTGCGGCCCGGCGAACCGGCCGAACCAGGCGTCGTTCGTCAGGTGCAAGATCCAGTCGGGTCGCCCGCCGTCGGGGAGCCCGTTGGGCAGAATACCCTGGGGAAAGATCATCTCATAGCAAATCGCCGGCGCGAAGGGCGGCAGGCCCGGCACTCGGATGACACGGGGGCCCGGACCGGGGACGAAGCCCGCGCCCGCCATGCCGGCGATCGCCTCGAGCCCGAGGCCTTCGAGGAGCCCCCGCAGCGGCATGTATTCGCCGAACGGCACGAGATGGTGCTTGTCGTAGCGCCGGACGATGCGGCCCGCGGGATCGACGACCATCAGCGCGTTCGACCACTCCCGGCCCCGGTCGGTCTCGGCAAAGAAGAGCGCGCCGGTGACAAGTGGGGCTCCGCCGGCCGAGGCGGCGATCTGCGCCATGTGCTCCGGCGACCGCTGGGGCAGGAAGGTGACGGCGATTTCCGGCCAGATAACCGCCGCAGGCGGGCCGAGCCGCGGATCTGGCGGTGCGGCGGAGAGGGCCATGAGCCGCTCGGCAAAGCGCTCGCGGTGGGGGCTGACCCATTTGAGGTCTTGGCGTGCGTTCGGCTGGACGATCCGCAGCGCCACGCGCTCGGCAAGCGGGGGCACGGGTTCGGCAAGGCGAAGGGTTCCCCAGCCTGCGGCGAGCACGACGGCCGTGGCGGGCAGGAGGGCGAGCGCCCAGCGCCGGGTCGCCAAGAGCGGAAGCGCGGTCGCTGCCGCCAGCAGCGTGGCCAGCGAAAGCCCGTGCGGCCCGACCAGCGACGCAGCTTGCGCGATCGGGGTCTCGGCCCAGACATAGGCCGGCAGACCCCAGGGAAGCCCGGTCAGGACCGTCGAGCGGGCGTATTCGGCCGCTGCGAGCGCCGCGGCAAGCGCAATCCACCGCCCGGGGCCCGGGTCCGCGAGCGCCCGTGCCAACGCAAAGGCCGCCGCCCAGAAGATCCCGAGCCCGGCCGGCAGCAACGTCACGGCGAAAGGCAATAGCCAGGCGAACCGGTCTGGCTCGACCAGAAAGGCATGGCCCATCCAGTGAAGCCCGGCGACGAAGCTGCCGAACCCCGCCGCCCAACCGAGCGCGAGCGCCCCGCGCCAACTCGCCACACCGTCGAGCAGCCAGGCGAGGATCGGCAAAGCGAGAAAGACGACCAGAGGCAGAGAGACGGGCGGCTGGCCGAGGGTAAGTGCGGCCCCAGCCAGGCCCGCGACCGGAACGCGCACCCAGCCCGGGAGCGCCCCGAGCCAGGTCGCCGGCAGCGCGACCCGCAGATCGCTCGGGCGCGTTGCCGCCATCCGACCGGGGCTACTCGGCCGCTTTGGCCAGCGGCACGGCCTCTTCGCGGCGGTCGGGGGCGTCGGTTGGGGCGTTTGCGTCGGGGCTGGCGTGACGGGCCTCCGTCAGTGGCTCGTCCGAGGAGGATTGCCGCTCCGCCTCCATGGGTCCGGTCGCCCCGGGTCCGGGCGCCGCCGCAACCCTCCTCTCAGCCCCGGGAGCGGGCCCCGCCCCCACCAGCGTCACCCGAAGTCGCCGGATCCGCCGGGGATCCGCGTCGGTGACCTGAAATTCGTGGCCGAGCGGATGGCCGATCACCTCGCCACGGGCCGGCACCCGGCCGGTCAGCATAAAGACGAGCCCGCCGAGCGTGTCCACGTCTTCATCCCAGTCGTCGGGAACGAGCGGGCGACCCACCGCCTCCTCGAACTCCCGGATATCGGTCCGCGCGTTCACTAAATAGATGCCGGGCGCTTCCTCGCGCCACTGCTCGAGATCTTCGGTGTCGTGTTCGTCTTCGATGTCGCCGACGATCTGCTCGACCAGATCCTCGATGGTCACGAGCCCATCGACACCGCCGAATTCGTCGATCACCAGCGCCATATGCACCCGCGAGGCCTGCATCCGCTGCAGGAGCGTGGCAATTCGCATGGAGGGGGGCACGAAGAGCGCGGTTCGCAGGTGTTTGCGCACGTCGAAGGGCTGGGTGTCCTTCTGGCAGCCGACCCCGTAGGCCAGCGCCAAGTCCTTGAGATGCACGAAGCCGATCGGGTCGTCGAGCGTCTCGTGATAGACGGGCAGACGGGAGAGCGACCCACACTGGAAGGCGTGCATCACCTCATCGAGTGCGGCTTCCTCGGACACCGCGACGATGTCGGCGCGGGGGGTCATTACGTCTTCGACCCGGATCTCCCGAAGCCTCAGAATATTGGTGACCATCGCCCGCTCGCCGGGCGACGAGGAGGCGAAAAGCGGGCCCAGATCCTCGGCCGCCCCGCCTTTAGGGTCAGCGTCGAGCGCGCCGTTCGAGGAGCCGTTGCCGAGCGCCCCGGTGGCGCGCCTGAACAGGGTGGCGAGAGACCAAGTCTCCCCGGGTTCGGACGGCTCTTCGGCCGTCCCCTGTCCCTTATGATCGCCGCGCGCGGCGGCGTCGGGACTGTGACTTGCGTCCATTTCTCTCAATCCGAATGCGGGGTCGCCGCATCCCCTCGACTATAGGGATCGTCCAGGCCAAGGCGCGCGAGCGCCCGAGTCTCGACCCCCTCCATGACGGCCGCGTCAACCTCGGTCTCGTGGTCGTAACCGAGGAGATGCAAACACCCGTGTAAGATCAGGTGAACGGCGTGCGCTTTCAAGGGAATTGCGGCCGCCTCGGCCTCGTTCCGCGTGGTCTCGAGCGCGAGCGCCAGATCTCCGAGATGGAGCGGAGGCCCGCCGGGCCCGGGTTCGGGGATCGGCGGGGCGAAGGCCGGCCAGGAAAGCACATTCGTCGCCGCGTCTCGGCCCCGGAATTGCGCGTTGAGACCGGTGATTCGCGCATCAGAGCAGGCGAGGAGTGCGATCCGCCAGCCCCCGGCAGTCCGGCCGGTTTCCGAGAACGCAAGCTCTGCAGCCCGTTCCGCCACGGCGTCGAGATCGGGCACCGCCTCGCTCCAGCGCGGATCCTCGAGCACGAGCTCGACAATGGGTTCGGCCGGCTCGAGCGCGCTCATCGGCTGTCCGCCCGGGCATAGGCCTCAACGATCCGTTGAACGAGCGCGTGGCGTACCACATCCGCGGCCACAAACCGCACGACCCCGATCCCGGCCACGCCGTCGAGGATCCGAAGCGCCTCGACGAGACCCGAGCCGACGCCGCGCGGCAAATCGATCTGGCTCGGATCGCCGGTGATCGCCATGCGGCTGCCTTCGCCGAGGCGTGTCAGGAACATCCGCATCTGCATGTCGGTCGTGTTTTGCGCTTCGTCGAGGAGCACGAAGGCGTTCGAGAGCGTCCGCCCGCGCATGAAGGCCAAAGGCGCCACCTCGATCTTGCCCTCTTCCATCAGCTTCGCGACCTGCTTGGCGGGCAGCATGTCGCCGAGCGCGTCGTAAAGCGGGCGCAAATAGGGGTCGATTTTCTCCTTCATATCGCCCGGCAGAAAGCCGAGGCGCTCGCCCGCTTCGACTGCCGGACGGGACAGAATGATCTTCTCGACGCGCCCGTCGAGGAACAGCGAGACCGCGGCCGCGACCGCCAGATAGGTCTTGCCGGTGCCGGCGGGGCCGATGCCAAAGACGAGCTCGCGCCCGAAGAGCGCGGCCACATAGGCCCGCTGGGTCCGGGTCCTCGGCTCGATCGCCCGCTTCTTTGTGCGGATCTCGAGCGGTCCGCCATCGGGGAACATGTTGAGCTGCGCAGCCGGACGATCCTCGGGTGGGGCCTCGTCGAAGACATCGCCCAGCCGGATCGCCGCGTCGATATCCGCGGCCTCTACGGGTTTGCCGCTTGTCAGCCGGTCATAAAGCTTTTCGAGCGCGCCGGCGGCGAGGCTCCGCGCGTCTTCCTCGCCCTGCATGGCAAGCAGGTTCCCGCGGCGTAAGATCACCACGTCGAACCCGCGCTCGAGCGCGGCAAGGTTCTTGTCGTAGGGGCCGCATAGATCTGCGAGAAGCCGATTATCGTCAAACTCGACAACGGTCTCGGTGGGCATCTCCGTCATGCGGGATGATGGTCCCGACACTCAGGGCGGACAGCAATGGTGCCGAATGCATGCCTCATTGAGCGGATAATGCCATGGCAGACGGTCAGTTCAAGCGCCGCTTGCGTCATCGCTCGGTCACATTGGGTACACCCGCGGCGGGACGCCCCGGCCAGTACCGGCCTCGCTTGCGCTCTCATCCGCTCCGGCGGGCTGCGAGCGAGTTCGGGCCCGCGCCGGTGATCTCGACGGCGAGGATCTCTCCGGCGGTCTCGGGAGACGCGTCGAAATGCACCGGGATTAACCAGGGCGCGCGGCCGACCATCTGCCCCTCGTGCCGGCCGGGCTTCTCCACAAGCACCTCGGTCCGCCGGCCGACGAGGCCCGCATTGAACGCGGCCTGCTGTTCCGAGAGGAGCGCCTGCAGACGGCCGAGCCGGTCGGCCTTGGTCTCTTCCGGCAGCTGGGCGGCATCGGCCGCCGGGGTGCCGGGACGGGGCGAGTATTTGAACGAGAATGCTTGGGCGTACCGCGCCTCGCGCACCAGCGCGAGCGTGTCGGCGAAATCGGCCTCGGTCTCGCCCGGGAAACCCACGATGAAATCGCCCGAGAGCGCGATATCGGGCCGGGCGGCCCGCACCCGCTCCAGAATGCGCAGATATTCCTCAGCCGTGTGCCGCCGGTTCATCGCCTTAAGGATCCGATCGGACCCGGCCTGCACCGGCAGATGCAGATAGGGCATCAACGCCGGCACCTCCGCATAGGCCGCGATCAGCTCGGCGTCCATGTCGTTCGGATGCGAGGTGGTATAGCGGATACGGTCGAGCCCCGGGATTTCGGCGAGCCGGCGGATCAGTCGCCCGAGGCCCCATTCCGCCCCTCCGGAGCCGATGCCGTGATAGGCGTTCACGTTCTGCCCTAGGAGCGTGATTTCGCGCACGCCGCGCGCCACCAGGTCTTCCGCCTCGGCGACGACGCGCGCGACGGGGCGCGAGACTTCGGCGCCGCGGGTGTAGGGCACGACGCAAAAAGCGCAAAACTTGTCGCACCCCTCCTGCACGGTCAGAAACGCCGTCGGACCCCGCCGTCCCCGGCCCTTGGGCAGGTGGTCGAATTTGTCCTCGGCGGGAAAGTCCGTCTCGACGACCGGGCCACGGGCGGCGCGCCCGAGCATCTCAGGCAGACGGTGATAGGCCTGGGGCCCCACGACCATATCGACGGCTGGCGCGCGCTCAACGATCTCCTGACCCTCGGCCTGGGCGACGCAGCCTGCGACCGCGATCTGCATGCCGGGGCGGGAAGCCTTCATCGGTTTCAGCCGGCCGATCTCGGAATAAACCTTTTCCGCGGCTTTCTCGCGGATGTGGCAGGTGTTGAGAACGACGAGGTCGGCGTCCTCGGGCCGATCCACGGTCCGGTACCCGGCGGTGGCGAGCGCAGTCTCCATCCGTTCGCTGTCGTAGACGTTCATCTGACAGCCATAGGTCTTGATGAAGAGCGTGCGGCCGGTCATCGGTGCCTCCGAATTGCTGGAAACGGCTGGCGGTGCGCGGTCGATCCGGTGACAGCCAACGCCGACGGGCCGCCCCAAAGGACGGCCCCTTGCCTTGGCATTATCCGGATGCCGCGCGCCTCGCAACGGCGGGGCGCCGGTCCGAGCCGGATCAGTCGGCGGATTTCGGCTTGCGCCCCAGACCGATTTTCTTCGCCAGATCCTTTCGGGTGGCCGAGTAGTTCGGCGCGACCATCGGGTAATCGGGCGCCAGTCCCCATTTCTGCCGATACTCTTCCGGCGTCATGTTGAAGGTGGTGGCCAAATGGCGCTTCAGCATCTTCAACTTTTTACCGTCCTCAAGACAAATCAGGTAATCATCCGTGATCGACTTTTTGATCGGCACCGCCGGTTTCAACTCGACTTCAGGCTCTTTCGGCTGGCCGTTCAGCCCGGCAAGGGTCTTATACACCGTTTCGATCAGCACGGGCAGATCGTTATTGGAAACCGCATTGTTGGATACGTGCGCCGCCACGATATCCGAGGTCAACGAGAGGAGCTCGGTATGCTCGATCGTTTCTTCCGCCATCAGCTATTCTCCGATGCTCTGCGCGAGGTTCGTAGGTAGGCCGTAACGCCGACCGTCTCGACCTGTGGGCTTTGCTAAAAACCCGCCAAGCGTGGTCGGCCAACCACGGCAATGCCTGCAAGTGTATAGGGACTTCTGTAACGGAATGAAATAGTGCAAGAGCGATAAATCGTCGTTTCAGGGCAGATTGACAGAGAATTTTGTTCAGTCGGCGTCGGAAGCCGTCTCCCAGCGCCGCACTGCGCCCGAAATGCCGTCCATCGCGTCCGGATAAAGCGGGCGAACGAGAAGACGGGCGAGATTTACGGGTTTGGGAAAGTCGAGCTTCGTAGCGAGGTCGCGACGAAACCCAAAGCGACGGTAATAGGGCTCGTCGCCGACCAGGATCACGCGCGCCCAGCCATGCCGCCCCGCCTCGCCGAGCGTCTCCTCGATCAAGAGCCGACCGAGCCCTTCGCCCTGTCGGGTGGGGTGGACCGCGATCGGGCCGAGCAGAAGCGCCGCGTGGCCCGCCCCGCCGATCCGCACCGGCCAGTAGCGGATCGCAGCGACGACGGCATCGTATTCGTCCCGTGCGATGCGGCATAGCTCGGCCACGGGCGCTACCCCCTCGCGTAAGGTATACGCGCTGAGCGCGCCGCGCCCGGGCGCGAAGGCGAGGTCATAGAGCGCCTCGACCTCGGGCGCATCGGCCGCGGTCTCGGTCAGCAGACGGAGCATCGGCGGGCTCGGGAACGGCCGGGCATCGGACGGCTTGGCCTCGGCAGCGGGATCGGGTTAGCAATTCGGCCGTAGCACGGGGCGCGAATGGGGCCAACCGGTCGGCGAAGGAGCGATAAGGGCGATGTTCTACGAACCGAAAGACGGGCACCCGCTGCCCCACGACCCGTTCAAGGCGCTCGTCGTGCCACGGCCGATCGGCTGGATCTCGACCCTGGACGACGCCGGGCGGGCCAATCTGGCACCTTACAGTTTCTTCAATGGCTGCGGCGACGCCCCGCCGCTCGTTATGTTCGCGCAGACCGGCCGCAAGAGCCGCCCCGAGGCGATCAAGGACACCGTCGCCAATATCCGCGCCACCGGCGAGTTCGCCGCCAACATCGTCGGCCAAGCGCTCGCGGAGGCGATGAACGCGTCCTCGGGCACCTATGAGGCCGGGCGGGACGAGTTCGAGCTCGCGGGCCTCGAGAAGGCCGCGTGTCGGGTGATCGCTGCGCCAAGGGTCGCCGCCGCGCCTGCGGTCCTCGAATGCCGGACGGTCCGGGTGATCGACGATCTGCCGTCTTGGAAGGCGCATGCCTTCAACATCGTGGTGATCGGCGAAGTGGTGGGCGTGCATATCGACGACGCCGTGCTCAAGGACGGGCGGGTGGACGTGCTCGCCTTCAACCCGGTCGCGCGCATGGGCTACATGGACTACACGACCGTCTCGGAGGCCTGGGAAATGACCCGCCCCGGCGGTTGAGCGGACGGAGCGGAGGGCGGACTATGGGCGAGGCGCGGATCGGCGTGATCGGGGGATCGGGGCTTTACGCCCTCGACGGGCTCGAGGAGGCCCGTTGGCAAATGGTGGAGACGCCCTGGGGCGCCCCCTCGGACGAGATCCTGACCGGGCGGCTCGGCGGCGTCGCGGTGGCCTTCTTGCCGCGGCACGGGCGCGGACACCGGCTGCCGCCGACCGATATCCCCTACCGCGCCAATATCGACGCGCTGAAGCGGCTCGGGGTCACGGATGTGATCTCGGTCTCCGCATGCGGGTCGTTCCGCGAGGAGATGGCGCCGGGCTCCTTCGTGCTGGTCGATCAGTTCGTGGATCGGACGGTCAATCGGGCCAAGAGCTTCTTCGGACCCGGGCTGACGGCCCATGTCTCGATGGCAGAGCCGGTCTGCGGGCGGCTCCACAGCGCGCTCGCCCATGCGGCGATGAAATGCGAGATCCCCTACCACGCGCGCGGCACCTATCTCGCGATGGAGGGGCCGCAATTCTCGACCCTGGCCGAGAGCCGGCTTTACCGCGAGGTGTGGGGGATGGACGTGATCGGCATGACGAACATGCCCGAGGCCAAACTCGCGCGCGAGGCCGAGCTTTGCTATGCGACCGTCGCGATGGTGACGGACTACGACAGCTGGCACGAGGACCATGGCGAGGTCGACATCCAGGCGATCCTGACGACGATGCAGGCGAATGTCGTGAAGGCGCGGGAGTTGCTCGTCGAGGTGATCCCGGCGCTCGGCCCGGTCCGCGAGCCCTGCCCGCATGGCTGCGACCGGGCGCTCGAATTCGCGCTGATCACGGCGCCCGAGGCGCGGGATCCCACCCTCGTGGCCAAGCTCGACGCGGTGGCGGGCCGGGTCCTCGGCTGAGCGCAAAATCGCTCGGGGCGCGCCGCGCCGGGACACCCGCGGCGTCGCCGAGCGCAAAGGGTCGGCGCGGAACCGGGGCCGGGGAACGGGGGGGGAGCACCCCCCCCCCCCCCCGCGGCGCCCCCCCGGGGGGCCGCCCCCCCCCGGCGGCGGGGTGGGGGGCCGGGCCGGGGGGGGAAGCCCCCCCCGGCCGGGCGGGCCCGTGCAGGGGGGCCAAGGTGGGATAGACCGCGCAAATTTCCGTGGCC
>JBHJGX010000008.1:0-90567 GCA_050331395.1 Paracoccaceae bacterium
AAAACTCGGGGCCCGGGGGCGCCCGCGGGGGGGGGTGGGGGCGGGGGGGCGGGCGCGCGCGGGGGGCCCCCGGGTTCCCCCCGCCCCCCCGGGGGCGCAGGGCGTGTTAAAGTCATCTCCGCGGGCCTCAGACCGCGGAGACCGCTTGGTTCGAGAAATCGACGCGTCCGCTGCGAGCCACCACCCGGTCAAGCGGTGCCGCAAGGCCCGCCTTGCCACCCGATCAGTGTCACCATCGCGTCCTCCCAAGACCCGCCCCACCAGGCGATTGCATCGGCGCCATCGCCGGGGCAATACGCGACCGTCTGCCCTTGACCGAGGCGCTCGCCATGGCCCCGACCGACCCGGCCCTTTGGCCGGCGCTTCTGACGCTCGCGACGCTCGGCGCGATGTTCGCGCTCTTTATCCGCGAAAGCCACCCGCCCGAAGTCGTCGCGATTGCAGGTGCGGCCTTTCTGCTTGCGGCCGGCGTTCTTGAGGTGGACGCCTTCCTGTCGGTTTTCGCCAATCCGGCGCCGATCACGATTGGGGCGATGTTCATCCTCTCGGGCGCGCTTCTCCGGGCCGGCATTCTCGAAGCGGTCTCGCGCCCGATCCTCGCGCTGTCCGAGACGCGCCCGCGGACGGTGCTCGGCGGGTTTGCCGGCGTCACGCTGACCGCCTCGGCCTTCATGAACAACACGCCGGTTGTGGTCATGCTGATCCCCGTCGCGGTCCGGCTGGCCAAACAGCTGCAAATCTCGGCCTCCAAGCTTCTGATCCCCCTCTCTTATCTTGCCGTGCTCGGCGGTACCTGCACGCTGATCGGCACATCGACCAATCTGCTCGTCGACGGGGTCGCGCAAGGCCGCGGGCTCGAGGCGTTCGGCATGTTCGAGCTGACGCCGATGGCCGTGATGATCGCGGCCGCCGGGGCGGTCTTCATCGCCATCACCGCGCCCTATGCGCTGCCGCGGCGCGACGCGATGGCGGAGATGCTCTCGGATCGCAAGACGCTGAAGTACTTCACCGAAGTGGTGATCCCGGCCGGCTCCAACCTGATCGGGCGACCGGTGCTCGAGGTCGAGCATTTCTCGCGGCCGGGCATGACGGTGATCGACGTGATCCGCGGCGATGCCTCGCTGCGCCGGCGCATGGCCTCGGTCAAACTCGAGCCCGGCGATATCGTCGTCGTGCGCACCGGCGTGAACGAGTTGCTGACCCTCCGCGAGAACCGGGCGCTGTCTCTGACCGGCCAGCTCGATGCGGTGGGACAGCGCTCGACCGTCACCGTCGAGGCGCTGATTACGCCGGGCTGCAAGTTCGTCGGCCGGGTGCTCGGCGATCTGCGGCTGCGGCGCCGCTATGGCGTCTACCCGCTCGCGGTGCATCGCCGGGCCGAGCGGGTGGGTTCGGTGCTCGACGAGGTGCGGATCCGGGTGGGCGACACGCTGCTGCTCGAAGGCGCCCCCGACGACATCGCGCGCCTCGCCGCCGAGCAAGGTCTCGCGGATCTGACGCGGCCCTCGGGGCGGCCCTATCGGCGGGCGCGGGCGCCGGTGGTCTTCGGCGTGTTGGGCCTGGTCGTGATCGGCGGGGCGGCCGGTCTGATGCCGATCGCGGGGCTTGCGGTCATCGGTGTGGCGGTGCTGCTTTTGACGCGGTGCATCGATGCCGAAGAGGCGTTCGACGCGATCGAGGGGCGCCTGCTCGCGCTCATCTTCGCGATGCTGGCGATCGGGCAAGCGCTCGAGGAGACGGGGGCCGTCGCGCTATTGGTGAATGCGGCCGCGCCCTGGCTCGTGAGCCTGCCGCCCGAGCTCGTGCTCTGGTTCGTCTTTCTGCTCGCTTCGGTGCTGACCGAGCTCGTCTCGAACAATGCGGTGGCAGTCGTCGTCACGCCGGTGGCGATCTCGGTCGCCGACGCGCTTGGGGTCGATCCGCGGCCCTTTGTGGTTGCCGTCATGGTGGCGGCGTCGGCGAGCTTCGCGACCCCGATCGGCTATCAGACCAACACGCTCGTCTATGCGCCGGGGGGCTACCGCTTCACCGACTACATGCGCCTCGGCATCCCGCTCAATCTGGGCGTCGGCGCGATGGCTGCGCTGCTGATCCCGGAGTTCTGGCCGCTCTCGCCCCCCTGACGGGTCCGGCGCGCGCCGGGCGCCCAGAGCCGGTTACCGCGGTGGGCCGGCGGGGTCGAAATCCGGATTGTAGTGGCCCGATCCGTTGGCGATCGCAGCGCCGACGGCGATGCCGAGCACACCGGCCGCGATCCCCGCGGCGACCGCAGCCCCGCTGTCGCGGTCCCGATCGTAGCAGCAGCCGCCGTGATGGTGATGGATCACATGGCGCGTTCGGTGGTGGTGGCGTTTGTGATGGTGGTGGTGGTGGCGCTTCGCCCGATGATGACGCCCGCCGTGGCGGTTGTGACCTTTGCCGCGGACGAGGACGACGGGAAGCGTGTCTGCCTGCGCGGTCGCGGGCGCCACCGGCATGGCCACGGCCGGCAAAGCGACCGGCGAGAGGGCGAGCGCGACCGAGATGACCGCGACGGTGAAGGACCGGGCGATACGCATCATTCACTCTCCCCGTCCGAGGCGTCGGAACCGGTCGGAGCGGACGTGTCCGCTTCGGCGAAATCGACGATCTCGAAATCGACTTTGATCTTTTGCCACGCCTCGGCGAGCGCCGGACAATCGAGCCCCGCCGCCTCGGAAGCGGCGCCATATCCGAGGGCCGTCGCGAAGACGAACGCGACATCGCTGCCCACCGATTTGGTCATCAGATCGTACATCACATGCGCATCGCCGATCATCAGCTCGCGCTCGGGCCCGTCTTCGAGACAGGCATAAACCCGACCGACGGTCACGCCGAGCGGGCGCACCTGGGTCTTGATTTGCTCGGTGAGAGCGACTTGCCGGTCCACCAGAGGCTCGGCGGATGGCGATGTTGTCTCCTGCGCGGGCGCAAGGCCGGCGACGGCGAGCCCCGCCAGACACAGGACGAGGGCGAAGCTTCGAGGGGTCGTGCGAGGCATTGCGTCTCTCCGAAAGGGGCGGGCGGCGGGGCGCGCGCGTTGCACGGGTTGGATAGCACATCTCCCAGGCCGGCGCAGCCGCCCATGCGGCTTGCGACATCCAAGGCCCGTCGCCTATAGCAGACCAAGGCGAAACGAGCTGGAGGGATGCCATGGCCGGCCATTCCAAATGGGCCAATATTCAGCACCGGAAGGGCCGACAGGACGCGGCTCGGTCGAAGCTGTTCTCGAAACTCGCCAAAGAGATCACGGTCGCGGCGAAGATGGGCGATCCCGACCCGGAAAAGAACCCGCGGCTTCGCTTGGCGGTCAAAGAAGCGAAGTCGAATTCGGTGCCGAAGGACGTGATCGACCGGGCGATCAAGAAATCCCAAGGCGGCGACGCGGAGAATTACGACGAGATCCGCTATGAGGGCTACGGGCCTGGCGGCGTCGCGCTCATCGTCGAGGCGCTGACGGATAACCGCAATCGGACAGCCTCGAACGTGCGCTCGACCTTTTCGAAACACGGTGGCAACCTGGCCGAGACGGGAGCGGTATCGTTCATGTTCGACCGGAAGGGACAGATCCTCTATCCGGCCGGCGCCGGTGATGCGGACGCGGTGATGGAAGCGGCGATCGATGCGGGCGCGGAGGACGTGGAGAGTTCGGCCGACGGCCATGCGATCTGGACCGATGCGGCGGATCTCGCCGAGGTGTCGGCCGCGCTCGAAGCGCATCTGGGCGAAGCGGAAAGCACCAAACTCGTCTGGAAACCGCAGACCTTGACCCCCGTCGACGAGGATCAGGGCAGTACGCTGATGAAGCTGCTGAACGCGCTCGAGGACGATGACGACGTGCAGCGGGTGACGGCGAACTTCGACATGACCGATGACGTCATGGAGAAATTGGCCTCCTGAGGCTTGGGCCGCTGAGCTAAACGGCCTCCACGGGCTGACGCCCGCGGAGACGACCTTGCCTCGCCGTCGGCCCTTGCGGGCCTTGGCTCAGGCGGGGCGCCGCGGCGCGATCCGCGCCGCCTGCACGGTCCAGCCGGAGGCGACGGACCGTGCGCATGTCGTATCCGCGGGCATCCGCCCGCGGATGCCGATCGATCTAGACCCCGCCCGGATTGCCGTCGCCGTCCCGGCCGATCCGTCCGCCCACGCGAAGCGGCCTCACCGCATGCGCCCGTCCCGTCCCGTCGTCGGTCTCGACCACCACCCCGCAAAGCGTCGCATCGCCAAGGGCCGGCTCGAACCGGCCTCCGGGCATGCCCGTGACGAACCGCTTCATCGGTTCGAGCTTGTCCATTCCGATCACGCTGTCATAGTCGCCGCACATGCCCGCATCGGTCTGATAGGCCGTGCCGCGCGCCAGAATTTGCGCATCCGCGGTCGGCACATGGGTATGGCTGCCCACCACGAGCGATGCACGTCCGTCGCACCAGTGCCCGATTGCCATCTTCTCCGACGTCGCTTCCGCATGGATTTCGACCACCGCAGCCGCCACGGACTGCCCGAGCCTGTGTGGCTTGAGCGCCGCCTCGAGCGCGGAGAACGGATCGTCGAATGGCCGGTTCATGAACACCCGCCCAAGCGCCACAGCGACCAGCACCCGCGCGCCGCGCCGCGGGCCATCTGCCACCTCGAAGACCGCCGCTCCGCGGCCGGGCGCCGTCTTGGCGTAATTCAGCGGGCGCAGGATCCGCGGTTCGGTCTCGATCGCCGAGAGCATCTCCTTTTGGTCGAAGGCGTGGTCGCCGAGCGTGATCGCATCGGCCCCTGCGGCCAAGAGTTCGCCGGCGATTGCCGCTGTGAGACCAAAGCCCGAGGCGGCGTTCTCCGCGTTCACCACAACGAAATCGAGCGCCAGCCGGTCGCGGAGCCCGGGCAGCCCCTCGATCGCGGCGGTGCGCCCGGCTCGCCCGACCAAATCTCCTAGAAAGAGGATCCGCATCCCTCGTCCCTACGCGGGGCTGCCAGGCGCGGCAAGCGCTGCCGGGGTCGGTGGGCCGCGTTTCCCGCCTGTCGAGGCAGACAACACCGACCGGCACCCACTGCACGGGCCACCCTTCCCAAAGCCGACGTGCCGGCATATCTCACCAATTGGCGGGTGCTGTTCTTCCCGTGCGAGGACAGAATCCTGGTGGCCTAATCATGCTCGCGGGAGCTGGCTCTGCGCTTGACCGTGGTCTCGTGTAACCGGCGCCCACCTGGTACCCCAGGCTCGCGAGGATCTGAGCCCTCCACGGTCGCAACGGGCCCGCCGCCCGGTTCGCCCCGCCCATTCGTGAAGGTCATGCCTCTCACCCCAACGCCTCCCGATTGCTTACCATGAGCCAAGACGGCATCGCCGCCCGCAAAGCCGCCCTGCGCACCGCCGCCTATGCGACCCGTAAGCGCGCGCACGCCGCCGCGGGTCACGCTGCGGACCGGGCCGCCGAAGCGTTCCTTGCGCTTGCACTGCACCCGGGCATCGAGGTCGTCGCCGGCTATCGGCCGATCCGAACGGAGATCGACCCGACGCCGCTCATGCTGCGGTTTCTGGCGCTCGGGCACCGGCTCGCCGTGCCGGTGATCGAGGCGCCCGGTCGCCCGCTCGCCTTCCGGGAATGGACCCCGGATGCGCCGATGGTCGCGGGGCCCTTCGGCGCGGAGATCCCCGCCAAGGGCGCGTGGCTCGTGCCCCGGCTCCTCATCGTGCCGCTGCTCGCCTTCGACCGGGAGGGCGGACGCCTCGGCTATGGCGGCGGCTTCTACGATCGCACGCTCGAGAAGCTGCGGGCGGACAGCCCGACCCGGGCGGTGGGCGTCGCCTATGCGGCGCAAGAGGTGCCAACGGTGCCCCGGGAGGCGACCGATGCGCGCCTCGACGCGATCGTCACCGAGGGCGGCGCGATCCGGGTTGGGCCGGCCTCCGACCCTCTCCCGAGCCCGCCCGGCGCACCCGGCGCGTGACGCTCCCGCCCCGCGCTCGGCCCGCGGTCCGCATCCGGGCCCTGCCCTCTCCGCCAGGCGCGCCCGATGCTGCCGCGCTCTGGGAGATGTTGCGGCCCGTCTTCCGGGCCGGCGAGACCTATGCAGTCGACCGGGACATCTCAGAGACCGACGCGCTGGCCTTCTGGTGCGCGCCCGCCAAGACCACCTGTCTCGCCGAAGACGCGGCCGGGGCGGCGCTTGGAAGCTTTTATATGGCAGCCAACCAGGGCGGCGGCGGAGCCCATGTGGCGAATGCGGGCTTCGTGACGGCCGCTTCGGCGCGCGGGCGCGGCGTCGCCCGGGCGATGCTGCGCGATGCGCTCGACCGGGCCAGGGGCGCGGGGTTCCGCGCGATGCAATTCAACTTCGTCGTCGCCACCAATACGGGCGCGATCGCGCTTTGGCGCTCCGAGGGTTTCGAGATCGTGGGACGACTGCCCGGAGCGTTCCGGCATCCGGGCGCGGGCGAGGTCGACGCCCTCGTGATGTATCGCCGGCTCTGACCGGGCTCCGACCGGGCGCCCCGGCGGCGTCAGCCGGCCCGGCGGAGCGGGGGCTCGATGCCCCCCGACGCCGGCCCGAGCGCCCAAATGGCCGATCAGTGCACGAGCTTCGGGCCCGGCTTCGGCTTGCCGTTACCCGCCTCGGGCAGGATCCCGAGGCGCTTGGCGACTTCCGTGTAGGCATCCGTCAGCGAGCCCAGATCGCGCCGGAAGACGTCCTTGTCGAGCTTTTGGCCGGTCTTCGTGTCCCAAAGCCGGCAGCTGTCCGGCGAGATCTCGTCGGCGACGATGATCCGCTGGAAATCGCCTTCCCAGAGCCGGCCCATCTCCACTTTGAAGTCGACCAATTTGATCCCGACCCCGAGAAAGAGCCCCGACAGGAAATCGTTCACCCGAAGCGCAAGTGCGATCATGTCATCGAGATCCTGCTGGCTCGCCCAATTAAAGCAAAGGATATGCTCTTCGGTGACCATCGGATCGCCGAGCTTGTCGTCCTTATAATAAAATTCGATGATCGGCCGGGGCAAGGCGGTCCCTTCTTCAAGACCAAGCCGCGTCGACAGCGAGCCCGCAGCCACGTTTCTTACGACGACTTCAAGAGGAACGATTTCGCAGGCGCGAATAAGTTGCTCGCGCATATTGAGGCGCCGGATAAAGTGGTTCGGGATCCCGACCCCGGTCAGCGCTGTCATCAAATGTTCAGAAATCCGGTTGTTCAGCACGCCTTTGCCGTCGATCACGTCGACCTTCTCGGCGTTGAAGGCGGTCGCATCGTCCTTGAAATACTGAACCAAGGTCCCGGGCTCGGGACCTTCATAGATGATCTTGGCCTTGCCTTCGTAAACGAGTCTGCGCCGCGCCATCGGGGACCGCTCCTGGACAATTCGGACGCGGGATGAGCCGCACGCCCAAGCGCTCTATAGGAACGCGGCCGACGGGACACAAGGGAGCGCCGCCGGGGTGCGGCGCTCCCCATGGCACACACTGCCCAGCGCGGGGAAATCAGACCTTACTGATTAACCTCGGCACCAGTGCGGCGCGCATGATCCGGAAAGACCTCAAGACCGAGTTCGACGTCATCGTCATATTCCGACATCTCCCGCGGGTTCAGCATTGAGTCGAAGTTGGTGTCATAATATCCGAAGACATCGAGGCCAACTTCGCGTTCGTTGAGCCGACCGTCATTATTCGCATCGGCCTGAAGGAATGCGGCATTCGGCTCGGAAAGGCCGAGTTCCTCCGGTATAAGCACGCTGTCGTCGTTGTCATCGAACCGGTCGAAGGTGCTGGCAGCCACATCTCCCTCGAGGAATTCCCGCGCGTCCACTTGGCCATCGTCGTTCGTATCAAATTCCATAGCGGCGACCGCTCCGGTCGTGAGAAGCGCGGTAGCAACAGCGATTGCACTTGTCATACGGGTCATCGAGACCTCCGTCGTTTCGCTTCGTTAACTTGCACTATAGAAACGTGACGCCCGTCGGACGCGTTCCTGGCTCAGTCCGCCAGACCGGAAATTTGCCTTTTCGCTGAGACCCGGTCATGCTCGGGCCGGGGAGCAAGCCGGGTTGGGGCGTCGGCTATGGATCGCAACTTTGCCTATCAAGACTTTCTGCTGGTGGCCGCGCCGCCAGAGACGGTTCTGCCCGCCCTTTTGGAGATCGCCCGCCGCCAGGCGATCCCGCCGACCCCGAGCGCCGAGGCCGACGCCGCGATCCGGATGATGCAGGAGATGGGCGAGAGCCTCGGCGACGAGCGCCGCAGCCTCGGCCGGCAACTCTGGACGATGGCGCGGATCTTCGTCGGCGTGAAGCTCCTCTATTGGCGGGTCCGGCTCCAACAGGTGCTCGGCCTCCGCAAACCCCCGCCGCCGCCCGATCCGGAGGAGGCGAGCGGGCTCAGCCTTCACGTGGATGACGCCGCCGAGCCCGAGCGACCGATCACCTGGAGCGCGGATGCGACCCACGCGCCGTTCGCGATGCGTCTGAGCGGGCTGGCGGCGCGCCCGGGCTGGACGCTCGTCGAATGCGCCGAGATGGTGAGCGGGTGGAGCCCGACCGCAGGGGAGCTCTCGGACGCGCTGCCGGGGACCGAGGTGCATTTCTTCCGCCGCTCGGGCTCCGAGACGCCCGAAACCCAGCACGATTATCACCTCTATTGCGATGGGGTGCAGGCGCGGCGCGTGCTCGCGCACCTGACCGTCCCCGAGGCGCCCGAGGGCGAGACCCCCGCCGAGCCCTGGTGGGAGGGCATCGCCGAGGGTCCGGTGCAGTCCCATGAAGACGCCCGTCATTATATGACCGCGACCGAGGCCGAGACCATCACGGCCGAGACCCAAGCCGCCATGCTGGACCGGCTCGGCCTGCCTCCGTCGATGCTCTGGGCCGAGGGCGGACGCGTGCAGTCGGTGCTGATCTCGACCCGTCCGGGCGGCGCGCCGATCGAGGAGGTGGGCGCGCTCTTGCGCGGCTGACGCGGCCTCGCTCGGATGGCGCCTTGTCCGGCCTTCCGCGACTGACTAGACTGAGCTCGGTCTCAGGAGACAAAGCATGACGACATTCGACAGTCGCGAAAAAGCCTTCGAAAGCAAGTTCGCGCATGATGCCGAAATGCAATTCAAGGCAGAGGCGCGGCGGAACCGGCTGCTCGGTCTTTGGGCAGCCGAAAAAATGGGCCTGAGCGGCGATACGGCGGACGCCTACGCCAAATCGGTGATCCTGGCGGATTTCGAAGAGGCCGGTGACGAAGACGTTTACCGCAAGGTGGCGGGCGATCTGGCGGAGCGCAACGCGGCCGACGAACGTGAGATCCGTGCGAAGATGCGCGAGCTGATGATCGAGGCCAAGGCGCAATTGGTAAGCGAAGCAGGCTGACATCCTGCGAGGGGGACTGATGACCACGTTCGACGAGCGCGAGCGCTCCTTCGAGGCGAAATACGCCCACGATCTTGAGATGAATTTCCGAGCCGAGGCGCGGCGAGGGCTTTGGCTCGGCCTCTGGGCCGGACGCACAATGGGTCTCGATCCGGAGGCGCTCATCACCTATGCCCGGGAGATTGTCCGGCTCGATTTCGAGCGCGCAGGCATCGCCCATGTGGTCGAGAAGGTGACGGCCGACATGACGACCGCAGGGGTCACGCCGGAGATGCCCGTTGAGGCGAAAGCAGCCGAGCTGTTGCGCGAGGCGAAGGTCAGCGTGATGACCGATCCGGGGCCGGAGGCGGGCTGAAGCAGCGGGCCCTGACGCCCCATTGACGCGGGGCGCGGGGGTTCCAGTTCCAGGGTTATGATCACCCCGTTCCACGTTGTTTGGTTCAAGCGCGACCTGCGGAGTGACGATCACGCGCCGCTCGCTCGGGCTGCTGAGGCGGGCCCGGTGCTTCCGCTCTACATCGTCGAACCCGAAATGTGGGCGCGCCCGGTGGCCTCCGCCCGGCAATGGCGGTTCGTCGCCGAAGCGCTCGCCGATCTCCGCGATGCCCTCGCCCGTCTCGGCGCGCCGCTCGTGGTGCGCTTGGGCAATCCTGAGACCGTGCTCGAAGAGATCCGCGCAACCCACGGAATTGCGGCGCTTTGGTCGCATGAGGAAACCGGCGAGGCCTGGTCCTTCACCCGCGACCGACGGGTCTCCGACTGGGCCCGCAGCCACGGCATCCCCTGGCACGAGACCCAGGGGAACGGGGTCATTCGCCGGCTCCGAAGCCGCGACGGCTGGGCGGAGCAGTGGGACCGGCGCATGGCGGCAACGCAAATCGCGGCGCCCGAGGGTCTCGCCCCCCACGGTCTTGCGCCGGGCACCATCCCCACGGCCGATGACCTCGGCCTCGCTCCCGACCGGGCCGAGCCGATCGCGGCCACCCCCCGTGCGGCCCGGGAGACCCTGGAGAGCTTCCTCTACGACCGGGGCGAGGACTATCGCCGCGCCATGTCCTCGCCCGTCACGGCCTTCGACGCCTGCTCCCGGCTGTCGCCGCACCTTGCCTGGGGCACGATCTCCTCGCGCATCGCCTATCAGGACGCGCTGACCGCGCGGCGCCGGCATGAGAGCCGCACCTATCGGGCGTCGATCGACAGCTTCCTCGCGCGGCTGCACTGGCGGTGCCACTTCATGCAGAAGCTCGAGGACGAGCCCGAGATCGAGCACCGCTGCATGCACCCGCTCTACGAGGGCTTGCGAGAACCCGAGCACGATCCCGAGCACCTTGCCGCTTGGACGCGGGGGGAGACCGGCCTGCCGATGGTCGACGCATGCATGCGGGCGCTCGAGGCGACGGGCTGGCTGAATTTCCGGATGCGGGCGATGGTCGTCTCGGTGGCGGCCTATCACCTCTGGCTCGACTGGCGCCGCTTCGGCTTGCCGCTCGGGCGGATGTTCACCGATTTCGAGCCGGGCATCCACTGGAGCCAAAGTCAGATGCAGTCCGGGACGACGGGCATCAACACGCTCCGGGTCTACAATCCGGTCAAGCAGTCCAAGGACCAGGATCCGGACGGGGTCTTCCTGCGCGAATGGCTGCCCGAATTGGGGGCTGTGCCGGAGAAATTCATCCACGAGCCCTGGAAAATGCCCGAGAGCGTGCAAATCGAGGCCGGCTGCCGGATCGGCCGGGATTATCCGGCGCCCCTCGTAGAACCGGTGGCTGCAGCCCGCGCCGCCCGCGACAAGGTCTATGCCCGGCGCCGGACGGAAGGCTTTGCCGAAGCGAAGGCGGCCGTCATCAAGAAACACGCGTCCCGCCGACGCTCCCGCAACGAGGACCCACAGCCCCGCAAGCGACCGACAGCGGAGCCCGACCAGTCCAGCTTTGACTTTTGACGCAGTGTATTGCATTGAAGCTGCGCCGGAGATCGTCGCGTTGCCGGAAAAACAACAGTTTGATCTTCGAACCTGAGGGGCAGATACTGTAAACGCGTCTGTCATGTCTCGCCATAGCGTTGGCGTTGAGCGTTTTTTTCACCCTTCCCGCTCCGGCACCGACATCGACGCTGGTGGATGTCGAGATCGGAAAGAATACGCTCCCAGATGGTGAAAAAGGTGAGCCTGTCTTTACGCCCAGCGGCACGCTCACCGGGACATTCGAATATTTCGCAAGCACGAATACCTTCGGAGCGGTCAATTTCGTGCTCATGGGATCAGATAATTTTGACAGCATTTTCGATCTCGTTATAAGTTCATCTGTCGAAGGCGACCCCGGCAATCGAGATCAGTCGATTTTCTTTCTCAGCAGCGCCCAAGGCACGGGAGAAGGCTCTCCCAGTATTCGACTGGATTCAGGCCTGCATTGACGGATCTTGGCGGAAAGGTTCCCGAGAACGGCTCCAACGGCAACATCGTTACGTGTTTAGGGGACTGGAGCTCATTCTTCAATTCGACGGGGATCGATATCGGGTCCGGATCTGTCACGGCACCCGCGGCAATTCCACTGCCTGCGCCGGCCCTGATGCTGCTCGTCGCCTTGGCCGGCCTTGGTGCCCTGACCCGTCGCGCGTGACCGGGCGCAGCTGAGCTTCGCAGCGCGAGGTCGCAGGTCCGGTCTTCGACCGGACGGCCCGGCCCGACAAAGCTTGTCCTGGTGCGCAGGCGGGATATCTCTATTGTGATGCGTCGTATTGCCCTAACCGCCACTCTGGCCCTGACCGCGCTGCCCGCTGCAGCGACCGGAAACTTGATCGTCTGCGGTCCGGCCGCCATTGTCTCCTTTGCCGAGGGCGCCCCCGTCGACCGCATCCGGATCGAGAACCACAGCCGCGGCCCCTGGGTTATCGACACGCTCACCGTGACGCTCGCGGGCTCGGCCGGGCAGCTCGTCTTCGACACGGTGCGCGGCGGCGCCGGGGTCAATGTCGCGCAGCAGTTCCGGGTGCTGTCGGGCGGGGAAATGGTGCTCAGCCGCCCGGCGATCGGCGACGGCGACGAAAGCCTCACGCTGATGTTCGAGGGCTTCGCGTCGGGGAGCCGCGCCGTCTTTGGCATCGACCTCGACGATCGGGTTACGGGATATGGCGGCACGAGCGTCTCAGGGGGCGAGATCGCGGGCGCGACGGTGACGGTGCGCTTTGCCGACCCGGCAACGGGCGCCGATCAGACCGAAACCTTTGAAGGGCGGTTCGAGAGCGACGGCATCGCCATCGCGGCGGCTCCCTGCCTCTCCTGAACCAATGCCGAAAATGCGGAAGAAAGCCGAGTTGCCCCAGAAGACCTGCCCGGTCTGTGGCCTGCCGTTCAGCTGGCGGAAGAAGTGGGAGAAGGTCTGGGAAGAGGTCCGCTATTGCTCGGAGCGCTGCCGTCGCGCCGCCAAATCGACCCGTTAAGCGCGAGACCGATCGGGCTGCCGCCTGGCTGTCGCGCCGCGCGCACCCCCGTCCGCAGCCATCGTCGTCCGCAGCCATCGTCGGCAACGACCGTTTGCGCTCCGGCGGCTTACGCGAAGCTCCCCTCACACCCGCGCCCTCCCGCGTCATGCTTGCCGGCCAAACGTGAAGATCGAGCGAACGCTGATCATGGCAAGCGCGCAACCGCGCTCACGCCATCATAGAAAATATTCGCATTTTGTTCACTCGACCCACGATATCCTGACGCGGGCGGGCGCGGGCGCAAGCCATCGCCAACCCCGCCTCTCACGAGAAAACATGCGCTCCACGATACGCGGGCGTCGCACCTCAAAGCGTTGGGGGTACGCGCCCGTGACGATCAACCCTGGGGCGCCTCACGCCTCAACCACGAACGCTCCGCCCCGGCGGCGGAGATAGCTGCCCGGTGGCGCGTCGAGTTTGGGCAAAATTGCAATGTCGTAATCCATGATCGTATTCACGCCATAGATTTCAAAGGTCCGCGCGTCGTCCAGATAGGCATCCGTCTCGTCGCCTGCGAGGAAGGCCCACTCCGAACCGAGCGTAGCCGTAGGCAGATCGCGGTTTATCACACCGACCGGTGCACCCTCTGCGGCGACCCGGTCGCTGGCAACACAACCGCCCCGCCCTGGCGCCACGCGACCGAGCGCCAAGGCGGGGATGCAGAACCGCTTGGCATCCGCTTAGGCCAGCCCCCGATCGCCCATGGCGACGAATTTCTCCGCCCGTTCCGCCCGGACCGTGTCGCCATCTCGCCCCGCCAGCCCGTCGAGCGCCGTAGCGATGGCCTCACCCACCGCCGCGATCGCGGCCGCAGGATCGCGCTGCGCCCCGCCGACCGGCTCAGCAATCACTGCATCGATCACCCCGAGACGCGCGAGATCCTGCGCGGTCAGCCTGAGAGCCGTGGCCGCCTCGCGCATCTTCTCCGCATCCTTCCAGAGGATCGACGCGCAGCCTTCCGGGCTGATCACCGAATAAACCGCGTGCTCGAGCATCAGCACCCGGTTGGCACTTGCAAAGGCCACCGCCCCGCCCGAGCCGCCTTCGCCGATGATCACGCTGACGAGCGGTGCGCGAAGGCGGAGGCACATTTCCGTCGCCCGTGCGATCGCCTCCGCCTGTCCGCGTTCTTCCGCGCCTTTACCCGGATAGGCGCCCGGCGTGTCCACCAACGTGACCACGGGCAGTCCGAAGCGGTCGGCGAGCCCCATCAGCCGCACGGCCTTGCGGTACCCTTCGGGCCGGGCCATTCCGAAGTTCCGTTCGAGCCGGGTGCGCGTGTCCTGTCCCTTCTCGTGACCGATCACCATCACGGGCCGGTCGCGGAACCGGGCGAGCCCGCCGATCACCGCGAGGTCTTCGGCAAAGCTCCGGTCGCCGGCGAGGGGGGTGTATTCGTCGAAGAGCGCGTCGATATAGGCAGAGGCCCGCGGCCGAGCCGGGTGCCGCGCGACCTGGCATTTCCGCCAGGGGGTCAAATCGGCATAGAGGCTCGCAAGCATCTCGGCCGCGCGCGCATCCAGCCGGTCGGCCTCTTCCGAGATGTCCAGTTCCGGATCGGCGCGCGCGAGCGCCCGCAATTCCTCGGCCTTGCCTTGGAGCTCGGCCAGCCCCTTCTCGAATTCGAGATATGATTGCATGCGCGGCCTCCTCGACGGGCGGATACAAGGACTGTGCCCCGCTTGTCCATCCGGGGCGACCGCGCGCGGCCGCGGGCGCCGTTCAGCCCGTATCGTCCGCGTAGATCCGGATATAACGACCGCCGACCTCGATGCCTACAAATCGCTGATCGAAGGCGAGGCAGAGGCGTTGGGCCAGCGCGACCACCGCCTCGGTGCTGTCGGTCCGCAGCCGGGCGATCAGCACGGGCCGAAGCTGCCCTTCATAGATCGCCTCCGCCGCTTGGATCGTCGCCGAGGGAAAGCTGCGGGCGATGATCTCCGCGAGCCGGCCGGTATCCGCCGCGGTGAGCGCTCGCGCGGTCGTGTTCGCCAGGTAAACCAGATAGACGGGTTGGCCGATCGCGTTCTCCAGGTGGTGCGCCGCCGCAACCCGTCCGTCGATCTCGAGCGCCGCCCCGTCGCGCACGCAGCGCTCAACCTGCGCGGCCGTCTGGTCGAAGACCGCTTCGAGAGCCGCGTTCGCGCCGCGGCCCGCATCGATCAGGTGCCTGCAGCCGTCGAGATAGCCGAGCTTTCGGTCGGCCGGCCAGCCCGCGGGGGGCGAGGTGGCGATCGCCCGGAGGTTCGAGATCACATCGGCGATCTTCACCATGCGCGAGGCGGCAGGTTTGCGGGCCATCGCCGCGATGCGCGCCCGCCGGCGTTCGTCTTTCGGCAAGCTCATATCGTCGGACGCATCGCGGACGATCTCGGCAACGCGCGGCCCGAAGCGTTCGGCCACCTCGTCGAGGGTGACGGGCGTGTCCTCCACGACATCGTGTAAGAGTGCGCCGATCAGCAGTTCGGGGTCGTCGCCTCCGGTCGCCTGCGCGACGAGATCCATCACTTCGATCAAGTGGTTGAGGTAAGGTTCTTGCGCGGCGCCTTTGCGGCGCTGATTGGCATGGGCCTCGGCGGCGAAGGCAAGCGCAGCGGTCAGTCGCGGGATCGGCCGGTCCATGGAGGCCCCTCTCTGTTGCGCTGCACTCTAACCCAAATTCCAGGCGAGGGCAGCGCGGCATTGAGGGGTGGCCGGGGCGAGAAGGCCCCGGCCAGGCGGCCTCAGTTCGGCAGGATGACCGCGTCGATCACGTGGATCACGCCGTTCGAGGCTTCGATATCGGCGCTCACCACGGTAGCACCGTCCACCGTCACGCCGTCCGTCGCGTCGATGGCCACGGTCGAGCCCTGAACCGTCTCCGCATCGAGCGTCTGGCCGGCGATGTCGCCCGACATCACTTTGCCCGGCAGCACGTGATAGGTCAGCACCGCGGTCAGCTGATCCTTGTTCTCCGGCTTCAGCAGGTCTTCGACCGTGCCCTCGGGAAGCGCCGCGAAGGCATCGTCGGTCGGCGCGAAGACCGTGAAGGGCCCTTCGCCTTTCAGGGTCTCGACGAGCCCGGCCGCCTGAACGGCTGCGACGAGCGTGGTGAACGAGCCGGCATCGACCGCGGTATCCACGATGTCCTTCGAGTGGTCGTCAGCGACGGCCGAGGTCGCGAGAAGGGCGGCGATGGACGTGGCGGCAAAGAAGCTGCGCATGGATATCTCCCTTGGTTTGCATACCGGTAGGCGCCGGTACTGAAGGGGAAGATTGCCCACGCCCGCCAAGCTTCAACCTAAAGTCCTGAAATGTCACACCATTTTCGACCAGCGGTGCCGCCGGTCACAACATGGGATAGCGAGATGTCAAGGCTTGCCGGCGCGGCTGCGGGCACCACTGCCGCCGCGTCAGCCCGGCATGTCCAAGAGCACCTGCCAGGCGAGCCAGCCGAGAAAGGCCAGAAAGGCGAGCCCCGTGACAAGCCCGAGCGGGGACTTCGAGCGGTTCAGGCTCTTCGCCAACATGGTGGCGAACCGGGCTGGTCCGCTGCCCGTCTGCCGGTTGACCAGCGTCTCGTCGTGCAGCCGGTCGAGCCGCTCAAGGGCAGCCCGCCGCGCGGCCTCCTCTCGCGCCTCGCGCGAGGGCCCCTCGCCATGGCGCCGCTCAGCCATCGAGCTGTCCCGGCACGAGGGCGGCAAAGTCGAAAATCGTCGGGTCGGCCATCTGCGAGGGGCGGATATTGGTGAGCGCCTTCCACATCACCGCCCGGCGGCCCGGGCTGCGGCGCTCCCAGTCGTCGAGCATCGCCTTCACCTGGGCGCGCTGGAGCCCTTCCTGGGAGCCGCACAGATCGCAAGGGATGATCGGAAAGCCCATGTCGCGGGCGAAGCGCGCGCAATCGGCCTCTGCCACATGCGCGAGCGGCCTCAGCACCAGAAGATCGCCGTCCTCGTTCAGAAGCTTGGGCGGCATCGCCGCGATCCGACCCTGATGGAAAAGGTTGAGCATGAACGTCTCGAGAATGTCGTCGCGGTGATGGCCGAGGACTACTGCCTCGCAGCCCTCCTCGCGGGCGATCCGGTAGAGATGACCGCGCCGCAGCCGCGAACAGAGGCTGCAATAAGTTTTGGTCGACGGGACCTTGTCGGTGACAACCGAATAGGTGTCGCGGAACTCGATCCGGTGAGGCACGCCGAGGCGGGAGAGAAACCCGGGCAGCACCGTGGCGGGAAATCCCGGCTGGCCCTGGTCGAGATTGCAGGCGAGCAGATCGACGGGCAAGAGCCCCCGCCAGCGAAGCTCGAGCAGGACGGCAAGGAGCGTATAGCTGTCCTTGCCGCCGGAGAGACAGACGAGCCAGCGCGCGCCCGGGCGCACCATGGCATAGGCTTCCAGCGCTTCGCGGGTCTCGCGCAGGAGACGTTTCCGCAACTTGCGGAATTCGAGCCCGGCGGGCGCCTCGGCATAGAGCCGGGCGAGGATCTGATCGTCGGTCGCATCCAACATGGCCGTGCTATAGCGCTTGAGGCCGTGGCGCGGAAGGGTTTCGCGGGGGTCGACGCCAGCGGCCAGGCTCGGACGGGATATCGACCGGCCGGCCATTGGGGCGCCGATCACCCTTGGGGCGGCGCGGCCCGGCCTGCCGGTCGCAGGCCCTCTCGCCCGGCCGCCTAGCGCGGCGCGTCGCGGGGCGGCGGCACCGGATCGTAGCCCCAGTCCGCCCCCGGTCGGCAGCGCGCGAGGCGCCGAAGCGTAAGCCAGCCCCCCCGCCAGGCGCCGTGCCGGGCAAGTGCTTCGAGGGCGTATTCCGAGCAGGTCGGGCGGAAGCGGCAATGCATCCCCACCCAGGGCGACAGGACGAGGCGATAGGCGCGGATCGGCAGCGCGAGTATCCAGGCGAGCGGGCGGTTGAACCCGGGACGCGGAGGGACGGCCCCGCCGCACTTGCAGCGGCCTTGGGTCACGGGCGGGGCTCCCGCAAGGCGCGCGCGGGGCGGTGGACCCGCTCGAGCGCCGTCTCCAGATCGCCGAGTAAGAGTGGAAAGGCCCGTGCCGCCGTGACGCCCGCTTTGCCGATCAGCACGTAGTCCCAGCCTTGCCGCGCCCGCGGGGCGAGCGCCATGCGAGCCAGTGCGCGGAGCCTGCGCTTCGCCCGGTTCCGGGCAACCGCGTTGCCGACTTTCTTAGAGCAGGTGAACCCAACCCGCGGCGGCGCCGCGTCGCCCCGGTCGCGTCCTTGCAGCAGGAAACCTGGCGCAGACCATTTCCGCGCCCGCGCGGCCGCGAGGAAATCGCGCCGCACCTTGATCGTGGCGAGCGGCGCGCCGGCGCCCGCAGCGTCGGGGCCCGGATCGCGCTCAGGCGCCTCGCGCGTCGTCAGGCCGACAGGTTCTTCCGCCCGCGCGCCCGGCGCCGGTTCAAGATCTTGCGGCCGTTCTTGGTCGCCATGCGCGCCCGAAATCCGTGGCGGCGCGTCCGCACGAGGCGGCTCGGCTGAAAGGGTCGTTTCATTGCGGTCTCCCACCGACAGGTTCCTCGGTCCTCTGGGTGTCGTCGGCCCGCGGGACCCCTGCCCCGAAGGCCGCGCCGTGTCGCGACCGGGCGGAATGGGGCGGGTACAGTGCGCGGGCAGAGCTGTCAACGTCCAGCTGCCCCCTTTGCGCGCACGAAGCTCCGCCGCTCTCAACCCAACGTGACTTAGGTCTCGCCCTCGCCCGTCTATATCCCAACCTATCGGCCGGCAATGACGCACGGCTCGACAGCTGAGCCCGGGGCGTTCCGGCGCAACGAAGGGAGCTCCCGTGACCGCAACGGATGACAGCCGAGGACGGATGGCAGAGGGATCCGAGGGTCGGGGCCGGGCGCTCCGGACGGCCGGGCTCGCAGCGCTTGCGGCGCTCGGGGTCGGCGCCTTTTGGGTGGCGCAGGACGTCCTGTCCTTCGACACGCTCGAGCGGAATTACGAGGCGCTTCTGGCCTGGCGCGACGCGAATTGGGCGGGCGCGGCGGCGAGTTTTGTTGCGATTTATATCGTCGCGGTCGCCTTCTCGGTGCCGGGTGCGATCTGGCTGACGCTGCTCGGCGGGTTTCTGTTCGGCCTCGGCTGGGGCGCGGGGCTCGTGGTGATCGGCGCAACGACCGGGGCGACGCTCGTCTTCCTCGCCGCGCGGTCGGTCCTCGGCGGCTGGCTCAAGGCGCGTGCCGGCGGCTGGATCGGCAAGCTCGAGCGCGGGTTCCGCGACGGAGAGGTGAGCTTTCTCCTCATTCTGCGGCTCGTCCCTGTGGTGCCCTTCTTCGTCGCCAATCTCGCGCCCGCCTTCCTGGGGGCGCAGCTGAAGCATTTCGTCTGGACGACCTCGGTCGGGATCGTTCCGGCGACCATCGTCTACACCTCAATCGGGGCGGGTCTCGGCGAGGAACTCGCCCGCGGTGAACGTCCGGATCTGGGGGTGATCTTCGAGCCGCATATCCTCGGGCCGCTTCTCGGGCTTGCCGCCCTCGCGGCCCTGCCGCTTCTCCTCAAGCGGGCCGGCCTCCGGCCAGGTGCCTGAGATGCGCGCCCCGACACACATCCTCACGCCCGATCTTTGTATCGTGGGCGCGGGCTCCGGCGGGCTCTCGGTTGCCGCGGGGGCTGCGCAGATGGGCGCCTCCGTGGTGTTGGTCGAGGCCGGCGAGATGGGCGGAGACTGCCTGAATTTCGGCTGCGTGCCGTCGAAGGCGCTCATCGCCGCCGCACGCCGCGCCCATGAGATCCGCGAGGCGCCGGGCTTCGGGGTGAGCGCAGCTGCGCCGCAGATCGACTATGCGGCCGTGATGGCCCATGTGCGCGCGACCATCGCAGGCATTGCCCCCCATGACAGCCAAGAGCGGTTCGAGGGCCTCGGCGTCACCGTCATCCGCGAGGTGGCACGGTTCGTCTCGCCCGAGGAGATCGCGGCCGGATCGCAGCGCATCCGTCCCCGCCGGGTGGTGATCGCAACCGGCTCGACGCCGGCGGTGCCGCCGATCCCGGGGCTTTCCCATGTGCCCTATCTGACGAACGAAACGCTTTGGTCGAACGAAACCCTGCCCGGGCATCTCCTCGTCCTCGGGGGCGGGCCGATCGGGATCGAAATGGCGGCGGCGCATCGGCGGCTCGGCGCCCGGGTGACGGTCATCGAGGCGGACCGGGCGCTCGGCCGTGAGGATCCGGAGATGGCTGGCATCGTCCTCGACCAGCTCCGGGCCGAGGGCGTGGCGATCCGCGACGGGGCTGCGGCCCACGAGATCCAAGGCCGCGCCGGGGCGATCCGGGTGACGCTCGCGGACGGCTCGGTCCATGAGGGAACCCATCTGCTTGTGGCGACCGGGCGGCGGCCCTCCGTCGAGCGGCTCGATCTCGACGCGGGCGGGATCGCCCATGATGCGAGCGGGATCCGGGTGAACCGCGGGCTCCGCTCGGTGACGAACGCCCGCGTCTATGCGATCGGCGACGTGACGGGCGGGCTCCAGTTCACCCATGTGGCCGGATATCAGGCGGGCCTCGTCGTCCGCAGCGCGCTCTTCCGCCTGCCCGTGCGCTATGACGCGCGCGCGATCCCGCGGGTTACCTTCACCGATCCGGAGATCGCCCATGTCGGGCTGACCGAGGCCGAGGCCCGCGCCGATCTCGGCCGCAAGGTCGAGGTCCACCGGTTTGCCTTTGCGGAGAACGACCGCGCCCGCGCCGAACGGCGGACGGAAGGCGCCGCGAAGCTCGTCGCCTGCTCCAAGGGACATATCCACGGGGTGACCATTGTCGGCGCGCAGGCCGGAGAGCTCGTCTCGCTTTGGGCGCTCGCCCTTTCGCAGCGGCTCAAGATCAAGGACGTGGCCGGGCATGTGGCGCCCTATCCGACGCTTTCCGAGGTGAACAAGCGCCTCGCCGGCGCCTATTTCGCGCCGCGGCTCTTTCAAAGCGCGGGCGTCAAGAAGATCGTCCGGCTTCTTGCCCGGCTCGGCTAAACCCTTCTAAACTCGCGCTCAGTCGAGATCGGTCGGGAATACGGCATGGGGCTCTTGCGCGGCCTTTCGGGACGCCTTCTGGTGCTCACGATCCTCGTCGTGATGCTCGTCGAGGTCGTGATCTTCGTGCCCTCGGTCTCGCGCTTCCGCGTCGCCTATCTCGAGGAGCGGGTCATGCGGGCGAACATCGCCACCATGGTCGTGCTCGCCTCGCCGGACGGGATGGTGACCGAAGACCTTTCCCGCGAACTCCTCCAGAATGCCGAAGTGATCAACATCGCGCTCCAGCGGGGCGAGAGCCGGGCGCTCATGCTCTCCGAACCCGTCGTGCCGCCGGTCGCCGCGACCTATGACCTGCGCACCGTCTCAACGCTCGATCTGATCTTGCAGGCGCTTTCGCGGCTCGCCAAGGGCCCGGCCCGTGCGGAGATCATCCGCGTGATCGCCGAGACCGCCTCGACGCCCTCCCGTGTGATCGAGATCACCATGGATGCGCGCCCGCTCGCCGAAGCGCTCCGGGACTACGGCTGGCGGATCCTCAAGCTCTCGCTGATCATCTCGCTCTTCACCGCTGCGGTGGTCTTCGTGCTGATCCGGCGGCTGGTAGTGGGCCCACTCCTCGCGGTCATCGACAATGTGCGCGAGTTCCAGGCGAACCCCGACGATGCGCGCAACGTGATCCGGCCGTCCGGCCAGTCCGGTGAGGTCGCCGAGGCCGAACGCGCGATCGCCGAGATGGAGGCCGACGTGATCCGCGCGCTTAAGGAACGCGCCCGGCTCGCGCAATTGGGCGAGGCGCTCGCCAAGATCAGCCACGATCTGCGGAACATGCTCGCCGCACAACAGCTGATGGTCGACCGGCTCGAACGCTCGGACGATCCGATGGTGAACCGGGTGATGCCCAAAATCATCGCCTCGCTGAACCGGGCGATCCATCTCTGCCAGCGAACTCTGGATTTCGGCCGTGCCGAGGAGACCGAACCCGAGTTCCGCGACGTCGCTTTACACGCGCTCGTCCAAGAGGTGACCGAGACGGTGGGGATCTCGGAAGAGAGCTACCCGGTTCGCGCGCGGATCGACATCGAACCCGGCCGGACCGTGCCGGCCGATCCCGAACAGCTTTACCGCGTCCTCGCGAACCTAATCCGGAATGCGTCCGAGGCGATTTCCGCCACGGGCCGCACGGGCGAGGTCTCGATCAGCGCCTGGTGCGAGGCGAGCGAAGAGGTGATCCTGGTCGCGGATACGGGCCCCGGCCTGCCAATGAGCGCGCGGGAGCATCTCTTCAAACCATTCAAGGGCGGGGCCCGGCGGGGCGGCACGGGGCTCGGGTTGTCGATCGCGCACGAGCTCGTCGCCGCGCATGGCGGCCGGCTCGAGCTTCTGCGCTCGACGACCGAAGGGACGGCCTTTGCGATCCGCCTGCCCGCCCGGCACCAGTCCGCGCGATCCCCGGCCGAGGCCGCTCCCGCCGCCGGCTGATGGCCGAGGCGCCCCGCTTGGACCGAAAACGGCGCACCCGGCCGCCGGGCATGCCGTCGCAGCCTGCGCAATTCCGACTTGATCGCTCGGGAATAGCGTGATTTGTATCTGAGCAATTCAGTCGGATTTGTCCATGCCAGATCCGGCCGAAGCGATGAGCCGCGCGGGTCCGCCGCGCCCATTCACGACCCATGAAAGGTGAAATCATGCCAACCTCGCCCTTGCGCTCAGCCCTTCTGGCCACCGCGCTCGCCGCCCTCGCCGCGCCTGCCTTCGCCGCGGGCGAGCTCAATCTTTACTCCTCCCGGCACTACGACACCGATGAGCGGCTCTATTCCAACTTCGAGGCGGAGACCGGCATTCGCGTCAACCGGATCGAAGCCGGCGCCGATGCGCTCATCGAGCGGATGCGCGCCGAGGGCCGGAACTCGCCGGCCGACGTGCTCCTCACCGTCGATGCGGGGCGGATGTGGCGCGCGGCCGAGGCGGGCCTCCTCCAGTCGGTCGAGAGCAACCTGCTCGAGGACCGGATCCCGTCGGAACTCCGTCACCCGGGCGGTCTCTGGTATGGCGTCTCGACCCGGGCGCGGATCATCTTCTATGACCGCGAGGATGTCGCCGAGCCGCCGCAGACCTACGAGGAGCTCGCCGATCCCCGCTTTGAGGGCCAAGTCTGCACCCGCTCAAGCTCGAATATCTACATGCTTTCGTTAATGGCCGCGATCATCGAACACCAAGGCTCCGAGGCCGCGACCGACTGGGCCGAGGGCGTCTATGCAAACCGGGCGCGCGACCCGCAGGGCGGGGATACCGACCAGCTCCGTGCGATCGTCTCGGGCGAGTGCGACGTGGTCGTGGCGAACACCTACTACTTCGTGCGCGGCCTCAGGGGCGGGGTCGACGGGCTCTCGGACGGGATCGACCGCATCGGCTGGGTGTTCCCGAACCAGGAGACCACCGGAACGCATGTGAACGTCTCCGCAGGCGCGGTCGCCGCACATGCGCCGAACCGGGAGAACGCGATCCGGTTCCTCGAGTATCTGGCCTCCGACAACGCTCAGGCCTTCCTCGCCGAGGGCAATAACGAATACCCGGCCGTCCCGAGCGTCGAGACCGCCGCGCCCGTGCAGCAACTCGGCGCCTTCGAGGCGGACGATCTGAACCTGAGCGTGCTCGGCGAGAACCAGACCCAAGCCCAGTTCATCTACGACAGCGTCGGCTATAAGTGAGCCTCCCGGGAGCCGCTTCGGTGGCTCCCGTTCCTATCCGCGCCGGTGCCCGGGCCGCGAACGGCGGATCTCGCGGGCAAGCAGCAACACCGGCAAAAGCCCGAAGGCGACGATGGTCAGCGACGGTACCGCCGCCTCCGCCAGCCGCTCGTCCGAGGCCAGCCGATAAGCCTGCACCGCCAGCGTGTCGAAATTGAACGGTCGCAGGATCAGCGTCGCGGGCAGTTCCTTCATCACATCGACAAAAACGATGAGCGCGGCCGTCAGGAGGCTCCCGCGCAGAAGAGGCGCATGGACCCGGCCGAGAGTACCGACGGGCCCCGCGCCGAGCGCCCGGGCGGCATCGTCCATGGCCGGGCGGATCGAGGAGAGCCCCGCTTGCACAGCGTTGAGCGCGACCGCCATGAACCGCACCGCATAGGCTGCGACGAGCACCGCCACGCTCCCGGTCAGGAGGAGCCCGGTCGAGACGCCGAATTCGGCCCGCATCCAGCTGTCGAGCGCATTGTCGAGGGCTGCGAGCGGCACCAATAGGCCGACGGCGATCACGCCTCCGGGGATCGCATAGCCGATCCCGGCGAGGAGCGTCGCCGCCTCGGCCCGACGCCCAGGCGCGAGACGGGCTGCATAACCGACAAGAAGCGCCCCGAGCACGGTGACCGCCGCCGCGGCGCCGGCCAGCGTGACCGAGTTGAGGGCAAAGTCCACATAGCGCTCGGTGAACGGAGACTGGCCGCTCCGGAGGCCCATGAGCGTCAGCATGATGAGAGGCACGAGCACGCCGAAAAGCACCGGCACCGCACAGGCGAGGCTCGCCGCCCAGCCCCGCCAGCCGGGCAGACGGGTGACAGGCAACGCCTCGTAGCGCCGGCCGGCCTGATGGCGCTGCGCCGCGCCCCGCTGCGCCCGTTCGAGGGCGGCGAGGGTCATCGCGAGGATCAGCAGACAGGCGGAGAGCTGGGCGGCCGCGACGCGGTCTCCCATGGAGAACCAGGCCCGGTAAATCCCGGTCGCGAAGGTCTGCACGCCGAAATGCGCCACCGTGCCGAAATCGGCGATCGTCTCCATGAGCGCGAGCGCCACGCCGCCGATGATCGCCGGTCGGGCCATGGGCAGGCTCACCCGGATGAACGTCGCGAAGGGGCCGTGGCCGAGCGTCCGCGCCACATGCGCGGCGGTGACCGACTGGTTGAGGAAGGCCGCCCGCGCCAGGAGATAAACGTAGGGGTAAAGAACCAGGATCAGCATCGCCGCGGCGCCGCCGAGGGAGCGGATCTCCGGGAACCAGTAGTCGCGCGGCCCCCAGCCGGTCACCGTCCGGAGCGCGGTCTGCACCGGCCCCGGATGGTCCAGCAGATCGGTATAAGCATAGGCGAGCACATAGGCCGGGAAGGCGAGCGGCAGGGCGAGCAGCACTTCGAACGCCCGGTGGCCCGGGAAGCGGTGAGCCGTCACGAGCCAGGCCAGCCCGGTGCCGATCACGCCGACGCCGGTCGCGACGATGAGCGCGAGCCAAAGCGTCGTCAGGCTGTAGCGCGGCAAGACGGTTTGGCTGAGCAGACCCCAGGTCTCGGTCTCGCCGACCGTTGCCATGGCCACGACGGAAAGCGCGGGCGCGGCGATCACCCCGGCGAAGATCCAGGCGGGCCAGAGGAGCCATTGCGCCCGCCCCGTGCGCGCCGGCCCGAGGCGCGGCCCCGTCCGCAGGTTGCTCTCGGCCATCGCTCCTATCTCCTTCGGTCTTTCGGTTAGCTAAGGTACCGCGCCCCGCCGCGCCAGAGCGGCACGCCGCCGCCCGGTTTCCTTGACACTCCGCGCAGACGGCGCGAGCCTCGCGCCACCGAACGGCGCGGCGACCGCGTCCAGCTATCCTGGGAGAGACCGATGACCTTCCTCCGACCGCTTGCGGCCTTTGCCGCCCTGGCGCTCGCCCTCGCGCCCGTAGCCGAGGCGAAAACGCTTAAAATGGCCTATGACGCCGATCCCGTCTCGCTCGATCCGCATGAGCAGCTCTCGGGCGGCACGCTGCAACTCAGCCATATGGTCTTCGACCCGCTCGTGCGCTGGGATCAGGATCTGTCCTTCGAGCCGCGGCTTGCGACCTCGTGGGAGCGGCTGAACGAAACGACCATGCGCTTCACGCTTCGTCAGGGCATCAAATTCCACACCGGCAACGAAATGACCGCCAAGGACGTGGTTTGGACCTTCGAACGGCTCAAGTCCTCGGCGGATTTCAAGGGCATCTTTGCCAAATGGACCGCCGTTAACGCCGTCGACGACTATACCATCGACGTAATCACCGATGGGCCAAGCCCGCTTGTCTTGCACACCGCGACCTATGTCTTTCCGATGGACAGCCAGTTCTACGACGGCCGGGCCGAGATCGTGAAGCATGGCGACAGCTTCGCGTCGCAGAACATCTCCGGTACCGGGCCCTTCACGGTGACCTCGCGGGAACAGGGCGTGCGGGTCGAATTCGCCCGCAACCCCGACTATTGGGACAGCGAGAGCCCGGGCAACGTGACGCAGATCGTCTTTACGCCGATCAAGGAAGCGCCGACCCGAGTGGCTGCGCTCCTCGCCGGCGATGTGGACTTTATCGCGCCGGTGCCGCCCACGGATCTCGCACGGATCGAGAGCGAAGAGACCACCACGCTCGTCACCATGCCCGGGACACGGATCATTACGCTCCAGCTCAACCAGGAGCGGGTGCCCGAATTCAAGAACCTCCTCGTGCGCCAGGCCATCGTGCACGCGATCAACAACGAGGGCATCGTCGCGAAGATCATGGAGGGCTTTGGCACCGTGGCCGCGCAGATGAGCCCGGACGGCTATCTGGGTCATAATCCGGCGCTGACCCCCCGCTTCGATCTGGCCCATGCGCAGGCGCTGATGACTGAGGCCGAGGTCGAAGGGCTTGAGGTCTCGATGATGTGCCCGAACAACCGCTATGTGAACGACTACAAGATCTGCGAAGCGTCGGCTGCAATGCTCGCCAAGATCGGGATCGACGTCGATCTGACAACCATGCCGAAGGCGCAGTACTGGCCGGAATTCGACAAGCGTGCGGCCGATATCATGATGATCGGCTGGCATTCGGACACGGAGGATTCGGCGAATTTCTACGAGTTTCTCGCGATGACGCCGGACGAAGAGACCGGTCGCGGGCAGTACAACTCGGGTAACTATTCGAACCCGTTGGTTGATCGGCTCACCGAACAAAGTCTGACCGAAACCGACCCGGAAAAGCGCGCGGAGATGCTGCAACAGGTCGAGCAGCTCCTTTATGACGATGCGGCCTTCGTGCCCTTCCACTGGCAGAACCTTGCCTGGGGTGCGCGTAAGGGCGTGCATATCGAGCGGGTCGTGAACGCGATGAATTTCCCCTATCTGGGTGATCTGGTCATCGACTGAGCCGAATGTGGAAGCCCCCGTGCGGTCAGTCGCGCGGGGGCGCCAAGGAGGGCGCATCAAGCTCGGCTTCGGCGAAGGCGGCCCCCCGCGGGCGATACGGCAAGCACGGCACGACGCGCTGTGCGTATCGTAGGCGAACGCCTTCAATCCGGTTGGGAAGAACGGAGCCCTATCCCCCGAGAGTCGCAGACTGCGTGTCGCGAACACACGCAAAAAAGGCCGGCGCGATGCCGGCCCTTGCGTGCTCGGAACTGCTGAAATGGTTAAACAGCGCGGCGCCGGCGGAGATAGACAAGCGCCCCTACCCCGCCGAGCAACAGCGGCAGCGTTGCTGGCAACGGGATAATCGCCGGATCGGTGGTGATGAACCCGCTGACGAGCTGGCGCGAGTCGCCGTCAGTCAACAAACACGTCGGTTCGACAGTGCTGCAAAAGCTTTCTTCTTGGATCAGAGAGATGAACGGGTTTTCGATATCCACGTCGATGCGGGTGGTATCGGTGTTCAGCGTCTCTTCGAAGATCACGTTGAGGTTCGGAATTCCGCTCAAGTCATTCGCCGGGTCGATCGTGACGGCAGCCAGAGCAAACCCCCCAGCAGCACCCGGATCGATGAAGAACGAATAGGTTTGCCCCGGGAAAACGGTCGGATTGCTACCCTCGGTTGTGGTGAGTTCGAGCTCCGTGATGTAGCCGGCCGGATCGAACGGATCGAAAGCATCGCGATCGATGGTGAACGACCCGCTTAACGTGCCGCCATCATCGAAGACCGCATCCTGGAAGAACCAAGTGACGAGTTCGGCCTTGGCCGGCGCCACGCCGATGCAAAGTGCGACGGCAGCCGACACACTTGCAAACATGATCCGGGTGGTGCGCATCTGGTCGATCCCCCTCGATTAACCCTGGGTAGAGTTACCCAAGGCACAAGGGTTTCGCAAGCGGAAAGCCGTTCCGCGCACCGCACCCGGCGGCCGGGCTCAGCCGACCAGTTCGAGGCCCGAGAAGAAAAAGGCGATCTCGATGGCCGCGTTCTCGGCGCTGTCCGACCCGTGCACCGAGTTCTCGCCGATCGACAGGGCGAACTCTTTGCGGATGGTGCCCTCGGCCGCGTCGGCTGGGTTGGTCGCTCCCATCACCTCGCGGTTCTTCGCGACCGCGTCTTCGCCTTCGAGCACTTGGACCACGACCGGCTCCGAGGCCATGAAGGTGGTCAGCTCGCCGAAGAACGGCCGCTCTTTGTGCACCGCATAAAAAGCCTCCGCATCGGCGAGGGTCATGCGGATCCGCTTCTGCGCGACGATGCGAAGACCGGCCTCCTCGAACTTGGCGTTGATCTTTCCGGTCAGATTGCGGCGGGTCGCGTCGGGTTTGATGATCGACAGCGTGCGGGTCACGGCCATGGAGCCCCTCTTTCTACATCTCTGGCTGAGGCCGGCGGGAAAGCCCGCTCGCGGCCGACTGGGATTGCGCGGGGTGGCACGCCCCTCAACGCGCCGGGCCGATAGCACGGGGGGCGGGCGGGATAAAGCGCCAATCGCGCGGGCCGAGGGCAGTCCGCAGGGTGCCGAACACGGTAATCTGCCCGACCCTGTGATCCGCGTCACAGGAGGCCGGGCCGCCTCCCATTAGGTTGGGATCAGGCGGGCGGCGATGCGATGTCCCCAGCTCCCTGCAACCGGCGCTCGCCTGACTGTGTTCGACTTAACCTCTCTAGCTTCCTTGCCGGGGCCTTGCGCCCCGGCTTTTTTTTCGAGCGTCGCGCGGAGGTTGGGGCGCAAACCGGCACCAAAAGTGGACGCGCGTGCGTCAGGGGCAGCCGGCCTCGGCCCAGGCCCGAAGCGCCCCCCGCGAGCCGCGGCCGAAAATGCCGTCGATGGCGCCCCGGTAAAAGCCGCGTTCCTGCAGATATTCCTGCAGGCGGGTCGGCGTGAAATGTCCGGCATCGAGCAAGCTCAGATAATCGCCCACCGCCGCGTCGATGTCCTCGGACACGCAATAGGCGGCGGCGCGGCTGACAAGCGCGAGCGTGTAGTCCGGCTCGATCTCGAGCGCGCGGGTATAGTCGGCAATCGCGGCTTCGGTGTCGCCGAACTCTTCATAGTCCGCGCCGCGGTTATAAAAGGCTTGGGCGTATTCCGGGTCGAGTTCGACGGCCCGGGTGTGATCCGCCAGCGCCGCTTCGAGATTGCCAAGTAGCGCGTAGACGTTACCGCGATTGTTATAGGCCACTGCATAGGTCGGGTCGAGCAGAAGCGCCGCGTTGTAATCCGCCAGCGCCCGATCGAAGCGCTGCACAGCCTCATAGGCGAGGCCGCGATTGTTGAACGCCCAAGCGATATTGCCGCCTTGGACCTCCTCGCCCTGGATCACCCGCGTGCAAGCCTCGATACGCAAGATGGTGTCGTCCGACTGGATACAGCCCGACGTGAAATCGGCCCGCGCCGGCAGGACGAGTGCACTGAAAGCGACGAGCGCCGCCAAAATTCCCGATCGCATCCCCATGGGCCGACTTCCCTTATCGCTCGTGTCTGAAGTATCTAACGCAGCACCGCACGGGTGGCCAGCCTGCGCGGCGCGCGACGGGGGCCGCAGACGTCCGCACGGGTCTGCGCGGGTCCGCACGGGGCGAATTTGGGGGACCGAATGGGGGCCGAAGGCGGATCGGGGCGTGTGGTCGCCGTGGCGATTTACGGCTCGCCGCTCGCCTATGTCTCTGGCTCGGGCGCCTATCTCTCCGCGGTCGCGCAAGGGCTGAAGGCGCTCGGCTGCCGGCTTCACCTGCTGATGCTCGAGAGTTCGGGCTACGGCCATCCGGCGCCGGCGGTCCTGCCGCGCTATGCGGCGCCCTTCGAGACGCTGTGGGCGAGCCACGGACCCGTCCTCTCGGGCCGTGCGGTGGATCTGAGGCCCGGCCGCTGGTTTGCCTTTGCGGCACGGCGCGCGGGGTTGCTCTCGCCGCCGACGCGCATCGCTCGGCCCGTGGACGACCCGTCGGTGCGCCGCCGGGCGCTCGCCCGAGCTCGGGCCGTGGGGGCCGACACGCTCATGGTTTGGCGAAGTTTCCCCGCACCCCTGCTTGCCGAGGCCGAAGGGCTGCGGCGGCTCTATCTGACGGACGATCTGCACATCTTGCGCCGGCAGAGCTTTGAAGCCGCTGGGCGCGCGGCACCCTTTCACGAGGACATCGTCGAGGCCGAGGCGGCGGGGCTTGTCGCCGCAGATGCCTGCCTGGCGATCCAGCGGCTCGACATGGCGCTCATTCGCGACCGCGTGCCGGGGACGCCGGTCTTTCTCGCGCCTCATACTTGCCCGGTCGGGAGCGCGCCGCTCGAGCAGCCCCGCCCGCCGGTGGCCCTCTTCGTCGGCGCCGAGACCCCGCCGAACACCGAGGGGCTCGCCTGGTTCCTCCGCGAAGTCTGGCCGCGCGTCCGCGCGCGCCTCCCCGAGGCACGGGTTCGGGTCGTCGGCGCCGCCGCCCGCCGGACCGCCGAAGCGGACGGCGTCGAACGGGTGGGCTTCGTCGAGGATCTCGGCGCCGAGTATGCCGCGGCCACCCTGGCGATCGTGCCGCTTTTCATCGGCAGCGGGCTCAAGATCAAACTGGTGGAGGCGCTCGCGGCCGGGCTGCCGGTGGTCGCGACGCCGGTGGGGGCGCAAGGGGTCGAAGATGCGCCTGCAGCGGCGCTCACCATCGCCGACGACCCGGACGGGACGGCCGACGCGGTCGTGGCCCGGCTCACCTCTCCGCGAGCGGGGGAAGAGCGGGCGGCCGCAAGAGCCTATGCGGCGGCCAATTTCTCGGAAGCCGTTCTGAGGGCGGGACTTTCAGCCGCGCTGTCCGTCCCGCCACGGGCCTGAGCCACCGGGCCATCGGCGCGTGCCCGACCGACCGCGTGGGCTGGCCGGCGTCCCGCACGTCACGTGCGAGACCCGGCCCCCGTCGTCGCCCCGTCGTGTCGCCCGTCGTGTCGCCAGTCGCGTCCGTAGGGACGGTCAGGCGCGTTTGCGGGCGCGTTGACCGAAGAGCACGCCCTGGCTGTCCTTGTCGCTCGAGAGGTCGAGTTTCAGGTCCTCGCCCACCTTCATTCCGCGCGCGACCGCCTCACGTGCTGCGATCCGGTCGAGCCAGGCCTTCATATTCGGGAACTCGGCGATGTCCTGCTCCTGCCGCTCCCAGCCGCGCGCCCATGGCCAGATCGCCATATCGGCGATCGAATACTCGCCCGCCACAAAGTCACGGTCGCGCACCCGCCAGTCGAGGATGCCGTAGAGGCGGTTGACCTCGTTCCGATACCGATCCTTCGCATAGGCGATGTCTTCGGGGGCGTAGCGGAGGAAATGGTGCGCCTGGCCCGCCATCGGGCCGACGCCGGCCATTTGCCACATGAGCCACTGTTCGATCTCGACGCGGTCGCGTTCGGTGCGCCCGCCGAAGAGCCCGGTTTTTCGGGCGAGATACTGCAGGATAGCGCCGGATTCAAAAATCGAGATCGGCGCCCCGTCAGGGCCTTCCGGATCGACGATCGCGGGGATCCGGTTGTTCGGCGCGATCTCGAGGAAGTGGTCGCTGAACTGCGCGCCCTTACCGATGTTCACGGGATGCACCCGGTATGGGACGCCCATTTCTTCGAGGGCGATCGAGATCTTGTAGCCGTTCGGGGTGCTCCAGAAGTACAGGTCGATGGGTGCGGCCATGCGGGCTCTCCTTCGCGTGGGTGTGGATCAGGACGTGCACATGGCCTGGAGGGTTTTCCCTGCCAAGGGGTAGATCAGATCCGCGTGAGCCTCGGATCGCCGACCGGCGCGGGTCGAAGTGCCGGCCACCGGGGGGCGAGGCGGCTCCAACGCGGCCGAAGCGCGCCCCCCGCCACCTCCGGGATCCCGTCGGCCCGGAGGGCGGCGAGCCCGCCTTCGGCACCCGCCCTGAGCAGGCTCGCCCAAAAGGCCATGGCGCCCGGATCCGCGTAAGTGTGCCAATGGGAGATCCGTTCGCCTGCCCGGCTGAGCGCGTGGCCGCGGGCCGCGAGCCAACGCACGACACGCGGGTGGTCGAGCTCGAGATCCATCCAGCCGGCCTCGGCCCGCGCCGTCTCCCCGGCGCCGCGCCCCGTGCTGAGGGCAGTCCCGAAGCCCGGCGCGAGGGCCGGCCCCAACCCTGCCCGTCCGAGCGACGCCCCAGCATCGGGACAGAGCCGCTCGAAGCCCGCATCATAGGGATCGTTGGCCCGGCTGAGCACATGCAGCACTTCGGCCTCTGACGGCAGTGCCGTCGCGGCCGCTCTGCCCACCTCCCGGCGTTCGGCCGCCGAAAGCAAAATCGCCCGCCGCCATGGCAGATCGCGCCGCGCGGCCATCGCCTGAAGCGCCACCCGGGCGCCGAGGGAATGGCTGAAAAGGTCGATCCTCGGGCCGTCACCGCGTGCGCCGATGAGAGCGTGCGCGAGACCCTCCGCCAGCGCCCGTCCGGCCACCCCTGCCCGGGCATAGATCTCGGGGAAGCCTGCGCGCCCGTGGCGGCCGATCCGTGCCTCCCAACCGAAGGCGATCGCGAGCCCCGTCTCGGGCCCCGCTCCGGCAAAGCCCAGATCGTGCACCCAAGCAGCACGGTCCGGCCGCCGCTTGGCCGAGGGTGGCACCGGCTCGGTCCCATAGAGCCGCGCCTGCGGGCAGGCGCAGGCACAGACGTCGCGCCGCCAAGTATAGCGGAACCCGTGGATCAGGACCGCGACCGGCGCCCCGGGCGCGAGCGCTTGCAAGACGGCCGCCAACGCAGGCCCGGCCGGCCCGCCGTCGGCGAGGCGGAGTGTGCCTCCGCAATCCGCGTTCACCCTGATGACGGCCATCCGCTTTGCCCGCTATTCCCCTTTGGTTCTGCCTACGCGCCGACCCGTGACACGAGCATAACGTGCACGCGACAAAAGCATAACACTCGGGAAGGCCGTCCCCGGCGCTTGGTCACACCCCCCTCGCGCGGTCGCGATCCGGGGCCGCTTGACGGTACCCTCCCTCGGCTGTACCGCAAGCGTACGTGGGGATTTGTCAGGCCGGCTTGCGGACCACGTTAAACTCACCCGCTAAAGAGGTCTGGACCGGGAGCCCCCGCGCCCCGGCCGCCTTGATCCGGTCGCTTTGGATGGACACCGGAGATGCCGGATCACCTCTCGACAAGCGCCCTGCCCCCGACAGCCCCGCACCGCCCGCGCACGCGCCTCGTCCACGAGGGCACCCGGCGGAGCCCGTTCGGCGAGACTTCGGAGGCGCTCTACCTGACGCAAGGGTTCCTCTATGCCTCGGCCGAGGACGCTGCCGCCCGCTTTGCCGGCGAGACCCCCGCGGGCGAGGACGCCTTTATCTATGCGCGCTACGGCAATCCGACGGTCGCGATGTTCGAGGACCGGATCGCTGCCCTCGAAGGGGCCGAGGCCGCCTTCGCCACCGCCTCGGGCATGGCGGCCGTCCACGCCGCGCTCATGTGCCAGCTCCGCACGGGCGACCATGTGGTTGCCGCGCGGGCCCTTTTCGGCTCGTGCCTTTACATCGTCGAGACTTTGCTCCCCCGCTTTGGGATCGAGGTCAGCCTCGTCGACGGCCGCGATCTCGCCGCCTGGCGCGCCGCCGTCCGCCCGGAGACCCGGCTTCTCTTCTTAGAGACCCCGTCGAACCCCACGCTCGAGATCGTCGATCTGGCCGCGGTCGCCGCGATCGCCCACGGGATCGGCGCACGCCTCGTGGTCGACAACGTCTTCGCCACGCCGATGTACCAACGTCCCCTCGCCCTCGGCGCGGATGTCGTCGTCTATTCGGCGACCAAACATATCGACGGCCAGGGACGCTGCCTCGGCGGGGTCATCCTCGGCTCCGAGCGCTTTATCCGCGACGAAGTCGAAGCCTATGTGAAGCATACGGGGCCCGCGCTCAGCCCGTTCAACGCCTGGGTGATGCTGAAGGGGCTCGAGACGCTGCCGTTGCGGGTGGACGCCCAGACCGACGGGGCCGAGCGTCTCGCGGCCTTTGCCGAGCGCCACCCGAAGATCGTGCGCACCCTTTATCCCGGGCTGCCGAGCCACCCTCAGCACAACCTCGCGCGCGCCCAGATGGACCGCCCAGGTCAAATCCTCGCCTTCGAGCTCGTCGATGGCCAGGCGGGCGCGTTCCGGTTCCTGAACGGCCTCGGCCTCATCGGCATCTCCAACAATCTGGGCGACGCGAAGAGCTTGGTGACGCACCCGGCGACGACGACCCATTCGCGGCTTTCGGCCGAGACGCGGGCATCGCTCGGGATCGGAGACGGGCTGGTGCGGCTTTCGGTCGGGCTGGAGGATCCAGACGATCTCGAGGCGGATCTCGCGCACGCCCTCGCGGCCGTTTGAGGAGCCCTCTGAGAAGCCAGGCGAGAGGGACCGCCGAGGGCACGACTGGCCGGCCGGATCGGACCCGTAGGATCGCGCCGAGACCGACCGACCGGCACGAGTGGGCGTCCGCGCGCAGGCGTGATCGGGCCGGGGGCTCGCAATTCTCCGATCTGGGTCTTATCCTGGCAAGTCTTGGTGCCGATAAGGGCACGCGCTTGTCTCGGCTGGGCGCGCGCCTACTTCGAGCCTTCGTGACCCCGGGCAGGCCCGGCCAGACCGCAAAAGGGACGACGATGAACAAGATCGAAAAACCGGAGAGCCTCGAGATCGAGCGCGCGATCCCGTCCCGGCCGAGCGCCGAGGAGGCCGAAGATGCTGTCCGAACGCTCTTGCGCTGGGCCGGCGACGATCCCGACCGCGAAGGGTTGCTCGACACGCCGGGCCGGGTCGCGCGCGCCTACCGCGAGTGGTTCCGGGGTTACGAAGAAGACCCGGTCGAAATGCTGCAGCGGACCTTCGAGGAAGTCGAAGGCTATGACGAGATGGTGACGCTGCGCGATATCCGCTTTGAGAGCTATTGCGAACATCATCTGGCGCCGATCATCGGCAAGGCGCATGTCGCCTATATCCCGACCGATCGGGTGGTGGGCATCTCCAAGCTTGCACGGCTCGTGGACGCCTATGCCAAGCGCCTGCAGGTACAAGAGAAAATGACTGCGCAGATCGCCGGCACGCTCAACGACGTGCTGAAGCCCCGGGGCGTTGCCGTGGTCCTCGAAGGCGAGCACCACTGCATGTCGACCCGCGGCGTGCACAAACCGGGCGTCTCTATGGTCACCTCGAAAATGCTCGGGCTCTTCCGAAGCGACCACCGCACGCGCAAGGAATTCCTCGATATCATCGGCAATCCAACGAACCGCCTCGGCTGACGGCGCGACCCGCGGCGTTGAGGCCGAGCGCGCCCCGACCTCGAACGCCCGCGCCCCTTGCGCCGCTCAGAACCGCTGATTGCCGGCCGGATCGACGATGCCGCCATCGCAATCCATATCGACCGGATCGGCGGCCCGGATCAGCGCGCCCATATCCGCATCGGGCGAGATCGTGCCGCGAAGATGGATCCAGAGCTCCCCGACGAGCTCCCGTCCGCTGTCGCGATCGTCCACGCAGGCGATCCGGACGCGATCTCCGGCACCTGCTCCGAAAGACGCATCAAAGGCCGCGCGGATCTCCGCGCCAGACAGAAACTGGCCGACATTGGCTTCGAAAAGCGCGCCGACCTCCGAGCCGTTCAGCTCGCCCATCAACCAGAGCGTGTCGTCGTAGTATTCGTCGGCCGCAGCGGTGCCGAAGGCAGCGGGCAAATAGCAGGTGCCGTGTTTGATCCATTCGTGGTGATGGAGGTGCGAGGCGACGCCGGGCATCGCGACCGCGAGCTCTCCAGCCGTCTCTGCGTCCACCTGGGGCGCCGGAAGCTGGTGCCAGGTCGAGGATTTGTCCTTGCGCGCCACGTTTTCGGGAACGCCGCAATAGAAGAACCCGTTCGGCTGCGGCCAGAGCCCGTGGATCGAGAACTGCCGCACGGCGACCGGGAGATTGCCGTCGTTGAGCGCTTCGCACTCGTCTTTGCCGGGCTTCGTCTCGCAAAAGGCGGGCTGCCAGCTCGCGGTCAGCAGGTTCTCGGTGGATTCCACCGTGGCAGGCGGGTTCCGGAACGGACCGTTACCGTTCTGCGGAGTGCCGGACGGCGTCGCGACCTTCACATGTACGCCGCAATTCGCCTCGACCCAGCGGTCGCGCCCGCTGGCAGTCTGAGGCATGCGGATCTGGAAATGCGTGTGGTCCGCCTTGTTCTTTCCGAGGATGTCGTAGGCGCGGCGGACCACGGTCTCGGGCATCCCCGGATCGTCGATGTCGTCAATGCGCATGCCGGCGGGACATGCGTCGAGAGCGATGAAATAGCCGTCGAGCGGGACAAAAGCGGGGGCGTTGGCCGGCACGAGGGCGAGGCCGAGCGTGGCGACGAGAGCGGCGGTGCGGGTCATGGGGGCTCCTCCCGAGGGTTGGCATCGGGCGGAGCCTTACCACGGCGGGGCCGGCGCGGCCCGTGACCGCGCGCACAGACGACCGCGGCTCAGGCGGCGAGCGCGTCGATCTCAGCCTGAGCCTCTTCGGTCGCATCCTCACGCATCATCTGCCGGTCGGCCTTCACCACGCGGATATCGTTGATGCCGATGAAGCCGAGCGCGTGGCGCAGATAGGGCGTCGCAAAGTCGATCCCGCTGTCGACCTCGGTGCCGCCCGAGGCGACGACGACGATGGCACGTTTGCCGGTCAGGAGGCCGACGGGGCCGCTCTCGGTATAGCGAAAGGTCACGCGGGCCCGAGCCACCTGGTCGATCCAGGCCTTGAGCGCGGCCGGCACGCCGAAATTGTAAACCGGTAGACCGATCACGAGGGTATCGGCGGCGCGCAACTCCTCGATGAGCGCGTCCGAGACCGAAAGCGCCGCGCGCTGGGCGTCGGTGCGGTCCTCGGCCAGGGTGAAATTGGCGCCGATCCAGGCCTCGTCGACCAACGGCACGCCGTCGGCGAGGTCGCGCGCGATCATCCGGTCGGGGCCGAGCTTCGCGACGATCCGGTCGGCAAGTGCCCGGGTCACCGAGCCCTCGCGGCGCATGCTGGCGTCTATTCTCAAAACGGTGCGGGTCATTTTCGTCTCCTCACATGGCGGTCATCTGACGCCGGAGATGACCCTTGCGCGCGTGAGAAGTAGAGGCGGATAAAGAAAGAGATCGTTGCGATCACAGCAAAGGGACGACCGATGGACCGGTTCGAAGACATGCGTTGTTTTGCTCAGGTCGCCGAGACGCAAAGCGTGACCAAGGCGGCCGAACAGCTCGGCCTCGCGCCGTCTGCGGTCAGCCGGCGGCTCAAGGACCTGGAGACGCGTCTCGGCGCGCAATTGCTCACGCGGACGACGCGGCGCATGAGCCTGACCGAGGCGGGACAGGTCTTCTATCGCCGGGCGAGCCGGATCTTGCGGGACGTGGACGACGCCGAGGCGGAGGTGTCCGACGAGAGCCATCGGTTGGCGGGCCCACTCCGGGTCGCGGCGCCGCTCACGTTCGGCATCGCCCATCTCGCGCCGCAGCTCGTCGCCTTTGCCGAGGCCCATCCCGAGGTGGTCATCGATCTCGATCTGTCCGACCGGCAAGTGGATCTGGTCGGCGAGGGCTTCGATCTGGCGTTGCGGATCGGCACGTTGAAAGACAGTTCGCTCATCGCCCGCAAGATCGGCGATGTGAGCATGGTGCTCTGCGCGTCGCCCGACTTTCTCGCCCGACACGGCCCGGTGACCGCGCCGGAGCGGCTCGCCGAGCTGCCGGGCCTCGGCTATGCGGGCAGCCAGCGGCCGGATATCTGGCGTTACCGGGCGTCGGACGGCACCGAGGCGAGCGTGCAGGTCCCGCTGCGGATGCGGGCGAACAACGGCTCGGTGCTTCGCGAGGCGGCGATCCGCGGGCTCGGCGTGACCTTGCAGCCGTCCTTTATCGTGCACGACGCGTTGGCAGACGGGCGCCTCCTGCGCATCGATGCGGGTGTGGAGTGGCCGGGTGTCGCGATCCATACCGTCTATCCGGAGACCCGCCACCTGACCGCCAAAGCGCGGGCCTTCATCGATTTCATGCGAGCAAAGCTCGACAGCGCACCCTATTGGGAGGCGGGACTTTAGCCTTCAGCCGATCCCGATCTGGCCGAGCACCTTGGGGATCTTGGATTTGACCTTGAAGAACCCCGCGGTCGCGGAGGGCCACGTGAGCGTGTCCCAGTCGCGCCGCACTTCGGCAAGCCGGATACCCGCATCGCCGAGGGGCCGCTCGGCTTCGTCCAACCAATCGCGGACGGGCCCGACGGGCACGAAGGGCGTCACCACCTGCTCGGCCCCCTGCGCCCGCGCCCAGTCGGCCAGGCTCGCGGGGTCGCCGGCTGCGAGCCAATGGGGCGCCCGCTCCAACCGGTCGGCCGCATCCATGAGCGCACCGTGGTCGAACGCGCCCACATGGTCGGCCACGTCGCGCGGAGAGCGCAGCGCCGGCGCCTCGAGCGCGGCAACGCCGAGCAGCCCGTCGGTGGCGATCAGCTCCTCGGGCCGGCAGTCTTCCTCGGTGATGAGGAGAACGGTGGGACGGGTCGGCTCGAACGGCTCGGGCAAGCGGGGCGGCGCATGGGGCGGGGTTTCGCCATGCTCTTCGAGGGGAACAGCGGCCTCGTTGATCTCGCGCGGCTCCGGCTGAAAGCGATTTCGGGTAAATTTCGCGATATTCCAAGCTTGTGCGGAATAATTCTTACCTTTTGTGTGAAGCCCAGCCACCCAGCGCCAGCCGAGCGTGTTCGACGCCGGGTCGCCGTCGAGCAGGTGACGCAAGAAAAAATCCGCGCCGACACGCCAAGGCAGCTCGAGCGTGAAGATCCAGAGCGACGCGAACCACATCCGCGCATGATTGTGCAGATAACCGGTCTCGACGAGCTCTTCGGCCCAGGCGTCGAAACAGTCGAGCCCGGTGCGGCCCTCCTCGGCTTGCGCGATGCGTTTGGCGAGCGCCCGGTCCCCGGCGATAGCGTCCAAATCGCGGGCGAGACCGGCCCGATAGGCCATCCAGACGCTGGGACGCCCTTCGAGCCAGCCCTTGAAGTAAGTCCGCCAAAAAACCTCCTGGACGAACTTCTCGCAAGCCGAAAGGGGGAACTCGGAGAGCGCCATCCGCACCGCCTCCTCCTCGGTGACGAGACGCCGGCGGATATAGGGCGAGAGCGTCGAGACCGCCGTGTGCCGCCCGGGGCCGTTGTCGTAGTTCCGACCCTTCGCATAGCGACTGCCCATATTCGGGCGGAACGCCTCGAGCCGGGCTAGACCGGCGCTGCGGGTGGGTTGCTCGGCGGCGAGGCTCGCGATCTGATCCATGGGGCTTCCTCTCGTCTCGGCCCGCCCGGGCTCACCAGAACCGCGTGCCGGGCGGACCCTTGAACGGACCGGTGATCCGGTCGGTAATCCAGCCGCCATAGAACGCGCTCTCCTGCGGGCGGACCTGGTCGGTGCCGACCCAAGCCTGATCGACGCGATCGGCGTAGAAGGCGAAATAGCCCGCGATTGCGCGGTATCCCGCGGCGGGCTCCGGATAGGACCAAGCCGCCCGCTCGGACCGGCGCGCGCCGATCTCCAGCGTCCAATACTGCGCCTGGCCCTTGAACTCGCACCACGTCGCGCCGGCGGCAGGCGTCAGCACGCGGGTATCCACGTCCTCGGGCGGGAAGTAATAGACGGGCGGATGCGACGTCTCGAGCACGCGATAGGCGCGGGTCGTCTCGGCGAAAAAGCGCCCTGCGAAGAGCACCGTCAACCGCTCGGGCACGGGTTCGAGCCGCGGCGGGCGAGGATAGTCCCAAACGGATTCGGTCGGCCGCGTCTTGACGGTCATCGGGGATCCTCCCGGCGGGATCTGGGAAAAGGCAGCCAATAGGGCACGCGGGCCCGATATGCGTCGAAGCGCGCCCCGAAGATGTGCCGAAACCGGCGCTCCTTGAAGAGCGGCCCGATGAGGCAATAGCCCGTAAGAACCACGGCAAGCAGCAGCTGGTCGGGCGTCCAGACGGGCACGGTCCACAGCGTCAGCGCAAAGCTCACATAGATCGGCTGACGCACCAGGCGAAAAAGCCCCGTGGTCGGCATGTCCGGGAAGACGGGCTCGATCCCGCGCCAGAGCGAGGTCCAGCCGAGGAGGCCCGACTGCACCTCCACCCCCGCATCGAAGGATGCCTTCAAGAGCAAGAGCCAGGACACGCCGTAAAGGCCCGAGAGCGTCCAAAAGGCGAGCCCCTCCGCCTCCCACCAGACGATGCCGGACGGCGTCCAGAGCGCAAACAACAGAAAGAGCTGTGCCGAGGCGAGGATCACATAGGTGGTCGGCGCCAGGGTCTTTCCCGTCCCCCCGGGCGCGAGGCGCGCGAGCAACCGGCGCCCGGGCGGCGACAGAAGCGCCGAGTGGCCGACGGCGAACTGGAGAGCGAGCGCGAGGTTCACCGCCCAGGACCATGGCTCGGGCACGCGGCCAAAGCCGTACTGCATCCCGAAGAACATCTGGCCGATCATCAGAGCGACGGCCACGCCAAAGAGCGCATGGCAGACGGCCCCATAGCCGAGCGCGGTGAGGTGGCGGGAATGCATCGGTCGGACCCTCCGGCGTTGCAGCACCGCCGCAGATATGGCCCGCGCGGCGTCTGTCCATCGACGGGCCCCGGGGCAGGACGCCGCGGGCCGGGCTTGGCCGCCCGCTCGTTTCCCGTTATAGGCGATGTCCAGTTGCCGTTAGCCCGCGGGGCCCCTCCATGCTCGTCGTGGATCTCGACCGGAGCCTCGTCCGGACCGACCTGCTTCACGAGAACCTGATTGCCGCGCTCGCCGCAGACCCGCAGGCGACGCTTTGGGCCCTGTTGCGCTTGGCGGACGGCAAGGCCGCGTTCAAAGCCCGGCTCGCCGACATCGTGCGCCCCGATATTCCGTCGCTGCCTTTCGAACCGGCGGTGATCGCCGAGATCGAAGCCGCCCGCGCAACCGGCGAACGGGTGGCGCTCGTCTCGGCCTCCGATCGACGTCTGGTGCAGGCGGTGGCGGACCATCTCGGTCTTTTCGACGAGGCGCATGGCTCGGACGGCACGCGCAATCTGGGCGGGGCGGAGAAGGCCGCATTCCTGGTCGAGCGCTTCGGGGCGAGGGGCTTCGCCTATGTGGGCGACCACCCCAAGGATGTGGCGGTCTGGGAGCACTCGGCGCGCGCGGTCACCGTGGGTGCGCCCCCGGCGCTCCGGACGGCTGCGGAACGAGCGGCACCCGAGGCGACCCACCTGGCGCCGCCAGCGGTGGGCTTGGCCCGGGCCCGGCCCTACGTCAAGGCGCTCCGCCCGCATCAGTGGCTGAAAAACCTGCTGATTTTCCTGCCGCTTCTGGCCGCGCACAGCCTCGCGCCCGGTGCCTGGTGGGCCGCCGCCCTCGCTTTCCTCTGCTTCTCGCTAACCGCCTCGAGCGCCTATGTGCTGAACGACCTGCTCGACCTCAGCGCCGACCGGGCGCATCCTCGCAAGAGCCGGCGGCCGTTCGCGAGCGGCGCGGTCCCGGTGATGCACGGGCTCATCATGGCGCCCGGGCTCTTGATCGCCGCATTTGGGATTGCCGCCATCGGCGAGCCGTGGCCGTTCCTCGTGGTGCTGCTCGGTTACTTTGTGCTGACGGTCGCCTATTCCTTCGTCCTCAAGCGACGCCTCATCATCGATATCGTCACGCTCGCCGTGCTCTACACGGTGCGGGTGATCGCCGGCGCCGCAGCGGCGGGCGTGGCGCTGTCGCCGTGGATGCTCGGCTTCTCCGGCTTCCTCTTCCTCGCGCTCGCGGCGATCAAACGGCAGGCGGAACTCGTCGACGGGGTGCGCCGGGGCAAGGTCCGGGCATCGGGCCGGGCCTATCACGTGGACGATTTGCCGGTGGTCACGATGATGGCGGTCGGCGCGGCCTATACCGCGGCGCTCGTTTTCGCGCTCTATATCAACTCGGAGGCGGTGGTGGCGCTCTATCGGGCGCCCGAGGCGCTTTGGCTCGCCATGCCGGTGCTCATCTACTGGATCAGCCGGGCCATTCTGCTCGCCCATCGGGGCGAGATGCCCGACGATCCGGTGCTCTTCGCGGTTAAGGATCGGGTGAGCCTCGGCTGCGGCGCGCTCGTGCTTGCGGCGGGCCTCGTCGCCACCCTCGGGCTCGGCCCATGAGCCTCGTCCGGCTCGCCTCGCTCTATGCGCTTTTCGCCGTCGTCTCGACGCTCGCGAACCTCGCAGCCCAAAACGCGGTCGCCGCCGTCGCCCCGCCCGCTCCCGGCACGCTCGACGCGAACTATTGGATCGCCCTCGCGATCGGCACGGGCGTTGGTCTCGTGGTCAAATACCTGCTCGACAAACGCTGGATCTTCGCGGATCGGAGCCGGGGCGTTGCCGCGCACGGCCGGAAGTTTTCGCTCTATACGCTCATGGGGGTCGGCACGACGGTGATTTTTTGGGGCACCCAGTCGGCGTTTTTCCTGATCGGCGGGACCGAGACGGCGCGCGATGCGGGCACGGTCGTGGGCCTCGGGATCGGCTATCTGATCAAGTACCAGCTCGACAAACGCTATGTCTTCCGACCGGCCCGGTCAGGGGCGGAATAGGACCGACGCCCCCTCGGGCGCGGGCAGCGGCTCTACCCGGAAATCCGGATTGGCTGCGGAGAGCGTGTCCGTCATGAATGGGTCGAGAGCCACGATCGACAGCCCGGCCGCCTCCGCCTCGAGCAACACCGCACGCGCGACGCTCGGCTCCTTCCAGGGGGCCATGGCCACATAAGCATCTGCCCTCGGCACGAGTGCGCGCAGATCCGCCAAATCGGGGCCGAGCACCAAAGCCGGGAATGGCAGCGCGGCATAGGCGCCCGGCTCGGGGATGCCCGCATCCCTGCGATACATCGACACGCTGAGATCGTAGAGCCCGACGGAGACGACCACCAGAGCCGCTCCCGCCACCGTTGCCGCGCGCACAGCCCCCCCCGTGAGCGCCGCCGGCCGCCCGGCTCCGCGCCAAAGAAGCCCCCCATGGACCGCCGCCACCCCTGCGAGGGCGAGCCCAAGCCAGAGCGGTGCGCGATATTCGAGCGTCGCCAGACCCTGAAATGGATCGGTCACCAGCGCCCAAATGAGCGCTCCGAGCAGGAGGAGCGCCGGTAGCATGAGGGCCGCCGGACGGAGCTTGCCCGGGCCCGCCGTCAACCGATCGATTGCGAGGGCGCCGGCGACTGCCAGGAGCGGCACGAGCGGAAGGAAATACCGAAGCGTATTCGAGAGACCACCGTGCCATGCCGTCGGCAGAAAAGGCAGCGCGACCAGACCCGTCACGAGCGCCATCAGTCCGAGATACCGCCGTTCGGACGGCGCCGTGCCGCCCGCCCGCGGCCAAAACAGCAGTGCCAGAAGCCCGAGCCAGGGAAGGCTTGGCAGGAGCGCCTGTTTCATCGTCCCGATAAAAAGCGGCACGCCGTCCTTGAAGGCGACGAACGGGTCCGTCTCGCGCGCCGGATAGGCGCGGAGATCGATCCCAAGCGCATAGGCTCCCGCGACCGCGCGCCGGGCAAGATCCGCGGCTTGGGGAAAGATTGCCACCGCCGCCGCCCCGCCGGCCGCCGCAAGACCGAGCGCCGCCCAGGCGACGGCGCGCGGCCGCCCGGCCGTTCGCCACAGAAGAAGCGCGGCGAAGCCCGCGGCGAGCCCAAGCCCGAGCGTCAGATAGCGCAGGGGATTGGTGCTGCTGCCCCGATCCGGGCCGTAGCTGATCGGCAATGCCACGCCGAACTTGGCCCAATTCAGCCAAGTCGCCAGGGCGACCCCGGGCAAGAGACCGACCGTCAGGCCGATGAGGACCGGCCAGGGCCGCTTTGCGACCAGAAGCACCCAAAGCCCAAGCGGCGGCAAAATCAGCACCGCATCCACGCGCAGATTGAGCCCGGCACCCACGGCAAGGCCAGCCAGAAGTCCGAGGCCCCACCCGCCCGGCACCGGATCGTCCGCGGCCGCCTGGCGCTCGACGGCGACGATCACCGCAAGAACCGCCGCCGTGGTACCTGCGAGCGTCAGCGCATGCGGCCAGACCCCGATCGCATAATCCAAAAGGAACGTGCCCCCCGCGAGCAGCGCCCCGGCCGTCCAGCCGACCGATGGCCCTGCCAATCGGTGCCCGAGGGCGACGGTCAGACCGAGCACCGCAAGCGCGGCCGCGAAATTGAGGGCCATCACGCCCCGGATGCCCGCCACCTCGAAGACGGGAGCGGCCAGGATCGCGAACCCGCTCGGATACTGCGGCACGAGCCCACCCCGTCCTTCGACAAGAAAAAGGAGCCTCAGCCCGTCGGCCGGAAACCGCTCAAAGCCCGTCTCCACGACCATTCGGCCGGTCTCGGCCCACGCCTCGATGGCGAAGAGATAAATCACTTCGTCGATGGTATAGGGTCCTGGCGGATTGACCACAACGGCCGCGCCCCAGCCGAGAAGCGCGAGCGCGAGCAGCACCCGCGCCGTCGCAGGCGTCACGGCGCGCTCCGACGGCCGGTCTCGAGGGCCTCCGCCATGCCGGCCCCTGCCCCTGCCCCTGCCCCCCGTCCGGTCGCGGCGTCCCCGCGAATACGGGCAATCTTCTCCTCGAGCATGCGGCTGCGGATCTCGGCCAGAAGCACCCGGTTCGCCGCGATCAGATCGCCGATCATCCCGCCGACGAAAAGCACCGCCGCAACCGCGAGAAGCGCCGCGCCGATCACGAGCGACTGCACATGTCCGCCACCCTCGCCCTGTAAATAGAAGATCAGGAACCGCAGGAAGGCGATCAGCCCGGGCGCAGCGATGATGGCCGCCAGGATCGAGAACGCCTTGAGCGGGTAATAGAGCACGAAGATCCGCAAGAGGATCGCGCCCGAGCGCCACAGATAGCTCGCCATCGACCGCATCAGCCGGGAAGGACGCGTCGGCGGATTGACCTTGATCGGCACCGAGGCGACCGCGAGATTGAGCCGGCCCGCCTGGATCAACGTCTCGAGCGTGTACGTGTAGCGGCTGAAGACATAGAGTTTGGTCGCGGCCTCGCGGTCGAAGGCCCGGAACCCCGACGGCGCATCGTCGACCATCGCCCCGGAGAGCCCGCGCACGATCCGGCTGCCGAGCGTCTGCAAAGCGCGTTTGAGCGGCGAGAAATGCTCGATATCGCGCACGGGGCGCGCGCCCACCGCCATGCTCGCCCGGCCGAGACGCACGGGCTCGACGAGTGCGGGGATGTTCTCGGCCCGGTACTGGTTGTCCGCGTCGAAATTGACGATCACGTCGGCGCCCATCGACAGCGCGGTCTCGAGCCCGGTCATGAAGGCGGTCGCCAGCCCCTGGTTCCGCGGAAAGCTGACCACCCGGTCGACGCCGTGGGCGCGGGCGACCTCAGCCGTGCCGTCTGTCGAGCCGTCGTCGATCACCAGCCACTCGACCGCGGTGAACCCGGGCAACGCGCGCGGCAAATCTGCCAGCGTGGCCGGGAGTTGTTCGGCCTCGTTGAGGCAGGGTATTTGAATTACGAGTTTCACCGCCCATCCCTCGCGACGCACAACCCTTATGCCCGATCGGCAGGCCCGTGCGCAATCGCCGCGATACTTGGGGGCGGCGCCGGGCTGTGATATGCCCCGCACGACGGGAAGAGGGAGACGGCATGAGGCTTTCGGGATGGGGCCGATATCCGGTCGTGGACTGCCAGACGGCCGCTCCCAGCGACGAAGCGGCGCTCGGCGCCCTGGTCCGCGGCGCGCATTTGGGACGCCAGGCCAAGGGCGGCGGATTGATCGCCCGCGGCAACGGCCGGGCCTATGGCGACAGCGCCGTCAACCGCGCGCTCACGGTCTCGATGCGGCGTTTCAACCGGATGCTGGGCTTCGACCCCGAGACCGGGCTCCTGACCGTCGAGGCGGGGGTGATCCTCGGCGACGTGGTCCGGGCCTTCCTGCCGAGGGGCTGGTTCGTGCCGGTCACTCCCGGGACAAAATTCGTGACCGTGGGCGGCATGATCGCGGCTGATGTCCACGGCAAGAACCACCATGCGGCCGGCTCGTTCGGGGCGCATCTTTCCTGGCTCGACGTGATGGATGCGGACGGCCGCGTCCACCGGGTGCGCCCCGGGGAGGCGCTTTTCGAGGCGACCGTCGGCGGCATGGGGCTCTCGGGGATCATCCTTCGGGCGGCCTTCCGGCTGATCCGGGTCGAAAGCGCCTGGATCCGCCAGCGGACGGTGCCGGCGGCCAATCTCGCCGAGGTGATGGCGGCCTTCGATGCCCATGCGGACTGGACCTATTCGGTAGCCTGGATCGACTGTCTGGCACGGGGCCCTGCGCTCGGGCGCTCGCTCCTGCTTCTCGGCGAACATGCGCGGCTTTCCGACCTCGATCCGCCGCGCGCCCAAGATCCCTACCGCATCCCGGCGAAACGCGCGAAACGGATCCCGCTCGACGCGCCGTCCTGGGCGCTCAACCGCTATAGCGTCCGGGCCTTCAACGAACTTTACTACTGGAAGGGCTGCCGTGCCGCCGGCGAGACGCTGATCGACTGGGACAGCTATTTCTATCCCCTCGACGCGATCCTCGACTGGAACCGGATTTACGGCCGCCGCGGTTTCGTCCAATTCCAATGCGTGTTGCCGCGCGACCGCTCCGAGGCGGGGCTGACGGCGCTTCTCGAGGCGATCGGCGCCGCCGGTCAGGGGTCGTTCCTCGCGGTGCTCAAGCTTTTCGGCGCGCAAGAGAGCCTGATCTCGTTCCCCCGCGAAGGCTTCACGCTCGCACTCGATTTCCCGGCGACGCCGCGCGCGTTGGCGCTCGTCGACCAACTGCACCGGATCGCCATCGACCATGACGGGGGCTTCTACCTCGCCAAAGACGCGCGCCTGACCGCCGGCGACTTCGCGGCGTCCGAACCGCGCCTGGCCGCGTTCCGGGCCGCGCGCGGCGCCGCCGGCACATCGCATCGCTTTGCCTCCGCCCAATCCGAAAGGCTCGCCCTGTGACCGAAGAGACCCCCCGCCCCGTCCTTCTTCTCGGCGCCACCTCGGATATCGGTCGGGCCATCCTCACCCGCTATGCCGAGGCCGGGCGCCCGGTGCAGCTCGCCGGCCGCGACCCCGCCGCCCTCGATCCCTTCGCGCGCGATTTCGCCCTTCGCCACCGGATCGAGGCGACGGTCCACGCCTTCGATGCCCTCGCGCTCGACACCCACGAGGCGTTCTTCGACGCCCTGCCCGCGACGCCCTCTGTGGTGATCATGGCGGTCGGCGCCCTCGGCACCCAAGAGAGCGCGGAGACCGACCCCGCCGAGGCCGCCCGTATCGTCGCGACGAACCTCACGGGGCCCGCCTGGGCCCTCGAAGTTGCCGCCCGGCGCCTCGCCGCCCTCGGCACACCCGCCGCGATCATCGGGCTCTCGTCGGTCGCAGGCGACCGCGGGCGGGCCAAAAACTATTGGTACGGTGCGGCCAAGGCGGGCTTCACCGCGGTCCTCTCCGGGCTCCGACAGAAATACGCACGAACCCCGCTTCACGTGGTGACCGTGCGCCCGGGCTTCGTCGCCACCAGGATGACCGAGGGGATGGACCTGCCCGGACCGCTCGTCGACCGCCCGGAGACGATCGCCGCCCTCGCGCACAAGGCAGCCGAACGCGGACGCGGCGTGGTCGTTCCAGCAAAGTGGCGGCTCGTCATGGGCGTGATCAAGGCGTTGCCCGAGGGGATCTTCAAAAAGCTCAAATTCTGAACGGGGGATGGTTTCCCACCGGGGGTGATCCGACCGGGTCGTTTGTGCGTATCTCGCGCAACCCGAACAGGAGACCCCCATGCCCCGTAAGACCGGCCTCGCCGCGACCCTCGCCGCCGGCTTGCTCGCCGCCGGTTGCTCCGTCTTCGGCGGTGCCGCCGCGCCCGAGCCGAGCTACACCGTCGTGCGCGCCGAGCCGCCCTTCGAGATCCGCGACTACCCCGCGCTCACGGTCGTCCAAACCACGGTCGAGCGCGGGTATGACGGCGCGATCAACCAGGGCTTCGGCCGCCTTTTCGACTATATCTCTGGAGCGAATTCCGGCAGCCGCGAAATCGCGATGACCGCGCCCGTCCTCACCGAACCCGAGACCGCGGGCGAAACCATCGCCATGACCGCGCCCGTCCTCACGGAAGAAAGCGGGGCGGCATGGACGACCAGCTTCGTCCTGCCCGAGGGGATGGATCTCGAGACCGCGCCACAGCCCACGGACCCGGCCGTGCGCCTCGCCCGGATCCCGCCCCGTCGGCTTGCGGTGGTCCGGTTCTCGGGCTTTTTCAGCGAAGGCAACATCGCCGAGAACCGTCAGCGCCTCGCGGGCTGGTTGGCCGAGCAAGGCGCCCAAGTCGCCGGCGACTGGCAGGCGGCGGGCTATAATCCGCCCTGGACCTTGCCGTGGGGTCGCCGAAACGAAGTCCTGGTGCCCATCGCTCAGCCCTGACGGATACGCGGCCACATGGGCCTACGCCTCCGCGCGGAGCGCTTTAACCGCGCGCCGCGCGCACGGCGAGGCCGGCGGGCCGGGGCAACGGGATCGGCACGACACCCATTTGCGTCAAGACAATCTCCAAGCTGCGGACGCCGTCCTCGCGCAGCCCGTGGAGCCGGCCATCGACAAATCGGTACTCCCGCCGCTCGGTCCCGTGGGCAAACCGCAGCCGCCCGTCGTCGGTGATCCGCCCGGTCCGCTTAAAGGCGGTGGCGATCCCGTAATTCTCGTGCGGCCCATGCAGATCGAGCATCTCGACGCGCCCATCCGCCGTGACTGCGGTCACGATCAGCTCGTGACACCAGTCGCCGTTCCAGACGCCGTTGCCCCACTCCCCCAAAAAGCGGGCGTATTCGGGCGGGAGCCCGGCGGTGCCGGCGAATTCGGGCTCGTCGAACAGATCGACCGTGTAGCAACCCGGCCGCTGGAGGCGCGCGAACGGGTCTTCATCCGGGGCGGCCGCGACTTTGACATCCGGGCCATCCGTGAACAGGCACCCCGTAAGCGCGGCCGATAGTCCGGCCGCAAGCAAGACGGCTTTTATCCCTCGCATCGTTCGTTCCGTTTTTGTGTGTGTCCGTGTCGAGGCGCACCCTACTCGACAGTCACGGATTTGGCGAGGTTTCGCGGCTGGTCGACGTCGGTCCCTTTGGCAAGCGCGGCGAAATAAGCCAGGAGCTGCATCGGAAGCGCATAGAGGATGGGCGCGATCAGCGGATCCGCCGCTGGAAGGACGATTTTCCGCCAGACTTCGCCGGCGCGACCGGCGCCTTCGGGGTCGGTCACCAGCAGCACGCGCCCGCCGCGGGCCATGACCTCGGCCATATTCGAGGCGGATTTTTCGAAAAGCGCATCCGACGGTGCGAGCACGACGACGGGCACGTCCTCGTCGATCAGCGCGATCGGCCCGTGCTTGAGCTCGCCGCTCGCATAGCCTTCCGCATGGATGTAGCTGATTTCCTTGAGCTTGAGCGCGCCCTCGAGCGCGATCGGCACCATCCGCCCGCGCCCGAGAAACAGCACGTCCCGCGCGGCCGAGACCGAGAGCGCGGCCGCCCGGATCGCCTCCGCTTGCTCGAGCGTCTCTGCGGCGAGACGCGGCAGCGTCAGGGCCATGCTCACGAGCCGGGCTTCCTCCGCCGCATCGATCCCGCCCCGGGCCCGCGCGGCAAGCACGGCCGTGGTCGCAAGCGTCGCCAGCTGACAGGTGAACGCCTTGGTGGAGGCGACGCCGATCTCGGGCCCGGCGAGCGTGGGCAACACCACATCCACCTCGCGCGCAATCGAGCTTTCCGGCACATTGACAGCGGCGAGTGTCGTGCGAACCCGGCCCTTGGCGTGGCGGAGGGCGGCGAGCGTGTCAGCGGTCTCGCCCGATTGGGAGACGAAAATCGCGGCCTCGTCCCCCGCGAGGGGCGGTGCGCGATAGCGGAATTCGGACGCGATGTCGGTCTCAACCGGCAGACCGGCGATCTGTTCGAACCAGTATTTTGCCACCTGCCCCGCATAGGCGGCCGTGCCGCAGCCGATCAAAAGGAGCCGGGACACGCCAGCCCAGTCGACCCGCTCGGCCGGCGACACGATCCGGGCCCGGTCGGCAGAGACATATTCGCTGAGCACGCGGGCGAGCGCCTCGGGCTGTTCGTGGATCTCTTTCGCCATGAAATGGCGATGCGCGCCTTTGTCGACGAGCGTGGTCTCGAGAGCGATCGATCGGACGGGACGGACCACCTCGGCCCCGGAGCGGTCCAGGATCCGGGCGCCCGTGCGGCTGAGCACCGCGGTGTCGCCTTCCTCGAGATAGGTGATCCGCTGGGTGAGCGGGCTGAGCGCGATGGCGTCCGAGCCCACGAACATCTCCCCCTCGCCCCAACCGATGGCAAGTGGCGAGCCGTGCCGCGCGGCGATCAGGAGATCGGGCGCGCCGTCGAAAAGAAAGACAAGGGCGAAGGCCCCCTCGAGCGCGGGGAGCGTCTCGGCGACCGCGGCCTCGGGGGCGAGCCCGCGGGCGAGATTGGCCGCGACGAGCTGGGCGACGACCTCGGTATCGGTCTCGGTCTCACAGTGCGTCCCCTCTGCCGCGAGGCGGTCCCGAAGCGCGCGGTAATTCTCGATGATGCCGTTGTGGACGACCTGGACGGGCCCGGCGGCGTGGGGGTGGGCGTTGGCGACGGTCGGCGCGCCATGGGTCGCCCACCGGGTGTGGCCGATGCCGATGCTGCCGGTCACCGGCTCGGCCGCGACGAGGCCGGTCAGTGCCGAGAGTTTGCCCACCGCGCGGCGGCGCATCGGCGCCCCGTTCGACAGGGTGGTCAAGCCCGCGCTGTCATAGCCCCGATATTCGAGCCGCCGGAGCGCATCGAGGATCCGGGGCGCCGCTTCGAGCTGTCCGACGATGCCGACGATGCCGCACATGGGACCTCTCCTCAGCCGGAATTGCGTTTTGCGCCGAGGCTGGCGCGGAGCCGGGCGGCGGTGCCCTCGCGGTTTTGCTGCGGCGTCCGGGCAATGGCGAGCGCATCGCCGGGCACGTCTCGGGTCACCACCGTGCCGGTCGCGACATAGGCGCCGGGTCCGATCTCGACCGGGGCGACCAGGGCGGCGTTCGTGCCGATGAAGGCGGCGGCGCCGATCTCGGTCCGGTGCTTATTGACCCCGTCGTAATTGCAGGTGATGGCGCCGGCGCCGATGTTTGCGCCCGGCCCCACGGTCGCGTCGCCGAGATAGGCCAGATGCGCGGCCTTGGCCCCGTCGCCGAAGGTCGTGGCCTTCATCTCGACGAAATTGCCGATCCGGGTGTCGCCGCCGATCTCGCAGCCCCCGCGGAGCCGGGCGAAGGGCCCGACAACAGCGGCCTCGCCGATCCGGGTGCGTTCGAGATGGCAAAAGGCGTTGATCCGGGCGCCGCGCCCGACGGCGACGCCGGGACCGAAGACGACGTTCGGCTCGACCGTGACGTCCTCCCCGAGCCGCGTGTCATGGGCGAAAAAGACCGTCTCGGGCGCGATCAGGGTGGCGCCGGCGCGCATTGCCGCCTCACGCGCGCGGGCCTGGAAAAGCGCCTCGGCAGCAGCGAGTTGGACGCGGTCGTTGATGCCGAGTGTTTCGGCCTCGGCGCAGAGAACGGCCTGCGCGCTGCGCCCCTCGGCAACGGCGGCGGCGACCACGTCGGTCAGGTAGATCTCGCCCTGCGCGTTGTCGGGGCGGAGGGCCTCAAGGAGCCGCAACATCATGGCCCCGTCACCCGCCATAACGCCAGAATTACAAGTAGTTACGGAGTTTTCTTCAGGTGTCGCATCACGTGCCTCGACAATCCGGACGAGCCGCCCGTCTTCGAGGATCAGCCGCCCGTAACCGCCAGGCTCTGCCGCCTCGAAGCCGAGCACGACGATCTCGGCCTCAGCCCGCGCCGCGACCAGCCGGGCCAGCGTCTCGGGCGATAGAAAGGGCGTGTCGCCGAAGAGGACGACGAGATCGCCGGCAAACCCTTCGAGCGCGGGACGGGCAGCCAGCACCGCGTGGCCCGTGCCCTGCTGCGGCTCCTGAACTGCGACATGGACATCCGGTCCGAACACGCGCGCGGCCGCGGCCACCGCCGCCCCGCCATGGCCGACGACCACCGCCATCCGCTCGGGCACGAGCGCCGACGCCGCCGCCATTGCATGGTGCAGCATGGGCCGACCGCCGATCTCATGCAGCACTTTGGGCCGGGCCGAGCGCATGCGCGTGCCCTTTCCCGCCGCGAGGATCACGGCGGCGATCGGCCTGGCATCGGTCGCGGGCGGCGCGCTCAACATGGCTGTCCTATATCGATCCGAGGCGCAGACGGAAAGCCGGTGTCCCCTCAGATCGTGTTTCAGATCGTTGCGGAACGTGGTTAATCCCCGGTGAACCGGCAGGAGGGAAAATCACATGCGCGGGGCGATCTTCGATCTGGACGGGACGTTGGCGGACACGGCCGCCGATCTGCTGGCGGCGGCGAACGCCACCTTCGCCCCGCAAGGCTTGCCGGCCCTCTGCCCGGATGCGGACCGCTCGGTCGCCGGCCGCGGCGGTCGGTCGATGATCCGCCGCTCGTTCGAGATTGCCGGTCGCGACCCCATGGGCGCTGCGGAACGCGCGCTCGAGGACCGGCTCTACCCGGAATTCCTCGCGGTCTACGAGGAGCGGATCGCGGTCGAGACGGCGCTCTTCGACGGGGTCGAGGCCTGTCTCGACGTGCTCGTATCCCGCGGCTGGCGGATCGGCGTCTGTACCAACAAGCCCGAACGGCTCGCGCATCTGTTGCTCGCCCGCCTCGGCGTCACGGAGCGCTTCGCCGCCGTCCTCGGCGCGGACACCCTGCCCGTGCGCAAGCCAGACCCGGAGCATTTCCGCGAGACCGCCCGGCGGATCGGCGCAGACCCGGCGCGCTCGGTGATGATCGGCGACACACGCACCGATCTCGACACGGCGCGGGCGGCCGGGGTGCCCATCGTCCTCACCCGCTTCGGCTTTGCCGCGGAGCCGCTGGCGCAGCTGGCCCCCGATTGCGCGGTCGATCATTACTGCGAGATCGCCGATGCGCTCGAGCGACTGATGCCCGCCTGAGGTTCAGAGGGTGCCGCGGGACTTGAGCGCGGAGGCCTTGCCCGCGGAGGCGATCGCCTCGTGATAGGGCCGGGAGAGCGCGCGCAGGAGATCGGATTTCTTGGTCCCAAGCGCCCGATCTTTCGGGAAGAGGCGGGCAAAAAGCAGCCTGAGTTCCGCGAGGCGGAGGCGCTTGTCCTTGCCGGCAGCTTCGATGAGGGCGATCGCCTCCGCTGGCTCGGCCGCCCCGATGCGCGCGGCATACTCGGCAACCGCCGCCGACCGGTCCGCATCGCCGGCGCGCGGCGCCGCGGTCTTGCGCGTGGCCCTGGGCGCGGGTTTGACCTTGGCCCCCCAAGCAGCCAGCACATCGGCAAGCGGCCCGCCGGCCCCGCCGAGCGCCTCGGTGGCGGCCCGCAGGTCCGGAACCGCCCCGGTCTTGAGCCCTGCCGCTGTCAGAACTTCGGCGAGCGTGGCCAGATGCGCGCTCAGAAGGCGGGTGTCGGCCGCGGGTCGCGTCGGTGCCGCCGGGGTACGGGCGCGGAGCGCCGTGGCGACGTTCTTACCCGGGAGGGCTGCGACTGCGGCGGCCAGATCCTCGACCGTCCGCGCCCGGTCGCCCGCATGGGCGGCCTTGAGATGCGCGGCCTCGGCCCGGAGGAACGCGGCGAAGGCGGCGGGGCTCATACGGTCTCCTCCGCACGGCTCGGGGCCATGCGCGCGACGGCGTCCCCGAGCGGGTCAATAATCGGCCGCACGGCCGCGTCCGTTGCATAGGCTATGCCCGTGCCGGTCGCGCGGCGGAACGCGATTTTGTGGGTGACGAGCGCCTGACGAAGGAAGACCCCCTCCGGCTCGCCGCGGGCCGCGAGAATGCGCTCGATCTGGGCGATGGCGGCATGCTCGGAATCGAGCAATCGATCCGTGCTCCAATGCTTTTGCGTCCCGACGACGCGGATCTGCCGGAGCCCGGGCAAGAGCACCGGCCGGAGTTCGTCGAGCGAGCGATAGAAGCTGTCCACCGCCTCCGCAGGCAGCGCGTCGAGCTGCGTGGGCACGATCACATGGGTCGCCGCGGCGAGCGCGTTGACGAAACCGAGCGTGATCCGGGGCCCCGTATCGATGATCACCCGGTCATAGGTGGTCTGCACCCGGGGCCCGAGGAGTTGCGCGGCCAACCGATAGCGTACGTCGTCTTCGCACTGACCGAGGAGCCAGCGGGTGACGAGCCGGTTTTCCTCGTTGAGAAGCGGGTAGAACGCCGTGATTACCGTTCCGTTCGCGGCAAGATCGGGCACGGGGATCGGCTCGGGCCACTGGCCTTCGAGCAGCGCGAGCGCGCCCGGTTTCTCGTAATCGGCGGCGGGGCGGGTCCGGGTTGCCAGGACCATGGCGCTCAGCGAGCCTTGGTAATCGAGATCGACGAGCAAGACGCGCTCGCCTCGGGCGTCGAAATAGCCGGCGAGATTGGCCGCGAGCGTGGTTTTGCCGACGCCGCCCTTGAGGTTTGCGAAGGCGAGGATCGGGATCGAGTCCCGCATCCGCCGCACGTAATCGACAGGCGGCGCGATGGGCGTGCGGCGCCAGACATCGCTCTCCCCGTCGACGAGTTGGACAACCTGTGTGAGGAGCCCGCGCATCTCCGACGCCTTCTCGCTTTCGGCGACGAGCGCATCCTCGGCCTGTCGGCGTGCGGCTTCGGCCCGTTCCAGCTTGACATCGCTCCTGCGGAGGGAGCGGTGCAAATAAAACGAGATCCCCCCTGAGGTCAGGCCGATCACCGTCGCGACGATGGCGACGATATCGAAAACGGGACCGAACATGTCCCACATTCTCTGCAGTTCCGGCATTCAATCTCCTAAAGTTTCGCGGCCTCCCCCGGGGCCGACCGCGTCCATCCGCGCGTGCCAGTCAGCGAGCCTGCGGGCGATCTCTTCGGCGAGCTGCTGGGGTCCGAGACGCCCGCGGCCGTCGCTCAGAACCTCGCTCGAGATCAGCATGGCCGCGAGCAGCGAGCGCAAATCCTGCTTCCCGTCCGAGCGGACCCGCATCAGCGCATCGAGCCGGGCGAGCCAGAGCCGCGTGATGAAGGCCGGCAGCGGGGCCGGCTGGCGCCCCGCGAGCGCGATCAGCCCCGAGGTCGCGAGCCCGGTCGCAAGGTCCGCCGCCGGAACCGAGCCCTCGACGATCAAGCTCCCGGTCAACGGGCGGAGTGTCACCGAGACCACGTCTGGAAAACCGCGGATCGCCGCCTCGGTTGCCGGCAAGCGGTCCCGCTGCCCGGGATCGCTCAGTTGCAGACGCAACCGGTTGCCGGACGCGTGGGCGACGCCCAAGCGCAGCGACTGAGCCGGCGGGGCCGGTGCCCCGGTCAATCGCCCCTCGATCACCGCGCCGGCCGCGACCGCTTCGGGCGCGAGGCCGACCTTAACCTCGGCGATCACGTCCTCGACCGCCTCGAGCGCGTCGCCGCCGGTCGCGAGCATTTGCCGTTGGGCCGCCGCCTGGACCGAGAGCCCGGCGTCGAACCAAGCCCGCATCATCCCGATCCCGGCCGCGCCCATGGCCGGGCCGAGCGCCAATCCACCCATGGCCATGGCCTGTCCGAGGAGAACCCCTTGCGTCAGCATCCCACCTCCCAATTATTGGGACACGAGGTTAACAGAGGGTTACCGGCGGCGTCTCCCGATTAATGCGCCATCAAGACGGGGACGGGCACGTGTTCGAGGATCTCCCGCGTCGGCCCGCCGATCAAGGCTTCGCGAAGCCGCGAATGGCCATAGGCGCCCATGACCAAGAGATCGGCGCCCGTCTCCAGGGCCCGGGAGCGCAGCACTTCGCCCACCCGCTTGCCGACGCTCGGAACTTGGGCGACCGTCACCGGCACCCCATGACGCGAGAGCATAACGGCGATCTCGGCGCCCGGCTCGTCGTCGGCGCTTTCGGCGGTCGGGTCGACGAGGACGAGTTCGACGGCCTCCGCCGCCTTCAGAAAGCCGAGCGCGCCGCGCAGCGCATGGAGCGCCTCGATGCTCCGGTCCCAGGCGACCATCACGCGGGGAAACGCGGCCTTGGCCGTGCTCGGGGGAACGACCAGAACGGGCGCGGCCGCCTGGAAAAGCGCGCCTTCGAGCGCCCGCACCCGGATTTCCTCCCGCTCGCCCTCATAAGGTTGCGCACAAACGACCAGATCCGCCCGCATGGCCGCCCGGCCCATCGCCTCACCGAGGAGCCCGAGCGGCGCGCGCGTCGCCCGGACCTCGCCCCTCAGGCCCGATGCCGCGAGCCATGCCTCGGCCGCCGCACGCTTCTCGGCCGCATCCGCGCGTGCGCGTTCGCTCTCTTGCGCGACGACCGCAACCCCGGGCGCACCGTAGCTGTAGGCGGCGATGTCCGGCTCCAATCCGAACGCATAGATCGTCAAATGCGCGTCCCAGGCGCGCGCGATCTGCCCCGCCTGCTCGAGGCTCGCGCGGGGTGCGTCGGTGTCGTCCCAATGGGCGAGCACGGTTTTATAGCTCATAGATCCTCCTCCTCGGGCGCCCATGGCGGGGCCGTCTCCGGACGAGCGAGCCGATCATACCGGGCGCCGATCCGCGTTGACGCCGGTCAAACGCGCGACCTGCCGGCCGACCGCGGTGCATGGGGATCGAGCCGAGGGACAGTCAGCCGTGGCCATTCGATCGTGCAGGGCGTCCAGGCCTGCCGAACAGGCTGGCGACCCCGGGAGGATTCGAACCCCCGACCTGATGATTAGAAGTCACCTGCTCTATCCAGCTGAGCTACGGGGCCGGCGCTCGTCAGATATCTCCGCGCGGCGCCTCGCGCAATCGGGCGGCTCGTGCGGGGCGCCTTGACACGAGCCCCGCCGAGCCAACTCCCCGCCGAACAGCAGAACGGAGAGACCCCATGCGCACGCCAATCGCCCTCAGTATCGCCGGATCCGACCCGAGCGGCGGGGCGGGGATCCAGGCAGACCTCAAGGCGATCTCAGCGCGGGGCGTCTATGCGGCGGCCGCGATCACGGTCGTCACCGTGCAGAACACCCGCGGCGTCTCGGCCGTCGAGGCGCTCGCTCCCGCTCTCGTCGCTGCGCAAATCCGGACCGTGCTCGAGGATTTGGAGGTCGGCGCGGTCAAGATCGGCGCGCTCGGCTCGGCCCCGATCGTCGAAGCGGTCGCCGGTGCGCTCGCGGGCTTCGCCGGCCCGGTCGTGCTCGATCCGGTGATGGTCGCGAAGTCCGGCGACCCGCTTCTCGGGGCGGAGGCGGTCGCCGCGCTCCGGGAGCACCTCCTGCCGCGGGCGACGCTGGTCACGCCGAACTTGCCCGAGGCGGCAGCGCTCACAGGCCTGGCCCCAGCCGCGGACGAAGCGGAGATGGCCGCCCAAGGCGCCGCGCTCTGCGCCCTCGGCGCGGGCCATGCGCTCGTCAAGGGCGGGCACGGCGCGGGCGCGGAGAGTGTCGATCTGCTGATCGGGCCGGACGGTCAACGCCGCCTCACCGCGCCCCGGCTGCCGACCCGGCACACCCACGGCACCGGTTGCACATTGTCGGCCGCGATCGCAGCGGACCTCGCAAAGGGCACGGACCTCGCGGCCGCGGTCGCCGGCGCCAAAACCTACCTGACGGGCGCGCTCGCGGCTGCCGACGCCCTCGGCATCGGTCAGGGGATCGGGCCCGTCCACCATTTCCACGCCCATTGGCGCTGAGCGCGCGGCGCCTCAGAGGTCCTCGACAACCGCGCCGAGCCGGGCCATGAGCCGCTCAGCCAGCACCCGCCGGTGGCAGCCGACCGCCTCCGCCTCGAAACAAAGAAGCGCCGAGCGCATCCGCAGCACCTCCGCCTCGAGCCGGGCGAGCGCGTCCACCGCCTCAGCCGTCGCCAAATGCTCGGCAAAGATCGCCCGCATCTCCTCGATCCGGCCCTTTCGGGCGGCCTCGCGCCCGGACTTCGGCGTGCCGAGCGCGCGCAGATGCAGATAGCCGATCCCCGCCTCGGCGAGCCCGGCCGCCAGGCGCGTTTTGGAAAACCCCGCCCGGCGCGAGGCGGCGACGGCGCGCACATCAATCACCTGCTCGGCCCCCGCCGCGGCAAGCCGCGCGATGACCGCGTCCTGCGTGGAACGCTCGTAACCGATGGTCAGCACCCGCGGTCCGGTTGAGACTGTCATCTTGAACGCGTATCCCTGCCAGGTATCCGCCAGCACAGGAGCCCCGCGATGGCCGATCTCTTCACCCTCGACAATCTCCTCAACCTCGTCGTGCTCCTCTTTCTTCAAGCGGTGCTCGGCTTCGACAATCTGCTTTATATCTCGATCGAGAGCCAGCGCGCACCGGCGGAGGCGCAGGCCCGCGTCCGCCGCACCGGCATTATGATCGCGGTGGCGCTGCGCATCGTGCTGCTCTTCGTCATGATCCAGCTGATCGATGCGCTGGCCGCGCCCTTTTATGTTTTCGCGATCCCCGGCGTGATCGAAGGCGGGGTCAACTTCTCGACCGTGATCTTCGTGCTTGGCGGCGCCTTTCTCATGTACACCGCCGTGAAGGAGATCCACCACCTCCTCAAGCTCGACGACCCGGACCGACCCGAGAAGAAAGAAACCAAATCCGCCTTCGCCGCGATTGCCGCCATCGTGGTGATGAACCTGATCTTTTCTTTCGACTCGATCCTCTCCGCTCTGGCAATCACCGAGGTCTTCGCCCTGCTTGTCGTGGCGATCCTGCTGTCGGGCCTCGGCATGCTGCTCCTCGCCGACACCGTGTCGGAGTTCATCCGCAAGAACCGAAAGGTCGAGGTGCTTGGCCTCTTCATATTGCTGATCGTCGGCGTGGTGCTGCTCGGCGAGGCGGGACACGCGGCCGAGCCGCATTTGCATCTCTTTGGCTTCCCAGTCGAGCCGATGTCGAAGACCACCTTCTACTTCGCGATTGCGGTGCTGGTGATCGTCGACATTTTGCAAAGCCGCTATCGGCGGAAGCTCGAAGCGCAGCGCGCCCAGGAGGTCGCCGAGGGTCGGGCCGTGGGAAGCGGCTGAGCGCGCCGACGAAAAGGACCCGCACCCCAGGGGACACGGGCGCGGGCCAAATCGAGGGACAGAGTGGGCTCCATGCCCGCTCCCCCTACCCGCGACCGGGGCGGTTCGGATGCAGCGGTCGGACGGATTTTCGCCTCCCCTCTCCCCGAGGCGGGCGCGGAGGGTGCCGAACGCCCGCATGCGGGTGGGTGGGTCGGTCCGGTGCCTGCCCCCTGCCCCGAGGGCAGCCTGGGAGCATGCGGGCGGGTCTCCCGGACGCGCGGCCTCGGCCTTTGGGGCCGGCTTCTCCCGCGCCGTTGCTCCGGGCGGCCACCATGCTAGAAGACCGCAGCCACCCAAAGGATCGCCGCGATGACCGAACTGAGCTTTACCGAACCCGAGCCCAAGATCATTCCGGGCGTGAAAGGCGACTGGGAGATCGTCATCGGTCTCGAGGTGCATGCCCAGGTCGCCACGGCGGCAAAGCTTTTTTCAGGCGCCGCCACCGCTTTCGGTGCCGAGCCGAACAGCCAGGTCTCGCTCGTCGACGCGGCGATGCCGGGCATGCTGCCGGTGATCAATCGGGGCTGCGTCGAGCAAGCGATCCGCACCGGCCTCGGCCTCAAGGCGGCGATCAACCTGCGCTCGCAATTCGACCGCAAGCAGTATTTCTATCCCGACCTGCCGCAAGGCTACCAGATCTCGCAATTCAAACATCCAATCGTCGGCGAGGGCGAGGTCATCGTCGACTTGGAGCCCGGCATCGCACGGCGGGTCCGGATCGAGCGTATTCACCTGGAACAGGACGCCGGCAAGTCGATCCACGACATGGACCCGGCAACGTCCTTTGTCGATCTCAATCGTTCGGGCGTCGCTCTTATGGAGATCGTCAGTCGACCGGATATCCGCTCGGCTGAAGAGGCGGCAGAATATGTCCGCAAGCTTCGGCAGATCCTCCGATACTTGGGCACCTGCGACGGCAACATGCAGGAAGGTTCGCTCCGCGCGGATGTCAACGTATCGGTTCGGCCGAAAGGCGAAACCCGGCTCGGCACCCGCTGCGAGATCAAGAACATGAACTCGATGCGGTTCATTGTCCAGGCGATCGAATACGAGGCGCGCCGGCAAATCGCCCTTCTCGAAGACGGCGGCACGGTCGTTCAAGAGACCCGGCTTTACGATCCGACCAAGGGCGAAACCCGGTCGATGCGCTCGAAGGAAGAAGCGCATGACTATCGCTATTTTCCCGATCCGGACCTGCTGCCACTCGAATTCGAGCAGGATTGGGTCGACGAGATCGCCGCGACCCTGCCCGAGTTGCCCGATGCCAAGAAAGCTCGGCTCGTCATCGATTACGGCGTCACCGAATACGACGCCTCGGTGCTGGTGTCCGAACAGGCGAATGCGCGGTTCTTCGAAGAGGTCGCCCGCGGGCGCGACGGCAAGCAGGCGGCCAATTGGGTGATCAACGAACTCTTCGGCCGGTTGAACAAGGAGGGCCACGGCATCGGCGAAAGCCCGGTCTCGGCCGCGCAATTGGGCGGGATCCTCGAACTCATCCAAAAAGGCGAGATCTCGGGAAAGATCGCCAAGGAGCTTTTCGAGATCGTCTATTCCGAAGGGGGCGACCCGGCCGAGATCGTCGAGGCCCGCGGCATGCGCCAGGTCACCGACACCGGCGCGATCGAGGCGGCCGTCGACGAGGTGATCGCGGCCAACCCGGACAAGGTCGCCCAGGCCAAGGCCAAACCCTCGCTCGCGGGCTGGTTCGTCGGCCAGGTGATGAAGGCCACCGGCGGAAAGGCCAACCCCCAGGCGGTCCAGCAGATCGTGCGCAGCAAACTCGAGCTCGACTGACCCGCCGGGCTCGCGCGGTCCGCTCCGCTCGGCTATTTCCGAGACGGTTCGAGCCGCTGAGGAGATGCCGATGACCGACGCGCCGCAAGCCACGCAGTCCGAGGGGGTGCCACAGGGACCGCCCCAGGGCCAGATCCAGATCCGGAACCTCTTCCCGACCCCGGTGGCGACCTTCCTGCTGCCCGACCGGGAGCGCATCAATGCCGCGCTCGAGGCGCGGATCTTCGCGCGCGAGACGGAAACTCCGTCGGTTCAACACTCGAACCTCGGCGGCTGGCAGTCGCCCACGGATTTCGAGGACTGGTGCGGACCCGAGGGCCAGGCGATCCTGGACACCGCCCGGCAGATCGCCACCCGCCTCACCGCCGACCGGGCGGGCAAGCCGGTCCAGAGCCTCAAATGGCGGATCAATGCGTGGGCGAATGTCAACCGCCGGGGCCAGGGAAACGAGTTTCACTATCACCCGGGCGCGTTCTGGTCGGCCACGTATTATGTGCGCGACGGCGGGATCGCCACGAACCCTGAGCTCGGCGGCGAGTTCGAGATGCAGGACCCCCGCGGAATCGGTCCGGCGATGCTCGCCCCCGATCTCGCCTTCGGCATCCAGGGGGGGCTTTCGGTCGGCGTCTCCGAGACGCTGCGGCCGATCCCGGGGCTGTTGGTGGTCTTCCCCTCCTGGCTCGCCCATGCGGTCAGACCCTATACGGGCGACGACGTACGGATCTCCATCGCGCTCAATTTCACGCCCATCTGACGGCGAAGGCGACGGGCGTCACAGACGCGGCATCCCCGACTGTTCCTAAGCTGGCGAAAATCGCGTGTTCAGGGAGCGGGTCAGATGTCGATCATTCGCCTTTCGGTGATGCAAGAGGGCGTTTATGCGCCGGACGAGCGCGGGATCATCGACGATCCCGAACGGGCCTTCACCACCCGCGCGGGCAAAGACGGCCGCGGCAAGGGGCGCATGGAGCTCACCCCGCGCACGCGCCTTGCGGACGAGCGGTCGGATCTCGGCACGTATCTGCGGCGGTCGCTCGAGGTGGAGGCGGCCGCGCTCACCGACGACCGGCCGCTCGTGGTGATGGTGCACGGGTTTCAGTTCGACCCGGCTGCCGCGTTCTTTCCGCCTTGGCACCGGAAGGCCGACAATCCCCATTGCCGGGTCTTCCATTTCACCGGCCCCGAAGCGGACCCGCGGAACGATCTCGCCACGCAGATGAAGGCCCATTCGACGGGCTGGCCGCTCGGGCTCGGCATGGCCGCGGAAGACGCCGGTGCCGACGGGCTTGCGGTCGCCTTCGGTTGGGACAGCGCGCCGGGGATCTTTGAGTCGCTCTTCGGGCATGTGCTCAACCCCTATTCGGTCGCCTATCGCCGGGCCGACGAATTCGCCGCCTGGCAGCTCGTCGCCCTCCTCGAGGCGCTGGTGGCGCTCCGGCCGCGGCGGCGGATCGACCTTTTTTGCCACAGCCTGGGCAGCCGTGTGGTGGTCCGGGCGCTCGCCAAGGCGGCGGACGAGGACACGCCCGAGGGGCTCCGGGATCGGCTGAACGGCGTTGTCGAAGCGATCGACCGGGTGCTGATCCTGGCCGGAGCGGAATATGTCAAAGAAGCGCAATTGATGATGCGCCGGCTGAATGCGGGCCGCGAGGGGCTGCTCGGCCAACCGAAGCGGTTCGCGCGCACTCCCGCCTTTTACAACATCGTCAGCCGGGAGAACGACGTGCTCGACGTTCTCGGTGAGAATTTCGGGCCGCGACATCCGGGCTCGACCCAGGCGATCGGGCATAACGGGCTCGAGATGCGGGACCCCGGCTGGATCGACATCCAACTCGACGATCCGGGCGTGGCGCGCTGGTTCCGCGAGCGCGGCCACTCCGTCACAGGCGACAACGAGACCGGCGTGCTGACGGTCGCCGACCATTGGATCCATTTCACCTGGCCCGGGAACATGGCGGTCTATCGCGAGATCCTGCGGGACCGGGGGGCGTGGGAGATCGCCGATCTGAAACAGGAGGCGCCGGCGGAGTTCGATCGGGTGCGGCTTAATCGCGGGTCGATGGCGGCGTGATCGCCCGCCGAGGGGGGCGGCTCAGGGCGCGGCAGGCGCGGTGGCGCGCTCGGCCGACGCTCCGCCGCTGTGATTTGCCTCGTCATCTCCCTCGTCGTCATCGTCATCGTTCGAGCTGAGGAGATCGACGGGCGCCGTGACCACGGCAGCGCCCAGATCGACCGTGGTCTCGACGACCGTCGCGGTGACATCGACGGCGGTCTCGACGACCGTGCCGACCACGCAGCCGGACAAGCCGAGCGGCAGAGCGAGAAGCGCACCCCTCATTCGCCGGGCGCCCTCAACTCCATGGCGAGCGCGTGGACGGGCCCCGCCAGCTCGTCGGCCAGAACCCGGTTGACCGCCCGTTGCCGGGCGACCCGGCTCTCGCCCTCGAAGGCGGCCGCGACCATTCGGAGGCGGAAATGGCTCTCGCCGCCCTCGCGAAAGCCCGAATGCCCCCGATGGCGCTCGCTCTCGTCCAAAAGCTCGAGGCTCTCGGGCGCGAACGCTTCGGTCAATTTGGCGCGGATTGTCTGGCTGACGCTCATGCTTTTTTCCTCTGTCAAGATATCGGTTTTTCTGCGCCACAGGCTAAGTTGGGGCTTCTGCCGGTCGGCGGCACGTCTTGGCTGTCCGACAGGCTCCGACCGCATCCGCAAAAAGGCCCGATCGATCCGACATGCCGCCGCGTTCGCCCCTGGAGTACGACGTCTCGGTCGCCGCCGCAAACGCCCGGCGCCTGCGCAAGCGCGGACATTCGGGCGCGTTCGAGCAATCGACCCACACCTGCACCTGGCCTGACTGCACCGCACAAGGGCTCTACCGCGCCCCGGTTAGCCCGGATCGGCTCGGCGAATACCGGTGGTTCTGCCTCGAGCACGTGCGCATCTACAACGAGAACTGGAATTTTTTCTCGGATTTAAGCGAAGAGGAATTCGATCTGCGGCTGCGAACCGCAACCACCTGGGAGCGTCCGACTTGGACGCTCGGCGGCGGTCCGCAAGGGCCCCGCGGCTTGCACGGCGACAACGAAGGCCGGGCCTGGGCGCGGTTCGGCTTCTCGGACCCCTTCGACGTGCTCGGCGCAGCCGCCACCATCAATCGCCCAGAGGCCGCGCCCGCGACCCGGACCCGCCGGCTGACCGGGACTGAGCGCCACGCGCTCGAAGTGCTCGGCCTCGGCCTTGAGGTCACCGACCGCGCCGACGTCCGGCGCCGCCACCGCGAACTCGTGAAGGATCTGCACCCGGACAGCAATGGCGGCGCAGCGCCCGAGCCCGAGCGGCTCGCGGCCGTGCTCCGTGCCTGGGAGATCCTCCGCGAGAGCCCGAATTTCGACGATTGACCCCGGCGCCCTGGCCATGAGCGACGCATACGCACGGATCCGCGCGGAGATCCTGGCCCGGGTCGCCGAACGCGGCGCGGGCCGGACGATCTGCCCTTCCGAGGTCGCCCGGGCCCTTTCCGAGGACTGGCGGCCGCTCATGCCCGCCGTGCGAGAGGCGGCTGCAGCGCTCGCCGCCGAAGGCCGGCTCCGCGTCACCCAAAAGGGTGTCGAGGTCGACGCCACCTCCGCGCGCGGGCCGATCCGCCTCGGTCGGTCGGACGGCGCCTGACGGGCCGGCTGGCCAAGCCGATCCGCTCGCCCCACCGTTGCCCTTGCGCTCGCCCCGGCTATGCTTCAACAGGCGTCGGGCGCACGAAGGAGGACGACATGGCAGACGGCAGCGTGAATCCCGCGGAAATTCCGACCGTGGAGCTTTCCGTCCGCGACACGTTCGGGATCGACAGCGATATGACCGTGCGGGGATTTGCGGACCGCAGCGATCGGACGCCCGAGGTGGACGATGCCTACCGCTTCGACCGGGACACGACGCTCGCCATCCTGGCCGGCTTTTCGTTCAATCGGCGGGTGATGATCCAGGGCTATCACGGCACCGGCAAGTCGACCCATATCGAACAGGTCGCCGCACGGCTCAACTGGTCCTGCGTGCGGGTCAACCTGGACAGCCATATCAGCCGGATCGATCTGATCGGGAAGGACGCGATCAAGCTCAAGGACGGCGTACAGGTGACCGAATTCCAGGAGGGCATCCTGCCATGGGCGCTGCGCACTCCGACGGCGATCGTCTTCGACGAGTACGATGCGGGCCGACCGGACGTGATGTTCGTGATCCAACGGGTGCTCGAGACCGACGGCAAACTGACATTGCTCGACCAGAACCAAGTGATCCACCCGCATCCCTCGTTCCGGCTCTTCGCCACCGCCAACACGGTGGGCCTCGGCGATACGACAGGCCTCTATCACGGAACCCAGCAAATTAACCAAGGCCAGATGGACCGCTGGTCGATCGTGACCACGCTGAACTATCTGCCGCACGATGCCGAGACTGAGATCGTGCTTTCGAAATGTCCGCAATATCGGGGCGGACGGGAGCAAACGGTGTCCCGGATGGTTACGGTCGCGGATCTGACGCGCGAGGCGTTCATGAACGGCGATCTTTCGACCGTGATGTCGCCGCGCACGGTGATTTCTTGGGCGCAGAATGCCGAGATTTTCGGCGGTGATGTGGGCTTCGCGTTCCGGCTGTCGTTTTTGAACAAATGCGACGAGTTGGAGCGCCAATTGGTGTCAGAGCTTTACCAGCGCTGTTTCGGCGAAGAATTGCCCGAAAGCGCGGCACGGATGTCGATCGTATGACCGGCGTTTCGGGCGCCGCCGTCCGGGTCGACCGAAACACGTTTCGGGCGACCTGGACGACACCCATCGCACGGTCGGCCCGGTGCATCGGCTTCGTCGCCATGGCCGGGTCGCTCGCCGGCACCGGCTCGCGTGCCGGCGCGGAGATCGGTGGGGGCCCGGGTCCCCGCGCCATGCTGCCGATTGTCGAGGCTTTCCGCGCAGGGCAACCGAAAGAATTCCCGGCCATTCGCTGCGCCGGCCTTTTTTTGTCGATGCTCGAGATTGCCGGTCCCGATGCGCTGGAGGCGGCGCAGACGAACGAGGTCAAGAGCATCGCGTTTGGCTTTGTCGAGACCGCCGTGCGCACCCGCTTCGACAAAGCGGCGCGCGATGGCGGTGCACCGGTCCGGCCCGAGGTCGCCGAGACGGTCTATGCGGAGGTCGCTGCGGCGACTGTGCGATATCTGGGCCGGTCCGAGGCCCGCCGCGGGCGGCCGGACCGGGCCTGGGACGACGATCCGCTCGTGCGGGCGGATCTCGGGCTCTGCGGGACGCTCGCCGAGCCGTTCAAGGTCGTGAGCCCCGACTGACTGCGCGGCGAGCGCCTCGGCCGCACGGATCGTCCGACCGGCCGAGCCGCGACCGGACCTCGCCCTGCCCCCTTGTCCGGCGCCGCTGACGCCGTAGGTTGGCATCGAAGCGTGAGGAACCGCCGGTCGAGATGAGCAGCAAATCCGAAAACCCCGCCGACCCGTTCAAGAAAGCTCTTGCCGAAGCGACCCGTGCGGTTGCTGGCGAGAGCGAGCTCGATGTCACTTATTCGGCCGACCCGCCCGGGCGGACGCAGACCGGGCTCCGTCTGCCCCAGGTCTCGCGGCGGATGACGCGCGACGAGGTGACCCTCGCCCGCGGCACGGCCGACGGTTTCGCGCTGCGCGACCGGTTCCATGACGGGGCTACCCATGCCCGCTATGCGCCGCAGGGCGAGATGGCGCGGGCCCTTTTCGATGCGCTCGAGGCCGCCCGCTGCGAGGCGATCGGCGCGCGGTCGATGGCGGGCGTCGCACAGAACCTCGACGCCAAGCTCGCGCACACGGCCCGTCGCCAGGGCTGGGAAGGGATGCGTAGTCCCGAAGAGGCGCCGCTTGCCGATGCGGCCGGGCTCATGCTGCGAAAGGCGCTCACCGGGCGCGCTTTGCCCGAGGCCTGCGCGCATCTCCTCGAGCTTTGGCAAGGCCATTTCGACGCGAAGCTCGGCTCCTCGATGGAGGGCGTCAGCGAAGATATCGGCGATCAGGCGGCCTTTGCCCGGCGGATTTGGTCGATCATCGACGAGCTCGGCTATGGTGATCAGCTCGGCGACGATCCGGACGAGCCCGATACCGACGAGCTGGAGGACGAGGGGCAGGAAGAGGAAGACGAGCAGGATCCTTCGGGCGACGAGGGCGGCGAAGAGCAGTCCCAGGACGAGGAATACGCCCCCGACGAGATGCGCGGCGAGGAGAGCCAGTCGGCCGAGATGGACCTGTCGCGGGACGTCTCGGACGCGGATATGGAAGAGATGGAATCGACCGCGGCCGATGACGGTCTGCCGCCGAGGGACCACAACCAGCCCGCCCCGTCAGTCGCCGATCCGAAATACAAGGTGTATACGCAAAAGCACGACGAAGTGGTGACAGCGGAGGATTTGGCCGAGGAGGTCGAGCTCGAACGCCTCCGGGCCTATCTCGACAAACAGCTCGAACCTCTGAAAGGCGCAGTCAACCGGCTGGCGAACCGGCTTCAGCGGCGCCTCCAGGCGCAGCAGAACCGGTCGTGGGAGTTCGACCGGGAGGAAGGCATCCTCGATGCCGGACGGCTCGCGCGGGTGGTGGTCACGCCGACGACGCCGCTGTCGTTCAAGATCGAGAAGGACACCGAATTCCGCGATACCGTCGTGACGCTCCTGCTCGACAATTCGGGGAGCATGCGCGGCCGGCCCATCTCCATCGCGGCGATCACGGCGGACGTGCTTGCGCGCACGCTCGAGCGGTGCGCGGTCAAGGTGGAGATCTTGGGCTTTACCACGCGCGCCTGGAAGGGGGGCGAGAGCCGGGAGGGCTGGCTCGCAGAGGGCCGGCCGGCGAACCCCGGGCGGCTGAACGATCTCCGGCATATCGTCTATAAATCCGCAGACGCGCCCTGGCGGCGCGCCCGGCGCAATCTGGGCCTGATGATGCGCGAGGGGCTCCTCAAGGAGAACATCGATGGCGAGGCGCTCGAATGGGCGCATAAGCGTCTGCTCGCGCGGCCCGAACAGCGGCGGATCCTCATGGTGATCTCCGACGGGGCGCCCGTGGACGACTCGACCCTGTCGGTGAACCCGTCGAATTATCTCGAACACCACCTCCGCGAGGTGATTGCGATGATCGAACGCCGGGCCCAGGTCGAGCTTTTGGCCATCGGCATCGGCCACGACGTCACCCGGTATTATCGCCGGGCGGTCACGATCACCGATGCGGACCAGCTCGCGGGCGCGATCACCGAACAGCTGGCCGCACTCTTCGACGTGGATGCGCGCTCTGCCGGGCTCAGTCCCCGCGGAACCCCGGGCGGGCAGCCTCCCCGCGTGCGGCGCAGACCGGCCGCCTGACGGGTCGCACGGGGGCCCGGCTCAGTCGGCGTCTGGGCGGGTCTCGGTCTCAGAGGGGGTGCGGGCCGGGGCTTTGCCGGCTTTCTCCGAAGCGTCGTTGCCGCCGAAAAGCGTCGAGAAGAACCCTCCCTGCGGCGCGGATCGGTCGGTGCCCTTTGTCTCCGCCAGGATCTTTTGGGCAAGGTTTTTCTTGTCAGGGTCCGCCCCGCGCGCTTCGGCGAGATCCGGGGTCGCGGAAATGACGGAAATGGCGGCGGCGGCGACGGCGACGGCAGCGAGGCGGAGGGTCATGGGTCTCTCTCTCCTAGAGGTTCTGGGGTCCGGCACCCGGACAGCGCTCAAATGGGGAGCGACCGGCCGAGACGCGATCACGAGCGCCTCACCTCTGCGTCGCCCGATCGGCGGATCGGATCACGGCCCGCGGAGGATGAGCGGCAACACGGCGACCGCGGGCCCTGCAATGCGCTCGAGCGTGCTCCAGAGGACGGCTTCCACCGCCGCGCGCTCCCGCTCGCGCGCCACCGCCGACGCCGCCGCCATCACTCGGGCATAGCGCGCGACCATCCGGTCGAGTTCGCGAAGCTCCGCCTCGAGCGCCGCGCCCTCGAGACGCCCCGCCGCGTGGGCCTCGCCGATCAAGAGCGTGAACCCCGCGATCGCTTTGGCCTTGGCGGCCGTGTAGGCGGGCAGCGCCGCGCCGCTCTCGCCCGCCATCCGACGGGCGGCCGCTTCGACCTCGCCCGTGAGGGTCTCGAACGCGTCGAGCCCGGACGGCCCCCTCATCGGCCGCGGGCGAGAACCGCCCCCTCATAGACTTGCGCATCCCGGAGAATGTCCGCGAGCACGATCCGCCGACGCGCGAGGGTGTGAACATCGAGCCCGCCGGCCGCATCTGCCCGCTCGAGCGCCGACAGATTGCGCCGGTAATCGGTCATCGCAGCCACCGTCGCCCGAAGGTCGGCATCTGTCCGGCCGGCCGGTGTTCGCGCGATCGCCCGGTCCGTCACGGTGCCCGCCCGGTCCGCGAGCCCGTCATAGGCGGTCCTGCGATCCGGATAGGCGGCGGGCGCGGCCGCGACGTCGGCGAGAAGCGCGTCGGTGTCTCTGCCGAGGGCGGCGAGATCGCGCACGATCAAGGGTGCATAGGCGGGTTCCGGCGCGCCCGCACAGGCGGCGAGCGCGGCCAACAAGAGAAGCGCGGGGCCGACCGCACGCGGTCCCCGGCCTCGGCGAAGCCTGGTCATGGAGTGTCCTTTGGCTCAGTGGAGAGATCGGTCTCTGGCGCCGGCCGCGGGCCGCACGCCATGTCCCGAGCCCTACCGCGCGGTCGTTAAATTTCGCCTAAATCCGCGTCAGTCGCGGGTGCGCCGCCGCATCACCCAACAAAGCCCCGCCAGTACAGCGAACTCGACCGCCAACGGCGCTTCGAGCAGGCTCAGGATCACCGGATCCCAAAGATAGGGCGTGATATGGCGCTCGATGGCGGGCTGGAGGAGTTGCAGACTGTCCGGGTGGAGCGTGTACCACCACTCGCCAAGGGCCGAGAGCCGGAAGCCGGCCTCCTCGCTGGCCTCGCCGCCGGCGATCAGCGGCCAGAGATCGATGCCGAGCACGACGAGCGCGAGCCCGAGAAACAAGAGTGCCGCGATCCGCATGCCCTGCCCCGCTTTTCGCCGTTTGCCCGACCCGTCGCCCCGCGCGTGGTCTTAGCCGGTCGGGGCGGAGCTGCCAACCGGCCTTCGCTTGCGTCCCCCCTCGGCGCTCGTGTACCACACTCTCGTCGGAGAGGTGGCCGAGCGGTCGAAGGCGCACGCCTGGAAAGCGTGTATACCGGAAACGGTATCGCGGGTTCGAATCCCGCTCTCTCCGCCACTTGTCTCTGCGAAAGCGTTCTATCGATCCGGCTGCGGCGGGATTTTTCCGTTGTTTTCGAGGGTTATGCGAGAGGGGCTGAGCACTGGCCTGGTCGTCAAGAGGCCCGGAAGCGGTCTCTCAGGGCCGGTATTCTCCGGACCTCATGACTGCACCGATTTGGTGAATAGCTTGTAAGCATCTGTAAAGTAGCGATTTTCCGAGGCTGCAGCTGAACACTTAGATTCCAGTCGCTCGCGCCCGAGATGGAACCGAAGCCCAAAGCTCTCCAAGCCATGTCGCACAGGACGCGGCTCTCACCCAGCAGAAACTGCTTCAAAGCTCGCCAGTGCAGACCGAAGGTTCTCCATGATTTCCTCTGCCAAGACCTCTGGTTCCGGCAGGTTCTCGAGGTCGGTCATCGACGCATCCCGCAGCCAGAACAGGTCGAGGCTCGCCTTGTCGCGGGCCAGAAGTTCTTCACGGTCGAACGGGCGCCAGCGTCCGTCGGGGCTGTCCTCGCTCCACGTCGGGCTGCGCTCATGCCTGTTCCATGGATTGTAGCAGGACACAAAATCCTCGAGATGCGCGTAGGTCAGGGACTTCTGCTTCAACGTGTGATGCACGTTCGTCCGGTAATCGTAGTACCAGACCTTGGAGGTCTGCGGATCGGGGCTGGCCGCGCGGTTGTCGAAGAAGATCACGTTCGCTTTCACGCCCTGCGCATAGAAGATGCCCGTGGGTAGGCGTAGAATGGTGTGGAGATCCGTCGTCTGTAGCAGTTTGCGCCGGATGGTCTCTCCCGCGCCGCCCTCAAACAGGACGTTGTCGGGCACGACCACGGCAGCCCGCCCCGTTGTCTTCAGCATGGTCCGGATGTGCTGGACGAAGTTCAGCTGTTTGTTCGACGTGGTCGCCCAGAAGTCCTGGCGATTGTAGGTCAGGTCGTCGGTTTCCTGCTCACCTTCAGCGTTGGTGAAGCTCATCGAGCTCTTCTTGCCGAATGGCGGGTTCGCCAGAACGTAGTCGAAGGTCTCCGACGGCGGCGAGATCAGCGCGTCGGCCGGCGACACCAGCGTATCCCCGGTCATCTCGCCGATCCCGTGCAGGAACATGTTCATCAGACAGAGGCGCCGGGTCCCGGCGACGATCTCGTTGCCGAAGAAGGTCGAGTGCTTAAGGAACGCCTTCTGATCTTTGTCGAGGGGATAGTTCTCCGGGTCGGTCAGGAAATCATGCGCGGCGAGGAAGAAGCCGCCTGTCCCGCAGGCCGGGTCGGCGACAGGCTTGCCGGGCTCGGGGCGGACGCATTCGACCATTGCACGGATCAGGGCACGCGGCGTGAAATACTGGCCGGCGCCCGATTTTGTATCCTCGGCGTTGCGTTCAAGCAGCCCTTCGTAGATGTCCCCTTTGACGTCGGCGCCGAGCGTCACCCACTTCGTGCTGTCCACCATGTCAATCAAACGGAACAGCTTCGCCGGATCGGTAATCTTGTTCTGCGCCTTGGTGAAGATCTGACCGAGCATGCCTTTCTGCTCGCCCAACTTCCGCAGCAGCATGACGTAATGCGCTTCCAGCTCCGCTCCGCGGCGCGAGGTTAGGCTGGTCCAGTCGTACCCCTCCGGGATTCCCACATCGCGGCTGTAGGGGGGCTCGGCGTATTCGTCCGCCATCTTGAGGAAGATCAAGTAGGTCAGCTGCTCCAGGTAATCGCCATAACCGACACCGTCGTCGCGCAGCGTCGTGCAGAAGCTCCAGACCCTTGAAACTATGGGGGCGGTGTTCATTCGGTTTCTTCTCCCACTGGCGGTCCGTCCCAGACGTGCGCGGTCTCCGAGTCGAAGAAGCTGTATGGGACGTCATCCCCTCCGAGCTTCTTGTATTTTGCGAGTTCCGCATCCAAGGCCCTGACCTTTGCCGCATCCGGCTGGAAGACGCCGAAATAGACGTGCTTGGCCTTAGAGCCGAAAATCGCATGATAGATGTGGGCGTCGTTTGGGTCCGCGCTGTGCCCGAACACGAAAACTGCCGCGGTGGTTTCCTGCAATGTACGGTAGCAATGACGGAGATACTCGACGGAGTTGATCTTGCGCAGCTTCGATTTTGAGGTGCCCTCGGCGACATAGAGAGGCAGCCGACCGTTATTCGCGATCTCGTGTGTGATATTCGCGATGACGCCGTCTCCATGGTTCAGGGCTTTGTAGACCTCTCCAATTTCGTTCTGGAAGAGGTGCAATCCGCCGTGGAGATTGAAAATGTGACAGTAGGCATGCTCAAGAATGGGCCCCTTGAACCGCCCTTCCGCCACGTCTTTTCCTAGGCCGAAACCGTCCTTGAGTAGCCGTTTTTCCAGGTTCACCCAGTAGAGAAGCAAGTCATAGTTCAAAGAGAAGACCTTGCCGAAGTGCTTCAGGAATGCTGCCGCGCTTTCGTACTGAAATACAAGGTCCTCCCGATGAGCAGGATGGGTGGCGTTGACAGCGGTGACGAGGGCCTCTCTCACTCTTTGGGCATCAGCCTCAAGTTCAGCTGCATGGGCGGCGTTGCCGTAGGCTCGCTCGACGATGGTTGCATCCTCGAGCGCGCGGATTACGGCTTCGAAGTCCACGGTGCCAAGTTCTTCAAACAGCGCTTTAATCGGGCTGCCTTCTTCCAGCTGAGCCTCCGCCAGAAGGTTTGCATAGTTGAAGTATTGCGCGGAGAAGCCGTTGCCGATCAGGAGCGCCTTGTCCTCGCCCTCCGTCGCCTTGATGGCATCCTGAAAACTGATGACGTCAGGCATGGGCGGTCTTCCGTTTCGTGGTTTTCGGGGCCTGAGCGCGCTCGGCCTTTATCCGCTCGAGCAGGGCCGAGGCGGGTTCGTCCTTGGGGTCCTGGGGGACGAGCTGGCCGGAGAAGGCTTTTTTCAGGATGGATTGGCGCAGGGCGTCGGCGCGGGTGAGGGCGGCGTCGATCTCGGCTTCGAGCGCGTCGGCGGCTTCGAGACGGGCGTCGAGGATGCGGACGATTTCGGCTTGTTCGGCCATTGATGGAAGCCAAAACTCAAGCGCAAGGAACTGCTCTTGTCTTAGGTTCAAACCGCTATCGTTGATCCCGCTCTTGATCACTTCAATTCGTCGCTGGGTGTCGGGAGCATTGAGATAGGCCTCAAGAAACTCAGGAAGCACAAGTGTTAGCAAGTAATTCAGTCGGTAGGCATTGTCGCACAACATAAGTCGAGGACGGGTGCGCTTGACCATACATGCCACGCCCACACGCGTCCTTGGTCCGGCTCGCGTTATCAGGACATCACCCTGATTGAGTTCCAGCCACTCCCGCGGCTGGAGGTTCTTGGGAAGTTCCTTGTTTTCTTGCGGCAGGAATTTTGCCGGTTGGATGGCCGTTGTCTTGATCACTCCCCAGACATCATTTGAGCAGGAAGCATGGTTTTCGCATTTCGGCGACCAACCTTGTGCGACGTCCAACACGACATGTCCCAAAGTGATCCCGGATTTTGGGTCCAGATCGCTGGGCCGCTTCGGCTTTGCCGGTTTCTTGCCCTTCTCCCCATCAGCGCGCCATGTGGCCAGAGCGTCTTGCCAGGTGTCGAGGGCGGCTTTGTAGCGGGTGTCGCGTTCCTTCTGGATGCGGGCGAGGAGGGTTTCGGGGGCTTCCAGCTTGTCGGCGTTCCGCGCGCGCCAGTCGGCGGTGAGGCTGCCTTGATACGCGGATTTCAGCAGGGACTGGCGGTAGAGGCCGAGGGTGGTGCGCGCCGTTTGCAGGCTCTCGACCCCCTTGTCGATCTCGTCGAACATTGCCTCGATCTTCTCCACAATGCGGCGTTGTTCGTTGAGGGGAGGAACTGGAATTTTGTATCCAAGCAGCAAGTCTCGCTTAAGATTATTGATGTTGGTTCCAGCGGCCAACTCTTCGATGTAGTTGCGAAATGCCTTGCCTTGGAAAGCATTGTTGAACAGTCGCGAGAATGCAGAATCCGTAGGACGAAGCACTCCGCAGAATGCGCCAAAACCTGCGTTCATTTGATGCTTGACCAAAATGCATTTGCCGACGTGTGACTTGCTTCCGCTCGACATTGCGAAGAGAAGATCACCATCCCTAAGCTTTTGGTCTTCTGCAATCATATCTGAGGGCAAGAAGACTAAGTCTGTTAGATCAAATGACTGATTGAAGTTATTCGCGCGCAATACTGGCAAGCGATCGGAGCCGGCCACTTTTGTGGCATCAGCTTTGGAGTAAGTCACTCCCCTAACATAGCTGAAAAGGTCACCTACTGTGGCTTCGGCCCATCCGCGCGGCAAATCCGTCATGCCGAGAGCGCCTCATTCATCTCGGTCATCACCTCGTCCATCCCATCGCCGAACAGCGCGTACATCTGCCCCAAGCCGCCTTTGCCGTCGAAGGGGGCCATTTCCAGATCGTCGCGCTCGATGGTGAAGGAGGTGGCGAGGTGGTCGCGGATCATGCGCAGCCAGTCCATCTGTTCCTCGGTGAATTTCTCGCCCGCGCCGGAATGGCGGTTCAGGATCCAATTCTGGAAGTTGCGCCGCACCCGCTCGGAATGGCGGGTCAGTGTGTCGTCGAGCCCGGTGACCCTGCGGATCAGCGCCACGAGTGCGGTGAGGTCGCTGGCGGGATTGCGGCCTTTGTAGTCGTCGAGATGCGCGTAGGCGCGCCAGACGGTGAGCGGGGCGAGGCGCGGTCGATCTTCGGTCAGCTTCTTCAGCACGTCCTTGATCATCGCGTAGGTGACCTCGGACCGGCGGGCGGGGGTGTTGAAGTAGATCGACAGCGCTTCGATCTCATCGCGGTTCTCGGTCAGATACGCCTCGAACTCCTGCGCGATCTTCTTGGCGTTCTCGGCCACATCGCCCGCCCATTCCGCGCGCAGGAGCGTGTCGAGGTTGTCATGGTCGATGGTCTGTTCGTTGTCGCGGCGGATCGTGTCCATCAGGTTGATGAGCGGGCCGGTGAAGACGTTGGCGGCGTGTTTGATCCGTTCCTCGCGCGCGGCCTGCATGGCGGCATCGTCGGGCTCGGGGTTGCCCGCGGCCTTGGCATCCGCCTCGACCTTGTCGGGGTCGATGGCGTCGAAGAGGTCGCGAACGATGGCGGTGAGGGGCTTGCCGGCCTCGTTCGTGATCTTCTCCTGATCCTCGGCCCCCAGCTTGTTGTCGAGACGCGAAAGGCGGGCGGCGAGGGAGCTGACGGTTTCTTCCGACCGGTCGCCCATCATCAGCCCCATGGCGAGATCCTTGAAGGGGATCGAGGGCTTGGTGTCGAGCGGCTGGCTGGCGGTCTTGAGCGATTTGGTGACGCCGACGGCATCGACGATGACGTAATGGGTCTTGGCCTGGGCGGAGGGAGAGACCTTTTTCAGGTCATCAGGTTTCAGGACACGGGTGCCGCGTCCCTTCATCTGCTCGAAGTAGTTCTTCGACTTCACGTCGCGCATGAAGATCAGGCATTCGAGCGGTTTGACGTCGGTGCCAGTGGCGATCATGTCCACGGTCACGGCGATGCGCGGGTAGTAGTCGTTGCGGAAGGCCGAGAGTGAGGATTTGGGGTTCTTGGCACCGTTGGTGATCTTGCGGCAGAAGTCGTTGCCCTCGCCGAACTCCTGCCGGACGGTCTGCATGATGTCGTCGGCGTGGCTGTCGGTCTTCGCGAAGATCAGGGTTTTCGGCAGCTCCTTGCGGCCGGGGAAGATCTCGGGCCACTTGTCGTGAAAGGTGCGGATCACGGTGCGGATCTGGTCGGGATTGACGACGGAACGGTCGAGCTGCGTGGCGGCGTAGGCCTCTTCCTCGTCCTGTGTCTCCCAACGCCGCGCGCGGGTTTCCCGTTCGCGTTTCTCGATCAGCTGCTCGGCCTTAAGCGTCTCGCCGCCTTGGGTGACCTTTGTCTCGATGAGGTAGATTTCGTTGCCGACGTTGACCTTGTCGGCGACAGCTTTCTCGTGGGTGTACTCGCTGACGACGTTCCTCTGGAAGAACCCGTAGGTGCGATTGTCGGGCGTGGCGGTGAGGCCGATCAGGTAGGCATCGAAGTATTCGATGACCTGGCGCCAGAGATTGTAGATCGACCGGTGGCATTCATCGATTACGACCACGTCGAAGTATTCCGGCGGCAGCTTGGCATTGTAGACGACCGGCAGAGGTTCCTTGCGGCGCCATTTCTGCTCGGCCGGGTTTTCGTCCTCTGCGCCTTCGTTCAGTTCCTCGCCCTTGAGCGTGGCGTACATGCGCTGGATCGTGGAGATCACGACCTGGCTGTCGTTCGCGATGGCGGGCGAGGTGAGGCGCTGGACGTTGTAGAGCTCGGTGAACTTGCGGTTGTCGTCGTTCGGGATGTAGGCCATGAACTCCTGTTCTGCCTGCTCGCCGAGGTTCTTGGTATCGACGAGGAACAGGATGCGGCGCGCGCCTGCGTGTTTGAGCAGGCGGTAGACCTGCGTGATCGCAGTGAATGTCTTACCCGACCCGGTCGCCATCTGGACGAGGGCGCGAGGCTTGTCGCCCTTGAGTGAGGCTTCGAGGTTTGTGATCGCCTTGACCTGGCAATCGCGGAGGCCATCCGGGTTGAGAGAAGGCAACTCCGCAATGCCGGCTCGTAGGCTCTTTGACGCCTGTCCCCACGATTTCAGGGTTTCGGGCCGATGAAACGTGAATACCTCACGCGACCTCGGGTTGGGATCGCGGGCATTGGTGAAACGGGTGACCTGGCCTGTACTCTCGTAAAGGAACGGGAGGGGTTCGGCATTGGTGACCCATTTCAGCTTGGCGTTCGCGTAACCCTCGGACTGCTCCTCGACAGAGGTTAGCCGGACTCCCCAGTTGTCGGGTTTGGCTTCGACCACGCCGACCGCCCGCCTGTCAGCGAAGAGGACGTAGTCGGCGGGTCCGATGTCTGTCTGGTACTCGCGCACGGCCACGCCAAGACCGGCGTTGAAATCGAGCGCGTCCTTGTCCTGAACACGCCAACCGGACGCCCGCAGGCGTTCATCGATCCGGTCCCGGGCGAGCTGCTCGGGGGTTTGGTTGACAGCCGGTGGCACGCACTAAGCCTTGAAAAATCTCATCTTCTGCGAGAATGCTTCTAGCGCAAAAGAAATGCAAACACCTCTCGTTTGTAGAGAGGAGTAGCCCTACGCTGGCATGCCGCGGGCGACTTGAGACGACCACTCTCCCGGAAACGGCTCCAGCACCTTTGCCAGCGTCACCTCGGGCCCCTGCTTCCCGTCCAGGATCGCCTCGACGATGTCGGGTGCGAGCAGCGTGAGGCGCAGGACGCGTGTCATGTAAGACGGGGCAATCCCCTCGCGCTCGGCCAGTTCGGCGATGGTGGTGAACTCGCTGGATTCCAACATCCGCTTCCAGCGGAAGGCGCGGGCCAGCGCCTTGACCAGCGTGCTGTCCGTGCGACGCGCCTGCGCGGCGCCCTCGGGCATCTGCATCTCCTTCCGGCCGCCGCGCTTCACGATGCGGAAAGGGACGTGCAGCGTCACCGTGTCGGGGATCGCTGTGACGCGGGTCATGCTGCCTCTCCAAGACCGCCGGCCAGCATTTCGCGCGCGAGGCTGCTTAGGCCGTCGACGCGGAGGCGGACGTTCAGCCCGTCCGTGCCGATGTCGACACGCTCGACCAGCAGCGCCACGATGCGTGCCTGTTCGGCGGGGAAGAGCTCGTCCCACAGAGGATCGAGCTGTTGCAGGGCGGTGCGGGCATCGGCCTCGGTGACATCTGTGGCCTGGCTGCGCGCCGCCTTCCACGTCCCCGCCACGATCTCCGGCTGGCGAAACACGACGCGGAACTGGTCTATTACGGCCGCTTCGATCTCGCCCGCAGGTACGCGTCCGACCGGGCAGGATCCGGCGCCATGCTTCAACACCGTCTGGCTGACGTAGTAGCGGTAGAGACGATCCCCCTTCCGAGTATGCGTCGGGGAGAAGGCCGCGCCGTCGGGTCCAAAAAGGAGCCCCTTCAACAATGCGGGCGTCTCGGCGCGTGTTCGCATCGCCCGCTTGCGCGGGCTCTCCTGCAGGATGGCGTGGACGCGATCCCACGTCTCGCGGTCGATGATGGCGTCGTGCTCGCCGGGATAGCTGTCGCCCTTGTGGACCGCCTCGGCGATATAGGCGCGGTTGTTGAGCATTCGGTAGAGGTACTTCTTGTCGATCCGGTTGCCGCGCGGCGTCCGGATGCCGCGTTTCGCGACCTCGCGCGCCAGTTCGGTGCAAGACCCGATCTCGAGGAAGCGGGCGAAAATCCAGCGGACATGCTCGGCGGCTTCGTCGTCTATGACCAGCTTCCTGTTCTCGACGCGGTAGCCGTAGGGCGGGACGCCTCCCATCCACATCCCCTTCTTCCTGCTGGCGGCGACCTTGTCGCGGATGCGCTCGGCGGTCACCTCGCGCTCGAACTGCGCGAAGGACAGCAGGATGTTCAGCGTTAGCCGGCCCATGGACGTGGTCGTGTTGAAGCTCTGCGTGACGGACACGAAGGTCACGCCGTTCCGGTCGAACACCTCCACCAGCTTGGCGAAGTCTGCGAGCGAGCGGCTGAGGCGGTCGATCTTGTAGACCACGACCACGTCGACCAACCCGTCCTCGATGTCCTCCAGCAGCCGCTGCAGGCCGGGGCGCTCCAGCGTGCCGCCGGAGATGCCGCCGTCGTCATATTGATCGCGGACCAATACCCAGCCTTCGGAGCGCTGGCTGGCGATGTAGGCCTCGCAGGCCTCGCGCTGGGCATGCAGGCTGTTGAACTCCTGCTCCAGCCCTTCCTCGGAGGACTTGCGGGTGTAGATCGCGCAACGCTGTTTCCGGACGATCGGCTTCGTCATTTCCGCGCCCTCCGGCTGCGCAACCCGAAGAAGACCCAGCCATTCCAGCGCGTCCCGGTGATCGCGCGGGCGATGGCGGAGAGCGACTTGTACGGCCGCCCCTGCCATTCGAACCCGTCCGTCGTCACGGTGACGACGTGCTCGACGCCCTGCCATTCGCGGATCAGCCGCGTGCCGGCGATGGGCATGGTGTCCGCGCGGACGCGGCTCTTCTTGCGGTCGCCACCATCCAGTTCTTCGCCCAGCCGCTCAAGCCGCCGGATCGTCTCCGGCTTCAGCCCGCCATAAGTCAATTCCTGGATTCGGTAGGCCAGCCGGCTCTCCAGGTAGCGTCGGTTGAAGGGCGGCGGTTCGCGGTCGAACAACTCGCGCCATTGCGCCTTCAGCTCGGGCGTCGTCGCGCTCTTCAGCGCGGCCAGGCGCGCGGGGATGGGATCGTGGGTCGTCATGCGGTTCTCCGGTGAGTTGGAGTTGCATGACGGCATGCGCTCGCCCGAGAGTGTAGGCGAATTTCTCCAGTATCGTCAGAAGCTTCGCCCCGCTCGTGCAGCTTCAGCCGGACCAGCCCGAGCGCCAGCAGGCCGCACAGCTCGGCGCGGCGTTCGGCAACTGTCATAATGCCTGGCGGCAAGGGATTGGGGCGTTTCATGTTGAGCGGAGCCAGTATCGGTTGTGATGCTATCGATAAAAAGCCACCCGGCTGCTTCGAACGGGACATCCCCCAATGCGGTGTCTTCGAGCGTGGCGAGATCAAGCACATCAAGACTTGCCGATCACGGATTTGCGGATGATGATCGGGTGTTGAACAACCAACGCCATGAGGCGTTCGACACAGGTTCATCGTGCATGCAGAGCGGACCGATTCCCCAACCGAGCCGAAAGCGATCGACGATACTCGGCCTGACCGGCGTTGGTCGAAGATGGCGGATTTGCGCAAGACCGATGGCGTCTTCATCGACCGCAGTGGGCTCGCGAGCGGATAGGTCAAAACATGGTTAACCAGCGACGGATGCCAAAACAATTTTGAGATTCAAGAGGCTGAGATGGCGCGCGCACCGGCGAAGACTTGCCCCAACCTTTCTAGACTATTTGACGAAGCGGAGCCGACACTTCTGGCCGCGTTTCTAAGCCGCAAAATATTTGAGAAATTTGGCTGGCTCCAGCGCTATCGTTTTGATCCCGAGCACCCGGACGGCCCCTCATCTGCCCGCGCAATGTTACGCAATGAAAAGAAGAACCAGCTCAGGCCGCTTGAAGATGAGGCAGCTCGGATCGTCACTCTCGCGAGAGATCAAGGTGCCTACGTCCTCGACGGGCTCGCAGGGACCAAGCTGGAGCCAGATGGCTTTAGGGCGTTTCGCAATCAGCGGGACAAGCTCGCGCGAAGCCTGTGGGCATTTATCAACGAGAATGGCTTGTTCGAAGCGGCGCAGAACAGCCTGCACCTGCGTCTCTACCGGCGCTACGACAAGCATTATCAGACCTTCATGGCCGATCCTTTGGTCGACGGGGGCCCCGACGCTTGCAACGCTTTGCTCGACGAGCTTCTGGTTGATCTCAACAAGCGGCTCGATCGCGGCGACGGCTACAGCATCGACAAGTTCCACATCCCCGAGGACGGCGATGAACCGGCGGCGGAGATGTACCTGCTGTTCCACCCCGATCGCCCCACGAGCGTTCGGGAGATTGATGACGATGGCAATCGTTCGAGCATCTATTTTCGGCCGCCTGGTGAGGCGATGATCGTTTACACGCCATCGATTGGTCGTGTGCATGTCCGCGCTGGCAACCGACAGCTTCGGCACACCATCGCGGAACGCTTCATCGAGACGGCTCTCGAGCAAACCTATTCAAATCAGCCCGTCGACTTTCAGGCCTACGAGATTTCGCAGTTTCTGAAAGGGTTCGACCTGGAGACGCCGGACTTCGACGACGTGGTGATCGACCGTGCCCAGGTGATCCGCGCTGACATCAGCATCGGCAGTCTCGCCACCCGTTTGTCGCTCTCCACCACGATCGATCAGGACATCTCCGAGATCATCGACAGCCAGCCGGGTCTTCCAAAGACCTTTGCGCGAGCGGTTGCAATTCGTTTCATCGAGATAGCGGTGCGCTATCGCCGCGCTGGAAGAGACCAGCCGCAAACCCTCGACTTTACCCTCACCGACCGAAACACAAGCAGCCTTCACAGCCTTGACGACCCCTTTGAACGAGTGCTTGGGCATCGTCTGCTCCGTCATTGGAATATTCTCCGTGACGGCCGCGCACCAGGCGACAAAGAGAGCGTGGCCGTGATGCCCGCCTTGTTGGCGATTTGGGACAATGGGGCCGACAAGGTCCCCGGGGCGTGGCTCCAGGCTCGAGGTGTCAATCCGGACATTCTCGTCGAATTGGGTTTTCTCGTGCCTGCCGGATGGCAAGGCGACGATCTGATCGACGAGGAAGATGAGGTCGGACCGGTCGCAGCCGAAGTGGTGGTTCGGGTCGATGAGGGAGATGCGGAGGACGGTCACCGAAAGGTGGCCGATCTCCAGGTCACCGAGGGACACGCCACGCCGGGCAACCCAGATCTCTATCGGCTGTTTCGGGTGCGCGAGGGCTGGGTTGCGCAGCACTTGCAAGAACGTCTCAGCCAAGTGCTCGATGCACCCGCCGTCGAGGAGCTGACGGATCACCTCCTCTCCCTCGGAATGCTCGAAGTCGATGGGAGGGACGTTCCGGTCTACCTCGCGCGCGGTCTCGACCGGGAGAAGGTCCGGTCGGCCGTCGATGGGGACCTTCGTGCGCGCCACAACCTCGGGATCGGACTGGTCTTGCAGGCCGGCACTGCGCCTGGGCCTTGCCTTGCTGCCAATGTTCTGACCCCGCTTGCGGATCAGATCGACGGCGATCAGCCGGAAATTGCGCTGGTTGCGGACAAGCTCCGGTCTGTCTTTCGCCGACATCGCATGCTTGCCCGTGGCGGTCAGTCTGTCGAACTCACCCGCGCTGGGGACAACATGGCAACTCTGTTCGTTCCGGGAAAAGGCACGATTGATATCAAAGGCGAAAACCGCATCGACGTCATCGAGCGGCTGGTCAATGCGCACAACGCCGGCCCGATGCCGATGGCAACAGCAGACCTGATCAGCGGGATCGCCGAAGACCAGTCACTGGCGAACATTTTCAAGCAGCCGCTCTGGCAAAAGCTGAGGGCCGACTTCCTGCGAAGCCCCGGAAAAGGGCAATGGGAGATTGCTTTCTGACGGCTGGCTCCGATCCGGCTCCGATTGGGGGTTCTGACTGGCTCCGATTCCCTAGGGCAATCTTGGAGCTCCACATCAAAGGAGCACCCAGATGCAGACACCCTTCCCCTCGCGCCAGGCGGCCTTTACGGGCCAGACGGGCGCCGCGACGACCAAGCCCACCTCCCACAACTCGGAATGGCGCTGCACGCGCTGTGACAAGCTGCTCGGCGTTTGCCGGGATGTCCGGATGCACCTGCGCTTTTCGCAGGGTCACGAGTATCTCGTGGGTCTCCCGGTACAGGCCACCTGCCGGGGCTGCGGCACGCTGAACCAGGCGACCGCGCGCGCGCGCTGACGCGCACCTCCACCCAACCCCCTCAAATCCCAGAGACGCGCGACGTCCTGATCTGGCCACGATAAGGCGCCGGACGCCTGGCCGAGAGGCAGGCATCCCGTGTCCACCACATGGCTCAAAATCCGCGAGAACCTTTTGCATAAATCTTCGAGACTTCCCTTTCAGCGCGCCTTCGATGCCATCCGGCACGACCAAGCCGCGCTTACCCCGTTTCGGGATCCGGCGGCTCTGCTGGACAGTCTTCAGGCGAAGACCGGTGATCCGATCCGGAAAAACGAAGCCCTCCAGGCGCTAGTCAGGGCGGCGCAGGGCGCCGGGCCCGCGTCCGACTGCGCGCTGACATTGCTGTTACTGGCGCTCTGGCCCGGCCTCGACGCCATCCGGCGCCGGTCGTGTTTGCGGAAGTTCGGTGCCGCAGACGAAATCGCGTCCGATGTTCTGGCGCGCACCACCGAGGTGGTCCGCGGGCTCGACCTCGGCCGCGTCAACCGGATCGCAGCCACGGTCCTGAAGAACATCGAGCGCGACATGATGCGGGCGCAACAGCGTCATTGGGCGGAGGCTGCGTCCACCGCCAAGCTCGATCGGAGGGCGATCCGGACGCTTGTCTCTCCGCCCGAACACGCCCCGGCTCACGCGCGGCTCGTCGGCGAGATGCATCGGGTGATCGGTCACGACACGGCCCTGGTCAACCGCGTCGCTCTGGAGGGCTTCTCACAGGTGGAAGCCGCAGGCGCGCTCGGTCTGACCGAGGCCGCCGCCCGCAAGCGCTACCAGCGCGCCACCCGCATGCTCCGCGAGCGTATTACCGAAATTGTCTGACCCGATGTCCCGATCCGGCGCGCCGAGCGGCTTTTTACAAGTGATCGGCAAGCTGATCTGCCGAGACACGCAGTTGAGGATTTAGCATGCAGTACGCACAGATACCCCCCACTACGGAACTGTTCAGGATACCGGGCCTCTTTCGGCGCTGGGAATTGCCAGACGTGCTCAGGGCGGAGCAGGATTACCGGATCGAAGAGGCCGGCCTCCATGAGGATGGGACGCTCCTCCTCGCCCCATACTCCAGGCCGACCGACACTGCCTCAGAGGAGTTGGAGCCCCTGCGGGAGGTCGACTGTCGGCCCCAGGGAGGCCCGGTGTGAGCCTCCGGATCATCAGCGCCGAGGAGCGCCTCTCGGCCGCCGAAACCAAGAGCTCGATCGCCGTCTTCGGCCCGAGCGGCGTCGGCAAAACCTCGCTCTTGAGGACATTGCCGGCGGAGGAGACCGTCTGCCTCGACCTCGAGGCCGGGCTCAAATCGGTCCAGGACTGGCGCGGCGACAGTCTGCCGATCCGCCGCTTCCCCGACGCCGTGGACATCGCCTGCCTGATCGGCGGGGCGAACCCGGCGGCTGAGCCCGACGCGCATTTCTCGGAGGCGCATCATAAACACCTCCGCAAGCTCCATCCGGAACTTGCCGCGCGGCTCGACGCCAAGCGCATCGTGTTCGTCGACAGCATCACCGACCTGACCCGGCAGGCGATGGCCTGGGCGCAAACCCGCCCTGAGGCGATCTCGGAACGAACCGGAAAGCCGGACACCCGCGGCGCCTACGGGCTTCTCGCCCGCGAGGTGATCGGGCTCCTGAAGCACCTCCAGCATGCGCCCGGCCGCACCGTGATCTTCGTTGGCATCCTCGAGCGGATCGCCGACGAGATGGGCCGGACAATCTGGCAGCCGCAGATGGAGGGCGGCAAGGCCGCGCGCGAGCTGCCCGGCATTGTCGACGAGGTGCTGACCCTCGCCCTCTTCGGTCCCGAGCCCGACGCCGATGCTCATTCGGGCGGCGCGACCGCCTGGCGCCACGACCCCGAGAAGGGCGAGACGCGCCGCCTCGTCTGCCGCTCCGGCAATCCGTGGGGCCTGCCCGCGAAGGACCGCTCGGGGCGCCTCGACCTGACAGAACCGCCGGACCTCGGCGCGCTCCTCTCCAAAATCAACCAAGCCCCGAAAGGATGAACGAGATGAAATTCGACTTGAACGATGCGGCGCCGCAGCCGTCCGGCGACCTGATCCCCGACGGCACCTTCGCCAAGGTGACCATGTCCATCCGCAAGGGCGGCCGGGACGGGGCGAGCGAGGTGGATCGCGGGCTCCTCAAGCCCTCGAACCAGCCCGGCAGCGACGTGCTGATGCTCGACGCCGAGTTCACGGTGGCCGAGGGGCCGCATGCCCGGCGCAAGTTCTGGCAGAACTTCACCGTGCAGGGCGGCAAGCTCAACGAACAGGGCCAGTCGATCGGCTGGAAGATCTCGAAGTCGACCTTCCGCGCCATGATCGACAGCGCGCTCGGGATCAATCCCGAGGACATGAGCGAGGCGGCCAAGGCCAAGCGCGTGCTGCGCGGGCTCGCCGATCTCGACGGGATCACCTTCGTCGCGAAGATCCAGATCGAGCCGAGCCGCAACCCGGCCTACAAGGACGCCAACAAGCTCGACCATGTCGTGCTGCCCACCGCGCCCGAGTGGCGACAGGTGATGGCCGGCGAGACGGTGCCGGTGCAGCCCTCGCACAAGCCCCGTCCCGCTACCGCGCCTGCGCAGCCCGCAACCCCCGAATGGGGCCAGTCACAGCCCGCCGCCGCGCCGGCTGCGCCTGCGTGGTCGTCGCCCGCCGCTCAGCCCGCCGCGCCGAAGCCTGCGGGCGGCCCGGCCTGGCTCAACCCGTGAGCCCCGGCGAATGGCACGCCCGCATCAGCGTGGGTGCCGGCCCCGCGATCGAGCGCCGGCTCGCAGCGGGGCCGGGATCAGCGACCTTTGGCCAACCGCAAATGGGATCGGCCAACGCCCGGAGGAACCACGGCATGATCGACAAGACCGACATGGAAACCCGCGCGATCCGCGAGGCGCGCTGCGAGCTGGCCGAGGCGCTGACGGAGATGGGGCTGATGGAGCCCTTCTTCGACCGGCCGGCCGAGGACATCGACCGCCTGATCGAGGCCTGCGTCGACGGATTTCAGGCGTCCATGCAGCGCCAGTCCGACGCCGGCGAAATTCCATTTTGAGCGGGGCGCGGATGCTGGTCGATCTCAACCACCGCTCGGGCTTCGTCTATGGCCGCGCCGCGGACGCGCTCCCGCCGCTCGGCGCCCGGATCAACACGCTGCTCGACGACGCCCTCGTGGCCGAGCGCGCCGGCCAGCGGCCCCGCGACTATCTCGGCGCCAGCCGGATTGGCGAACCCTGCGCGCGCCGCCTGGTCTACGAGGTGACCCACACCCCGCCAGATCCCGGCAAGGAGCTCGAAGGGCGCAGCCTGCGCATCTTCGCCGCCGGCCATGTCTTCGAGGATCTCGCCATCCGCTGGCTGCGGCTGGCCGGGTTCGACCTGCGCACCCAGACCCGCGAGGGCGGCCAGTTCGGCTTCGAGACCGCGGGCGGCCGGATCCGCGGCCATGTCGACGGCGTGATCGTCACGGGCCCCGAGGTGGGGCTCGCCTGGCCGGCGCTCTGGGAGCACAAGGCGCTGAAGGCCTCCTCCTGGTCGGACACGGCGAAGAAGGGCGTCCGGCTTTCCAAACCCGTCTATTTCGGGCAGATGCAGATCTACATGGCCTATGTGGGCTTGCGGGATGCGCTCTTCACCGCGCTGAACAAGGACAGCTGCGAACTCTACCACGAGCACGTCCCCTTCGAGCCGGCGACTGCGCAGGAGCTCTCGGACAAAGCCGTCGCCGTGCTGCGGGCCGTGGATACGGGCGAGTTGCTGCCGCGGATCGCCACGCGCCCCGATTTCTATCTCTGCCGGTTCTGCCCGTTCTCGGCACGCTGCTGGGGTGAGCCGCGTCTCGGAAACGCTCCGGTGGAGCGTTTCAGCGGCGAACGGCCGGAGGCCAGGACATGACCGTCACGCTTTCGGAGATGCAGAGCCGCGCCATCGCGGCGATCCGCGACTGGTACGAGACCCGCCGCCACGAGCAGCAGGTGTTCCGGGTGTTCGGCTATGCCGGGACCGGCAAGACCACGACCACCGCGCAGGCAATCGAGGCGCTGGGGTTGGCGCCGATGACCCCCGGCGCGCCGGGCGGCGTGCTCTTTGGCGCGTTCACGGGCAAGGCCGCGCTCGTCATGACGCGCAAGGGCACGCCCGCGCAGACCATCCACAGCCTGATCTACCGCGTGTCCGAGGCGACGCCGGAAGAGATCGAGCGGGTGACCGAGGATCTGGCGACACTCCGGCGCGAGCTGCCGCGCATGGGGCCGGCCGAGCGCGATTTCGCCATGACGCGGATCGCCCAGCTCGAGATGCGGCTCGAGGACATTCACCAGCCGAAGTTCCTGATCAACGAGCAGTCGATCCTGCGCGACGTGGACCTGCTGGTGCTCGACGAGGTGTCGATGGTGGGCGAGGACCTGGGCCGCGACCTTCTCGCCTTCGGCAAGCCGATCCTCGTGCTCGGCGATCCGGGCCAGCTGCCGCCCGTGAAAGGGGCCGGCTTCTTCACCGAGGCCGCGCCCGACGTGATGCTGACCGAAGTGCACCGGCAGGCCGAGGACAGCGCCATCCTGCGGCTTGCGACGCTGGCCCGCGAGGGACTGCCGATCCCGATGGGCGCGCATGACGACCACGTCTGGAAGATGTCGCGCTTTGATGTCGGCCCGGCGCAGATGCTGCGCGGCGGCCAGGTGCTCTGCGGCACCAACGCGACGCGGCGCTGGCTGAACACCGCCATGAAGCGCGCGGCCGGGTTCGAGGCCGACTATCCGACAGGCCACGGCGAGAAGATCATCTGCCTGAAGAACCGCCACGATCTCGGGCTGATCAACGGCATGTTCCTGACACTCAGCAACGTGCGCCAGGGTCGCCATTGGAGCGCCATTGGTCCGAGCGACAATGGCGACGACGACGCCTTCGCCTTCAGCGCCATGGTCGAGACCGAGGACGGCGAGACCATCGCCGGACGGCAGAGCTTCTGGCGCGGCGAATACGCCGACCACATCGCCTACGACCCAGAGCGGGGGCGCAGGGAATGGCAGATCAAGCGCGGCCTCATCGAGAGCAGCTGGGGCTACGCGATCACCTGTCACAAGGCGCAGGGTTCGCAATGGGAGAACGTGGTCGTCTTCGACGATGGCTTCGGCCGCTCGGCGGCCGACAGGAACCGCTGGCTCTACACCGCCATCACACGCGCGGAATGGGGGCTCGTGATCCTTGCTTGACCTCAACGACGCCCTCCCGCCCATCACAGACGCGCCGCGCTACGATCTCGACCTGATCGTCGAGCGTCTGCGCGAGAGCGCCGCGCACTGGGTGCCCGACCTCTTCCCACGCGGCCGCCGGTCCGGCGACGAGTGGCGCCTCGCCAATATCCGGGCGATGCGCCCCGCAACACCGGCTCCTGCGTCATCACGCTGCGCGGTGCGCATGCCGGCGACTGGATCGACTTCGACGGCAACCATGGCGGCGGACCCATCAGCGCGATCGAGGAAGCGACCGGGCTCGATGGTCGCGCCCTGATCGCCTGCGCTGCCGAGATCGCCGGCGTCACCCCGGGCGCGCCCGAGCGGCGGGCGCCCGCGACGCCGCCGACGCCGAAGCGCGACGCCACTTGGGAGATCGCGCATATCCTGTCCTCGGCGCAGCCGCTCGCGGGCACGCCGGCTGCGGACTACCTCGCGGGCCGCGGTCTGGATGTCCCTGCCGAGGCCGATCTGCTCTTCCATCCCGACCTCGCGCACTACGAGACGAAGACCGGCTATCCGGCGCTCGTGGGCCAGGTGCGCGACCGGAACGGCGATGTCATCGGGCTGCACCGCACTTGGCTTTCGGCAGAGCCTGACGGCAGCATCCGCAAGGCCCCGCTCGACAAGGCCAAGAAGATGCTCGGCCGTGTGGCCAGCGGCGCCGTGCGGCTCGCGCCCATCGGCGACAGGCTGGCGCTGTCGGAGGGCATCGAGACCGGCCTCGCGGCCATGACCGCCTGCCCCGATCTGCCCGTCTGGGCCACGCTCTCGACCTCGGGCCTCGAACAGGTCGAACTGCCGCCGGCCGCCACGCGCATCGTGATCCTCGCCGACAACGACGCCTCGGGCGCCGGCCTGCGCGCCGCGGATGCGGCCGCAAGGCGGCTGCGCGCGCAGGGGCGTGACGTCGCCATCGCCGTGCCGCCCGGGGAAGGCCAGGACTTCAACGATCTCCTGCTGAGCGACGGCGCCGTGGCCGTGGCGCGCGTGATCGCCGCCGCGGGGTCGGCCGTCGAGGCCGAGACGGTGATGCAGATCGGGCAGCACCGCCCGCTCAACTACCAGGGCTCGGGAGACACGGTCCCGACGCTGCGCGCCGACGAGGGCGATCTGGCGCGCGCGAACGAGCAGGTCTGGAGCCTGCTCATGGCCTCGAACCGCCGTCCCTGGCTCTTCCGCCTGGCAGGCCAGCCCGCATGGGTCGTACCCGACGACGAGGGCCGGCCCGTCGCCACCGCGGTGGGCGAGGAGCAGCTCCGCCACATGCTGGCGCGACTCGCCCGCTGGGTGCGGGTGAACGCCAAGGGCGAGCCGATCCCCGCGCCGCCGCCCATGCCGGTGGTCAAGTCGGTGCTCGCCACCCCCGACCCCGCGCTGCCCGTGCTGACCGGCATCGTGAACACGCCGGTGTTCGGGCGAAACGGCACGCTGCTCACCACGCCCGGCTATCATCCGGACGCGCGGCTCCTTTACGTCCCGGCGCCGGGCTTCGCCGTGCCGGACATCCCCGTCAGGCCCACACCGGCGGAAATTGCGGCTGCGCGCACGCTGATCTGCGAGGATCTCCTCGGGGACTTTCCCTTCACGGGCGATGCCGAGCGCTCCCATGTCGTGGCGCTCCTGCTGCTGGGCTTCCTGCGCGGCATGATCGACGGGCCGACGCCGCTGCATCTGATCGAGAAGCCCGCGCCCGGCACCGGCGCCACGCTGATGATCGACGCGATCACGGGCATCCTGACCGGCGCGGGCGCCAGCGTCATGACCGAGGGGCGCGACGACGAGGAATGGCGCAAGCGCGTGACCGCGAAGCTCCGTCAGATCCCGTCCATCGTGCTGATCGACAACCTGCGCGCCACGCTCGACAGCTCGGCCCTCGCCGCCGCGCTCACGGCGCCCTTCTGGGAGGACCGCATCCTCGGCCATTCCGAGATGGCGCGGCTGCCGATCCGCTGCCTCTGGATCGCCACCGGCAACAACCCGGAGTTCTCCAACGAGATGGCCCGGCGTCTCGTGCGCATCCGCCTCGATCCGCACACCGACCGCCCCTGGCAGCGCTCCGACTTCCGCCACCCCGACCTGATGAGCTGGGTGCGCGCCAACCGGGCGCGACTGGTCGCGGCCTGCCTGACGCTCTGCCAGGCCTGGATCGCCGCCGGCCGGCCGCGCGGCGGGCGCAGCATCGGCTCCTTCGAGAACTGGGCGCATATGCTCGGCGGCGTGCTCGAGGTGGCCGGCATCCCCGGTTTTCTCGGCAATCTCGAGGAGATGATGGCGGCCTCCGACAGCGAGGGCGCCGCCTGGAACGCCTTCATCGGCGCCTGGTGGGACCGCTTCGGCACCGCCGAGGTGACGGCTGCCGAGGTCTACGACATCGCGCTCTTCTGCGATCCGCCGCCGCCGATGAGCGGCGCCAACGAGCAGGCGCGCAAGACCAGCTTCGGGATGTCGATCGGGCGCATGCGGGATCGGGTGTTCCGGCTGGGCGATCTCCGCGTCCGGCTGGTGAAAGCCGGCACGTACCGGCGCGCCGCGAAGTGGCGGCTGAAGGTCGCCGAGGAGGAAAAGGCCTCGGGAACGGCCCGCTGCAGCGCCGATGCGTGTGAACCTCGGGCCGGTCGTGTGAGCCTCGAAAACGAAGGCTCACACGCGCAAGGCCCTGATACCAAACAGAAATGTGAGCCTTGTGAACCTTGTGAACCTCTCCCGACCCTTACGCGTGCGTGCACGCGCGCGCACACGAGAGGTGATGCCGGACAAGGTTCACAAGGTTTACAAGGCTCTCAAAGCCGAGCAAATACAGTGACTTGCGGGTATG
>JBHJGX010000009.1:0-50414 GCA_050331395.1 Paracoccaceae bacterium
CCGCCCGCCCTCCCCGCCGCCGCCGGGGGTCGGCGCGACGCCTCGATGCTGCAGAGCGCCTGCGGCCGCGGAGGGCAAGAGGATCGCGCCGAGGCGCGATCCGTTGCTTCCTGAGCGGACTGGACCGAGGCTTTGCCGACCCGGCCGGCGCTTCAGCGGGGCCCGCGGCGGACGGCGGTGTTGCCCCGGGGTCCTTGGACGGCCGCGCCGCACCCTCGCGGTCCGCAGCCGCGGGCGCCCGAGACCGTATTGCCGCTCGGCCCCGTAACCGTGCCGGCTGCGCCGCAGCCGCGGGGTCCGCAGCCGCGGGCACCTGCCGCCGTGCCGCCATAGGCCCCCGTCGCCGTACCCGTGGCGCCGCAGCGCGCCCCGACGCAACCGCGGGTCCGGGTCGCCGTGCCGCCATAGGGGCCGACCGCCGTGGTCGTGCGGGCGACGGGCGCGCGGTAGGCCGGATAGCTCGCCCACCGGCCGTACCAGGGATAGGCCCGATAATACCGGTCCCAATAGGCACGGCTGTAGGTGACGACGCCGACACCGACCGCCGCGGCGACGACCGGGGTGATCACGACAGTGGCCCCGTTATGCACCGTTTGCAGGAAGGACGCGGAGACCCAGCCCCGATAGGTGCCGTAGGCGATGTCGCACCAAGAGTAATCGGCGACGCAGCCATGGGTCGCGACGGTCGCGCCGGCGGGCACGACGGTGACCACGGGATAGGTCGTCGACGGACCGGCGCGGAGATTGACGTTGGCGGTTGCGACGGACGCGGTGGCCGCCTGGGCGGCCGAGGTTGCGACCGTTGCGAGCCCGAGCGCCAGGAGGACGCGGGCCGCTAAAAGGGTCAAATGACGCATGATAGAGCTCCGGTTGGAAGGCGCCTCGGACGCTTGGCGCATAACGGTCTTACGCAAGGCTTGTTGGGACCCTACACCAGCCCGCGGAAAGCGTCTGCCGAAAACAAGTTTTGATGGGATACTCCGAAAGCATCCGGCCCTCCGATCCCTCTCCGCCCCGCGGCGCAGATCAACCCCCATGGGCCGTGCGGCTGTCCTGCGGCGCGCCCGAGCGCTCGGTCATGCCGTAGTCGCGGAGGACCCCCGCGACGCGGAGCCGGTAATCGGCGAAGTGGATCTCTCGCCCGGCCGCCTGCGCTGCGCGATGCTCGGAAAGCCGCCGCCAGGCTTCGAGCGCCGCCTCGTCGCGCCAGAACGAGATCGACAAAAGCTTGCCCGGCTCCGTCAGGCTTTCGAAGCGCTCGACCGAGATGAACCCGTCAATCTCTGTCAGATGCTCTCGGAGCGCCGCTGCCCGCGCCAGATAGGGCGCCCGGTGGCCGTCTTTGGGCCAGACTTCGAAGATCACTGCAATCACGGGCTTGCCTCCCCCTCGGACACCGGTTCCGCGCCGCCGAGCGCCGTCACCACCCGGTCGACGCACGCGGCCACCGGTTGCCCGGCCGTGTCGACGATAATCCGCCGGCGCTGCCAAGGTTGATAGTCCCGCGCTTCGACCGTCGCCCAATCCGGGACCTGCGCGCCCGGGCGATCCGGCCTGCGCCCCTCGACCCGACGCCGGTGGACCTTGCGGTCCGAGCAGACGACCTCGACATCGACCGCGGGCGCACCGACCCGCTCGGCCACCGCCCGCCAGGCCCGCCGGGTGAGTTCCCAGGGGTTCACGCTGTCCGCCACGACCGGATGGCCGAGGCGCAGATTGTCCTCGGCGACCGCCTGCGCCGCCCGATAGCCCGCGTCCTCGGCCCGTTCGACCGCCAGCGCCGACTGGGCGAGCCCCCATTCGATGCTGTCGATCCGGAGATAAACGGCGCCGACCCGCCGGGCGAGCGCTTTGGCGAGTGTGGTCTTACCGGTCCCCGAGAGGCCTGAGAAGATGATCAGCACGCGCGTTTCCCCCGTTCGGCCCGTCGGGTTGTCGCCCGGCGGCCCGGCGCGTGCAAGGGGCGGCACCGGCCGGACCGGCCCTTTCCCGGCCCGCGGCTCTCCCCTATGCTGCAAGCGATGAGGCGCGAGGGGAGGCCGTCATGGCCAATGTGGTGGTCGTTGGCGCCCAATGGGGCGACGAGGGCAAAGGCAAGATCGTCGACTGGCTCTCGGAGCGCGCCGATGTGATCGTGCGCTTCCAAGGCGGGCACAATGCCGGCCACACCCTCGTCATCGGCACCGAGACCTATAAGCTCTCGCTCCTGCCTTCGGGCATCGTCCGACCGGGGAAGCTGTCGATCATCGGCAATGGCGTCGTCCTCGATCCCTGGGCACTCCTCGACGAGATTGACCGGTTGGGCGCGCAAGGCGTCGCGGTGACGCCCGACCGGCTGCGCATCGCCGAGAACGCGCCGCTGATCCTGCCGGTCCATCAGGAGCTCGACACGCTGCGCGAGGACGCCGCCGGCCGCGCCAAGATCGGCACCACCGGCCGCGGCATCGGTCCCGCCTATGAGGACAAGGTCGGCCGGCGTGCCGTCAGGGTCGCGGATCTCGCCGACGACGCGACGCTCGAAGCCCGGCTCGACCGGCTTTTCGCCCATCACGACCCGCTTCGCCGCGGACTCGGGGCCGAGCCCGTCGACCGCGACGCCCTCAAGGCCCGGCTCGTCGAGGTCGCCCCCCGGATCCTGCCCTTTGCGCGCCCCGTTTGGCGCGAGCTCGGTCAAGCCCGGGCGGATGGCCGCCGGATCCTCTTCGAAGGGGCCCAAGGTGCGCTCCTCGACATCGATTTCGGCACCTATCCTTACGTCACCTCGTCCAACACAATGGCCGGACAGGCCGCGACCGGTACCGGGCTCGGCGTCGACGGCATCGATTTTACCCTCGGCATCGTCAAAGCCTACACGACCCGTGTCGGCGAAGGCCCGTTCCCGACCGAACTCGAGGACGCCGTCGGCAAGCGTCTCGGTGAGCGCGGGCGCGAATTCGGCACCGTCACCGGGCGCGAGCGGCGGTGCGGCTGGTTCGACGCCTGCCTCGTGCGCCAGACCTGTCAGGTCGGTGGGATCTCCGGCATCGCGCTCACCAAGCTCGACGTGCTCGACGGGATGGAAGAGCTCAAGATCTGCACCGGGTATCGCCTCGACGGTGCCGAGATCGACTATCTGCCGACCGCAGCCGCCCAGCAGGCCCGCGTCGAGCCGATCTACGAGAGCCTTTCGGGCTGGTCCGAGAGCACCTACGGCGCGCGGCGCTGGCTCGATCTGCCGGCCGAAGCGATCAAATACGTCAAACGCGTTGAGGAGCTGATCGAGACCCCGGTCGCCCTCCTCTCCACGAGTCCAGAACGCGACGACACGATCCTGGTGACCGACCCCTATCGCGGCTGACCTCGCGAGGGGGTGACCGATGAACTTTTTGCAAATCGGGAGATACACGTTTCCCGAATCGCATAAATCTGCCACACAACTTTAGCAGTGCATTGAGAGGAGGTGTTTCCATGCGTCTGACCGGATTTCTCGCGTTTTGTCTGGCTGCCCCGGCGTTGTCCGCCTCGGCCCTGACGTTTTCGGAACCTTCGGATCTGTCCGGGCCAATCGGCTCTGAGACACAGATCGGCACGCTGGATCTCGGCCTGAACCAGGTTTCCGGCTCGATCAGCGCCACTTGCGACGTATTCGCGACCACCTGTACCTCGACCGGCTTTTCGGGCGACCAGTTCGACGCGTTCGGCTTCGACATCGCGCCGGGGACCGAGCTCGTGTCGGCCTTCCTGACAATCACCAATCTCGATGCAGATCAGAATGGCACGCCCGAAGTCCGCGTGCGGGCGAGCCCGCCCCTGCGACCCCTAGGGGCGTTCCAGCAGAACCTCACGGTCAACCTCCTCTCAGGCGTACCGCTCACCGACTCGCAAGTCTTCGAGGTTTCCTCGCAGCTCCGCGGCAATGGCGCTGTCGGGGAGACCGTGAGCTTCGATTGGCAGGTCGATCTTCAGGTCGAAGCGGTTCAGCGCATCCCTGTCCCGGCCGCGCTTCCGCTGTTGCTGACCGGTCTAGGAGCGCTCGTCGTCATCCGCCGTCGGGCCTGAGAGCCAAGCTGGCGAGAAACCGCATGTGCGGGTCTCGCCCTTTCCTGGGCCTGGCGCGCACCCACGCTATTTTTGGCTCATGAGATACAAAGCGCGCAAATTCTGGGCGGCCGTGGTGCTCGTGATCGGGCTCCCGGTCTATGCCATTGTCGCCGTCACAGTCGTCGGTCTCTTCGACCGTCCGCCGATCTGGCTCGAGCTCGTGATCTATCTTGTGCTCGGGATCGCGTGGGCACTGCCTTTTCGGGGTCTCTTCCGCGGGATCGGTAAGCCCGACCCGGATGCCCCGCCCGAGGGCCGCGACTGACCCGCCGCACCCCAGGGTCGGTTCAGCCCACCAGCGCCTCGTAGCGCTTCAGCTCGCCGGCCTCTAAGGCGAACTGCCCTTCGTCCACCAGAACCAACGCCCCGCCGCGGACGAGCTTCCCGAAGCCCTTGATCCGGGCTTCGAGAGAGCGCGGGTGATCGCCGGGGATGCGTTCGAAGACGTCCATCACGTCCCGGCGACCGAACCGGGGTCGCCCTTCGACGAGCATGATCCACGCCGCTGCTGCGGTCAGAAATTCGGGCACGGTCACCGCATCGGCACGCTTGGCCAAATCTGCCGGTGAGAGACCCGTGGCCGCGGCAGAGACCGTTCGCACCTGTTTGTCCTCGTCAGCCTCGGGCGCCGGCGGGATCGTCCGCGGTGCATCGCCCTCGGCGTCCGCCTTGCGCCGATAGCGCGCAACCAGCGCATCGAACCGGCTGGGCGGTGCGGGTTCTGGCCGCGGAGGTTCTGCAGGACCGTCTTCTCCCGTCTCGGGCGCCCCGAGCGGCAACGGATCATCGCTCGACGTCTCAACACTGTCGGAAGGCGCGCCGAAGATATTGGGCTCGGGCGCGGACGCGGGGGCATCGGCCGCGAAGATGTTCGCGCCGGGCGCCGGGGCCGGATCCGGCTCAGGTTCGGGTTGGGAGGCGAAGATGTTTCCGGCGACCGCTGGGGCCGGTTCCGATTTCGGTTCAGGCTCTGGCTGGGAGGCGAAGATGTTCGCGTCGGCCGCTGGGGCTGGGTCCGGCTCAGGCGCCGGTTCGGCGGCAACAATGTTCGCGCCGGGCGCTGGCGCTGGATCGGATTTCGGTTCAGGCTCTGGCTGGGAGGCGAAGATGTTCGCGCCGGGCGCTGAGGCCGGTTCCGGCTCAGGCGCCGGTTCGGCGGCGAAGATGTTTGAACCGACCGCTGGGGCTGGTTCCGGCTCAGGCTCCGGCACGGGCGCCGGTTCTGCGGCGAAGATGGTTGCACCCTCCGCTGGCGCGGGCTCGGGTTCCGAGGCAAAAATGCTGGCCCCAACGGCGGGCGCAGGCGCCGGTTCGGGCTCTGGCTCGGGCTCCGGCACGTGTGCTGGTTCTGCGGCAAAGATGTTTGCGCCGGGCGCCGGTGCCGATTCCGGCTCGGCGATGTTTTCCTCCGGCTTGGTCGCCGCAGCTTCCGCCAAAGCACCGATTTCGCCTGTTTCGACCGGATCGGGGCGGTCTCGCTTGTCGACTGCGGCGAGGCGCAACGACACCGGCGGCGTGGGTTCGGGCTCAGAAGGCGCTTCCGCGCCATCGAGCGACGCTTGATCGTCGCCGAACGCCCCCGGTTCGCCGGTCTCCATTCGATGCTCGTCGAACGAAGGAGAAGCCGAAGCGTCTTCTTGTGGGGCGGCCGATAGAGCCGGTGCGGCAACCGGTTCCTCCGGAAGCGCGGGCGGCGCTGCGCGCGGTTTGTCCGCCGCAATGCCCGCATCCCCATCGAAAAGACCGCTTTCGCCGTCGGGAGCAGTGAGGACCTCGCTTCCGGTTTCCTCGACGCGTGCGATCGGGCCAGGTGCCACCGGTGTCGCGGAGAGATCATGCGCGGCAAATGCCGTGACCACGAGCCCGGGCGTCGCCTCGAGCCGATCCGCCGGTATGCCGGTCCGACGCGACAACTCGGAGAGCAATTCGTCCGCCTGATCCTCGTCGAAGGCAAAGCCTGTGCCGGCCAACTCCGGTGTCTCTTCGATGATCCTTTGCAGGAAGCGAATGACTTGCTTTACCGGCTGCACCGGGTTTTCGAAGCCCTGCGCCGAAATCGCAAAATTGCCGATACGCAAATCTATGCGCGGAGCCTGCTCGGACATACGTTCCCCCGACGCCGTTCATGTTAGTCAAGCGGTTTAGGCCAAAACGTCGCCGATTTGGCGAGCCCGGTCAAGCCGCACCCGCACCGCGTGTCGGACCTGACGCGCCGCGGCGGAGACAACCGATTGGCTCGGACCGGCGATCCGAGCGCGGGGAGAGGAGACCGAATGGACAAGCCGCTCTCGAAGGAAGCTGCGGCCGGGGGCCCGGCCCTGCCGGTCAGGTTCGCGGACGGCGTTACGCTGATCGGGGGCGGGCCGGTGCGGGTTGAAGATCTCGATGAGGCGCGGCGGCTCGCCCCGCGTCTGATCGCCGCCGACCGGGGCGCCGACACGGCGCTTTCCTTAGGCGCCCGGCCCGATCTGGTGGTAGGCGATATGGACTCGATTTCCGATCCGACCGCCTGGCGTCGGACCGGCACCCCTTTTGTGCATTTGCCGGAACAGGAAACCACAGATTTCGAAAAATGCCTCTACGCGACAGAGGCGCCCTTCTATGTGGCCGTCGGCGTCTCCGGCAGGCGGATCGACCATCTGCTCGCGGTCTTTCATGCGCTCTTGCGTCGGCCGGAGAAAACGGCGGTTCTGCTGGCCGAGACCGAGGCGATCGCCCTCTTGCCGGCGGGTCGCGTGCTGCGCCTCGGGCTGGCCGAGGGCGCGCGGGTCTCGCTCTTTCCGCTACGTCCCGTGCGAGGTTTGCGATCGCAGGGGCTTGCCTGGCCGATCGAGGGGCTCGAGCTTGCGCCCGGCGAGCAGATTGGCACGTCGAACCGCGCATCCGCGCCCGAGGTGGCCGTGGGGGTCGAGGGCGCAGGCTGCCTTCTGATGCTCGAGCGCCCCCATGCAGCGGCGCTCCTTGGTGCGATCCGACCGCAGTAGCGCTGTCTTCGGGTCGCCCGCATCGGGATGCGGTCGCCCTGAAGACGCCCCCCGCTCAACAGCCGGGCACGTTGACCGCGAGCCCGCCGAGAGAGGTTTCTTTGTATTTGTCGCTCATGTCGCGGCCGGTTTCGCGCAGCGTCGCGATGCAGGCATCCAGCGAGACGATATGCGTGCCGTCACCCCGCAGGGCGAGGGAAGCGGCTGAGACCGCCTTGATCGCGCCGAGGCCGTTGCGCTCGATGCAGGGCACCTGGACGAGGCCCTTCACCGGATCACAGGTCATCCCGAGGTGATGCTCGAGCGCGATCTCGGCGGCGTTCTCCACCTGCGTCGGCGTGCCGCCCATCGCCGCTGCGAGCGCCGCGGCCGCCATCGCCGCCGCCGAGCCGACCTCGGCCTGGCAGCCGCATTCGGCGCCTGATATCGACGCGTTGTGCTTGATAAGCCCGCCGATCGCCGCCGCGGTCAGCAGCATCTCGCGCAGGCCGCCCGGGGCCGCGCCCACCACATGGTCGCGGTAATAGCGCAGCACCGACGGCATCACCCCGGCCGCGCCGTTTGTCGGCGCCGTGACGACCTGACCGCCGGCGGCGTTCTCCACGTTGACCGCCATCGCATAGACCGAGAGCCAATCGTTCGCCACATGCGGCTGCGCGAGGTTGCGGCTTCGCTCGGCCGCCAATTGCCCGGCGATCCCCGCGGCCCGGCGGCGCACGCCTAGCCCGCCCGGCAGCGTGCCTTCCGCCTCGAGCCCCCGGTCGACCGACGCCATCATCACGGCAATCAGCCGGTCGATCCCACGGTCAAGTTCGGCGCCCGGCATCCGCGTCTCTTCATTCGCGCGTTTCATCGCGGCGATCGAGAGGCCGGAGCGCTCGGCCATCGCAAGCATCTCTGCGCCGGTCGCGAACGGGTAAGGAACGGCCGCCGCCCCATCGGCGGTTTTGATCCGGGGCCCTGCGGCCATCTCGTCCGCGTCGAGCACGAAGCCTCCGCCGACGGAATAGTAGGTCTCACGGGCATACGCATTGCCCTCGGCGTCTTCCGCCCAAAACACAAGGCCGTTCGGGTGGCCCGGAAGCGGCGGACCGAAATCGAAGACGAGATCCGCACTTTGGTCGAAGGCGAGCACCGGCAATCCGGGCGGCGCGATCTGCCCGGTCTCTCGGATCCGCGCGATCGCTGCCTCCGCGGCGACGGCATCGAGCGTGGCCGGCTCGAACCCCGCAAGGCCAAGGACGACCGCCCGGTCGGTCGCGTGCCCCCGTCCGGTGAAGGCGAGGCTTCCGTGCAGGCGGCAGCCGAGACGCGCGAGGGGGCCCGCGCCGGGGATCGGCTCGCAATCGCGGAGCCGCGCGAGGAACCGCGCCGCCGCAACCATCGGCCCCATGGTGTGCGAGCTTGACGGGCCGATGCCGATCTTGAAGATATCAAAAAGACTGAGAAACATCGGGACCTCCGGAGGTTCGGGCTGCACGGCCACGGGCCGGCCGGCGAGTGAACGGCGAGGGCGGCGCTCTGTCAGGACTAAGCGATGACCTCGGCACCGTCTACGGGGCCGCCGATCCGTCCGAGGCTCGGGCGGCCTACGACCGTTGGGCGGAGAGCTGCGACGCGGAGAACATCGCCAACGGCTTTCGTCTCGCGGGTCTCGCAGCGACGATGGTCGCTCGCCACGTGCCGCCCGGCGACGGCCCGATCCTCGAGGCCGCCTGCGGCACTGGACAACTGGGGGAGCACCTGCGTCTCTTCGGTTACGGCGATCTGCACGGTCTCGACCTTTCGCCCGGCATGTTGGCGGTCGCTGCGCGCCTCGGGGCTTATGCCTCCCTCGCCGAACACGATCTCTCTGAGCCGATCCCGGCGCCGGATGGGGCCTATCGCGCCGCGCTCTGCTTTGGCGCGTTCGGGCCCGGGCACGCTCCGGTCGGAACTTTGGACGACTTGGCGCGGGTCACCCGTCCGGGCGGCCACGTGATCTTCAATGTGCGCTCGGATAGCTTCGAGGAACAGGGCTTCGGGGCGCGGCTCCGGTCGCTCGAGGCAGACGGCATCTGGACAAAGCTCGACGAGACGGCCGACGCGCGCGTTTTTCTCCTCAGCGAACCCGAGCTCAAGGTCCGGCTCTTCGCTTTCCGGGTGGGGGCATGAGCGCCGAGACCGCGAAACGGGCGGCGGCGCAGGAGGCGCTCACGCGGGTCGAGCCGGGGATGCGTCTCGGCCTCGGCACGGGCTCGACGGCGGCCTTTTTCGTCGAGGCGCTCGGGCGGCGCGTGGCCGAGGGGCTCGATGTGCTCTGCGTGCCTACCTCCTCGGCGACCCGGGCCCAAGCGACGGCGCTCGGCATTCCGCTCACAACCCTCGAGGAGACGCCGCAGCTCCAGTTGACAGTCGACGGCGCCGACGAAATCGGCCCGGGCCTCGCCCTCATCAAAGGCGGCGGCGGCGCCCTCCTCCAGGAGAAGATCGTCGCGTCGTCCTCAGAGGTCATGCTGGTGATCGCCGACGCCTCGAAGCGAGTGGCCGCCCTCGGCGCATTTCCGCTGCCCGTCGAAGTCGTCCGCTTCGGCTGGGACGCGACCCGGGCCAAGATCCTGGCCGAGGCGGGTGGCCTCGGGCCCGAGGCGATCGCGCTCCGCCGGGTGGGCGCGGCGCCCTTTGTCACCGACGAGGGTCACTATATTTTCGATCTCTCCTGTCGCGCGATCGCCGACCCGGCCGCGCTCGAGCGGCGGTTGACCATGATCCCCGGCGTTGTCGAGACCGGCCTCTTCGTCGCCCGGGCCGCGGCCGCAATCCTCGGCCATCCCGACGGCCGGACCGAAACGGTGACCCTTGCCGACAAAGAGCCGTATGCACGGCTCCGCGATCCGGGGTTGAGCCGGCCCGATCCGGGTGCGACATAAGGGCGGTGAGAAAAGGAGGCCCGCCATGGGCGAGAGCCAGTTCGACTACGATCTATTTGTCATCGGCGGCGGATCGGGCGGTGTGCGTGCGGCGCGGATCGCCTCCCAACACGGCGCCCGCGTCGCCATCGCCGAGGAATTCCGCTATGGCGGCACCTGTGTGATCCGCGGCTGCGTGCCGAAAAAACTGTTGGTCTACGCCTCGCAATATTCCGAAGCATTCGAGGACGCGGCCGGGTTCGGTTGGAGCGTCGGACCGCGGAGTTTCGACTGGGCCAAGCTGATCGCAGCCAAGGACGCGGAAATCGCTCGGCTCGAAGGCATTTATGTGCGCAATCTCGACACGGCCGGCGTTGAGGTCTTCCGCGGCCGGGCGGTCATCCGCGATCCCCACACCGTCGAGGTGGCGAACCACGCCCGCGCGATCCGCGTCAAACACATCCTGGTCGCGACCGGCGGCACGCCCTTCGTTCCGGATTTTCCGGGCAGCGAGCACGCGATCACCTCAAACGAAGTCTTTGATCTGGCCGAGCTGCCGACGCGGACCGTCATCGTCGGCGGCGGCTATATCGCGTCGGAATTCGCCGGTATCCTCAACGGGCTCGGCAGCCGGGTTACCCAGGTCTACCGGGGCGACCAGATCCTCCGCGGCTTCGACGACGAGGTGCGTGACCACGTGGCCGCGGAAATGGCGGTCAAGGGGATCGAGATCCTGACCGGCACCGATGTCGCTCGCATCGAGCGCACGGATGCGGGTTATCGGGTCGACTTTACAACCGGTGAAAGCCGTGAGGCCGACCGGGTGCTCTACGCCACTGGACGCATTCCAAATACGGCCGGGCTCGGCCTCGAGGGGGCCGGGGTCCGCCTCGGCCGGCGGGGGGAAGTCCCGGTCGATCCGTTCTCGCAGACCTCGGTGCCGTCGATCTATGCGGTTGGCGACGTGACCGACCGGCTGCAGCTGACACCGGTGGCCATCCGCGAAGGGGCTGCGTTTTCCGACACGGTCTTCGCCGGACAGCCGACCCAAGCCGATCACGCGATCGTGCCGACGGCCGTCTTTACGCAACCCGAGATCGGGACTGTGGGGCTCACCGAAGCCGAAGCGCGGGAAACGGGCGACATCGAGATCTACCGCGCGAAATTCCGCCCCATGCAGACCGTTCTCGCCGGCCGCGAGGAGCGGATGCTGATGAAGATGCTGGTCTCCAGCGCGAGTCGACGTGTGCTCGGCGTGCACATCGTTGGCCACGGCGCCGGCGAGATGGTGCAGCTGGCCGGCGTCGCGGTGAAAATGGGCGCGACGAAGGAAGATTTCGATCGGACCGTTGCCGTGCACCCGACGGCGGCCGAAGAGCTTGTGACAATGAAGACGCCGGAGATTGCTGCGTCGCCCTCTGGAATGGCCCAGGCCGTTTGACGCGGTCGCCTGCGGCCGCGGCTCCGCGCCTCAGGTCGACCGGATCGAGATCCGGGCGACCTGAGGCGTCGCAGTCTTGAAGGGCGGAGCCGAGAACCCACCTCTGGTTTAGGTGTGGCGCCGGCGTGACAGCGCTCGGTGCCAACAGTTTAAAAGCCGATCCGGCGATATCGGCGGCGATGCGGGAGAAGTCATGCCTTTCAACAGCAACAATGGCGGCGGCGGCGGTCCATGGGGGGGCGGCGGGAACCGAGGCGGCGGCGGTCGCAACCCGTGGGGTGGCGGCCCGAGCGGAGGGGGCGGCCCGGGCGGCGGACAGGGTCCAGATTTGGACGAATTGCTTCGGCGTGGCCGCGACCAGCTTCGGGTCATCCTTGGCGGTCGGGGCGGCGGACGCGGCCCGTTCGGCCCGCGCACCCCTTCTGGCTTCGAAAAGGGCCTGCCGTTCATCATCCCGGGCTTGGCCGGTGTCGTCTGGCTCTTCGCGTCGCTCTACTCCGTGCAGCCTGAGGAGCAATCGGTCGAGTTATTCTTCGGCGAGTTCTCCGAAATCGGGCAGCCCGGCTTGAATTTCGCCCCCTGGCCCTTGGTCACCTACACCGTGTTGCCTGTGACGCGCGAAAACACGGTGAATGTCGGCACCGAAGGCAGCTCGGCTCGCGCCTCTGATCGGGGGCTGATGTTGACCGGGGACGAGAACATCGTCGATATCGACTTCCAGGTGGTCTGGAACATTGCGCGGCCGGATGAGTACATCTTTAATATTGCCGACCCTGAGGCGACCATCCAGGCAGTCTCCGAGTCGGCCATGCGCGAGGTCATCGGTCAGCGGGAGCTCAAGCCGATCCTGAACCGCGACCGTGCCGTGATCACGCAACAGGTTCGCGATCTGATTCAGCGGACCATGGACAGCTACTCGTCCGGTGTGAACATTGTTCGGGTCAACTTCGACGGGGCCGATCCGCCATCGCAAGTCATCGAGGCGTTCCGCGACGTCCAGGCAGCGGCACAGGATCGCGACACGGCCGAGAAGCAGGCGGAAGCCGATGCGAACAAAACGCTCGCCGAGGCGCGCGGTCGCGTCGCGCAGATCATTCAGGACGCGGAAGCCTACCGGGCGCAGGTCGTGAACGATGCCAAGGGTGAAGCCGCACGGTTTACCTCCATTCTTGCCGAATATCGGGCGGCGCCCGAGGTCACGCGGAAGCGCATGTATCTCGAGACCATGGAGCGCGTTTTCGGCGATGTCGACAAACTGATCATCGACGACGAGGTCGGCGGCGGGTCGGGCGGCGGCGGCGGCGTCGTGCCTTATCTGCCCCTTAACGAACTTGGTCGTAGGAGCAATAACTGATGCGCAAGCTACCCATTATTCTCGCCGCCCTCGGCGTCGTCGGGCTGACCGTGTATCTGTCGGTCTTTATCGTAGACGAGACCGAGCAGGCGCTCGTGCTCCAATTCGGTCAGGTCAAGCGGGAAATCCGCGGCAGCGAACCGAACCCGGATCTTGCGGGCAAAATGGATGAGGCCGGTATGCCCATCGAAGGGGGGCCGGGGCTCTACTTCAAGATCCCGTTCGTCCAGGAGGTGGTGTATTTCGAGGACCGGATCCTGCCGCTTGACACATCAGCGCTAGAGGTGACGCCGATCGACGACCGGCGCTTGGTGGTCGATGCCTTCGCCCGCTGGCGGATCGCAGACCCGGTCCAGTTCCGTCAGGCCGTTCAGACGCGCTTTGCCGCGCAGCCGAGGCTCGAGCGAAACCTCAATGCAGCGCTTCGCGAGGTCTTGGGTTCGGTTCCATCGGATGCCGTGCTTTCGGCCGAGCGTGCGGATCTGATGCAGCGAATTGCCGAGGTTGCGCGGAACAGGTCGCTCAATCTCGGCGTCGAGATCATCGATGTGCGTATCAAACGGGCGGATCTTCCGTCGGAGAACCTCGAAGCGACTTATCGCCGAATGAATGCCGAGCGTGAACGCGAGGCGGCGGACGAACGGGCGCGCGGGCGCGAGCGGGCACAAGAAGTTCGGGCCACCGCAGAGCGCGAAGCGGTCGAGCTTGTCTCAGACGCGGAGCGCCGCGCGCAGGAGATCCGCGGTGAAGCGGATGGTCAACGGAACCGGATTTATGCGGAAGCCTTCGGGTCAGACGAGGAATTCTTTGCCTTTTATCGGTCGCTCGAGGCCTATCAGCGCGCGCTCCGGGGGCAGAATTCCCGGCTGGTAATCTCGCCGAACTCCGAGTTTTTCGAGTATCTTAAGACGGACAACGCGCGGGTTCCGAGCAGGTTGCCGGACGTGTCCGACGGGGTGCCTTCGGCTAGCGATGTCCCCCCGACCGACGAGGCGACGCCAGAGCCTGCCGCTTTGCCTGAGAGCGAGGAGCAGGGCGAGGATGATGACCGGGCGGCGGCGCCTGCCGCACCGCTTCCAGAGCCGGCGCGCGCTGCTTTGCCTGATGACGGGCCGGCGACCGAGACGGGTGACGACACCGCGGAGTTCGCGGCCGATACCGATGAGCCGGCAAGCGGTGGGGTGATACCGGCTTCGCCTCTGCCTGAGGATGGCGGTGGAGCGCTTGGCGAGGATCTCGGCACCGAACAGGCTGCGGAGGCGACCCGCGCGACGGGCGGCTCCGTCCCGGACCTCGCCGTCGAGAACTGATCGGTCGGCATGCCGGGCGGCATCGAGGACTTTATCGCGGGGATCGGCGTTGCACTTGCGCTAGAGGGCGTGGTGCTCGCCATCTTCGTGCGCCGGCTTCCGGATCTGCTGGCGCGGGCCGAAGCGGTGGGGCCCGAGCAAATCCGTTGGGCCGGCTTCGCTATGGCGGCAGCCGGCGCCACGCTTTATGTGTTGGTGAGGGGCTGATCACACCACTCCGGCGAAAAGGGCGGCGGCCCTCCCGGTCCGAACAGGAGAACGCGATCATGACTTTCCAGTGGGCCCGCTTCAGGTCCTCCCTTCGTCCCATCCGTATCGTGTGGCTCGCGCTCGCGATCCTCGCGACGGCGCCGCTCGGCGGAACGCCGGCTGACGCTCGAGACATTCCGGGAAGTTTCGCCGACCTGGTCGACGGTTTGATGCCCGCAGTGGTCAATATCTCCACCTCGCAAACCGTAGAGCGGCCGGACCTCCCGAGCTTGCCCGACGGGCCGTTCCAAGATCTTTTCCGCGATTTCTTCGAGCGCGGCCAACCCCGCGGACCGCGCGAGGTGCAGTCGCTCGGCTCGGGCTTCGTGGTCTCGGCCGACGGCTATGTGGTGACCAATAACCACGTGATCCGCGATGCGGATCAGATCACTGTCAACTTGGCCGATGGTCGTTCGTTTGAGGCGGAGATCGTCGGTACCGACCCGAAAACCGACCTCGCTCTGATGAAGATCGAAGCCGATCAGCCGCTGTCCTTCGTGCGCTTCGGCGACAGCAGCGATGTCCGCGTCGGCGACTGGGTGCTGGCGATCGGCAACCCCTTTGGCCTCGGAGGGTCGGTCTCCGCGGGCATTGTGTCGGCGCGCAACCGCGATATCCAGGCAGGACCTTACGACGACTTCCTGCAGACCGATGCGGCGATTAACCGAGGGAACTCGGGCGGGCCGCTCTTCGATTTGCGCGGCAATGTGATCGGGGTGAACACGGCGATCATCTCGCCCTCGGGGGGGTCCATCGGCATCGGCTTTGCGGTGCCCTCCACCCTTGCGAACTCGGTGATCGATCAGCTCCGTGAGTTCGGCGAGACGCGTCGCGGTTGGCTCGGCGTGCGCATTCAGCAAGTCACTGACGAATTGGCCGATGCGCTGGCGCTCGACGCGCCGACCGGTGCTCTGGTTGCGAGCGTGACTGCGGACGGCCCGGCCGAAGCGGGCGGGATCGCACCTGGAGACGTCATCCTGCGCTTTGACGGCCGTGAGGTTGCAGAGATGCGCGATCTGCCGCGGATGGTCGCCGAGACGCCCGTCGGCAAGACGGTCCGCGTGCTGGTGTCGCGTAAGGGCAAGACCCAGACGCTGCGGGTGCAGCTCGGTCGTCTCGAGGATCAAGAGGGCACGGTGCTTGCCTCGGTCGAACCCGATGCGGACGTGCCGACGGAACCCGACGCCGATCTCGAAAACCTCGGCCTCTCGCTCGGCGCCCTGACCGGTGCCACGCGGAGCCGGTTCGGCATCGCCGATGACGTCGTTGGCGTCCTCGTCACCGAGGTCGCGCCGGACGGGCCGGCTGCGCGCAAAGGCATCAAGCCCGGCGATGTGGTCGTCGAGGTGGGGCAAGAACCGGTAACCACCCCGGCCGAGGTTGAGGCGCAAATCGGGGATGCGGTTTCGGCAAACCGCTCGTCGGTGTTGTTGCTCTTGCAATCGGGCGAAGATCTGCGGTTCGTGCCGCTCGCCATCGGCGGCTGACCGGTCAATCGCGGCTTAGGCGCCTCGGGGCCAAGCTCCGAGGCCCCCGATCCTTAAAGGAGATCGACCCATGCGCCTCTCGCGCCGCATCGATGCGATCGTCCCAGGCGCTGAGGACGGCTGGTCGGTTTACTACCGGGCTCAGGAGATGCGGGACGCCGGGCACCCGATCGTGATGCTGACGATCGGCGACCACGACGTCCCGACCGACCCGGCGATTTGTGCGGCGATGAAGCGTGGGATCGACGACGGCCGGCTCGGCTATGCGCCCGTGGAAGGCATCCCCGAGCTCCGCACCGCCCTCGCCGCGCGCGAGAGTGCCAACCGCGGACCCGTCTCCGTCGACGAGATCGCGGTGACCGCCGGGGGTCAAGCGGGACTTTTCGCGGCAATGATGGCCGTCCTCGACCCGGGCGATAGCGCAGTCGTGCTCTCGCCCTACTATGCGACCTACGAGCAAACGGTCCGCGCCGCCGGCGGCCGACCGATCGTGGTGGGCTGCCCATCAGAGAACGGCTTTCTGCCCGACATCTCCACGATAGAGGCCGCGCTCGCGCCCGATACCCGCGCCATTCTGGTGAATACGCCCAACAACCCGACCGGTGCCGTCTATCCCGAAGCGACCATCGACGCGCTCGCCGATCTCTGCCTGCGCCGCGATCTTTGGATGATCTCAGACGAGGTCTATGCGTCGCAGGTCTGGGAGGGGCGGCACATCTCACCGCGGGAGCGGCCGGGCATGCGGGAGCGGACCTTCGTGGTGAATTCGTTCTCGAAATCCCATGCCATGACCGGCAGCCGGCTCGGCTGGCTGATCGGACCCAAGGACGCGATTTGGGCCGTCGGGGATCTGATGATCGCCACGACCTACGGACAGCCTGGCTTCATTCAGGCGGCGGGCGCCTGGGCGCTTCGCGAGGGCGCAGCCGGTGAGGCGGAAATCCGGGCGCGCTATGCCCGGAGACGGGCGGCTGCCCTGGCAGCGCTTGTCGACGCCGGCCCGCTCCGGGTCGTGGCGCCGGCGGGCGGGATGTATCTGATGATCGATGTGCGGGCGACTGGGCTGTCCGGCGCCGACTTTGCCGAAAGGCTCCTCGATGCCGAGGGGATCGCGGTGATGCCGGGCGAAAGCTTCGGGGCGGCTGCGGCCGGGCATCTCCGCGTGGCATTGACAGTGCCCGAGGCGGCACTTTGCGATGCGATCGCGCGCATTGTGGCGTTCGCGCGACAGGACACGGTCCGGTCGACGGCGGTGGCCGGCTGACGTTCAGCGGGGGAGTTGAGCCGCCGCCCAGGTCGCGGCCCGTCGCATCATTCGGTGGGTAACCCGGTGTCGGCCCGGCAGGATTTCGACGGCGACCGACGCGGCCTCGGGACAAGCCCAGCTTAGCCGCGCGGGAGTGTCGGTCGGGATGGGGCGCGGACCGCAGCCAGATGCGGCCGCAAGACGTTCGGCACTCTCACGGGCGCCGGCGATCCGAAGACCGGCGGTACGGCCGGCAACCGGAACCGCACGGTCCCGCGCTCCGTGCAGATGGAGAAGCCGAACAGGCCCGGCGCAGCGCTCGGGGGATGGCCCGATAAACCCAGCCGAGAGCGGCAGATATGCGATGGCCAAACCCGGCGCCTCGCATGCGACGCGATAAACGAGCCCCGCCCCGCGGCTGTGGCCGGCGAGCACGATCCGGGCTGGATCGAGGCCGAAGCGGTCGGCCGCATCGGCGAGAACGGCCTTGAGAAACGCGATCTCATCCCGTCCGCCCCCTCGCAGCGCGGGCGGCAAGCTCCATTCGCCGTCGCCGACGGGGCCGGGCTGGCCGGAGGGCGCGAGGAAAATGAGCCCCGCATCGGTGAAGGGCACACGGAGGCGCGCGGTCCGAATGCCCTGCGGCCCCGACCCGCCAGTGCCGTGGAGATAAAGAACCGCCCCAATCGACGACCGGAGCACGGGCAAATGCGCGGAATAGCTCCCGCCCGACACTGCGCACGGGCCAGTGCGCGCGCCGCAGGGATTCGGCGACAGGGGAGGCGCGGACACGATCCAGATGACGAAAACAAAACCGCTGAGGCTGCTACCGAGGAGTAGCCCCGTAACGAAGGACCGTGCGCGCTTCAGGTCGACCGCATCTGGATGCGGGCGACCCGAAGCGGGGCAGGCGTCCGATGCGGGTTCGCAACGGTCTCCCTCGCGATCCCGTTTGCGCCGACCGGTCAAGCGTTGCCGTTTAGTCTCAAAGGCCTTTTGCCTGATAGGTTTGCGCGACCCGGTCAATTGCCAAAATGAACCCTGCCGTTCTCAGATCCGCCACGTCGTTTCGACCATGCCACACTTCGCGCATCGCCTGGTAGGCGATCCGCATCGTGTCGTCGAGACCCGAGCGCACGAGTTCGAGTTCGTCTGCTCCGCGCAGATAGCGTTGCCGGAACGTCTCGGACACGGGCCGGCCGATCAAGGCTTCGAGTTCGTCGATCAGCATTTGGTGCCGTGCCTCCTCTTGGCGCCGTTGCATCCGCCCGAAGCGGATATGCGAAAGGTTCTTGACCCATTCGAAATAGCTGACCGTCACGCCGCCCGCATTTGCGTAGAGATCGGGGATGATCACCGCGCCCTTGTCCCGCAGGATGTTGTTCGCGCCGAAAGTAACCGGGCCGTTCGCGGCTTCGATCAGGAGGGGGGCTTGGATCCGGTGAGCGTTTGCCAGATTGATAACCCCTTCGAGTGCGGCGGGGATCAGGATATCGCAGGGTTCCTCGAGGACTTTTTGCCCGTCCTGCAGGAAGCTCGCGCCGGGATAGCCCTGCACGCCGCCGGTCTCCATCATGTGTCGGCGCACGTCCTCGATGTCGAAGCCGTCTTCTTTCAGGATCGCGCCGTCACGCTCGCCGATGACGACGTTGCGGCTGCCGTCTTCTTCCGAGAGGAACTTGGCCGCGTGGAAGCCCACATTGCCCAGGCCTTGCACGATCACCCGTTTGCCGCCGAGCCCGCCCGTGAGCCCGGCCGCGCGGATGTCCTCCGGGTGGCGGAAGAATTCGCGAAGCGCGTATTGCACACCGCGGCCGGTCGCTTCGGTGCGCCCGGCGATGCCCCCCGAATTGAGCGGCTTGCCGGTGACGCAGGCGCGGGCGTCGATGTCGGTGGTGTTCATTCGGCCGTATTGGTCGGCGATCCAGGCCATCTCCCGCTCGCCCGTCCCCATATCGGGCGCCGGCACGTTCTGGGACGGGTGGATCAGGTCGCGCTTGATCAGCTCATAGGCGAAGCGCCGGGTGATCCGTTCGAGCTCCTCCGCGTCCCATGCGCGCGGATTGATCCGCAGACCGCCTTTCGAGCCTCCGAAGGGCACTTCGACAAGCGCGCATTTGTAGGTCATGAGCGCGGCCAGGGCCTCGACCTCGTCCTGGTGCACGCTTTCGGCATATCGGATGCCGCCCTTGACGGGCTCCATATGTTCGGAATGCACAGAGCGATAGCCCGTGAATGTCTCGATCTGGCCGCGCAGCCGCACGCCAAAGCGCACGGTGTAGGTCGAGTTGCAGACCCGGATCTTCTCGCAGAGGCCGCGGGGCAGATCCATCAGATCGACCGCTTGATCGAACATCATGTCGACGCTGTCGCGGAAACTCGGCTCGTGCGAACCTTGATGGGCGGTAAGTGCCATGGTGCGTCCCCTCTCATTGGTTTTCGGGTGATCCTGGGCCCAGGCAGACGGGGCGTCAACGGCCGGCGAAAGAACAGTGAGGATGGGGATGGATGCAGTCGAAACCAAGATCCGCAGCGGTTGGGCGCCGGGGCTCGTCGGTTGGGTGGTCGCGGAGCATGGACGGTATTATGCACGCGAAGCCGGCTTCGGGGCCTATTTCGAGGGCAAGGTGGCCATGGGCCTCGGCGCATTCGTCGGCCGGCTCACGCCCGGCATCGCCGAGATTTTCTGGGTCGCCGATGCGGACGGGTTCCTTGCCGCAGTCTCCGTGGACGGCTCAGAGGCTGAGCGCGATGCGGCCGGCCGGATGCATCTCAGATGGTTCATCGCTGCGGACCGTGCCCGGGGGCGCGGGCTCGGTGGCCATCTTCTGAAAACGGCAATCGCCTGGGTGCGTGACAATGCCGCGCCTGGGCTCTATCTTGACACCTTCGATGAGTTGGGAGCGGCGCGCGCGCTTTACGACAAGGCGGGTTTCCGACTGGCCGCGGAGGGCGATGATACGACATGGGGCGTGACAGTGCGGGAACAGCGCTTCGTTCTCGATTTCTTGCCGGCGCCCTGAGCCATTAAGTTGTGCTTCAGCCTGGTTCGAAAAGGTTATTTCACCGCTTCACCGATAGCTTGCGCGTGCCGGCAGAACTGAAGACCGCTGAGAGGTATACCGATGACTGATACTCCGAAAGGCGGCGATCAATTTGCGTCGAAAGTCGATTTCTTTAACGAGATGCTGACCGTTTTAGGTCGCCGCCTCGACGATACCGTCGGTCCGGAAGATGCGGCGGGTCTCGTCTCGATCGTGGCGGGCGAGATGGGCGATGCATTGAACGAGGTCCTCGTGGAAGAGAACGGCGGCATGCGGCTCACCCGGGCGCAGGTCGCTCGGGCGCTGGTCGAGCTCAAGGCCCGGATCGGCGGCAATTTCCGGATCGAGGACGAAAGCGAGAACGGCATCGTGCTCAGCAACACGGCCTGTCCGTTCGGCTGCCGGGTCAATGGGGTACGGGCGCTCTGCATGATGACTTCGGGGGTCTTCGGCCGAATCGCAGCGGAGAACCTCGGTTATGCGCGGGTGCGGCTCGACAAAACCTTGGCGAACGGCGACGGCAAATGTTGCGTGACCGTGGAACTCGGACCCGATGCCGAGGGCGACGGGCCGGGCATCGCGTATTTCGGGCGCACCGGCTGATGGCTGCGGCGGCTGTCCCGATGGCGGATGGCATGGCGGAAGCGGCCTTCCGGACCGCCTTGGACGCGCTCGTGGATCCGGTGCTGATCCTGGATCCCCTCGGGCGCTGCCTTTGGCGTAATCGGGCCGCGGCCGATTTGACTGCGCCCAAGGGCCCTTTCGCTGCCGCGCCGAGCGGTGGTGCGGACCCGGAAACGCGCTTCGGTCGGCAGATCCGCGCCGCACTCGGTCAATCCAGACCCGTGCCGTTCGGCATCGAAACGGCGGATGGCGGTCAGCTTCGGGGTCGGCTTTGCCGGATTGCGGCGGATCGGCTGATGCTGCATCTGCCGCCATCCGAGGCGGCGGCGGGTGCGCTCCGCCGGGTAAGCGAGGAAGTCCGGGTCTCGAACCGTTGGTTACAGACGCAGTACCGCCAATCGGCCGATCTCCGAGAGGCCCGGAACCGGAGCGCTGTCTTGGCGCGCGAGGTGAACGAGGCCGCTCTGCCGCCGCTCGCCCGGCTCGAGAGCCGCCTCGCCTTTCTCGAGCAAGCCACGGTTTCCGGCCGGATCGGGATCGTTCGGACCGAACTCGCCGATCTGCGCCGGCGGATCGCCGAAGCGAAGGACCGGCTGCACGAGCTCGGCACCTACGCCCTCGAAGGGATGAGCGCGCTTGCCCAGGAACCGCTGCAACTCCGGGCCGTGCTCGGCACCGCGCTATCGGTCGCGCAGGTGATATGCGGCGAGGACGAGCCCTTTGAAATCGGCGAACTGCCCCGCGTCCTCGGCAATCGAGGTCTGACCAACCGAGTTCTCGTCCATGTGTTGGAGGCGGCGTTCGGCAGTGTCTCGGGCGACGATCGGGGGCTTTCGGTGAGCGCGGCGTCGCATAACGGGCTTGTTGAGATCTGCATGCGGCTCGGGCGGGTGGGCGCCGCGCATTCCGGGGACGACCGGGCGCTTGAACGGCTCTCGCGGGCTCAGGATCTGGCGCACCGGCAGGGTTGGTCGTCGCATTTCGGCCAGGACCGGGACGGGCGCTTGGCGTTCACGCTGTCGGCCCCGAGGGCGCATGAGACGTCCCGCGACGACGCGTTCGCCGACCGGTTTCCCGGCTGAGCCGGCGATGGGGGAGCGGCTCTGGATGGCCGGTCACCCCGGCGCGCGGAGCGTGAGATTTGCCTCGATATGCCCGCGGTCGAGTTGGGCCGAGCGGGGATACGTGCGCACTTTGGGCACCCGTCCCTCGCGAAGCCAGCCCTGCATGCGTTCCCACCAGGCGGCGGTCAGGATCTCCCCGTGCGCCTCGCGGAAGAGCCGCCGGAGCGGACGCGTCGGCAGCCGGAGATGCATCTCCAATTCTTCCGGCAAGAAAACCGGGCCCGTCTCGAAGAACCAGGCGGGGACGTCCTCCTCGCCCGCCTCGCGATCCGCATTCGTGTGCACATTGATCTCGGTGACGGGCTCGATTGCGTCGTAATCGAAGAGATAGACGAACCGCAACGCGCTGACGCCGTAGTTACGCCCGTCGAGATCCCGATTAAAGACATTCGCTGCGGCATTGTTCCGAATGCACTGGCCAAGGCGGATCACGACAATCTCGGCTTCATCAGGCGTACAGTCCGACAGATAGAGTGGAACCGGGATCATTTTAGATTGCACAATCAAATGCCGGAAAAAGACTTCGTCGCGGTAAAGCGTTACAGTGCCGGCCGCCTCTTCAAGCAGATCTTCGAGGAGCGCTTCGGCAAAAAGCGCGCGGTCAAAAGACACGTTCTGATAGAGGATGTTGTCGAGCATCGAGCCCGCGCGATTGAGTTCGTGCACCTGTCGGTACTTTGAGAGGACGCTTTCGACGCCGTCCCAGCGATCCCATTTATAGCTGGAGGTCGGTCGGTCGCGGATCACCTTGGCGACGAAATCCGAGGTCGGCGCCGTGAACCCGATCGCCACCGAGCCCCGCGGTCCCGGCGCATGGTCAAAGGGGTCGCTCGCCGCGCGGATCGGCCGGGTCAGGCTCTCCATCACGGCCATCTTGCCCACGTGGTTGTAGCCGACCGTCGAATAGTGCTGCCCGCGCGGGCGTTGCGGCATCAGCGTAAAAAGAAAATCGACGAGCGCGTGATAGCTCCGCACCGGCACGTGGAAGTTCGCCAAGGTCGAGGAGAAGACGTGGCGAAGCGTGGTCTCGCGCAGGATCACCGCATCCACATGGACGCCGCGCGCATCGTGGAGCAGGGCGAGCGCAAGCGGCCGAAGACTCCCCGCCACGGTCAGGCGGCCGACGATATAGGCGCCGCGATTGCGGAAGAACCCGGCGCACACGATCTCGACCCGCTCGAGCGGGGCGTCGGGTCCGAGCGCGAGTTCCTCGGCGATGCGGACCGCAACCGCCCGGGCGTCCCCCGGCCGATCCCGCCAGGACGCCTCGAGACCCGGGGCATCGAGGATCCGGTCCACAAGCTCTGGCGTGATCTGCCCGTCGGCCACCAGATCGAGGATCAGCCCCGGCGCGTCGCGGTCTCCAAAGGCGTGGAGGTCGTAGGGCACGGGTTCCCAACTGTCCCGAAACACCCACCGGCGGAACGAGGCAAGATAGGCGAGCGCCAAGTCGGCCTCGTAGCGGTCGGCGACGGCAGCGGTGTAGGCCGCCTCTAGCGTCTGCCAAAAGCTGCCGGTTCCGCTCTCGGCCCGGATCGCGAGCCGCAGGATCGGCACCGCCCGTTCGATCGAGAGCGAGTAGATCGCGATTCGCTCCTGACTGAGCGCAATCGCCGTCGGCCAGTCCCGGCGCTCGAAGGCGCGCTTGGCCAGATCCGGTATCGCCCTTGCGCGGGCATGATAATCGTCGAAGAGCTCGAGGATGGCCCCGGCGAGCGCCCGGGCCCGCGTTGCCTCGTCCTCGGCGCCTTCAAGCTCGGCGAGCCGGGCATAGGCAATGGCCTCGGAGCGCAGGCTGCCGAAATCCCGTTTCCCGCCCCACTGCAACGCCGGTTCCATGGCGCAAGCCTGACCGGCCGGCGCTGCGTCCGCAAGCGTCACTTGACGCGCGAACGAACGCCTTACACTCGGGTGAGTTCCACGGGAAAATCGCCCACACCGGGTTGGGGCTTCCGCCCACCCCTCCAGACGCCGCGAGACCGATCCGCCCATGACCACCGCCCCGCCGACGCTTCTCTGGCTTCGCCGCGATCTTCGCCTCGGGGATCATCCCGGGTGGGAGGCTGCGCTCGCCGGCGAAGGGCCGGTGATCCCGGTCTATGTGCTCGATCCGGTCGCCGAGGCGGCATACGGGGCCGCCGGTCGCTGGCGTCTCGGCCAGTCGCTGGCGGCGCTTGCCCAAGCGCTCGGCGACCGGAAGTCGCGGCTCGTCCTTCGCCGGGGCGATGCGCTCGGGGCGCTCCGGGACCTCATCGCCGAGACCGGCGCCCGGCGGGTCGTGTGGTCGCGGCTCTATGACGGGGCGGCGCGGGCGCGGGACACCGAGGTGAAGGCTGCGCTCAAATCCGACGGGGTCGAGGCGGTAAGCGTGAACGGCTCGCTGCTCTTCGAGCCCTGGACCGTCGAGACCAAGACCGGCGGGTTCTACAAGGTGTACACGCCGTTCTGGAAAGCGGTGCGGGGCGCCGAGCTTGCCGAGCCCCTGCCCGCGCCGCGCGATCTCCGTCCGCCCGAGACCTGGCCCGCCTCGGATCGGCTCGAGGATTGGTCCATGGGGGCGGGCATGGATCGGGGCGCGGCCGTTGTCGCCCCCCATGCGCTCATCGGCGAGCGGGCGGCGGAAGGCCGCCTCGGGCACTTCTGTGCGGAACTGATCGGCGGCTATAAAGCCGGGCGCGACCGAATGGATCTCGACGCGACCTCGCGCCTCTCGCAGTGTTTCGCGACGGGGGAACTCTCTCCGCGCACGGCTTGGCATGCGGGACGGCGGGCGCTCGAACGGCTCTCGGGAGACGCGGCGACGGGTGCGGAGACCTTCCTGCAGGAAATCGTCTGGCGAGAATTCGCCTATCACCTGATCTACCATACGCCCCATATCGAAACCGAGAATTGGCGCCCGGAATGGGACGACTTTCCGTGGGCCGAGGACAGCGCCGAGGCCGAACGTTGGCGCCGCGGGATGACGGGGATCGAGATCGTCGATGCGGCCATGCGCGAGATGTACGTCACCGGCACCATGCACAATCGCGGGCGGATGCTCGTCGCCTCGTTCCTGACCAAGCATCTGCTGGTCGACTGGCGGGTCGGCGAACGGTGGTTTCGCGCGTGTCTGATCGACTGGGATCCCGCGTCGAATGCGATGGGCTGGCAGTGGTCCGCAGGCTCCGGCCCCGACGCGACGCCCTATTTCCGGGTGTTCAATCCGGACACGCAGGCGCAGAAGTTCGACCCCCGCCGGGCCTATCGCGACCGGTTCCTGGCCGAAGGGCGGGCCCGCCCGCATCCGGACGCGCTCAGTTTCTTCGAGGCGGTGCCGCGGTCTTGGGGGCTGTCGCCGGATCAGCCCTACCCGGAGCCCGTGATCGGGCTTGCCGAGGGCCGGAAACGTGCGCTCGATGCCTATCAGAAATCCCGGGATGCGGCCTGAGGCCGCGCATCCGTCTCGCGCCCGGGCGGGTAACCACACATGAGCTTTCAAGGGACGAGGGGACAGCGTATGAAGATCGCGATCGTGGGCGCGGGGATTTCCGGGCTCGGCGCCGCCTTGGCATTGGCCGAACGCCATGACGTGCGACTGTTCGAACGCGATGGGCGCGCCGGGGGCCATGCGAACACGGTCGATGCGACGTTCGGAGCGGCGCTCCAGCCGGTCGACACCGGGTTCATCGTCTACAATTACCGGAATTATCCCAATCTGACCGCACTTTTCGATCATCTGGGTGTCGAAACGGAATGGTCTGACATGTCCTTCGGGTTTTCGCTCGATGCGGGGCGGTGCGAATATGCCTGCGACAATTTGGACAAGGTCTTCGCCCAGCGTTGGCGGGTCGCCGATCCCCGGTTCATCGGGGTCGTCCGCGAGATCTTGAGGTTCACCAAGATCGGGCCGGCGGATCTCGCGGAGGGCCGGCTCGAGGGCATGAGCCTGTCGGACTGGTTGGGCCGGCGCGGCTTCTCGCGCTGGTTCCGGGACCGGTTCCTGTTGCCCATGGGCGGCGCGATCTGGTCGACGAGCGTAACCCGGATGCTCGAGTTTCCCGCCGAGCACTTCCTGCGATTTTTCGCCAATCACGACCTGATGACGGGGCTCGACCCAGCGCAGCGCTGGCGGACCGTGACGGGCGGCAGCCGGGAATACGTGCGCAAGGTGCACACGGCCCTCGGTCCCCGGGTCGAGCTCGGCCGTGCGGTCGCGAGCGTCGAGACCGGCGCTGGCAGCCCGCTCTTGCGGTTTGCCGATGGCGGCGCAGAGCGGTTCGACCAGATCGTGATCGCCACGCACGGGCCGGAGGCGCGGGGTCTTTTGGCGACGCCGGATGCGCAGCAGGCCCGGCTTCTCGAGACCTTTCAGACCAGCCGGAACCGGGCCGTCTTGCATTCGGACCCGGCATTGATGCCGCGCCGGCGCAAGGTCTGGTCGAGCTGGAACTTCCTCGCGGATCGCAACGAGGTTGAGACGACGCGCCCCGCACAGGTAACCTATTGGATGAACCGCCTTCAGAACATCCCCGAGGACCGGCCGCTTTTTGTCAGCATCAACCCGCGGCGGGAGCCGGCGGCGGACCTCACCCATTACGAGGTGAGCTACGGCCACCCGCTCTATGACGGGCACACCTTTGCCGCCCAGCGCGAGATGGATCAGATCCAGGGCCGTCACGGTGTCTGGTACGCCGGCGCGTGGCTCGGCTTCGGCTTTCACGAGGATGGGTTGCGGGCGGGGCTTCGCGTCGCGAGCGCGCTCGGCGCACGTCCCGATTGGGCGGTCGATCTCGGCAAAACGCATCTGCGGGCCCATGCGGCCTGACCCCCGTCAAGATGCGATCGAGGAGGGGGTCTATGTGGGCCATGTGATGCACATGCGCCTGACACCCTTCGCCCATCGGTTCCGCTATCGGGTCTTCACGCTGCTCTTGGATCTCGACCGGCTCGACGAGACGGCCGGCCGCCTCAGGCTGTTGCGGCTCGACCGGTTCGGGCTCCTGGCCGTTCATCGCCGCGATCACGGACCCCGCGACGGCTCGGACCTCCGCGCCTGGGCGGAGGCCCGTCTTGCGGAGGCCGGGCGGCCGCCTCCCGCACGGATCTGGCTCCTGAGCTTTCCTCGAGTGTTCGGTTATGCGTTCAATCCGCTCTCGGTTTACTACTGCGCGGACGCCTCGGGCCGCCTCGAGAGCGTGATCTACGAGGTAAAGAACACCTTCGGCGACCAGCACCCTTACGTGCTCGCGGCCGAGCCCGATGCCGACGGCGCGATCCGCCATGACCAGGACAAAGGCTTTTTCGTCTCGCCATTTATCGGGATGGATCAGCGCTATGCCTTCACGCTGCGCCCGCCGGGCGCGCGGCTGGCACTCCGGATCCGACAGCGCGACGCCACCGGGCCCTGGCTGATCGCGACCCAGACCGGCACACGCCGTCCGCTCTCGGACCGCCATCTCGCGGGAGCACTCCTTCGCCACCCACTTCTGAGCTTCAAGGTGATCGCAGCGATCCACTGGCAGGCGCTCCGGCTCTGGCTCCGCGGCGCGCGCTTCCATCCCTATCGCGGGCCCTACCCCGGCCGGGCCAGCGGTTCCTAAGTTAATTGGGCTGGCACTTGGGCTATAATACCGGTTTAACAAAAGAGCCGAAGGGCGACGGAGACGAGGAATGACGATCACGAGCACATCGGGACAGAAAGGACTGCCGCGCTGGTTCGAAACCTTCTTCGCGATACTGCGGCGGATCGAGCAAGGCACGCTCGAGGGCTCGCTGCCGGACGGACGCGTGTTTGCGGCCGTCGGGACGCACGCGGGGCCGGTGGGGCGCATCGACGTGCGGAACACGGATTTCTTTACCCGAATGGCGCGCGACGGCGAACTCGGCTTCGGCGAGATGTATCTCGACGGCTGGTGGACGACGCCGGACCTGCAAGCGCTGATGGACGTGATTCTGCTCAATAACGAAGCAATCTCGCGCCCCTTTGCCGGGGCCGTGCTCGTGCGGGCCTATGAGCGGGCCCGCCACTGGCTCCGGGCCAATACGCGCACGGGCGCGCGGCGGAACATCGCGTATCACTACGACCTCGGCAACGAATTCTACGGCGCCTGGCTCGATCCCTCGATGACCTATTCCTCGGCGCTGTTCGAGCCCGGCGCGCAGACCCTTGGCGAAGCGCAAGAGCGGAAATATGCCGCGATCTGCGACCGGATCGGCCTCAAACCCGGGCAGCACGTGCTCGAGATCGGCTGCGGCTGGGGCGGTTTCGCCGAATATGCAATCCGCGAGCGGGGCGCGCGGGTCACCGGCCTCACCCTCAGCCGCGAGCAGCAGGATTTCGCCCGGAAGCGTCTCTTCGACGCGGGTTTCGCCGAGCGGGCGGATATCGTGCTCCGGGATTATCGGGAAGAACGCGGCGCTTACGACGGGGTCGCGTCCATCGAGATGTTCGAGGCGGTGGGCGAAGCGTACTGGCCCACCTATTTCCGCGCGCTCTTCGATCGGCTGAAACCCGGCGCGCAGGCGGGCCTGCAGGTGATAACCATTGCGGATCACCTCTTCGCGCGCTATCGGTCCTCGACGGATTTCATCCAGAAGTATATCTTCCCAGGTGGCGTTCTACCTTCGCCCGAAGTGTTGCACCGGCAGATCGGGGATGCAGGACTGCAGATCGTTGGGTCGAAGGAGTTCGGTGAGGACTATTCCCGCACGCTGCGCGAGTGGCGGGCGGAGTTTAACAGGCGGTGGGACGGCATCGCGGCGTTAGGGTTCGATTCTCGGTTCCATCGTATGTGGAACTTCTATCTGGCCAGTTGCGCCGCATGTTTCATGGCCGAGACGACGGATGTGACCCAGATGGCGCTCCGCAGGCCGATGTAACAGCGGCGCTCGGGGTGGCCTTACGGGACGTGTGTGGACGGGCCTTGTGCCTGCATGCTCGGGCGAGCAGCGAGACCGGAGAGGCGGATATGCTGGTGTTCCGCATCCTCTGTGCCATTGCGATGGCGTGGGCGATGAATTGGACCTTGTCGCGGCCTGCGGCAGATTTGCTGAACGAGGAAATTCCCGAGTTCGGAGCAATCATGCCTTGGGTCGCGGCGTTGATCGGATTCGTGAACCTCGCGCCTCGGCAGGGCTGGGGAGGGATCGTCGCGGTCGCGAACGGGGTCTGGGCAGGCGTGCTCTCGGTGGCACTCTGCGCCGCGTCTTACCTCTTCGTTGCGGTCCTCGACACCTCTCGGCTCGGCAATGTCGACAGCCACTTCCTTGGCAACCTGATGATGAAAACGACGGCGGATCTCTTCGATCTGCTGGCGACCATGGAGCTCTTCGTGGCCTGCGTCAGTGCGACCGCGATCGTCGGGGTTGTGACCGAGGTGTTGCATTGGGCGCTGGTGAAACTGCGCGAACTGCGCGGGATCAAGGAGCGGAACGAGCGGCGCGCCCATCGCCCTTCGATGTACGGCCACTGAGCCGAGCTTGAAGGGGGGAGCGCTCGGACCACTTGCCCTCCATGCGCGTGTCCCTTCGCCACCTCGCCTATGCTCTGCCGGCAGTGCCGCTCGCGGCCCTCTATCTGCCGCTCTTTTCCTATGTCACCCCCTTCTACGTGGCCGAGCGTGGGGTCGATCTCGCCGCGATCGGCTTCGCTTGGATCGCAATCCGGATTTTCGATGCGGTGAGCGACCCGGCGATGGGTTGGCTCTCGGACCGGACGCGCGGGCGCTTCGGCCGCCGGCGTTTGTGGGTTTTGGCCTCGGTGCCGCTCCTCTGCGGGGCGACCTGGATGGCGTTCGTGCCGCCCGAGGAGGCGGGGCTCGGCCACGCGGTCCTCTGGCTTTTCCTCGTCACGCTCGGCTGGACCATGGCGCAGACGCCCTATGCGGCCTGGGGGGCCGAGATGGAGCGGGACTACGATGCGCGGACCCGCGTCACGTCCTGGCGCGAGGCCTTCGTTCTCGTGGGCACGCTCTTGGCGACGGTGGTCTATTTCGTCGGTGGCGCGGGTGGAGACGGGCTCTTTTCCGTGGCCGTCGCCGTCGTGGTTCTGTTGCCTCTGACCGTGGGAGTTGCGGTCGCGTGTGCGCCTGAGCCGCCGCCGCGCCCGGCGGTTTCCATCGGTTTTCGAGCCGGCTGGCGTGCACTCGCGGAGAACGCACCCTTTCGGCGACTGCTCGGCGCGTGGTTCGTGAACGGCGCCGCAAACGGACTGCCGGTGACGCTGTTCCTCTTTTTCGTCGAAGACCGGCTTGGCGCGCCCGACGACGCAGGCTGGCTGCTTCTCAGCTATTTTGCGGCGGCCATCCTCGGCATTCCGTTTTGGAGCTGGGCGGCGCGTCGGATCTCTAAGCATCGGGCTTGGGCGCTGGCGATGATCTACGCCTCGGCGGTGTTCGCCGCGGCGCTGACGCTCGGCGAGGGAGACGTGACCGCCTTTGCGGTGATCGCGGTGCTGACCGGCCTTGCATTTGGCGCGGATCTTTCGCTGCCGCCGGCCATGCAGGCCGATGTGGTCGATCTGGACACGCGGCGGACCGGGGCAGAGCGGGCCGGTCTCTACTTCGCGCTGTGGCAGGTTGCCACGAAATCGGCGCTCGCGCTGTCGTCAGGCACGGCGCTGATCCTGTTGGACCTGTCGGGTTTCGAAGCGTCCAGCGTGAACACGCCGGCCGCACTTTGGACGCTCACGGTGCTCTATGCAGGTGTCCCGATCCTGCTCAAGCTCGTCTCGGTGGCGATGATCTGGAGGTTCGGCCTCGACCGGGCTGCCTTGGAGGCGCTCCGACCGGGACCGGCATGAGACCGGCCATCTAGGCGTTCGGCTCGCCGTTCTGTTCCCCGAGCCGAGACATCAAATACCGAACCTGAACATCTGTCATCAAATCGCGCTTACCGAGGTGCCGATCGACCAGGTCGGTCACGTCAGCGTATGTGCGCCCCACATCTGCCCCGACGGGCGCGTCGGCACCGCGGGGTCGCGTTTCAGGCAGGTGGGCGAAGCCGGGCGGTAAACGAACCATGACACTTATCCCTCAAAGTCAAGCCACACTGACATGAAGCGTATTTGCCCAGGATTTGTCAAATATAATTGGAATGACGCGGAAAATCGTCCCTCAGCGCGCGCTGGTGCGGTCTCAAATTCAGTAGTTTTCAGTCATTTTGGGGATTTTTTCCCGCGCGCCGCGGGGTCGGCAAGGCGCAGCTCGTCGCGGTCGGGAATACTGCCGCGGGCCAGCCGCGCCTGGGTTCCTGCTGCATCGCGAAGCGACGCGAGGAAGTGCCGGGTTTCCACATCGAGGACGAGGCAACGTCGATGCAAATGCTGCTCGATTGCAACTTCTAGGTTGGCAAAGGCCCGATAGACCTCCGCAACGTTCAATGCCTCCTGGCTTGCGCAGACTGGCGAAGTCATGTCGGGCGCTCCTTGCGTTCCGCGTGTCTTATGACGTTGACACATGTCAGTCATTTCCTAACGAGAAGTAATCGACCGGCGCCCTGCATCAGCGCGTCGCAGGTCGAGGTATCGCGTAGGACTTAGAAAATGGTTCCCGGTCGGCGCGTCCGGCCCGCGAGGTACGCGATTGCTCTCGGACCAGAACTCTTCGGACTGTGTGGGCGCTGCGTGCAATTGCCGCAGCGGGGCCTTGCAACTGTCAGGCACCGCCGACACCGGCCGGACATGCATTTGTCGCGAAATTGTGCCATCTTGCGGCGCAACATCATGCAACGACGGTGCAGGGGAGATCGCGGATGTTCAGTCTCGAAGGCAGTCATGCGCTGGTGGTGGGGATCGCGAACGACAGTTCGATTGCCTATGGCTGCGCCAAGGCACTGAGGGCCCAAGGCGCAAAGCTCGCGGTTACGTATCTAAACGATAAAGCCGAAAAATACGTCCGACCCCTCGCGGAAGACCTGGGCGCCGAGATCGTCATGCCGCTCGATGTTTCGAACGAGGGCCAAATGGACGCGGTGTTCGCCGAGATCTCCGCGAAGTGGGGCCGGCTCGAGACGGTGCTCCACTCGATCGCCTTCTGTCCCAAGGATGATCTGCACGGGCGGGTCGTCGACTGCTCGCAAGAAGGTTTCGGCCTTGCCATGGATATCTCGGTCCATTCGTTCCTGAGGATGATCCGCCGGGCCGAACCGCTGATGCCACAGGGCGGCACCTGCATGACCGTGACGTTCTACGGGTCGGAAAAGGTCGTCGATAATTATAACGTCATGGGGCCGGTCAAGGCCGCGCTCGAGTCGGTCACGCGCTATGCCGCCGCCGAGCTGGGAGAAAAGGGCATCTCGGTCCATGCCCTGTCGCCCGGCCCGCTCAAGACCCGCGCGGCATCTGGCATCGCCCATTTCGACGAGATGATGGAGGCCGCCGCCGCCCGCGCGCCGACCCATCAACTCGCCACGATCGAGGATGTGGGCGCCTACGCGGCCTTCCTCGCCTCACGCGAAGCCTCCAACGTCACGGGCGGCGTGCACCACATCGATGGGGGCTACAGCATCGTCGGCTGAGCCGAATGCCCGGCCGCGGCGCCGTCGGCGTCTCGGCCCTTGCCAAGGAGAGACGCCATGACCCCGATGACCAATCCGGTGGAAATCCTCGAACTGACCGAGCGAAGCCGCGTCGAGCGCCTGCGGGGCCAGCTCGACCAGGCAGCCGAAACTGGCGAGGTGATCGCCCGCGGCAGCGAGCTTGTGACCCGCTCGGCCATGCTGCACGCCCAGCGGATCGCCGCGGACCACGGCGCGCGCGTCGGCCGGGCGAACGCTGCCGCCTCGCAGATCGCCACGCAATTGATCGACGGGCACGCCCTCGGCGATGCGGCGAAGGACTATCTCCGGGATTTCGGCCAGCGGATGATCCTGATGCTCGACGTGCTGCGCGAGCGGGGCGACATCTTTCTGGCCCATGAGGCGGCCGGCTGCCCACCGGTGCTGATCTACGACTATGAGGTGGCGGTCGATGCCCGCGGCTTCGATCACCACCCCTGCAACTACATGCTGTTGCGCATCAAAGCGCCGGACGGCCTCGAGGTCGACCCCACCAAGCGGCCCTATGTGATCATCGATCCGCGGGCGGGCCACGGCGCGGGGATCGGCGGCTTCAAGCCCGACAGCCAGGTGGGCGTTGCGCTCAAGCGCGGGCATCCGGTCTATTTCGTCGCGTTCACCCGCGATCCGGTGCCGGGGCAGACGCTCGCCGATGTGACCCGGGCCGAAGCGCAATTCGTCCGCCACGTGCGGCGCACTCATACCGAGGCGCCGGACCCGATCGTGATCGGCAATTGTCAGGGCGGCTGGGCAACGATGCTACTCGCCGCGACGAACCCGGACATTGTCGGGCCGATCGTGCTGAACGGCGCGCCGCTCTCCTATTGGGCGGGCCGGGTCGGCGAGAACCCGATGCGCTACAATGGCGGCATGCTTGGCGGGGTGACCCCGGCGCTCGTGATTTCGGATCTGAGCGCGGGCCGGTTTGATGGTGCCAACCTGGTCGCCAATTTCGAACTTCTGAGCCCGTCCAACACGCTCTTCCGAAAATACTACGACGTCTTCGCCGCGCCCGAGAAAGGCCGGCAGCGCTTCCTCGAGTTCGAGCGCTGGTGGGGCGGGTTCTTCTTTATGAACCAGGAAGAGATCCGCTGGATCGTCGAGCAGCTCTTCGTCGGAAACCGGCTTGGGAAGAACGAAGCCCGGCTCGAGCCTGGGCGCCATATCGATATCAAGGCGATCCGCGCGCCGGTGATCGTCTTTGCCAGCCACGGAGACAATATCACGCCGCCGCAACAGGCGCTGAATTGGATCCTCGACACCTATGCCGACGAGAACGAGATCGCGATCTGCGGCCAGCGCATCATCTACATGGTGCACGAGCAGGGCGGCCATCTGGGCATCTTCGTCTCTTCGACGGTCGCCAAGCGAGAGCACTCGGAGATGGCGTCGGTCATGCAGACCATCGAGGCACTCGCGCCCGGGCTTCATGAAATGGTGATCGAGGACGTGAAGGGCGAAGGGCAGGACAAGCACTTCACCGTCTCCTTCCACGAGCGGACCTTCGACGCGCTGCGTGCGCTCGGCGACGGTCGGGTCGATGAGACGGCGTTCGCCCCGGTCGCGCGCATCTCGGAGGCGATGGCCGAGGCCTATGAGGGGACGCTCCAGCCCATGGTCCGCGCCGTCGGTACCGAGGCGACGGCCCGCGTGCTCAAGGATCTGCACCCGGCCCGGGTCTCCCGCGCGGCGTTTTCGAGCTCGAACCCCGCCATGGCGATGGTGCCGAAACTCGCCCAGCAGATCGCCGGCACAAGACCGCCGATCGATCCGGCAAACCCGTTCGTCCAGGCCGAGAGGCTGTGGGCCGACATGGTCGAGCAGAGCTGGGATCTGTTCCGCGATCTGCGCAGCCTCGCCTATGAGGCGACGTTCTACGGGCTGTACAGCGGGCCCTGGATGCAGTGGTACGGCCGGCCGAAGGCGACCCAGCGCACCCGCAAGGACAAAGCCGAGCTGATGGCGCTGCCCGAAGTGCAAACCGCGCTTCTGTCCGTCGAACAGGGCGGCTTTCCCGAGGCGGTGATCCGGATGCTGATTCTGCTTGCCGACAGCCGGGGCAATGTCCGCCGCGACCGTCTCGAGCGTTCGGCCGGCGTGCTCTCGGGCGACGAGCCCTTCGCTTCCATCGGTCCCGTGGGTCGCGCCCAGATCATCAAAGTGCAGAACATCGTCGCCCATTTCGACCGCGACCGGGCGATCGAGACCCTGCCGACGCTCTTGCCCGATCAGGCGGACCGGCAGCGTGCCGTCGAGACGGTCGAGTACATCGCCGGCGCCGTCGCCGAGATGGAGCCCCGCACGATCCAGACCCTCGACCGGATCCGCGCCACGCTCGAGCTCGCGCCGCTCGACAAAGGCACCGTCGGCAACCCGCTCCTTCCGTCCCCGGAGGCGGCCGAATGATCCTCGAGAACCGCACCTATGACGAGCTTGCCCCGGGCGACGAGGCCAGCATTTCGCGGGTCTGCACGCAGGACGATTTCTACGTGTTCGCGAGCTCGTCGGGGAATTTCAACCCGATGCATCTCTCCGAGGGCGACGGCGCGCCCGAGGCGGTGGCACCGTCGATCTGGGTGGGCGCACTGATCTCGGCCGTCCTCGGCAACAAGCTGCCGGGACCGGGCACGCTCTATCGCTCGCAAAGCTTCCGGTTTCTCGACCGGGCCCATGCGGGCGACGAGCTGACCATCACCGTGCGCGTCAAGGAAAAGCGCGAGCGCCCGGTCGTGCTTTTCGAGACCCGCGTGACCCGTCCGGGCGGGATCACCGTGGTCGAGGGCGAGGCCGAGGTGGAGGCGCCGGTCGAGAAACAGCGGATCGACGCGCTCGATGCGCCGGGGCTCATCCTCGAGCGGCACCGCCATTTCGACGCACTCCTCAACCGCGCCGAACCGCTCGATCCGATCCCGACCTCGGTCATTGCGCCCGAAGAGGCCAACGCCCTCGGCGGCGCCATCCTGGCCGCCCGCCACACGATCATCGCTCCGATCCTGATCGGCGACCCAGAGAAGATCGCCGCCGCCGCCAAGGCGCTCGGCGAGGACATCTCGGGCTTCGAACTGATCGCCGAGCCCGATCACGGCCGCGCGGCCGCCCGCGGCGTCGCTCTCGTCCACGAGGGCCGGGCACAAGCGGTGATGAAAGGACATCTCCACACCGATGAGCTCCTCCATCACATCGTCAAGCGCGACGGCGGACTTCGCACCAAACGGCGCCTCTCCCATGTCTTCGTCATGGACGTCCCCGGCCTCGACAAGCTGCTGATGGTCACCGACGCGGCGATCAACATCGCCCCCGATCTCGAGGCCAAGGTCGACATCATCCAAAACGCCATCTACCTCGCGCAGGCGCTCGGCGTCGCCGAGCCCAAGGTGGGCGTCCTCTCGGCCGTCGAGACCGTCAACAGCAAGATCCCGTCCACCATCGACGCGGCCGTGCTCTCGAAAATGGCCGACCGCCAGCAGATCAAGGGCGGGTTCGTCGACGGCCCGCTCGCCATGGACAACGCCATCGACCTCGGCGCCGCACGGACCAAAGGCATCACCTCGATGGTCGCGGGCCGGGCCGATATTCTCGTGGCGCCAAATCTCGAGGCCGGCAACATGCTCGCGAAACAGCTCACCTTTGCGGCCCATGCGGAATGCGGCGGCATCGTGCTCGGCGCGCAGGTGCCGGTGATCCTCACCTCGCGGTCCGACGACGACAAGGCGCGGCTCGCATCCTGTGCGATCGCCGCGCTTTATCAGGAGTGGAAACGCGGCCACGCTACGGAGGCCGCCCATTGACCGCCCTCGTCCTCACGCTGAATTCCGGGTCGTCCTCGCTCAAATTCGCGCTTTTCGACCTGGCCGAGCCACCTGTCGAGCGGCTTCGCGGTCAGGTGGACGGGATCGGCACCGGCCCGCATCTGAAGGCGAAGACCGACGGCGAGACGGTCGCCGACCGCGCGGCACCGGAGATCGACAGCCATGGAACGGCCCTCGATGCGATCCTCGCGCTGATCGAGGCGCGCTTTGCAGGCGCGCGGGTCGAGGCGGTCGGGCACCGGATCGTGCATGGCGGGCCCGACTTCGACCGGCCGGCGGCGCTCGACGCGGAGACCTTGGCCGCGCTCGAACGGCTCGTGCCCTTCGCCCCGCTCCATCAGCCGCATAACCTCGCCGGCGTCCAGGCGGCGCATCGGGCCTTTCCCGAGGCGCTGCAGATCGGCTGCTTCGACACGAGCTTTCACCGGGTCCACCCTTGGGTCGCCGACACCTTCGCTCTGCCACGCGCCTATTACGACAAAGGCATCCGGCGCTACGGCTTCCACGGGCTCTCATACGACTATGTGTCGGGTCGGCTCGCCGAGATCGCGCCGGAGCGCGCTGCCGGCCGGGTGGTGATCGCCCATCTGGGCAACGGCGCCTCGCTTTGCGCGGTCAAGGGCGGTCGGGCGATGGGCTCGACCATGGGCTTCACCGCGCTCGACGGACTGCCAATGGGCACGCGCACGGGCCAGATCGACCCGGGCGTGATCCTCTATCTGATGGAGCAAGAGGGAATGACCGCCGCAGAGATTTCGGATCTCGTCTATCGCCGGTCAGGGCTCCTCGGCCTCTCGGGGCTCTCGAACGACATGCGGACGCTCGAGGAGGCGGGCACCGAGGCCGCACGCGCGGCGATCGCCTATTTCACCTTCCGGATCCGTCGCGAGATCGGCGCGATGACCGCCGTGCTCGAGGGGATCGATGCGCTCGTCTTCACCGCGGGGATCGGCGAGAACTCCGTCGCGGTGCGACGCGATGTCTGCGCGGGGCTCGGCTATTTGGGCGTTGCGCTCGACGAGGGCCGGAACGCCGCCCGCGCCGAGCTGATCTCGACCGCGGAGAGCCCCGTCGCAGTCTTCGTGGTCCCCACCAACGAAGAGATGACCATCGCCCGCGCCGCAGTCGCCTTTGCCGCCGCCCGGGCCCCTGCCTGATCCCCTAGGCCGGACGCGCGGTCAGACCCGGCCGGCGAGCCGGGCAAGCCCCAGCCGGTCCTCGATCCGCAGCTCGGTCGGCGATCTAAGGACCACCAGGCGATCGCGTTTCAGCCGTCCGAAGGCGCGGCTCACCGTTTCCGTGGTCAGACCGAGATAATCCGCAATGTCCTCCCGGCCGAGGGACAGCGTGAGGGTCACGCCCTGCGGTCCGCGGCGCCCGAAGCGCTCTGCCATCTCGAGGACAAAGTCCGCCACCCGCTCGGTCGAGCTTTTCTTGCCGAGCGCCGCGAGGCGTGCCGCCGCTGCCGCCAAAGCCGCCGCGCCGAGGCCGGTCATCTGCCGCCAGAACGCCGCGTCCCGCGCAAGCCGTGCCCCGTCTACGGCGAGGTCGACGACACAGAGATCGCTCTGCGCGAGGGCCTCGGTCCGGGTCTCGGCCGCGAGCCAGATCGGCGAGACGATTTCCCCCGGGCCGGAGAGCGCGAGGATCTGTCGTTCCCCCGCCGGAGTGGTCAAGGATGTCGCCACAAGCCCCGTGCGCACCGTGCAGCCCCGGAGTGCGCGATCCTCGCCTAGGCCGCCCGTCTCGAGCGCGTCGCCCCGCGCAAGCCCGCGGCGGCGCTCCCCTTGCGGCCGGGCGAACCGACAGAGCATCGCGCCGGCGCATCCGTGACCGGCCTGCGGACAGTCGGCCATAGGCTCGGTCATCGACATCACATGCGCCATGGTGCTCCCCGTTTTGCGGTCATCCATGGAGTGGATCAGATCGCCTCCGGTCCGGCATTGTCCGAAATCAATTTCGATGGGTTTAATTCGCGTATGATCGAGTTGTCGCTTGAGCCCGATCCCGGAGACCGGGTAGGCTTACGCGCATCGGTTGAGCGAGCGAGGGCATGAGCGCGTCGGAGACCAGAAGTGACCGGGCGCCTGGCGTCGCGCTTCGGCTTTTGGCGCTCGCCGTCGCAGGCGGTGCGGTCTATGCCGGCGTCGAAGCGACGCGGACCGGGCCTTGCTGGGCCGTCGCGGCCTTTGCGGTGGCGATCGCCTATCCGATCTGGCGCTATCTGACTGAAAACGCGCAATTCACCCGGCGGCTGCTCATCGAGGGCGTCTCCGACGAGAACAGCACCATTCGCCGCGTCTTTTGGGCCGGCCACCTGGTCACGGCGGCACAAGCGGTGCTCGCGCTCGTCTTCGCGGGGTTGCTGCTGATCTTGGGAACGCTCCTGGCGCCGCTCCATTGGGCCGTGCTCGCGGCTGATGTGGTCGTGCTCGCCCTCCTCGCCGGGCCCGTCGGACGGGTGATGGGCGGGCTCGTCCGGGCCGAACGCTCGAGCCTCCTCAGCCGGCGTTGGCCGCTCGCGCTCGGCAATGTGCTCGTCCTCTCCGGGGCGCTTTTCGTGGTGGACTATTGGTTCGTCGGCGCGCCGGACACCCGCGGCGCCGAATGGGGGAGCGTCGCCGAACGGGCCTTCGCCGCGGCGGCCGACACGTCCGGTTGCACGCTCGTCGGCTGGATTTGCGGCGGGGCGGCGGCGCTCGATGCGCTCCTCTGGCACGCCTCGCAGATCGTGATCCCCGCGCTGCCCGACGGTGCGGCGCAAGCACTCTCCTGGCTGGTTTTTCTCGGCAGCGCTGGCCTTTTGGCGCTCATCTACACCCGCGTCATGCTGGGCGGGCTCGCCGCGCTCGAAGAAGGCCGCGACGGGTTCACCTCCGCCTTCGGCCTCACGGTGCTCGCGCTGACGGGCGGGTTCGTCTATGCGGTGATCGGCGCAGCCAAAATCGATCCCGAAACCATCGAGGCGCATGTCCGCCAGGCGGCCGTCACGCTCGATCCGTGCGGCGGATCCACCCTGACCGCCGAAGCGGCGCGCCGGGATTTCGACGAGGACCTGCTCCGGACCGAAGCCCGGCTGACCGCCGAAGCCGAGGCCGAGGTCGACCGGGCAATGGCCGCGCTCGATGCCCGGCTCGTCGCCGGCGTCGACGCCTATCTCGACTGGTATTTTACGGTGCTCGGCGAATACGAGCGGCTGGCGGCGCTGGCCACCGGAGATTTCGTCCAATCGGTCGCCAAAGAGATGGAGTCCCGGATCTATGACGGCACGGGCTATCCGGACGCGCTCGCTGCCCGGGTCGAGGGGATCGAGCGCGGGACTGCGACGGCGATGGCGGCGGAGGCGCGCCGGCTCGGGCTCGCGGCCGAAGAAGCCGTGGGCGAGGCGCCGTGTCTCCGCGCCGAACTGGGCACGGGCGCGACCGAGCGAATTGCCGCGGTGATCGGTACGCCCTTCTCCGAGGGCGGCGTCGCGGGTGCGGCCGTCGCGGTCAAGCTGCTCGCCCGTCGGGCGGCGGCGCGCCTTGCGGGGCGTGCACTTGCGCGGCCGGGGTTCCGCGCAGTCACCCGGCTCGTGGCCCGCGGTGCGGCGAAACGGGGCGGTGGCGCGCTGGCGGCCGGCCGAACGGCGACGGCGATATGTGCGCCGTCGGGGCCGTTCGCGGTCCTCTGCGGGATTGGTGCGGGGCTTGTCACCTGGATCGCCATCGACATCGCGGCCGTCGAAATCGACGAGGCCGTCTCGCGCGAGACCATGCGCGCCGAGCTGATCGCCGAACTTCGTGCCGCACAGGACGCGCTCGCGGCTGAGATCAAGACCCGTCAGGCCGCGCGCATCGTCGACATGGGGACGCGCGTGCAAGAGAAGCTAGACGCCGTGTTCATTCCCGCCGACGGCGGTTGAAGCGCCGCCAAAGCGTCCGATGCCGGGTGCGACTGAGGATCTTGTAGAGTTCTTCGGCCAAGAGCGGCACCGCCGCGAGAAGAACGATCCCGGGCACATGCGCGATCTCGATCGAGGCGAGCCCAAGGGGATCGACGACCGGGGCGGCCACCACGAGGAGCACGGTCGCGACGGTCGCCAGACCGGCCATCCGCATGACCATCGAGCCGCGGGCCCGCCGGGGCACGAGGATCGAGCGGGTCTCCGAGCGCCGCGAGATCATGTGGACAACCGTCCCGAGGACCATAAGAACGAGCGCCACGGCTTGCCCGTGCGCCGGGCCGTCGTCGAGCTTGCTGAGGACGCCGAAGACCGCGGTCGCCGTGAGCGCCGTCGTCAGCCCGGTGACCGCGATGCGGCCCGCCTCGTGGGCGCTCACGAGGGGCAGCCGGGATTTCCGCGGTGGTTCGGCCCAGCCCCGGCCTTCGCGGCGCTCGAGGGCAAGCGCCGTGGCAGCCGGTGCCAGGGTGAAGAGCCCGAGCCAGACCACCTGCGCCGGTGTGAGCGGCGCGCCGATGCCTATCGAGGCCGATAACAAGAAGGCGCCCGTGAGAGCTGCGAAAAAAGTCAGCGCGAGGCTCAGCACCTTGCGGATTACGTAAAAGATCGCCCGGCTCTGCTCGATGCCCGTGATCAAATCGTCGAAACTTTCCGAGGCGAGCGCGACATCGGCGTGCTCCCGCGCGACGTCGGTGCCGGGCTCGCCGACGGCGATGCCCGCATGAGCGCGCTCGAACGCTTTGCGGTCCGCGGCACCGCGTCCGGTAACGGCAACGATGTAGTTGTTCCGAGCAAAGGTGCCGACGACCAAGGCCTTTTCCATCGGCCCGACTTCGGCGAAGACCCGGGCCTGGAGGATGAGATTGTCGAGGGTCGCCTCGCTCTTGCGCGCCGCATCGCGGATCAGCGCGCCGGTCACCGCCGGCTGGTGCGCCCGATTGAGGCCGAGCCGCGCGGCTACCGCCTTGGCCGTCGTCGGCTGTGCGTCGGAGAGGAGCGCGACGCGAAGCCCCGCCTGACGGCAGCGGTCGAGCGCCCCTTTGACCTCGGGCCGGACCGCGTTCCGGAAAGCAATCAAGCCGAGAAAGACCAGTTCGTTCATCCGATCGGGCTGGCCACCGCGCGGCGCCGGATCGCAGGCGACCGCGATCACCCAGTGCCCTTGCGCATAGAGCGTCTCGGCCTCGGCCTCGAGGGCCTCCCGGTCGATGGGCACAGTCCCGGTCGGGTCCGCCATCCGCGTGCAGAGCGGCAGGAGCCGGTCGGGCGAGGCCATTGCATGCACACGCGGCCCCGTGCCCCGCGCAGCCGGGCGGGTCTCGCCCGTCCCATCGGCAAAGACCGCCACCGCGCGGAGCGCCCCCGGCAACCCGGTCTCGGGCGAGACGAGGATCTCCGTCCGATCTGCGGACGTCGGCTCGATGCCGACTTTTTCGAGAAGCCGGCGGATCTCGGTCGAGATCCCGGTGACGGCGAGACCGCCGCCCGGCCCCGGCGCGCCTGCCGGCAAGCCTTGGAGCGGCACCACGCTCTCCAAAAGTCGTGCGAGGCGGCCCTCTCGGGTAAGCTCATGCTCCGCGCCCGTATCCGCCACGGCGCTCACGCCCTCGCCGTCGACCTCGAAGCGGGCCCCACCCGGCAACAGGATGACCTCGCAGGCGAACTCGGCCTCGGTAACGAACCCGACCGTATCCGCACAGACGAAGCTGGTGGACCCGAGCGCCTCGAAGCCGCCCAGGCGGCGAACGAAGACCCTCGCCTGGCCCACCCGCCGGGCACCGGTGGCGTAGGCGAGCGCGAAGGCGGCGCGAAGACTGTCCGGCAGCGTCGCCGCGCCGATGGCGACGACTTGAAGCGCCACGGTCAGCGGGTCGGTGTCCGCGTTGACCAAAAGGCTGAGCGCAACGAGCGCGAGCGCCGCCCCGGTCGCCGTGGTCATCTCGCCGGCTAGCGCCATCAGACGATCCCAAAGCGGCACGGTTTCCTTCCCGGCCAGCGCCGAAGCCGGCGATGTCATTTGCGGGGATCGGACGCCGCTCGACACGGTGCCCTCGCCCTCGCCAGCGAGCACGAGCGTGCCGGCCGCGCACATGTCGCCCGGACCGAGGCGAAGCGCAGCCGGCGCGATCTCGGTTCCATCAGGGCGGAGCCGGTGGTCCGCCGCATCCTCGGAGCCCTCTTCGATCGTGAGCTCTCGTGCCGCCGCTATCTGCAGATCTGCCGGCGCGCGGGTGCCCGGCCGGAGGCGGACCAGATCCCCTTCCGAGAGCGTATCGACCGGGCGCAGGATCTCCCGCCCCTCGCTCAGCGTGAGCGCCTGGCGCGTCAGCGGCAGCGAAGACATCTTTGTCGCACGCGCGAGCGAGAGCCGGACGCTGAGATCGATGCCGAGCCGAATGGCCAGACCGCCTGCGAAGAGAAGCGTCGTCCAAATGTCACCGCGCGTCGCCGACATGGCCGCTCCCATAAAAAGGAGCAATGCCGGGATGTTGATCCAGCGCCGGGCAAAGATCTCGAGTGGGCCCCTTTCACCCTGCGATCTGACCGGCCGTCGGTCATCTTCGAAGCCGTCGGCCTCTGGGTCGTTCAAGTCTAGGGTCAAAAGGGTCTTATTCATACCAGGCGGCCGTCGGTTGGCGGGCGGAACGCGGGCGGTTCGGATCCGCAATGCATGTGTCTATCCTGCTATTGCTCTAATGCGCCGCGCGCTGCGCACATGCAAGAACCGATACCGGGACGGCCCGGATGAGGACGGCGCGCTGCGGACCCTCCCATGCGATTTACCCTTATTATCCGGAAGATAGCGTGATAATCAAAAACAAGGTGAGGTTTTCGAACGAGAAGCGGTTCGGGGGAAGTCCATGACGCGTTTGCCGCCCAAGCGGCATGCGAGCCGCCGACGGCATTGAGCGAGGGTTCACGAATGGGCGTGATCACGACGGCATTGCAATGGCACCTCTGCGGCAGTCTGGGTCGGGCGTGCGCCCTCGCGCTGGCCGTTTTCTTCCTCGCGCTCGCTGGCGGAGGGCCTGCCGCGGCGCAGACGATGCGCGTGGCGCTCCCCGACTATCTGCCGAAAAGCGGGCTCGATGCGCGTGGGGAACCCGTTGGCGTCTATCCCGAGATCTTCGCCGATCTCGCGCCTCGTCTCGGGAACGATGTGGTCTGGGTGCCCTGCGACTGGAGCCAGTGTTTGCGGATGCTGCGCCGGGGCGAAGTGGATATCCTGCCCGATGTGGCGCTCGGACAGTCCCGGGCCCGGCTAAGGATCGGCCGGGAACCGCTGTTTCAGGACTGGTCGCAGGTTTTCTATCGCGCGGGATCGTCGCGGGCGGTGAACAGCCTCGGTGACCTCAACCGGCGCCGGGTCGCCGTGGTTCGAGGCGGGCCCGAAGCGGCCGCGCTTGCCGACGTAGCGGCGCGTCTGGAGATCGCCGTGGATATCGTGGCCGTCGACGGGCCGTCGGACGTGGTCGCCGCGATCAGTGCGCAGCGTGCCGATGCAGGGATTGTCTTCCACGCTTACGCTCACGACCCGGCACGCGTGGCAGGTCTCGAAGCGTCGCCGCTCATTTTCAATCCGGTGTCGATGTTTTTTGGCTATTCGCCGACCATGAGCGACGGGCAAATCGAGGCGATCGAACGCACGCTCGCCGAGATGAAGGCGGAGCCGGCTTCGGCGCTCAACGTCGCCGTGTCGCGCTGGCTCACGCACCAGGTGCCCGGGCGCGTGCAAACGGCTCCCGGTGCCGGAGCGCAGGCGCTTGCGATCCTGCTGGTCGTTGCGCTCTTGGCGATCCTCGCCCTCGTGCGCATGCTGGCGCGGCGAAGTGCAGCGCTCAAGGAAAACCGGATGCGTTTGAAGGCGATCTTCGACCACGCGCCGGTCGAGATCTACCTGAAAGACCACAAGGGTCGCTATCTCGAGATCAATAAGCAGTTCGAGCGGCTGTTCGGCGTGACCAACGATGCGGTGCGGGGGAAGTTGCCAGCCGATGTGCACGATCCCGAGCTCGCCGAGCGCACGCGGGCGCAGGATCTTGAGGTGCTTCGGCGCGGCGAGACCATCACCCGCGAAGAGGTCGCCGAGACAAAGGGCGGCACCAAAGTCCTCTACACGATCAAATTTCCGCTTTTCGACGAGGAGGGCGAGGTCTCGGGCATCGGCGCTGTCGTCACCGACCTGACCGAGCAGAACATGGTCCGCATGCGGGCGATGGAGCTCGAGCGGCGGCTGGTCGACGCGGTCAATTCGTTACCCGATGGGTTCGTTCTCTTCGATGCTGACGATCGCTTGGTGACTTGCAACGAACGATACCGCGAGTTCTACAGTCTCGCTCGGCCCGCGATCGTCGAGGGCGCGCGCTTTGAAGATATCATGCGGTACGGTCTGCGTCGGGGGCAGTTCCCGGAGGCGGTGGGGCGCGAGGCGGAGTGGCTTGCCGAGCGTCTCGAGGCCCACCGGTCGGGCGAGAGCCAGTTCGAGCAGCTCCTGCCCGAGGACCGTTGGTTGCAGATCGTCGAGCGCCGGACCGAGGACGGCGGCACGGTCGGCTTTCGGGTGGACATCACGGATCTCAAGCGTCAGCAGCGCGCGGTCGATGCGGCGCGGCAACGGGCTGAGGCGGTTGCCGGGCAGTTGCGCGAGAAAACTCGCAAACTCGCTCAGGTCGTGGAGATCTCCGGGATCGGCGGCTGGGAATACGACCTCGAGACGGGCGAGATATACTGGGACGAGATCACCCGCTCGATGTACGAGGTGCCGGACGATTTCGTACCGACGCCGGACAATGTGACCGCGTTCTACGACCGGGCCTCGCGCGCCCAGCTCGATCAGGCGTTTCAAGCTTGCATCGAACACCAGCGGCCGTTCGATGTGGGGCTCGAGTTGCGGACCGCCCGCGGCCGGCGCGTTTTCGTGCGTGCGACCGGGCAGGCTGTTGTCGAAGACGACCGGGTCGTGCGCATGACGGGCGTCTTCCAGAACGTCACCGCGCAAAAGGTGCACGAGCAAGCTCTCGAAGCCAGCCGGCTCGATGCCGAGAAGGCGAATGTCGCGAAATCCCAATTCCTCGCCAATATGAGCCACGAGATCCGCACGCCGATGAACGGCGTCACCGGCATGCTCGCGCTTTTGCTCCAGTCCGATCTCGACAAACGCCAGCGGCTCCAGGCGCAGACCGCCTTCGATTCGGCGAGCGGCTTGATGCAAATTTTGAACGATATCCTCGACTATTCGAAGCTCGAGGCGAACGAGATGCGCATCGACCAGATCGAGTACTCGATGCACCGGGTCGTCGACGAGGTCGTGGCGATGCTTTCGGTCCGGGCCGAGGAGAAGGGCCTCGCGCTCGTCACGGAGGTCGATCAGCGCGTACCGGCCGCGCTGAGCGGAGATCCCGCCCGCATCCGACAGGTGCTCGTCAATCTCGCCGGCAATGCGATCAAATTCACCGAAGAAGGCGAGGTGGTCATCCGCGTCGGCTTGCTGCCGGGGTCGGGCGGGCGGCTGATGATTGAGGTGATCGATAGCGGGATCGGCATTTCTGCCGAGGCGCAGGTGTCGCTCTTCAGCCGGTTCGCCCAGGCCGACGGCACGATCGGCCGGCGCTATGGCGGAACGGGGCTCGGCCTCGCGATCTCGAAGCAGCTCGTCGAAGCGCTCGGCGGCAGCATCGGCGTCGAGAGCGTCCTCGGTGCCGGAAGCCGGTTCTGGTTCACCCTGCCGCTCGGCCACCCAGCCGGCGCCGAAACGCCGCCGCCGCGGCCGACGGGAACCCCACAACTCACCGTCGTCGGCAAAGAGCGGACCGAACCGCGCGCACGATCGGTGGGCGCGCAACACCACTGAGCCCCGTGGCATCTCCCCCCGCAGGTGCACAGCTGCGGGAGACCAGGGATGCAAGTTCGGGATGGATGGCTCGAAAGCGCGGAAGGGCCGGTCGCCCGCTGCCCGACGCCCAATCGGTCGGGTCGGCTCGAGGGCGGTGCCCCCCGCTTTGTCGTCATGCACTTCACCGCCAGCGGCCCCGCCGAGCGCGCGGTTGCCTGGCTCACCGACCCGGCCGCGCGGGCTTCGGCCCATCTGGTTGTCGGCCGCAACGGGGCCATCACCCAACTTGGAGCGTTCGATGCGCGCCTGTGGCATGCGGGCCGGAGCAGCTGGCAGGGCCTCGACGGGCTCAATGCCTATTCCGTCGGTGTGGAGCTTGCGAATTGGGGTCGCCTCGACGGAGGCCCGGGCGCCTGGGTCGGGTGGACGGGGGAGCCCGTGCCCGACGTGGACGTCGTCGCGACCTCCCACCGGAACGCCCCTGAACGAGTGCACGGCTGGGAACGCTATCCGGCCGCGCAAATCGCCGCCGCCGCCGCGGCCGTCGCGGCGATCCTCGACGCCTACGGTCTCTTTGCCGATGCGGTGATCGGCCATGACGACATCGCGCCCGAGCGTAAGAGCGACCCGGGGCCCGCCTTCGATATGGCCGGTTTTCGCGCCCGCCTCGGCCGGCCGGCTGCGCCTCAGCCCGAGATTTACCGGGTCGGCGCCGCTTCGGGCCTCAATCTCAGGCGGCGTCCGGGGATCGGCGCGCCCCGGATCCAAACGCTCGCGGCAGGCCGCACGGTCGCCGTGCATGAGCGCCGCGGTCCCTGGTGGCGGATCACCACCGCCGGCGCGGAACCCTCGGCCGGCTGGGTCGCCGCACGCTGGCTCCGCTCCGCGCGAGAGAGCTGAGCGGCACGCAAACTCTCGCTTGACGGGGCCACGCCCCGCGGATATCTCACCACAACCGAGCGGGCAGGGCCCGTTCTGCTGCGGTTGTAGCTCAGTTGGTTAGAGTGCCGGCCTGTCACGCCGGAGGTCGCGGGTTCGAGCCCCGTCAACCGCGCCACGTTTCCCGATGATTGGTCGCCCATGCGATGGCGGTACGACCGAGCCCACGTTCACGGACTGTGTCGCACCCGCGGTCGTTTGACGGCCAGGGGGGCGGGCTGTACGTTCTTTTGCAACCGCACACAGCCAAGGGGTTGCGCCGTGGATGACCTGCTCCGCGAATATCTGCCCATCGTGATCTTTCTCGGGTTGGCCATCGGCCTCGGCCTTCTCCTTGTGATGGCTGCCTGGGTGCTCGCTATCCGGAACCCGGATCCGGAAAAGATCTCGGCCTATGAATGCGGGTTCAACGCATTCGACGACGCCCGAATGAAGTTCGACGTTCGCTTTTATCTCGTGGCGATCCTGTTCATCATCTTCGACTTGGAGATCGCCATGCTCTTCCCCTGGGCGGCGGCGTTCGGCGGCCTCTCGGAGACGGCGTTCTGGTCGATGATGGTGTTCCTCGGCGTGCTGACCGTCGGCTTCGCCTATGAGTGGAAGAAGGGAGCGCTGGAATGGGAGTGACGACCTCTGGTGCGCTCGCGGGCGCCGCCAAGGATCTGCTGGCCCGCATCCTCGCCGACGAGCTGGCCGACAAGGGCTTCCTGCTCACCTCAACGGACGATCTGATCAACTGGGCCCGCACGGGCTCGCTGATGTGGATGACCTTCGGCCTCGCCTGCTGCGCGGTCGAAATGGTGCAGGCCTCGATGCCGCGCTACGATATGGAGCGGTTCGGCATCGCGCCGCGGGCGTCCCCCAGGCAGTCGGACGTGATGATCGTGGCCGGCACGCTGACCAATAAGATGGCGCCAGCGCTGCGCAAGGTCTACGACCAGATGCCCGAGCCGCGGTATGTCGTGTCGATGGGTTCCTGCGCCAACGGTGGCGGCTACTATCACTACAGCTATTCGGTCGTGCGCGGCTGCGACCGGATCGTTCCGGTGGACGTCTACGTGCCCGGCTGTCCGCCGACGGCTGAGGCGTTGGTCTATGGTCTGCTCCAGCTCCAGCGCAAGATCCGGCGCACCGGCACGATCGTGCGGTGACACCTGCACGGGGCAGGGGGATCGGCGACCGGGGCCGTGACCCCTCGGCGGCCAAGCCGGCAGTCGGTCGGCCGCCTATGACGACACCGGCGTAGCGGAGGGCCGATGATGGACGATGCGTTGAGCGAACTCGGCGAGATGATCGCGACCGCTCTGCCCGACGAGGTGGATGCGCAGACGGTGTCCCATGGCGAACTCACGGTGAGCACCACGGTGTCGGGGCTGCGCGCCGTGGTCCGACATCTGCGGGAAAACGAAGCCTGCGGGTTCACCACGCTGATCGATCTGACGGCGGTCGATTACCCCGACCGGGAGAGCCGGTTTGAGGTGGTCTATCACTTTCTGTCGATGAGGCGGAACCAGCGAGTGCGCGTGAAACTTCCCTGCGGCGAGCAGAGCGTGATCCCGTCGATCACCGACCTCCACCCCTCTGCCAATTGGTACGAGCGCGAGGTCTTCGATATGTATGGCGTGCTCTTCTCTGGGCACCCGGATCTGCGCCGGATCCTCACCGATTACGGGTTCCGCGGACACCCGTTGCGCAAGGACTTTCCGACGACGGGGTATTCCGAGGTCCGCTACGACGAAGTGGCCAAGCGCGTGATCTACGAGCCGGTGAGCCTCGTGCAGGAATACCGGAGCTTCGAGTTCATGAGCCCCTGGGAGGGCGCCAAATACGTGCTCCCGGGCGACGAAAAGCCGAAGGAGTGAGCGCGCGATGCCGGCGCTCATCTACCTCCTGGTGAAGGCGGCGGCGGTGCCGCCCCTCTGGGTGCTTCTACAGAGGGCGGGCATAAACCCTTATTGGGCGCTCGCGGCGCTTCTGCCCTTCGGCGTGTTCGTGCTGCTCTACGTGCTGGCATTCGGGCGGGGCGCCGGCCCGCGCCAACGGATCGGAGGCTGATATGGACGCCGGAAGCGACACGCACGAGACCGTTGCGGAGGCTGTGCGCGCGCGCGCTGTGGCCTATGCCGAAGCGCTCTGGCGCGGCGATGCGGTCGCGCTCGAGGGGATCTTCCACCCCGCGGCGCATCTCTATGCGAGCCAGGACGGCGCACTGATCGACTGGCCTCGGGCGCAGTTCCTTGATCGGGTCGCCGCGCGCTCACCGGGAGAGGGCCCGGCCGAATACACCATACGGGAGGTCTCGGTGGTGGGGCCCGAAATGGCCCATGTGGCGCTCGATGTCGCGGTGCCGGAGCGGCGCTTCACCGACTATCTCAACTTTCTCATGCTCGACGGCGAATGGCGGGTGATCGCAAAGATCTTCCGGGTCGCCGAGGGCCCAAAGGTCTAGGAGGGCGCGATGGACGGCTCCACTGCCACGCTCACCGGAGAGCAGCGCATCCGGAATTTCAACATCAATTTCGGGCCCCAGCACCCGGCCGCGCACGGCGTGCTGCGCATGGTGCTCGAACTCGACGGCGAGGTGGTCGACCGTGTCGACCCGCATATCGGGCTCCTGCACCGGGGTACCGAGAAGCTGATGGAGAGCCGCACCTACCTCCAGAACCTGCCCTATTTCGACCGGCTCGACTATGTGGCGCCGATGAACCAGGAGCACGCCTGGTGCCTCGCCATCGAGCGGCTGGTGGGCTGCGAGGTGCCGCGCCGGGCCCAGCTCGTGCGCGTGCTGTTCTGCGAGATCGGGCGGATCCTCAGCCACCTCCTCAACGTGACGACCCAGGCGATGGATGTCGGCGCGCTCACGCCCCCGCTCTGGGGGTTCGAGGAGCGCGAGAAGCTGATGGCCTTCTACGAGCGGGCCTGCGGGGCACGGCTGCATGCGGCCTATTTTCGCCCTGGCGGGGTGCACCAGGACCTGCCCGAGAAGCTCATCGAGGACATCGAGGCGTGGTGCGATCCGTTTCTCCAGGTCTGCGACGATCTCGAGGAGCTTCTCACCGAGAACCGTATCTTCAAGCAGCGCAATGTCGACATCGCGACCGTGACCGTCGAGGAGGCCCAGGCCTGGGGCTTCTCGGGCGTAATGGTGCGCGGCTCGGGCTGGGCCTGGGACCTGCGCCGCGCCCAGCCCTACGAGTGCTACAACGAGATGGCCTTGCAGATCCCGGTCGGCCGCAACGGCGACTGCTACGACCGCTATCTCTGTCGGATGGAGGAGATGCGCGAGAGCGTGAAGATCATGCGCCAGTGCGTGGCGAAGCTCGCCAAGTGCAAGGGCGCGCCGGTGATGACCACCGACGGAAAGGTGGCGCCGCCGCGCCGCGCCGAGATGAAGCGCTCGATGGAGGCGCTCATCCACCATTTCAAACTCTACACCGAAGGCTTTCATGTCCCTGAGGGCGAAGTGTACGCCGCAGTCGAGGCGCCGAAAGGCGAGTTCGGCGTGTACGTTGTTTCTGACGGAGGC
>JBHJGX010000010.1:0-8353 GCA_050331395.1 Paracoccaceae bacterium
GCCCGCCGGCGGAGGGCGGCCCGGGCCGACGGAGAGGTTTCTAACACGAACGGCGAACCCCGCGGAGAGATCGAGATGGAAGAACCGAAAGCCACGGCCCGGGTGCAGATCGACGATGCGGCCGTCCGGGTGACCGAGTACCGCTTCGCCCCGGGTGCCGCGACCGGCTGGCACCGCCACGACTTTGCCTATGTGATTGCGCCCATCACTTCGGGCCCGGTGGAGATCGTCGGCCCGGGCGGGACCCGCACGCGCGCCGAGCTGATCGCGGGCGAGGCCTATCACCGTCCTGCCGGCGTCGAGCACGACGTCGTGCATGTGGGCTCGGGCGAGCTTCGGTTCCTGGAGATCGAGCTCAAGGACCGCCCGGGCTGAGGGTCAGCCGCCCGCGAGGATCTTCCCGAGCGCCGTGTGGACCTCGCCGTTCGCCGCCAGGATCGTGCCGGTCTCGAGCGGGTTCGCCCGCCCCGGCGCATGTCCGAGCGCCGAGACGATACCGCCCGCCTCGCGCACGATGGCGATCCCTGCGGCCATGTCCCAGGGGTTGAGCTCGCGTTCCCAAAAGCCGTCAAACCGTCCCGCCGCCACATAGGCGAGATCGAGCGCCGCCGCGCCCCAGCGTCGCACCCCCGCCGTCCGCGGCATCACCGCAGCGAGATCGGCAAGCGTCTCGGGCAGCGTCGATTTCGCCGCAAAGGGGATGCCGGTCGCGAACAGCGTCTCGGTGAGCTCGCGCCGGCCCGAGACCCGGATCCGCCGGTCGTTCAGCCACGCGCCCTGGCCCTTCTCGGCGACGAAGATCTCGTCCTTCGCCGGGTCGAAGACCACGCCGGCGACGATCTGGCCCTTGTGCTCTAGGGCGATCGAGACCGCCCAGTGCGGCAGCCCGTGCAGAAAGTTCGTCGTGCCGTCGAGCGGGTCGACGATCCAGCGCCGGGTGGGGTCCTCGCCGGGCTCCTCGCCGGTTTCCTCGCCGAGCCAGCCATAGCTGGGCCGCGCGCCCCGGAGCTCGCGGCGGATGATTTCCTCGGCCTTGCGGTCGGCGACGGTGACGAAGTCTCCCGCGCCCTTGCGGCTGACCTGCAGGTTCTCGACCTCGCCGAAATCGCGCACGAGCGCGCGGCCCGCCTTGCGGGCGGTGCGGACCATGACATTCAAATTGGCCGAGGCGCCGAGCATCGCTCACTCCGGGTTGCAAGGTCGGGCGGTGTTACGTCGCCCGGGCGTCCGCGGCAACCGGCCTGCGCCGCGCGCGCGCCGGCTCAGCACCAGTCGACGGCCGAACAGAGCCAGATCACCGCCGCATAGCGCCCGGCCTTCGCGATGAAGACGAGCGTGAGGAACAGCCAGAAGGGCGTCCGCAGCACGCCCGCGACCACCGTCAACGGATCGCCGAAGGGCGCCCAGGAGAGGAGCAAGGTCCAGACCCCATAGCGGGCGTACCAGCGCCGGGCCCAGGCCATCTGTTCCGGGTTTGCCGGAAACCAGCGTCGGCCCTCGAACCGGTCGATGAAGAGGCCCATCCAATAGTTCACCACCGAGCCGAGGGTGTTGCCGACGCTCGCCGCCCAGAAGAGCGCCCAGACGGGCGCGGTCTCGGCGGCCAACATGGCACCGAGCACGATCTCGGATTGGAACGGGAGCAGTGTCGCCGCGCCGAAGGCCGCGAGAAAGAGCCCGCCGAGGGCTGCGAGCGTCTCCCAGGTCATGGGCTCCTCGTCGGCGGTGGGCTCGGGCGATCGGCATCCCGGTCGGCCCGGGTCCGGCGGGCGTCAGGCGTCAGATGTCAGGCGCGCTCGGCGTATTCCAACGTCTCGGTGTTCACGACCACGGCCTCGCCCTGTTCGATGAAGGGCGGCACCATGATCCGCACGCCATTGTCGAGAACGGCGGGCTTGTAGGAATTCGCTGCGGTCTGGCCTTTGACGACGGGCTCGGTCTCGGCGATCTGGCAGGTGACTTTCTCCGGCAGGGCGACCGACAGCGGCTCCTCGCCATAGTATTCGATCGTCACGGTCATGCCGTCCTGCAAGAACGGCCGGGCCTCGCCCAAGAGATCTGCCGGCAGCTCGATCTGCTCGAAGGTCTCGGCGTCCATGAAGGTCAGTAGCCCGTCGGTCTCGTAGAGGAATTGCTGGTCTTTCTGCTCGAGACGCACGCGTTCGACTTTGTCGGCCGAGCGGAAGCGCTCGTTGAGCTTGGATCCGTTGCGGAGGTTCTTGAGCTCGACCTGGGCAAAGGCGCCGCCTTTGCCGGGCTTGACGTGATCCGTCTTCACCGCGACCCAGAGGCCGCCATTGTGCTCGATGATGTTTCCGCGGCGGATCTCGTTGCCGGCGATCTTGGGCATGGGAGCCTCGGGGCTTGTCTCAACCGCCGCCCTCTTAGCCGGAGGCCGGGGAGGAGACAAGCCCGGCGCAGCTCACGGGGTGGTCGGGGGCACGGGGCGGACCGTCTGCCGCTCGCGGTGGAAGACATAGAGCCCCGAGGCGACGATCAGCGCCGTGCCCGCCCAGGTGAGCGGGTCGGGGAAAGCGCCGAATACGAGCCAGCCGAGGAGCGTCGCCGAGGCGATCTCGAGATATTGCATCGGCGCGGCGAGCCCGGTCTCGATGCGGGCCAGCGCCGCGAGGATGAGCTGATGCGCGCCGACCGCAAGCGCGCCGATCGCAGCGAAAAGCGCGAGCTCCGGCCCCGTGGGTGCGAGCGGGCGCACGAGGCCGAGGCCGGTCCCCGCGCCGAGTGCCAGCCCGAGGGCGAGCGCGGCGATGAAGCCGGTCCAGAACTGCAGCGCGAGGCGGCGCCCGCCGAGGCTCATCGCGCGGGTGAAGATCATGTAAAATGCAAAGGCGACCGCGGCGGCCAGCGGCCAGAGCGCGGCCGGACCGAAGGCGGCGAGATTGGGTCTGAGGACGACGAGCGCCCCGAGGAGCCCGACGCCGACGGCCGCGAGCCGGCGGGCCCCCAAACGCTCGCCGAGGAGAAGCGCGCCGAGGAGCGAGAGGATCAGCGGCTCGACGAAAAAGATCGCGAGCACATTGGCGACCGGCATCTCGCGGAGCGCGAGATTGATGAAGAGCAGCGCGAGGCCGAGGCAGAGACCGGCGGCGGCGTGCCCCGCCCGCGGACGGCCCGGCGCGCCGAGAAGGGCGAGGAGCGGCAAAAGGCAGAGCGTCTGCGCGAGAAAGCGGCCGAAGGCGACTTCGAGCGGCGGCAGCCGCTCCATCAAAAGTTTGGCCATCACGTCGAGGCCGGGCGCGACGAGCATCGCGGCCGCCATCAGGGCGAGGCCGGTTTGGGCACTGCGGTCCATGGTGCTTGGTGGCATGGCCACGGCAAAGGCGAAAGGGCCCCCGGCGGAGGCCCGCTCGCTCGCGCCTGTCGCCGCCGGGCCGCGCGGCATCCGCAGCCTTTAGACGTCGATGTCTTCGGCGAAGCGCGCATTCTCCTGGATATAGGCAAACCGGTGCTCCGCCCGCCGGCCCATCAGCCGGGATACGAGATCCGACGTGCCGTCGAAATCGTCCACCGTCACGCGGATCAGCGTCCGCGTCGCCGGGTCCATGGTCGTCGCCTTCAGGTCCTTGTGGTCCATCTCCCCGAGGCCCTTGAACCGGCTGATCTCGATCTTGCCCTTGCCGCCGAGGCCCGCCGCCATCAGCCGGTCCTTCTCGGCGTCGTCGCGGGCATAGACCGTGCGCCCGCCTTGCGCGAGGCGATAGAGCGGCGGCACGGCGAGAAAAAGATGCCGATGATCGATCAGCGGCCGCATCTGCGTGAAGAAGAAGGTCATCAACAGCGCGGCGATATGCGCGCCGTCAACATCCGCATCGGTCATGATGATCACGCGCTCATAGCGCAGGTCCTCTTCGCGATAGCGCGCGCCGAGGCCGACGCCGAGCGCCTTGGCAAGGTCGGAGAGTTCTTTGTTGTCCGCGAGCTTGCCCCCCGCGGCGCCGAGCACGTTCAGCACCTTGCCCCGGAGCGGCAGCATCGCCTGGGTGTCCCGGTCGCGGGCCTTCTTGCCCGAGCCCGACGCGCTGTCGCCCTCGACGTGGAAGATCTCGGTCCCCTCGCGGGTCTTGCGCGCGCTGTCCACGAGCTTGCCCGGCAGGCGGAGGCGGGTGGTTGCGGTCTTGCGGGTCTGCTCCTTCTCGGCGCGGCGGCGCTGGCGTTCTTCGGCCCGCTCGATGAGGAAGTCGAGAAGTTCGTCGGCGAGCTTCGGATCCCCCGCGAGCCAGTGATCGAGCCGGTCGCGGACCGCCCCTTCGACCAGGCGCTCGGCCTCGGCGGTGGCGAGCCGGTCCTTGGTCTGACCGACGAATTCGGGCTCGCGGATGAAGACCGAGACGAGCGCGGCCGCCGAGGCGGTCAGGTCTTCGCGGCGGATCTCTTTGGCTTTCTTCTGACCCTTCAGTTCGCCATAGGCGCGGACGGCCTTGCCGACGGCCGACCAAAAGCCCGCCTCGTGGGTGCCGCCTTCGGGCGTCGGGATCGTGTTACAATAAGACGAGACGCGCCCGTCCTCGCCCGGCGTCCAGGCGATCGCCCATTCGACCGAGCCGGCCGTCTCAGCCCCGAAGCGCTCCGCGAAGTCGATGCGCCCCGAAAAGGGCCGGCCGAGGACGGCCGCACCGTCGAGGCTGGCGCGCAGGAAATCCGCGAGCCCGCCGGGAAATCGGAACACGTCCTCGGTCGGCGTGTCGCCGGCGATCTCGGGGGCGCAGCGCCAGCGGATCTCCACACCGCCGAAGAGATAGGCCTTGGAGCGGGCGAGCCGCCAGAGCCGCGCGGGGCGGAAGCGGGCCTCGGCACCGAAGATCTCCCCGTCCGGGTGAAAGACGACGCGGGTCCCCCGGCGGTTCTGAACGGGGCCGAGATCGGCGAGCGGCCCCGCTGGCTGGCCGCGGGAATAGTCCTGCGCCCAAAGGCGTTTGCCGCGGGCGACTTCGACCCGGAGCCGGTCGGTCAGCGCGTTCACGACCGAGACGCCCACCCCGTGAAGTCCGCCGCTCGTCTGATAGGCCTTGCCCGAGAACTTGCCGCCCGAATGGAGCTCGGTCAGGATCACCTCGAGGGCGGATTTGTCGGGGAATTTCGGGTGCGGATCGACCGGGATGCCGCGGCCATTGTCGGTGATTGCGCAGGCCCCGTCGGCGGCGAGCTCGACTTCGATCCGCGTGGCGTGGCCGGCGACCGCTTCGTCCATGGCGTTGTCGAGCACTTCTGCAACCAGATGGTGGAGCGCGCGCTCATCCGTGCCGCCGATATACATGCCGGGGCGTTTGCGGACGGCCTCGAGCCCTTCGAGCACCTCGATCGAGGCCGCGTCATAAGCGCGCTCGGCGCCTGCGTCGGGCTCGTCGAAGAGGTCGTCGTCCATGGGCTGCTCCTCAGGCCGGCGAAACAGGAACGAGCGGCGCCCGCTCCCCGGCCAGCCAGCGGGCGACATCGGTATAGTCGAAGGCGAGCGAGAGCGCGATGGACCCCGCATAGACCGAGAGCACGATGCGCTGCGGCGCCGGCAGCGGCCGCCGGCGGAGGCGCAGGACAAGCCAGACCAAGAGCGGGGTCCAAAAGACGATATGCGGCAGGCCCAGAAGACGCACCATCCCGACCTGCCCATAGAGCCAGAGCATCGTCGGCACCATGAGCGCGTTGGCGAGAAGGATCGCCCCGGCCTCGACCCAGGTCACACGGGCGAGCGCCGCGACCGCACATGCCGCTATGGTCACGATGTTGAGCCAGAGCACCCAGAGCTGGACCCAGTCCGGCAACTGATCGACGGCCTCCGAGAAGCTCATGCGCGTCTCCTTTTTCGGGGGACACCCTCGCAGGCGGAGCGGGGTCGCGCAACGCCCGGCGTGGAGCCCGCTCGGTCGGTCAGGGGCACTCCTTCCCGGCATAGATAAAGGCGTCGGATGTTGCCGAAGAGGGGGGGCTGTCCCTATCTAACGATAGAAGGCAGCGCCGGCGCTTGCGGCCGCCTGTCCCGATACCGCCCCGACACGGCCCGACCCCTGGAGGAGGACCGAGATGACCGAACCGAAAGCGCTCGCCACCGGCACCGCGGCGCCGTCGCGACGCCGCACGGAGATCCTCGATACCGCCGAACGCCTGGCCCGGCGGGGCGGCTATCATGGGTTCAGCTTTCGCGACGTGGCGACCGAGGTCGGCGTCAAAAGCGCGAGCGTGCATTACCATTTCCCAACCAAGGCCGATCTGACGACGGCGCTCGCCGAGCGGTATTCCGAGCGGTTCATGGCGTCCCTCGGGCCTGCGCAGGAAAAGGGCGCGGTCCTGCGGCTGATCGGCGGCTATCGGACCGCGCTCCAGGTCGAGGATCAGATGTGCCTCTGCGGGCTCTTCGGCGCCGAACGCGATACGCTGCCCGACCCGCTCCGGGTCGCGGTCGGACGGTTCTTCGCCGCGCAAGTGGATTGGGCGACCGAGGCGCTGGCGCCGGAGGCGGACCGGACGGGCGCCGAGACGCTGGTCGCAGGGCTCGAAGGCGCGGTGCTCGTGGCCCGCGCGATCGGCGATGTGGAGATGTTCGATCGGATCGCCCAGCGGATGCTCGCCGCCGCCCGGGGCGGTGGCATCGCGCAGCCGACGGGCTGAGGCTCAGCCCAAGCGATCCTCGAGCGCATAGGCCCCCATCATCGCGCCCACATAGAGCGGCCGGAGCGCGGGCACCGGCACCGGCGGGGGCAGACCGCGCCACGGGGCGGGGACGCTCTTGGCCGGCGCGCCGAGGATCAGCTCGGCCAGCATCCGCCCGGCCAACGTGCCCATATTGAGCCCCGATCCATGCCAGCCGAAGCCGTGGAAGACCGTGGGCTCGTCGGCGAGGCGGCCGATCGAGGGGCGCCGGGCCATGGTCGCGCAGACCGGACCGCGCCAGAAATGGGTGATTTCGACCTCGCGGAGGCCCGGCAGCGCCGCATCGAGCCGAGCGCGCAACAGCGTCCGCATCCGCGCGCGGCCCCGCTCCGAGCCGCGCAGATCGCCGCGCATGCCAAAGAGGAGCCGCCCCTCGGGCAAGATCCGGAAATAGGCCAGAAGATGACGGGTGTCCCCGCTCGGCTCCGGGCCGAGCCAGGGATGAGCGGCCCGTTCGGCCGCGACAAGCGGCCGGGTCACGGCGATGTTCGAGATCACCGGCACCGTGCGGGCGCGAAACCGCGGATGCAGCCGGTCTGGCGTAAACGCGTTGGTGGCGAGGATCACCCGGTCTGCGGTCACGCTGCCCCGGGCGGTGACCAGCCGATGGGCGTTGCCGCGGCGCTCCCAGACGGCGACCTCCGATCGGGGCAAGACCCAAGCGCCCGCCGCCTCGGCGAGATCCGCGAGCGCACGGGAAAGCCGGAGCGGGTGGATGCCGAAGCTCGGCCGGATCAGCACGCCGCCGTGGCGCGCGATGTCGTCCTGGCCCGAGGGCGGCAAGCCGATCGCCTCGCCGCCTGCCGGCGCGCCCTCGGTTGCGAGCCTGCGGGCCATCGCCCGACTGTGCGCCCAAATCGCCTCGCCCGTGCCTTGGATTTGCGCGCCGAGACCCGCATCTTCCGCCAAACGGCGCAGATCGCGGAGGTTTTCGGCTTGCAAGGTTTCGGCCCAGGCGACCTCGGCGGCGCCGAACCGGCGGCGAAGCGCCGCGTCCGACAGCTTGCTGCCGCCGAAACCGACGATCCCGCCCGCGCGCCCCGAGGAGCCCCAGCCGATCTCGCCCGCCTCCAAGACCGCAGCGGCGACCCCGGCTTCGGCGAGGACGCGGGCGGCCGTGAGCCCGGTGACCCCGCCGCCGATCACCGCCGTGCCGACACGGATATCCGTCTCGAGCGGCGGGCGGTCCAGGGCGAGACCGGCCGTATCCTCCCACCAAGACGGCTCGTGCTGCCCGGTGTCATACATCTCGCGTGCGAGCGGTCCGTCCATGGCCGTGCCTCCCCTCTCGAGTTTAGTCGGAGCGTCGCGCTCCGGGCCAGCCCGCCCGACCCGAGGCGGGCCGCGGCAAGGGGTCCTGGCCGATACGTCGACCTAAGACGGGGAGCCGGTGGGGCGGCGAGGAGCCGGGGCCCTCCGAGCCCCGCCCTCCCGGGCCGTCCCCGTCCCCGGCCACGTGGATCCCACGCCCCCCCCCGGCTCGGAGGGCCCCGGCAATGTCCCCTCTCAAGCCGGTCCCGAGCGCTGCCGCCGGCCTCTGCGACAGGGCCCCCTCGGGCCGATGGGGGGCGGGATCGCGTCGCCGGATCAGAGCCGGCCCGGGGGGGTGGGGCCCGAGGGGGCCTGTCGGGCAATTCGATCACCCGGTCCTCGGCGAAACGGGTGGACGCGCAAGAACGGCTGCTCCGCA
>JBHJGX010000011.1:0-25140 GCA_050331395.1 Paracoccaceae bacterium
TTCGGTCTCGTACTCCACATGGGCCGTGGAGATCGTAATCCCGCGCGCTTTTTCCTCAGGTGCACCGTCAATCTGATCGTACGCCCGGAACTCACCGAAATACTTCGTGATCGCCGCTGTTAGCGTCGTCTTGCCATGGTCGACATGCCCGATCGTCCCGATGTTCACGTGCGGCTTGTTCCGCTCGAATTTCGCCTTCGCCATAGTCAGCTCCCGTTACGATCCGCCGCAAGATTGTTCGCGCGCCGGATAGAGCCTTTGGCAGATGGCCGCAAGCGAAAATGCCGCCGGAAGGCCCCGCCGCCCCATCTATGGACGGCGGGTCTCCTGGAATTATCCGCGGGTCTCAGTGCCCGACGCGCGGTCGATCACGCGGATCGCCGGCCCGCCTTCTCCTAGGTCTTCGATCACCACGTAATCGGCGCCCTGTCCATCGAGGAGGACGACCGAGACAGGCGCCTGGTTTTGGTGGTTCTTCCAGATTTGATAAATTGACGCGGAGGCGAGAAGCTGCGCGTCAAGCGAGCTCACGCGGAGCCAAGCGGGGCTCGGCGCGACCACGAGCCGGTCGCCCGAAGCGGTCACCGTCTCCACCATGCTGAGGCCGAGCTGGCCGTTCAGTTCGCCGATCAGATGGTCGAAATCGGCGCTCAGCGACCGGAAGCCGTGTTCCTCGCGGATTTCACTCAGTTCCGATGACGCCACCCGGTCGAGGAGCCGCCCGTAGATCCAGCCCTCCTGGCCGGTCTCGACGACGCGGATCCCGTACCAGCCCCCGTCCGAGCGGAGTTCGATCACCTCGGTACCGCCTTCGAGGCGGTCGCGGATCGAGGCATTGTCCGTCGGACCGGCGCGCAAGTTGACGAGATCGGCGTTGATCCGGTGCAAATCACCGGGCGCAGCGGCTGCCATGCCAGCGACGCCGAACGCCGCGATGGCGGCGATTGTGAGAAACGATTTCATGAGGATGCCTCCGTGCAGATGGATTGGATCCGGGCGCGAGGCCGGAGCCGCGCCTGAGGGCTGGACGGCCCGCGTTCAGCCTGCGTTCGGCCCGAGTTCAAAACGTGATCGTGCGTTCGGTCACGCCACCATCGACCGTGACGGTCGCGGATTTGAGGGTGCCGCCGAATTCGGCCGTGATCTCGTAGGTGCCGGGCGGCAGATCGGCGAGCAACCACGGGCCCGGGCAGAACTGGCTTACAAGCACCGTCCCCGTCCGTGCGATCTGGGTAGTGACATCGGCGAGATACTTGCCGTTGCTATCGGCGTAGACGAGCTTGAGCGTGTGGGGCGTCGCGGCCGCTTCGGCGTCGGCTTTTTCGCCGATCCCGGAGCACACCGGTTCGAAGGATTGGGCAATTGCGGGGCTCGCGAGGGCCACCGCGCAAAGGATCGAGGCGGGTCGGATCATAGGTGCCTCCGTTCGTTCGTGAGGGACGCAGGGGATACGCCTGACACGGGCAAAGGGTTCCCCGCGCGACGGGATAGGCGGCTCAGCCTGGGCGGCGGGCGTGGGAGAGGATCGCGAGGCGGAGGAGGCAGCGTTCGGCCAACGCGCGGTCCGGCCGGGTGCCTGACGACCGGAGCAGCCCTTCTGCCTCGTGCACGGCGCGGATCCCGGCCTCGAGCGTCGGGACCGGCCAGAGGTCGAGGGCCGCGAGGATACCGGCTCGGCGGGGATCGTAGCGCCCGCGGAGGCGCCGGTCGGCCCCCGCTTGCGGCCCGCCGGGATCGGTGGCGATCGCGTGCACGAGCCTCAGCTGTCGGCCGACCGCAGAGAGCGCGCTGCCCGCGGTCTCGCCGCCCGATGCGAGCCTCCCGAGGGCGGGGCCGAGCCGGCCGGGTGCGCCGCCCGTTACCGCCTCGACGACCGCGTCCACGGCTGCGGCGCGGCGCTCTGGCGCAAGGGCGGCGACGTCGTCTCCGGTGATTGTCTCGGCCCCACGGGCAAAGAGCGCGAGCGTCCCGAGGAACTGCCGGAAACTCCCCGGATCGAGTTCGGTCGCAAGGGCCGCAAGGCGCGCCTCCGCGGTCGGATCCGGGTGGGCGGTGCAGCCCTCCTCGCGAAGGGTCTCGGCGATCTCAACCGTATCGGGGGCGTCCGGATAGAGCGCGACGGCGGCGAGGCCGGGTGGGCCCTCGAAGAGCTTGCGCAGCGACGACCGCGGCGCGAGTTGCCCGGCGGTTGCGACCAGGAACGCGTCCTCGGCGGTCAGCCCTTCGAGCGCGCCTGCGATCGCGGCCGTCGTCCCGTCCTTGGCGCCCTCGACGATGACGGCGCGTCTGCCCGGAAAGAACCCGCGGGCCCGGAGCGCCGCGTCGAGATCGGCCGGAGACTTGCGCGCGGTCTCCGCGTCGAGCCGGGTCAAGCGCAGATCGTCCTCGCCGACCAGGGCCGCGACGAGCTCGCGCCGGCGAAGTGCGACGAGGCCGGGTTCGGGTCCGTAGAGAAGCGCGCCGAGGCTTTGAGGGTTAGGCGCCCGGCAAAAGCCCCGGGCGCGGGCGCCGGAGAGCTTCACGACCGAGCGGTGACCTGCCCGGCGCGGGCCTGGATCTTCCGCGCGATCCGTTCCGCGACTTCTTCGGCGAGGCGGCGCTCGATGTCCTGTTCGGCCGCCCGCGTCGCAAAGAGCGATGTGGTGGCGTCGAAGCCCGCCTGCGCCACCTCGGTGTCGCGGAGGATCGGCCCCGCCTGCTCAGGTCCGAAGAGGGCCCACCGTGCCCGAGCCGTCACCGTCCGCCGGGTCACCGTGTTGTCCTGGGCGATGGCGAGCCCGCGCTCGGTGGTCGTGAGGCTCACTTCGAGGCGCAGATCCGGCTGCCGCGGTCGACCGAAGCGATCTTCGAGCCGCTTCACCATCAGATAACCGAGCCGGCCGTCGATTCGCGGCAGCGCCACCCGGCCCTCGAGCCCGCGGGCCGCCGAGCCTTCGGCGAGCATCGGCCGGAAACAGCCCGGCAGTACGGCGAGAAGCGCCAGCAACGCGGCCCGCCGGCTGAGTTCAGATGACGACATTGACGATCCGTCCTGGCACGACGATGACCTTTTTGGGCGCCCGCCCGTCGAGATACCGCATAACATCCGCGTTCTCGAGCGCCATCGACTGAACCACCGCCTGCTCGGCGTCTTTCGGCACGACGATCTCGCCGCGTTTCTTGCCGTTCACCTGAATGGGCAGCGTGACGGTGTCATCCGACGCGAGCGCCGCATCCGCCTCCGGCCAGGCGGTGTGGACGAGCCAGGTGGTTTGTCCGAGCGCGGCCCACAGCTCCTCGGCGAAATGCGGGGTGAAGGGGGCCATCAGACGGGCGACGGCCTCGAAGCCTTCGCGCCGGGCCGCGTCCATCGCCGCGCCTTCGGCCTTGGCGGCCTGGAGCGTGTTCGCGAACTCGTAGAGCCGGGCGACGGCCTTGTTGAAGGCGAAATCCTCGATATCCCGGGTGACCCCGGCAATCGCCTTGTGCGTCGCCTTGCGGAGCGCGAGCGCCTCGCTGTCGGCATCCTCCCCAAGCCCGGTCCCCGCCGCCGAGAGCGAGGCCTCCGCCGCAAGCCGCCAGACCCGTTGCAGGAAGCGCCAGGCCCCCTCGACGCCCGCCTGCGTCCACTCGACATCCCGCTCGGGCGGGCTGTCCGAGAGCATGAACCAGCGGGCGGTATCCGCCCCGTACTGTTCGATGATCACGTCCGGGTCGATCACGTTTCGCTTGGATTTCGACATCTTGATCGACGGGCCGACCTCGACCGGGGCGCCGGTCTCCGCATGCCGGGCGGTGCCGTTCTCGATCACGACGTCCTCGGGCGAGAGCCACCCGTCGGCCCCCCGATAGGTCTCGTGGCAGACCATGCCTTGGGTGAAGAGCGCATCGAAGGGCTCGGCCATGTCCTCTGGCAAATGCCCGGTTCGGGCCATCGCCCGCGTGAAGAACCGCGAATAAAGCAAGTGCAGGATCGCGTGCTCGACGCCGCCGATATATTGGTCGACGGTCATCCAATAGCGGGCGTCGTCGATCTGTGTCGGCGTCTCGGCCCGCGGAGCGGTGAAGCGCGCAAAGTACCACGAGCTGTCGACGAAGGTGTCCATGGTATCCGTCTCGCGCCGCGCCGGGCCGCCGCAGGCCGGGCAGGGCACCTGGCGCCAGGCGTCGTGGCGGTCGAGCGGATTGCCCGGCCGGTCGAACGAGACGTCGTCGGGCAGCCGCACGGGCAGCTCGGATTTCGGCACCGGGACGGCTCCGCAGCGCGCGCAATGGACAATCGGGATCGGGCAGCCCCAATAGCGCTGGCGGCTGATCCCCCAGTCGCGGAGGCGAAACTTGGTCACGCCGCGCCCGAGCCCCCGAGCCTCGGCCCAGTCGATGGTGCGGTCGATCGCCTCCTGCCCGGTCATCACCTCAGGCCCGCCATGGGGGACCGGGCGCACCCAGGCGACGGGCTCGGTCTTGGCCGGTACAAAGGGTTCGTCGGTCACCGGGCTGCCGTTCTCGCGCGCAACGAAGGTGTCGAGGACCGGCAGGCCGTATTTGCGGGCAAAGTCCAAATCCCGTTGATCGTGCGCCGGGCACCCGAAGATCGCCCCCGTCCCATAATCCATGAGGATAAAATTCGCTATATAGACGGGCAGTTCCCAGTCCGGGTCGAGCGGATGGACGACCCGCACCCCAGTGTCGAGGCCCTTCTTCTCGGCGGTCTCCAGGTCTTCTTCCGAGGTGCCCATCCGGCGGCATTCGGCGCAGAACTCGGCGATCGCGGGATTGTCGGCCTCGAGCGCGCGCGCCAGCGGATGGTCGGCGGCGATGGCGGCAAAGCTCGCGCCCATCAGGGTATCGGGCCGGGTTGTGTAGACCTCGAGGAACCCGTGCCCCTCCGGCGCGTCCCGGGTCTCGAAAGAAAACTGCAATCCGCGCGATTTGCCGATCCAGTTGGCCTGCATCAGCCGCACTTTCTCGGGCCAGCGGTCGAGGCCGTCGATGGCCGACAGCAGTTCGTCGGCCATGTCCGAGATCTTAAAGAACCACTGGGTCAGCTCGCGCCGCTCGACCAAAGCCCCCGAGCGCCAGCCCCGACCATTTTCCACCTGTTCGTTCGCAAGCACGGTCTGATCGACCGGGTCCCAGTTCACCACCGATTGTTTGCGATCGACGAACCCCGCCTCGAGCATGTCGAGGAAAAGCGCTTGTTGCTGGGAATAATAATCCGGATCGCAGGTCGCAAACTCGCGGCTCCAGTCGAGCGACAGCCCCATCTTTTGGAGCTGCGCGCGCATCGCTGCGATATTCTCGTAAGTCCACTTGCCGGGGTGGATCTTTCGCTCCATCGCGGCGTTCTCGGCCGGCATGCCGAACGCGTCCCAGCCCATTGGATGAAGCACGTTAAATCCGCGCGCCCGTTTGAACCGGGCGATCACGTCGCCCATGGCATAATTCCGCACATGGCCCATGTGGATGCGGCCCGACGGGTAGGGAAACATCTCGAGGACGTAGTATTTCGGCCGGGTCTCGTCGCGATCGACTTCGAAAACCAGGGCCTCGGCCCACGCCGCCCGCCATTTCGGCTCTGCCTCACGGGCGTTGTAGCGCGACATGATCCTTCTCCGTTCGTCGCCCGGCCCGCAAACGGGCGCGTCCGACCCCCTGTTAGGACCCGTCAGCGACGATTTCAATGCGCTCGCCGCGCGCCGTCGCGAGAGCCGCGCGAGGCCGTCAGCCGGAGGCTTCCTCGGCCTCGATCCCGGCGATCCGGATCTGTCGCGCGCGGGTGAGGATGGCGTTCTCCAGCCGCACGATCGTCTCGGTGCTCACCGGTTGCGGGATCCAAACACCCTCCGCGCTGCGCGCCTCGCGGAAGACGGCCACCCGGAGCGAGGAGGCCTCAAGCGCGGGCCGGATCAGATAGACGGTCACTTTGAACCGCTCGCCGGGCGCCGACGGCGATGTGGACCATTCCGTCGCGATCACGCCCGTGAACGGATCGGTCGAGGCGAGCGGCATGAACGACAGCGTATCGAGCGAGGCCTGCCAAAGGAACTTATTAACCGGCAGCGCGTCGCCATCCTGGTCGTTCCCGCCACTGAAGAGCGTGCCGTCGAGCAGGCTCGACGCGTTCAGATCATCGCCGAAGAGCTTACCCTCGACGCCGAAATCCTGGTCTCGCCGCGTGCCCGAGCCCGGGGCCGGGTCGTTCCGGTCCCCGTCAGCGCGCAGGCTGCCGCTGCCGCATCCGAGCAGTAAGCCGGCGCAGAGAAGCGCCACGACCGGCGCCGCGCGTGAAGTGATCTTCTCACCCGTCATCGTTCTCGATCCCGATCTCCAAACGCCTCATCGCCCGCGTGCCTAGCACAGGCGGCTGCGGGCGCCTAGGCCGCCGCCGGGACCGCACTGCCTCGGGGAGCCAGAGGCGATCAACCGCCCTCACATTCCGGTGTTGCCAGAATGCACCGGCGGCTTGCCCCCTCGAAAGGAATGCAAGTCGGGAAGATTGACGCAGAAGCGCGTGCCGGTATGAAGGCAGCAGTGGGGCCGGATCAGCCTTGCGCCGGGTGTGCGGAGAGAAGACGCGAGAGAGCGGCCTCCGCACAGTCGATGTCCAAACACACTGTGTGGAACCGAGAGAGGGACACCATGAAGAAAGTTCTCTTGAGCACCAGCGCTCTCGCGCTCGTCGGTGCGGTTGCGACCCCGGCGGCGGCGGCCGAGTGGGAAGTCGACGTGGGCGGCTTCTCGACCCAGCTTGTCTACTTCGGATCGGCCGATGTTGACGGTGTCGACACCGATTACGACGGCGTCGACGTGCTCTCCAACACCGAGATCCGTTTCCGTCCCTCGATCACGCTCGACAACGGTCTCAAGATCGGTGCCGACATTCAGCTTGAAGGTAACACGTCGAGCGACACGATCGACGAATCGTTCGTCTCCATCGACGGTTCGTTCGGCCGGATCCAGATCGGTTCGGAAAACTCGGCCGGTTACACGATGACCTTCACGGCACCTGACGAATCGCTCCTGCCGATCAACTCGGGTTCGGTTTCGGTCTTCGTTCCGCTGACCACCGGCGCGCCGGTCGAAACGCTTGACGATGCGTTCCGTGGCCCGCTGGGCTCGTCCTTTGTCGAGAACAACCGGAACAACGACGCCCAGCGCATCACCTACTTCTCGCCGCGCTTTGCCGGTCTCCAGGTCGGTGCGTCCTACGCCCGTGATGATCAGCAGGACAGCTCGGAAGCGGTCGACCTCAACGGTGAAATCGGCAACTACTTCGACGTTGGTGTGAACTACGTCAACTCGTTCGGTGGCGTCGATGTGGCCGTTTCGGGCCGCTGGGGTATCGCGACCAACGATGCGCCGAACTCGGATAACCCGCAGGTCTACGCCATCGGTGCCAACGTCGGCTTTGCCGGTGTGACGGTCGGCGGCACGTTTGCCGAGCAGAACAACGCCGGCAACAACGACGCCACCGGTTACTCGGCCGGTATCGCGTACAACACCGGCCCGTGGGGCGTGTCCTTCAGCTATTACAGCGGCGAAGGCGTCAACGACCAGGTGTTCGACAGCGACCTGAACCAGTGCGAAGTGCTCGGCTGTGACGAAACATACGAGGCGTTCTCGCTCGGTGTCAGCTACGCGCTCGCCAAAGGTGTTCAGCTCGGCGCGTTCGGCATCTATGTCGATGGCGAAGAAGAAACCGGCGACGCTGGCGGTGCGGGCGACGACTTCGACGGCTTCGCGATCGGCACCGGTATCGCGATCAGCTTCTGATCCTTCCGCTGCGATCGGAGTTGCGACAGGGGGGGCACACGCCTCCCCTGTCTGCGTTCGGGGTCTGGCCCCCGTCGACTTGCCGACCTAGGGTACGCCCATGGCCAAGAAAAGCATCGTCTGGCTCGCCTCTTACCCAAAGTCCGGCAACACCTGGGCGCGGATCTTCCTCGCCAACTACCTGCTCAATCGTCAAACCCCGATGCCGATCAACGAGATCCACCGCATCGGGATCGGCGACGCGATTGCCAAAACCTATGCCATGGTCGCCGGGCAACGGATCGACCCCCGCGACGTCGCGCTCTCGCTCAAGCTCCGACCGAAGGTGCTCGCGGGGATCGTCGCCAACGATGCGGATCTCAATCTCGTCAAGACGCACAACATCCGATCGATCGCCCGCGGCGTCGAGCTGGTGCCACGCCCGTTGACCCGTTCGGCCGTCTATATCGTTCGGGATCCCCACGACGTCGTGTTGTCCTATGCCCGGCATTTCGGCCTCACGCCCGAGGAAACCGTCACGCGCCTTGGCCATAAGGACAACGCCGTCGCCGGGGACGCGAACAACGTGACCCAGTTCCTCGGCTCGTGGTCGGATCATGCGCTCAGTTGGACGAAATCCCCGGGGTTCCCGGTGCTGGTGCTCCGCTACGAAGACCTGCACGCCGCGCCAGAGCGCGAATTCGCCCGCCTTGTCGAGCATCTCGGCATGCCCGTCGAGGACGAGCGCCTCGCCCGCGCGATCCGGTTCTCGGCCTTCGATGAGGTTTCGCGACAGGAGGCCACCGTGCCCTTCATCGAACGCTCCCACACCGGCGAGCGCTTCTTCCATACCGGCACGGCCGGAGCGGGCATCGCCGCGATCTCGCCCGCGCTTGTCGAACGGATCCGGACCGATCATGGCAAGGTCATGAAGCAATTCGGCTATCTCTGATGCAGACGCAACGGATCATCTGGCTGTCGTCTTTTCCGAAATCCGGCAATACCTGGACGCGGAGCTTCCTCGCCCACTATCTCATGCCGCCGGGAGAAGCGCCGGACATTAACAATCTGCGAAAGTTCACCACCTCGGACATCCGCCAGGACTTCTTCGATAAAGCGGCCGGGCGGCCGTTTACGGCCAGCGATTTCGATGATTGGGTGACGATGCGCCAGAAGGTCTTGCACCTGATCGCGCTCTCGAAGCCCGGGCACCACTTCGTCAAGACCCACTGCCAGATCCAGACCATCGGGCCTTATCCGACGATCCCACCCGAGGTCACCGCGGCTGCGGTCTACATCATCCGCAACCCGTTCGATGTGGCCCCCTCCTATGCCCGGCATCTCGGTGTCCCGCTCGATCAGGCCATTGAGATGATGCAAAACCCCAAGGCGATGAATGTCACCGAGAGCCGCGTGTTCGAGCCGGTCGGTCGGTGGGATACCCATATCGAAAGCTGGACCGGCGCGCCCGGGCTGCCCCGCCATGTCATGCGTTATGAAGATATGAGCGCCGACGCCGAGAAAGCTTTCCGCGGGCTTCTCGGCTTTCTGCGCGCGCCGGTTCAAGACGGAAAGCTCCGCCGGGCGATCCGGGCCAACTCCTTCGATGCGCTCCGCAAGCAGGAAGAGGAGAAGGGGTTTCGCGAGCGGCCGCCGCAAATGGAGCGGTTTTTCGCGAAGGGAAAGGCGGGCGCCTGGCGCGAGGATCTCACGCCCGCACAGGTGGCGACGCTCCGGGAGGCGTTCCTGCCCACGCTCGAGCGCTGGTATCCCGAGCTCCTCGCGGAGACCGCGGCGGTCGCGGCGCGGGCATGAGCGGGATTGAGGATATCCGCACGCGCATCGCCGCTGCCGCTCGGGAGGCGGGGCGGGACCCGGTGGAGATCTCGCTTGTCGCTGTCTCCAAGGTCCAGCCGCTCGAACGGATCGAGGCGGTTCTGGCGGCTGGGCATCGGGTCTTCGGCGAGAACCGGGTGCAGGAGGCGGCCGGCAAATGGCCCGACTTTCGCGCCCGCTATCCGGATCTCGAGCTTCACCTCATCGGGCCGTTGCAAACGAACAAAGTGCGCCAGGCGGTCGAGCTCTTCGATGTGATCCAGTCGGTCGATCGCCCGAAGCTGGCGCAGAAGCTAGCGGACGTCTTCGCCGAGACCGGGCGGGCGCTGCCCTGTTACATCCAGGTCAATACCGGCGAGGAGGCACAAAAGGCGGGTGTCCTGCCGGGGGAGACGGATGCCTTTGTCGCCGAATGCCGCGCGCTCGGGCTGCCGCTTGCCGGGCTCATGTGCATCCCGCCCGTCGACGAGGAGCCGGCGCTCCATTTCGCCCTCTTGGCCAAACTCGCCGAGCGCACCGGCCTCGCCGGGCTCTCCATGGGGATGAGCGGAGATTTCGAGCGGGCAATCGCGCTCGGAGCGACCGTGGTGCGCGTCGGATCGGCAATCTTCGGGGCGCGGACGGCTCCCGGCTAAGCCTATTCCGCGGCCGTCGGCAGCGGATAGGGATCGACCGCCGGGGCAGAACCCAGCCGTTCCCAGCCCGGGCGAGTGGCGAGATCGAGCGGGCCGACCAGGACGACCGACCGGCCCTCGGCGGCGGCGGCCTCTGCGGCCGCGATGGCCGCCTCGCCCGTCAGCGCCGCACGTTCGGCATCGCGGCGGGCGAGCTCGAGCAGAGACCAGGGCGCATCCGGATCGTGGATCAGGAGATCCGCGCTTTGCAGCCGTTGCACGGCCCGAAGCGGAATGAGATCTGCCCCACCACGTTCGGCTGCCACAAGCGTGACCCGACCCCCGTTCTCGCCCGGCGCCGCGCCGGCCGAGAGCGCCGCGTCGATCCGCGCCTCCGCTTCGGCCCGCGCGCCGGAGGTGAACAACCGTCGTGGCCCGTCGAACGCCCAATCCCAGAACGCCCGCCGACGCGCCGGCGCGACACGATAGGCTACCTGCTCCCGAAGACGTCCGGCAAAGGCCGCAAAGGCACCGAGATCCGGTTCGAGCATTGCCTCCACGCGGCTCTTGATCTGTCGCGAGAGAACGGGCGCCGTCCCCTCGGTCCCGATAGCCACCACTACCGGATCCCGATCGACGAGGGCGGGCGTGGTCACGTCGCAGAGATCGGGCCGGTCGACCACGTTGACGAGTACGCCCACCGCCCGAGCGAGCGCGGCGGCGGCGCCGTCGGCCCCGGCACAGCCCGTGCAGACGATCGCGAGCCGCGCCCCCAGAAAGGCGTCGACCGAGACGACCCGCGGCACCTGCCGGGCGCGACCGGCCATGACGGCGCGGCGCAACTCGTCGCAAAGGACAGGGGCCACGATGTCGATCGCCGCCTCGGTCCGGGCGAACAGGCGGAACTTTTGCGCGGCCTCTTCGCTGCCGCCTACGATGACGACCCGGGCGCCCGCAAGGCCGAGAAAAACGGGAAAACTCTTCATCGCGCGGTCCTCCTCTCGTGACGCATAGATAGCCCCGACGCCCCGGCACAAAAAAGACCCGGGGGCCGCCCCCGGGTCAGGTGGGAGAGGCCGCCCGCGCTTGGCCTCTCCAGGGGATCCGTCTGATCAGACGAATTGGGAACCTTTGCCGAACTCGGGATACGCCTCCATGCCGATCTCGGAGGTGTCGAGGCCGGCTTGTTCTTCTTCCTCGCTGGCGCGGATACCGATGGTCATCGCCAGGATGAACCAGAGCACCAGCGACACGATGAAGACGAATGCGGCGACGATGGCGATGGAGATCAACTGGCCGCCGATGGTTGCGTCCGAGTTGGAGAAGACCACGGCTATGGTGCCCCAGATGCCGGCGAAGAGGTGAACCGGGATCGCGCCCACGACGTCGTCGATCTTGAGCTTGTCGAGGAGCGGCACGGTGAAGACCACAATGGCACCGCCGACCGCACCGACCGCCGTCGCCCAGCCGAGCGAGGGCTGAAGCGGCTCGGCCGTGACCGCCACGAGGCCGGCGAGACAGCCGTTGAGCGCCATGGTCAAGTCGACCTTTCCGTAAAGGATTTGTGTCAGCAGGACCGCCGCAACCACACCGCCGGCCGCGGCCGCGTTCGTGTTGGCGAAGATCCGGCTCACATCGGCCACGTCGCCGACCGAACCCATGGCGAGCTGCGAGCCGCCGTTGAAGCCGAACCAGCCGAGCCAGAGGATGAAGGTTCCGAGTGTCGCGAGTGCGAGGTTCGAGCCCGGCATCGGGTTGATCTCGCCGTTTGGCCCGTATTTGCCCTTGCGCGCGCCGAGGATGATCGCGCCCGCGAGCGCCGCCCAACCGCCGACCGAGTGCACGACGGTCGAGCCCGCGAAGTCTTGAAAGGCGAACTGGCTGTCGAGGAAGCCGCCGCCCCATTTCCACGAGGCCTGGATGGGGTAGATGAGGGCGGTCAGCGCAAAGGTGAAGATCAGGAACGGCCAGAGCTTGATCCGCTCGGCAAGCGCACCCGACACGATCGAGGCGGTCGCGGCGCAGAACATCAGCTGGAAGAAATAGTCCGAGCCGGTCGAGGCATAGCCGATGTCGTCCGCCGCATCGGCCGTCACTCCGACGGCTTCGAGCACCGCGACGCCGATCGCGCCCAGATAACCGCCTTCTTCGTCCGAGCCGATCGTCCAGTTCCCCAGCGGATACATGAGGTTATAGCCGATCACATAGTAACCGATGGCAGCGATCGAGAAGAGCGTGATGTTCTTGGTGCACTGCATTGCGACGTTCTTCGACCGCACGAGCCCGGCCTCGAGCATGCAGAAGCCCGCGGCCATGAACATCACCAGAAAGCCGCCGATCAGGAACAGCAGCGTGTTGAAAACGAAAACCGAGTGCGCAGGCACGTCGACAGGGGCCGCGGCTTCGGCCGCGTCTTGCGCGAAGGCGGGGCTCACCGCGAGGAGAGCGACGGCGCTGAGGCCGAGGATCAGCGTGTTCTTCATGTGAGGTCTCTCTCTGTCCATGGTCCGGGGATCACAGCGCGTCTTCGTCGCGCTCGTCGGTGCGGACCCGCACCGCCTGTTCGATGCTCGAGACGAAGATCTTTCCGTCGCCGATCTTGCCGGTCCGTGCCGACTCGCTGATCGTCTGGAGGATCCCGTCGACCTGGTCGTCGGCGACGACCATCTCGATCTTGATCTTCGGGACGAAGTTCACGACGTACTCGGCGCCGCGATAGATTTCGGTATGCCCGCTCTGCCGGCCATAGCCTTTGACCTCGGAGACCATCAGGCCCTGGACCCCGTGTTGGGTAAGGGCTTGGCGGACCTCGTCGAGCTTGAAGGGTTTGATGACGGCTACGATCAGTTTCATTCTACTCCCCGATCTCGTGGGGCTGGCGGGATCCAGCCTCGGTGGTCTTCGTATTCAAATGCTGTGCCAACCGTGCGGGCAGTGCCTGGAGGATTGAGAACGCTGCGAAATCTGCGATTGTCGCGTATCGAGGCAGGGCTCGCGGGCTGGATGTGCCGCATTTTTGTGCGTGCGCACGCAAATCGAGCACGGGCCGTGCGCGCTGGCAACCGACACCCGGATCGCATATCTGAACGGGATCATTCGAGCGGCCGAGCGGTGCAGGGGCAGGCATGAAGCGGATCGAGCCGAAGGCGCCGTCGACCAAGCCCGTGGCGCGCAAGGCGCAAGAGGCGGAGGCAGAGCGGCCCGCGAAAGCGAAACCGGCTGCGCGCCCTCCGAAGCGCCCGGTGCAGGAGCCGGTCAAAGAGCCCGGACCCGTCGGCCGGGCCGTGCGTCGCGTCTTTCGCGCAGCGGTCGCCTGGGTCTTCGGGTTTATCTGGCGAGCCGCGCTCGTCGGCGGCCTGATCCTCGCCGGCGCAACGGGCTATTATTATTCGACATTGCCGCCGGTGGACGCGCTCTTCGACGGGCGGTCGACGGGATCGGTGACGCTCCTCGACCGGACCGACACGGTCTTTGCCTGGCGGGGCGAGCAATTCGGTGGAGAACTGCGCGCCGAAGAGGTCTCGCCGCATCTGATCCATGCGGTCATCGCCGCCGAGGATCGACGCTATTGGGGGCATCACGGCATCGACCCCCGGGGCATCGCGCGCGCCATGTGGGTGAACCTGCGGGCGGGCGAGATCGTCCAAGGCGGCTCAACACTGACCCAACAAGTCGCGAAGAACGTCTTTCTGAGCCATGAGCGCAGCATCGAGCGCAAACTCAAAGAAATGCCCATGGCACTTGCGCTTGAGCTTAAATATTCAAAGCGAGATATTCTGTCGATCTATCTCAATCGGGTCTATCTCGGCGCCGGCACCTACGGGTTCGAGGCCGCGTCCCAGCGCTATTTCGGGAAATCGGCACGGGGGCTCGGCCCGGCCGAGGCCGCGATGCTGGCGGGGCTCCTCCGCGCGCCGTCAACCTATGCGCCCACCAATGACATCGGCCGGGCGCAAGGCCGGGCGAGCGTGATCGTCCGCGCCATGCACGAAGAAGGCTATCTCTCGGACGCGCAGGTCTTCGAGGCGCTGGCCAACCCCGCCGGCCTCAGCGACGCGGCCGAAGCGGAGGCAGGCGGCGATTTCGCCGATTGGGTGATGGAGACCGCCCCGCAATATCTCGCCCGACGCACCACCGAGGACGTGATCATCGCCACCACCTTCGACGCCAAAGCCCAGGCTGCCGTCGAGGAGGCGGTTGCCCATGTCTTCGAGAGCAAGGTCAAACCCTCCTCGGTCGCACAGGTCGGGGTGGTCGTGCTCGAGCCCGACGGGGCCGTGCGCGCCATGTTCGGCGGCCGCGGCGAACGGGGCGGGCGCTTTAACCGGGCGACCCAGGCCAAGCGACAGACGGGCTCGGCGTTCAAACCGGTGATCTATGCGGCCGCGCTCGAAGCGGGGTTCGCCCCGCGGGACACGATCGAAGACGCGCCGCTTACCATCGGCAGTTGGAGCCCGGAGAATTACGGCGGCGGATATCGCGGGACCGTGACGCTGGAGGAGGCGCTCGCCCGGTCGATCAACACCGTCGCCGTGCGCCTCTCTGAACGGGTCGGGCGCGAGCGGGTGCGCGCGCTCGCCACCCGCCTCGGCATCGCCACGGAGATCGACGAAGGGCCGGCGCTCGCGCTCGGGACCTCCGAGACGACCCTGGTCGACATGGCTGCGGTCTATGGGACGATCGCCGCAGAGGGGCGCCGGGTCTCGCCTTACGGCCTGCGGCAGGTGCGATTGCGCGACGATGAGGCGGCGATCCTACGCCATCGCGCAGGCCCGGGCGAGCGGGTGATCTCGGGCGAGACCGCTCGGCGCCTCACCCACATGATGCATGCGGTCGTCATGCGGGGCACGGGCGGGCGTGCCCGGCTCGAGGGCTGGCAGGTGGCGGGCAAGACCGGCACCACACAGGCGGCCCGCGATGCCTGGTTCATCGGCTTCACGGCGGATTATGTGATCGGCGTCTGGATGGGGAACGACGACAACACGCCCCTCACCGGGGTGACGGGCGGCGGGCTGCCGGCCGAGATCTGGCGGGAGGTTGCCGTCAGGCTCCATGCGGGGCGCACGCCGCGGCCGCTCCAGATGGAGGCGGGGCCGGCGCCGGTGGGGCTGCCCGCGCCGGGACGCGGCGCGGATCCGGCCAATGAGACGCTGGTCGAGCGGATCTATTCCGATGTGGTTAGGAGCCTGTCGGCCGACCCGGGCACGGACCCTCCGTCTCGCCCGTCCGACGAGCTTTTCGTGCAACCGGGCAACGACCGCTGAGGCGTCCATTCGGCGGAGACCGCCGCACGCCGCCCATATCTGGGCGACGGCCAATGGTCCAATTGGGGACAAGCGGACGGCGCGCCAGCGGGCACGCCCGCGCTCTAGGACGCGCCGAGGCGTCGGGGCGGCCGTTGCGTCTCGGCGTCGGCGGGGGACGGGCTCGCCTCGGTCGCACCGATCTCGAACCTGTAGCGCTGCAGCGCACGCCCCTCGCGCCGGAGCCAGGCCCGCGGGGTCGCCGGGTCGGCCAGAAGCCCGCCGAGGACGGCCCAATAGCGCGCGGAATGGTTCATCTCCACCAGATGCGCGGCCTCATGTGCGGCGAGGTAACGCTGCACCTCGGGCGGTGCCATCGCGATCCGCCACGAAAAGCTCAGCCGTCCGCCTGCCGAGCACGAACCCCATCGGCTCCGGGTGTCGCGGAAGCTCACCGACGCGATCCGACGGCCGAGCGCATCGGCATAGGCCTGCGCCATCGGCTCCACCCGGTCCCGTGCCCGCAATTTGAGCCAGGCGGCGACGGCCCGGCCCGGCTCACGCGCCGGCACGTGGAGCGTTTCTCCAACGAGCCGCGGCGCCCGCACGGCTGCGGTCTCGAGATGCCGCGGCACGCCGTCGACCGGCAGCGCCATCCCCGGCCCCACGGGCAAGGCCGCGCCCATCTTGGCCATCGTCGCGGCGAGCCACCCCCGCTGCGCGTCGAGGAAAGATCTGGTCTCGGCCGCCGGCACCCCCGGGGGCACCGTCAGAACCGCTCCGTCCCGCGCCGGATCGAGGCGCAGCGTGAACCGCCGCGCCCGCCGCAAGACGCGGATCCGAACCGCGATCCCCGGCGGATCAAGCCATAGGGGAGCTGGCGACATCGGCCGTCGAGGGGCGGACCGGCAGCGGGATCACCCCGCCTGAGCGCCGCTGCGGGGTCGAGACCATTGCCCGGTTCGCCCGAATAAAGTCGCGAATCTTCGGCTGAATGAACTGGCGGAACCGCGATCCGTTGAAGACGCCGTAATGCCCGACCTTTTCTTGGGTGTAGTGCATTTTCTTTGCGTCCGGCAGCTCCGTTGCCAGCGTCTGTGCGGCCTCGGTCTGGCCGCGCCCAGTGATGTCGTCTTTCTCGCCTTCGACGGTCATGAGCGCGATATCGGTGATCGCCGAAGGGTCCACCCTCCGGTCTCGGTGCATGAACTCGCCCTTCGGCAGCAGGTGCTTCTGAAAGACCGTCTCGACCGTCTGCAGGTAGAACTCGGCCGTCAGGTCCATCACGGCCAGGTACTCGTCATAGAATGCCCGGTGGGCCGCGGCTGAGTCGCCATCGCCGCGGACGAGGTTCCGGAACTGGTCCACATGCGCGTCCATATGCCGGTCGAGGTTCATCTGCATGAAGCCCGAGAGTTGCAGGAAGCCCGGGTAGACCCGCCGCAAAAAGCCCAGATTGGGCCAAGGCACGATGACGATCACATTCTTTTCGAACCATGTCAGCGGGCGGGTCGTCGCCAGCACGTTGGGCTCGGTCGGGTTCACCCGGGTGTCGATCGGGCTGCCCATGAGGACGAGCGTCGCCGGCCGCGACGGGTCGCGATCCTGGGACATCACAGCCGCGGCGGCGAAACAGGGCACGCCCGGCTGGCAAACCGCCATCACCGCGGGCCGCTCTCCTCCTGCCGAAAGGAAGTCGCAAAATTCGATGATATAATCGATGTAGTCGTCGAGATCGAAGCCCCCCTCGGCCAGCGGCACGTCACGGGCGTCGATCCAATCGGTCACATAGACCTCGTGCTCGGGCAGCATCGCTTCGACGGTTCCGCGCAACAGCGTCGCGAAATGGCCCGACATTGGCGCGACGATCAACACCTTGGGGTCGTTCCGGACCTCGGCAAGCGTCCCTTCGCGCTTGAAATGGACGAGCCGGCAGAACGGCTTGACGAGTACCGCCTCCTCGCGCACGGGCACGATCTCACCGGACACCTCGGTCTCGGAGATGCCGAATTCCGGCTTTCCGTAGCGCTTGGTCGCGTGAACGAACATGTCGCACATGGCGGCGGTCGCCCGCGCCGGGAGAGTGGCCGAGACCGGATTGAACGGGTTCCGCAGCATCTGAGTGGTCATGCGCGCGGCGGTCCGGAGCGGATGGATCGCAGCGTGCGTGAACTCATAGGCGTGATAGAGCATCGGGCCTGGCCTTTCGCATGATTTGTGACACCGACGGTAACGGGCGCGTTCCGCCCCTTCAAGCGCGCTTCGCAGCGCAGCAGAGGCGGACGCACGGCTTTTGACACCGCTGCGCTTCTGTGGCAGTGCCCGCCTTCGATCCACAGCTTCCCGGGAATATCTACATGGCCAAGCCCGAATGGGGCGTAAAGCGCACGTGCCTGAGTTGCGGCGCCCGATTCTACGATCTGATGCGCGATCCGATCGTCTGCCCGAAATGCGGGGCGGAGTTCGATGTCACGGTCGTCACCAAGTCCCGCAGGGCAAAGCCCGAGAAGGTCGCCGCCGTTGCTGCCGCCGCGCCGGCGCTCATCGAGGACGAGGACGAAACCGAAGTTCTCGAAGACGAGGCCGAGGTCGAGGAGACCGACGACGACACGGGCACCGATGATGGCGACGACGAGGCGGAAGTCGTCGAAGAGTCGACCGAGGCGCTCTCCGAGGCCGAAGACAAAGACGACGATACGGATGACGAGGACGAGAGCACGGATCTCGGCGATTTCGACGATGACCCGCTCCTCGACGATGACGACAGCGAAGACGACCTCGACGATCTGGAGGTCGGCACGGACGGCGACGACGAAGAGACAAGCTGAACCCGGCCGGGGCCTTGGTCGTGCGGCGATTTTCGCTTGCATGCCCGGGTCCCGCCGACTAGGTCTCCTCGCACGAACCCGGCGGGGCCATAGCTCAGTTGGGAGAGCGCTTGAATGGCATTCAAGAGGTCAGGGGTTCGACTCCCCTTGGCTCCACCAGGTTCGTAGGGTCCACAGAAGTGCTGCCGACAGTGCCCGGATGACCGTTCGGCGGCTCTTATGGCATGTGGATCTGGCGACCGGCCCAGGTCGATGATCGGCGCTCGCACGCTCACTTACCCCGCTGCGTGAGCCAGATGCCGCCAAGCACCAGCCCGAGCGCCAGCCCATGGTGCAGCGCGAATACCTGGCCGAGCAGAAGGACCGAAAGTAGCGCCGCAAAGACAGGCACAAGGTTCACATAGACCCCCGCCCGCGACGGCCCGATCAGATCGACGCCGCGCAGAAAGAATAATTGGGCGAGGCAGGACGGGAAAATCGCCACGTAAAGCACGATGAGCCAACCTTCGAGCGTGGGCCAGCCGGGTGCCAGCACGATCGCCTCACCGATGGCAAAGGGCAGCGAGGTCGCCATGGCCACCACCGCCATCAGCGTGAAGAGGGCGCGCCCCGGGATCGGCGGGCGGCGCTGAAGCGCGGTCGTGTATCCGGCGTAAAGCCCGCAGGCCAGCAGCATCAGCGCGTCGCCTGGGTTGAGGCCGATCTCGAAGACCTGGGCCGGTGCGCCTTGCGTGGCCACGAGAACCACGCCGGCGAGCGTCACGGACACGCCGAGCGCCTGGATCGGGCCGACGCGGCTGCCATAGGCGAGATAGGCGAAGATCATCACAAAGACCGGGATCGAGCCCTGGAGGATCCCGACATTCACCCCCGTGGTCTTGAGCGAGGCCATGTAGAAGAGCGCATTGAAGAGGGTGAAGCCGCCGAGGGCCATCAACACGATCCGGAGCAGCTGCGGCCGGGCCACCTGCCAATGGGCGCGGACTTCGTGGCCGAAGAGCGCCCAAAGCGCGATCGCGACCAGCACCCAGCGCAAAAGCACCAGTTGGAAGGGCGCGATTTGCCCGTCGGTCAGCTGTCCGGCAATGGCATTGCCGGCCCAGGAGAGCGTCGTGACCACAAGAAGAAGCGCAGGCTGCGCATAAAAGGCGTCGACGGCTCGGCGCAGCATGGGTGGGCTCCGGCTGGGACGGCGGCCCGGGGGCTCCGGGCCGCGCTCGCGCGCTAGAAGTAGAGCGAGATGTCCCGATGTGTCGACTGGCAGGCGGCCACGTCGAGCGCTTGGGCGCGGGTCAGCTGCGGCTGGCTCCTCAGACCGATGTTGCCGCGGAGCGCCTCCCGATAGGCACGAAGCCCGGGCAGGACCTCCTCTGCGCCCGCAACGCGCCAAGCTTTCTCTTCGTCAAACCCTTCGACGGCGCTTTCGAGCTGATCGCGAGCCTCCTCCGGATCGAAGCGGTCGTTGCGGAGCGCCCGGCGGGCCCGGCTGAGGCCACGGGTCACGTCGCGGCCCGGTTCCGCATCGCGAAGGAGATCCTCGACCCGCTCGATCTCGGCCTGCATCGCTTCGGGCTCGGTCGCGTCGAGCGCCGGCAAGAGCGCCTTGAGGTCGTCCTCGGCGGCCAGGAGCGTGTCGGTCGCGGCAAGGCGCGTCGCGATCTCTCCGACCGGATCGTAGCCCTCCTCCATCGCCCGCCGGAAGTCCCGCTCGGCCGATTGTTCAGCACGGGTCAGCTCGGCAAAGGTGTCGTGGCGGGCCTCCCAGTCGTCCGGGATCTCGGCAGTCAGGCTCGCGATCTCGGCCTCGAGGCGGGCGAGTTCAGCCTCGAGATCGGCGCGGCGGGCCTCGGTCGGTCCTTCGGCGAAGCGGAGATCATCCAGCGCGCGGCGAACGCCCTCGACGTCGCGCTCGTCGTTTCGGATATCCCGCTCGAGGCGGCGCACCAGCGTGTGGAGCGGGCGGTAGTCGGGTGTCGCGGCTTCGACCGCGGCCCGGGCCTCGCGCCAGTCGGCGAGGCGGTCGAAGGACGTGGCCGCGCTTTCGAAGGCGTCCTCGAGATCACCGCGTTCCGACCGGGGCAGAACGTCGAGGGGCAGGGACTGCGCCTGTTCGATCGCCGCCATGATGTCGCTGCGGTTCTCGTCGAGCTCGCGGCCCAGATACGCGCCGACGCAATGCTGGAGCAACGGATTGACCGGCGGCGGGGCGGTCTCGCCCAGAAGCGAAATCCGCGACGGCAGATAGTTTACGAGCGGCGGATAGTTGCCGACGATTCCGAGCGCGCCCAGTTGCAGCGCGATGAACGGGATCACGCCCTTGTAGATATCGGTCGTCTTGACCGAGGCCGGCGCAACGCCCCGCAGATAGAAGAGCGCAAAGCCGAAGGGCGGCGTCAGGAACGAGGTCTGGATGTTGAGCCCGATCATCACGCCGAGCCAAACCGCCGTCACGTTGGCACCCGGATCCATCAGCAGGATGGGCGCGACGATCGGCACCACGACGACCGCAATCTCGATGAAGTCAAGGAAGAAGCCGAGCAGGAAGATCACCGTCATCACGATGAGGAATTGCGTCCAGAACCCGCCCGGCAGTGAGGTGAGGAACTCGCGGACCAGTTCTTCCCCGCCAAAGGCCCGGAAGGCGGCGGTCAGCATCGCGGCCCCGAGCAGGATGATGAAGACGAGCGAAGTTGTCTTGGCCGTCTCGAGCATCACGCCGTTCAAGGTATCGTCGATGGTGAAGGTGCGAATGAGGCTCCACACCACCGAGACCACGAAGATCGCCGTGCCGATTACGGCCAGTGTCAGGGCGAATTCGTCCTCAGCGGTTTGCACGTTCTTCACGTTGATGTCGTAATTGCCAACCGCATAGGCGATGATGCCGAGGCCGATGAGGGCGACGATCGCGGGGATGAATGCATCGGCATGTCCCGTGCGCAATCGATAGCCGGCCATGATGGTGGCGCCGATCGCGCCGATGGCGCCGGCCTGGTTCACGGTCGCAACGCCGCCGATGATCGAGCCGAGGACGACGAAGATCAACGTGAGCGGCGGGACGAGAATGATCAGCACCTGGCCGAGGAGCTTGGCGTCGAATTTGCCTTCGAAGGGCACGGCCGGCGCATAGCGCGGCCGGATCAGCGCGATCACCAGGATGTAGAGCATATAGAGGCCGACCAGCACGAGGCCGGGGCCGATTGCGCCCATGAACATGTCGCCGGCGGAGGTCGAGGTAACGGCGAATTCCGACGGCAGCGAAAACTCGCCGGTCGCCGCTTTATAGAGATTGGTGCGCGCCGTTCCCGCCTGGTCGACGGCCGAGGCGAGCTGATCCGCCAGGATGATGAGCACGATCGAGGGCGGGATGATCTGCCCGAGCGTGCCAGAGGCCGCGATCGTCCCCGAGGCGAGCGGGGTCGAATAGGCGTTTCGCTGCATCGCCGGCAGCGATATCAGGCCCATCGCCACGACGGTCGCCCCGAGGATGCCGGTGGTCGCCGCCAGGAGCGCGCCCACGAACACGACCGAAATGCCCAAGCCTCCGGGGATCGGACCGAAGAGCTTCGCCATCGTGACGAGCAGATCCTCAGCGATCTTCGATCGCTGGAGCATAATCCCCATGAAGACGAAGAGCGGGATCGCGATCAGCGTGTCCCGTTCCACCTCCCAATAGACGCCTCGAAAGTTGGTAACGCCGGCGGAGAGCCACTCGGCCGGTCCGCCCTGGTGGAAATAGGCGTCTGTATCGCCGGCGAAGACGAGACCGACGCCGGCCGCGATCAGGATGGTGACGATGGCCGAGCCGGGGAGCGCGAAGGCGACGGGAAAGCCCGAGCCGAGCGCGCCCGCCATCAGCACGATGAGCAGGGCGAGGAAAACGAGTTCCATGGGCTCAGACCTCTTGGACGTTGTCGCCGTGGACGTGGTGGGGCCGGCCCTCGGGATCGCCGCGATAGTCGGCGACGCTGTCGAGCAGGTACGAGCAGAACTGAATCATCATGCTGACTGCAAAGACGCCGAGGAACCCGGCCATCAAGTATTTCACATACATGCCGAAACCGGCCTGGGTGATCTCAAGGCTCTGCAAGGGCGCGTTTATCACGCTCGATTGCGTCGCCATGCCGAAATAGAGGATGACCCAGCAGAAGAGGATGCCCATGACCAGGCAGCCGAAGGCGTTCAACCAGCCTTGGGTCCGCGAGCTCAGGGCAGCATAGACCACATCGACGCGCACATGACCGTCATCGAGGAGCGTGTAGGCCGAGGCAAAGAGGAAAAGCGCGCCGTACCAAAACCGCACCAGGTCTCCTTGGAACGCCTGCTCATAGGAGAAGACAAATCGGGTGATCACGATCGCGAGCTCGGCGAGGACCACCAGAACGGTCAGCCATTGGAAGCCGAGCGTCCGGGTCAGCAGCGCGAAGACGAGCGCGACGCCGATCGCGCCGAGATGAAGCTGCGGAGCCCGGCCCGCGTTGAAGTTCCAGGCCTGCGCCACGTCCTCGCCCACATAGTCCGCCAGCATTTCCTCGACCCGCAGGAACGATACCGTCGCATCCGCGAGCCCGACGAAGAGCACGGCGAAGAAGGCGAAGCGGATCAGAAATGTGACCATTCGGCTCATGGCGCGGGCGTCGGTCCGGAGCGGCGTCTCGGGCCGTCGGCTGACATAGAGGACGGCCGCGGCAAGCGCGAGCGCGTAGAAGCCGAGCTGCAGGACGCCGAGCAGAAGATCGTCGCTCCCGACGAACAGGGCGTCCGCGCCGGGCCAGTCGCGCCAGAAGCTGAGGTAATTGTTCAACACGAAGGCGCCTGTCGCGCCCACGATGAACCAGGCGAAAATCCGAAAGCCCTGCGTTGCGGCGGTGGCCGCAGCGGGCACGGCGGCGGCCTCAGGCGACCGGTCGCGTATGATGGCATCGCTCACGGCGAGACGTCTCCTCGAACTGGGGCTCGGCAAACCGGAACCTCGGCCCGGTCCGACAGGCATGGCGACGGGCGGGGCCCCGGTTGGATCCCGCCCGCCGACCCGGTCAGTTGGCTTTAGCTGCGGCCGATGCCGAGCACGAAGTTGCGCTTATTCGAGTACGCAATGTCCGAGATCGCCATCCAGCCGCCGATCTCCCGGCGCGCCTGCAAGCAGCTGTCGAAGATCCGGGTCGACAGCTCGCTGTGATCGCGGGCTTCTTCGATGACCTCTTCAGCCGCCTCGCCAAAGGCGTCGTAGACGTCCTCGTTGTATTCGCGAAGCTCAACGCCGTGATCGTTGAGAAGACGCGCGAGGTAGACGCCGTTTTGGGCGTTGGTCTCGGCCATCTGACGCGCGTTCTCTTCGTTGCAGCACGCCTCGATGATCGCCTGATCGGTCGCCGACAGCGTCCCCCACCACGAGGCGTTCATGCCCATGCAGAGCTGCGAGCCCGGCTCGTGCATGCCCGGCCAGTAGTAGTATTTGGCCGCCTCGTAGAACTTCATGAAGTAGTCGTTGTAGGGGCCGACCCACTCGGTTGCGTCGACGGCACCCGAGACGAGGTTTTCGTAGATCTGCGAGCCGGGCAGCGACACCGGCGACGCACCGAGCTTGGCGATGACGTCGCCGCCGAGGCCCGGGATACGCATCTTGAGGCCCTTGAGGTCGTCGGCGCTCTCGATTTCTTTGTTGAACCAGCCGCCCATCTGGACGCCGGTGTTGCCGCAGGGAAAGCCCTTAAGCCCGAACTCGCCGGCGAGTTCGTCATAAAGCTCCTGACCGCCGGCATACTTCATCCACGCGTCGATCTCGCTATAGGTGAGACCGAACGGGATGGCCGTGAAGGGCGCCCAGCCGGGGTGCTTGCCCTTCCAGTAGTAGTCGGCGCCGATATAGGCCTGGGCGTTGCCGCTCGCGACCTCGTCGAAGCTGTCGAACGCGCCGACCCGCTCGCCGCTGGCGAAGTACTGGACGTTGATGCGCCCGTCGGTCACTTCGGGGATGCGGGCGGCGAGGCGCTGAGCGCTGGTTCCAAGCCCCGGGAAGTCCCGCGGCCAGGTGGAGACGATGACCATCTCGATCCGGCCCTGCGCGACGGCGGGGGCGGCGAGGCTGGCAGTGGTGGCGGCACCGGCGACACCGGCGCCGTGGATAAAGGCACGACGATCCATTGGTTGTTCGTCCTCCCAGACGGAATTTTGTTTGGTTTTGGTCGCTGGTCCAACGACCTGACCGAAGCCTAGAGCGCGGCCGCGGGCTTGCCAACATCCGTCGGCAACAAAAATCTCCTTGGGCGGGGCCGACCATCGCAATCGTGACCCGTGCCATTGCAGAACGCGACGGCGACTGGCCGCGAAACGGGCAGCTAACGGTGTGCGGCGGGCCGCTCAGCGCCCGTCGGCGGCGAGGCCGGGCCGTGCGCTCCCGATCGCGTGCGCCGACGGAGCGAGCTCGGGCGGGACCGCCGATGCGGACGGATCGATGATCTGCCGGGCGAGCGCCCGCGCCGTTTGGTGGGCCAGCGCGAGGCCGATCTTGAAGCCGCCGGTCGCAAGCCAGAGCGGCGCGCCGCCCGTCAGCTCCTCGGGGAGCCGGCCGACGACGGGATCGCGCCGCCGGCATTTCGGCCGCACGCCCGCCCACCATTCGATCGTCGCCGCGCCCTCCAGCGCCGGGCAAAGCGCCCGCGCCCGCTCCAGGAACGCGGCGTCGCCGGGCTCGGGGCGGTCCGGCTCGGACCACGCCGTCCAGCTCGCGCCGCCGACGGCCAAGGTCCCGTCCGCATGCGGGACCACATAGACGCCGTCGTCATAGAGGAGCGGGCGCTCGCGCCAGTCGCATATGGCCTGCGCGGGGCGCAGCCGCACCGCTTGGCCTTTCACCCCGACGCCAAGGGGCCCGTCGAGACGCGGCCG
>JBHJGX010000012.1:0-12569 GCA_050331395.1 Paracoccaceae bacterium
GGTTCGGCTCCGCGGGGTCGTTTGCGTTGAGCGCTGTCTGGACGGGCGGGCGCACGGGCGCTCGGTGTTGGACGGGCTGTGCGTCGTGCTCGATGGGGGGGGGGCGGCGGGCGCCGACGGCCCCGCGCCGGTCGAGCGGACGGCCGAGCGGGTCGACGATCCGTCCGAGGAGAGCGGGTCCGGTCGGCGTCTCGGCCACGCGGCCGGTCCGGCGAACCGGATCTCCACCGGCCAGTTCGGGCGCTGGATCGAGCAGAATGACGCCGAGCCGGTCGGGCTCGAGGTCGCCGACCAGTCCGAGGCCCCCGTCGCCAAGCTCGAGAAGCTCGTCGGCCATGGCGGTAGCGAGCCCGGAGACCTGGGCGACACCGTCGCCGAGAGCGGAGATCCGGCCGATCTCTGCAAGTCCGATCGACGGGCGCGTGCGTCGGGCCGCGCGTCTCGCCCGGTCGAGACCGGTCCGCAGAATGAGGGCTGCGCGCTGCGCGGGATCGGAGGTCATCGAGCGAGGACCGGATCGGTCGGGTTACGGGCCGCGTCGAAGCCTGCCCGAACGCGGTCAAGATGACCCTCGATCGTCCAGTCGGCGCGCATTCCGTCCGCCTCGAGCGTCGCACCTATGGGGGTGGCGGCGGTGTGGGTCACGCGCACGGAAACCGGGCGGCAGAGGAGGCGCGAGAGCTCGGCCGACAGGCGTTCGATCAGCGCGGCGTCGGGCTCGGTCTCGGGCCAGCGGAGGGTCAGCGTGGCGGTGAGCGGATCGCGCGAGGGCGCAAGGGCGAGCGGCGTTTCCTCCGAGAGGCGCGCGGCCAGGCGTCGGACGAGCAGGGTCTCGAGCGGCGCATCTGCCAAATCGACCAGCACCTGCCGGGCGATTTCGATCCCGGCACGGCCCGCTTCGTCCGCAAGCGCGGCATGAACCGCTGCGCGGTCCCTCTCGAGGGCAGCGGCGAATTCTTGGCGGAGCCGCGTCTCCATCGCGTCGGTCTCGGCCCGGAGATCGGCGCCATAGCGCTCCGCTTCGGTCTCGGCGTCCGCCCGGCGCGCGGCCAGGGACGCGGCCTCCGTTGCCCGATCCGCGTCGAGCCGTCTCCGGGCCTCTTCGGCGGCCGCTTCGCGCGCTTCGGCTCGTGCGAAAGCCCCGGCGATCTCGGCCTGGCGTGCCCCGATTGCGTCGGTGACGGGCCGAAACAGAAAGCGCTTCAGGAGCCAGACCAGCACGAAGAAATTTACGAGCTGGGCGCCAGCGGTGAACCAGTCGATCTGCATCTCGGATCACTCTGGCGCGGCGCGCGCGAGCAGAACGGTCCAGAAAGGATTGGCGAAGATCAGGATCATCGCGACGACGAAACAATAGATCGCGGTCGACTCGATCATGGCGAGGCTGACGAAGAGCGTACGCGTGATCGTCGGCGCGGCATCGGGCTGTTGGGCGATCGCAGCCAGCGCCTGGGTGGCCGCGCGCGCCTCCCCGAGTGCGGGCGCGATCGCGCCGATGGCGACGGTGAAGCCCGCCATCACGATGGAGACGGCGGCGACGAGCCCGAGATCGGTCATGGCTGGGGGTCCTTTGTCGGGAGGTCCTTTGTCGGGGGAGCGTCGATCGGGGCGGTCACTGGCGGGGGATCGGTCTCGGATCCGACCGCGGCCGCGATATAGACCATCGCCAGAACCGCAAAGATGTAGGCCTGGATCATGCCGGTGATGAGCCCGAGCGCATCCATCACAACCGGCAAGAAAAACGGCGTGAGCCCGATCAGGATCGCCGCGATCACCGTGCCGCTCATGACGTTGCCATAGAGGCGGACGGCCAGCGCCAGTGTCCGGGTGATCTCGCCGATCAGGTTGAAGGGCAGCATCACCGGGTTCGGCTGGAGATAGGCCGCGAGGTAAGCGCCGAGCCCGCGTTCCGCGACTGCAAAAACCGGCACGGCCAGCAGGACGGCGATCGCAAGCGCCGCCGTCGTCGACAGCGAGGCCGTCGGCGGGACAAAGCCCGGTACCACGAGCAGCAGGTTCGAGGTGGCGATAAAGAGAAAAAGCGTGCCGATGAACGGGAGGAAACGACCGGGGCGCCGGCGGCTGATCTCGCCGATTTGGGTCTCGAGTCCCTCGACAACGATCTCGAGGGCGAGCTGGCTCCGGCTCGGCGCGCGGAGGGCGTCTGCGCGGATGTCCGGCGCCGCCTGTCGGATGATCGCAAGCGCACTTAAGACAAGAAGCCCCATCACGCCCCAGGTCGTGGCGAGGGTCAGCGTGATCGGGAGATCGACCTCGCCGATCCGGATCGTCGCCAGCACCCGGGCGTCGGGCGAGAGCACCATCCTAGCCAAGCCACCGGTCGGGCGCGGTGCGAAGCGTGGCGATGCGTCCGGCGGCGAGGCCGGCGACAAAGCCGACACCATGCGCCGGATCGCTCAGGAAGGCCGGAAGCCCGAGCCCGGCGGCGAGCAGGATGCGGGCCACGGCGCTGAGAAGAAAGACCGGCACCGCCCTGCCCTCGGCCAAGCGGCGCGTGTCGCGGGCGAGCCAACTCACGCTGCACGACCCGGCGAGGGCTCCCACGGCGATCCAGACCACGATCATTGGCGCTCCCCTATCTCTCGCGGCGGAGTATCGTCGAGTTTCCGCGGCGGGGTTTGTTCCCGGTCAAGATCAGCGCTCGCGGTGCACCCAACGCCAGGCGAGCACGGCGCCGAGGATCGCGCCGCCGATCAAGAGGGTGAGCGTCCAGGAGACGGACTGCGGATAGCTCCGGTCGAGCCAGAGCCCGATCAGAGTGCCGATCACCGTGGGCAGGGCGATGCTCCAGCCGACCATGCCGAAGACAGCAAAGCCGCGGAGCGGGCTCGGAGCTTGGGCGCGGCGGGCGCGGTCCTGCCGGCTCGCATCCTCGGCGATCTCGCCCGCGGCCCGGTCCGTGTCCCGGTCCGTGTCCCGGTCCATGTTTCGGTCCGTGTTTCGATCCATGTCCGGGCGGAGGTCCTCGCGGCTCATCGGCTGCCGTCCATCAACTCGGCGAGACGGCGCAAGGCTCCGGTCTCGAGACGGGCGAGGGCCGTGCGTGCCGCGCGTTCGCGGTCGGCGATCTGCTCGAAGCGCGCCGCAGCCGTCTGCCGCACCTCCACTAGGCTCGCCCCCGGCACGACCCGAAAGACACAGAGCGAGACCTGCCGCCCTTGCTTGACAAGGATGCCCTCGTCGATCCCGAAAAACCGGTCCTCGCCCGTGAGGCCGACGGTGATCACGCCGGCGAGCAAGGGGGCGACGATATCCGCGTGCCGCGGCAAGAGCGCGAACCGGCCGTGAAGGCCGCGGGCGAGCAGCTTGCTCGCCGGCCCGGCAAAGACTGCCTCGGCCGGTGTGCGAAGGCTCACCTCCATGGGCGCCGTATCATCCATGGCGGCGGCCGAGCTCGTCGAGCCCGCCCAACATGTAATAGGCCGCCTCGGGCTCGGCGAACCGGTCGGCGTCGAGGATCGCTTCGCAGCCGTCGAGGGTGGCCGCGATCGGCACGGCGCGGCCTGGTTTGCCGGTGAACGCCTCGGTGGTGAAGAAGGGCTGGGTTAGAAACCGCTCGAGCCGCCGGGCGCGCAAGACCGTCAGGCGGTCGGCGGTCGACAACTCCTCGAGCCCGAGCATGGCGATAATGTCCTTGAGTTCTTCATATTCGGCCAGCGTGCGCCGCACCGCCCGGGCAACGGCCACGTGCCGCTCTCCCACCACCGCCGGCGCGAGCAGCGAAGAGACCGAGCGCAGCGGATCGATCGCCGGATAGAGCCCCTCGCTCGCCCGCTTGCGCGACAGCACGATCGAGGCGGTCAGATGCCCGAAGATGTGGGTCGCGGCCGGGTCGGTGAAGTCGTCGGCCGGGACATAGACCGCCTGGATCGAAGTGATCGCCCCTGCCTCTGTCGAGGCGATGCGCTCTTCGAGCGCCGCCACCTCGGTCGCGAGCGTCGGCTGATAGCCCACCCGTGACGGCATCCGGCCGAGCTGGCCCGAGACCTCGGATCCCGCCTGGACGAAGCGAAAGATGTTGTCGATCAGCAGCAACACGTCGCGCCGACGTCGGTCGCGGAAATACTCGGCGACGGTGAGCGCGGCATGGCCGATCAGGAACCGAACGCCCGGGCTCTCGTTCATCTGACCGAACATCAGGATCGTCCGGTCGAGCACGCCCGCCTCGCGGATCTCGCGCCAGAGCTCTTCGGCCTCTCGCGAACGCTCGCCGATGCCGCAAAAGAGGCTCACCCCGTCATGTCCGTGGGCGGTGTTGTGGATAAGCTCGGTGATCAGGACGGTCTTGCCGACGCCTGCCCCGCCGAAGAGCCCGGCCTTCGCGCCCCGCGGGATCGGACAGAGCAGGTCGATCGCCTTGATCCCGGTCTCGAAGATCTCGGCCGTCGCGCGCCGCGCCGAAAGCGGCGGCGGATCCGCGTGGATCGAGCGCCAGGCTTCGGGTTCGAGCGGCGGACCGCCGTCGAGGGGGCGTCCGAAGAGGTCGATCATCCGGCCGAGCAGCGTCGGGCCGACCGGCGCGGAGATCGTGGTGCCGTCGACCCGGACCGGGGCGCCGAGCGCGAGGCCCCGCACCGATTGAAGCGCCAGGCCGCGGGCCGAGCTCGCGCCGGTCAGGGCTTCGATCTGCACGGGCAGAGGCGCCGTGCCCTCCCCCCGGTGCACCGAGAGCAGACTGTGAAGTGGCGGCGGCGCGGACGCAAAGACGATATCGAGAACAGCGCCCCGGATCGCCGTGACCCGGCCCATCGTCTCGTCCGGCAGGGTCGGATCCACGGGCATCCTCGGCCTCTCCGCATGTGCGCGCGTCGTCGTCTTGGCCCGTCTTCCTGCCCCGGCGCTCTGCGGCGGTTATTGACGGTGGACAAAGACCAAACCGCGCCCCGGCGCTTGCGCGGCGTCAACACCTGGCAACGCGGGACGAGGCAGGCTCGTGGCAACCCGTGAGACCGACCCGGAGGCACGACATGGACAGAGCCATGCGCCCCCCGCATCACGCGCCGGCGGTGCCGCGCGATGCGGAGGCGGACCGCGACAGCGCGTTTCTGACGGAGATCGCAGATCGTGCGACGCGGGCGATCGTCGCCCGGGGGACCGGCGGGCTCTCGCCGGCCGCCCTGGTGGCCGCCTGGTCCGACTGGGCCATCCACCTCGCCGGCGCACCCGGCAAACGGGCCCGGCTCGTCGAGAAGGCCGTCCGAAAGCTCACCCGCCTTCAGCAATATGCGCTTCGCTGCGCGCTCAGCGGCGGGCAGAGCGACGCCTGCATCGAACCGCTTCGCCAGGACCGGCGGTTCGACCACCCGGCCTGGGCGGCGCCGCCCTTCAATCTGATCCAGCAGTCGTTCTTGCTCCAGCAGCAATGGTGGTGGAACGCGACCACCGGCGTGCGCGGCGTCACGCCGCGCCATGAGCATTTGGTGGAATTCATCGCCCGACAGTTGCTCGACATCGTCTCGCCGACGAATTTCATCGCGACCAATCCCGAAGTCCTCGACCGGATCGTCCGCACCGGCGGGGCGAATGTGATCCAAGGGATGACCCATCTCTCCGAGGACATGCTGCGGCTGATGTCGGGCCGGGAGACGGGGCCCGTGCCCGGCTTTCAGGTCGGAAAGGACGTGGCGTGCACCCCGGGAAAGGTCGTCCTCCGCAATCGGCTGATCGAACTTATTCAATATGAGCCGACGACCGACACCGTCCATCCCGAACCGGTGCTAATCACACCTGCCTGGATTATGAAATACTATATTCTCGACTTGACTCCCAAGAATTCACTAGTGCGATATCTTGTCGACCAGGGGTTCCGGGTCTTCATGATCTCGTGGCTGAACCCGATGCCGGCCGACCGCGACCTCGGCATGGACGATTATCTCGAGCTCGGCCAGCGAGCGGCCGTCGACGCGGTCGAGGCGATCACCGGGTCCCGTCAGATCCATTGTTGCGGCTATTGCCTCGGCGGCACCTTGCTGACGATCGCAGCCGCCGCCATGGCGCGGGACGGGGATCGACGGCTTGCGAGCCTGACGCTCCTGGCCGCGCAAAGCGATTTCAGCGAGGCGGGCGAGCTGATGCTTTTCGTCAACGAAAGCCAGGTGAGCTTTCTCGAGGACATGATGTGGGAACAGGGCGTCCTCGACACCCACCAGATGGCCGGCGCGTTTCAGCTGCTGCGCTCGGCCGATCTGGTCTGGTCGCGTGTGGTCCGGGATTACTTGCTTGGCGAGCGGTTGCCGCCGAACGATCTGATGGCCTGGAACGCGGACGCGACCCGCATGCCCTATCGCATGCACAGCACCTATCTCCGCGCGCTTTTCCTCGAGAACCAGCTGGCGAACGGGCGGTATCGGGTGGATGGCCGGGCCGTGGCCTTATCGGACATCGCGACGCCGGTCTTTGCCGTCGGCACCGAGACCGACCACGTCGCCCCCTGGCGATCGGTTCATAAGGTCCACCTGCTCTTCGACGCCGAGGTCACCTTCGTGCTCACCTCCGGGGGGCACAATGCCGGGATCGTCTCGGAACCGGGCCATGCGGGCCGCCGCTATCGGATCGAGACGACCTCCGCGGACGCGCCCTATTGCGAACCCGATCTCTGGGCGGCGGCGGCACTGCCCGAGGACGGCTCGTGGTGGCCCGCCTGGAGCCGCTGGCTGAAGCGCCGGTCCTCCGCGCAGGACCTGCCACGACGCGACGCGATGCCGGACGCGGGCGGCAACGGCATCTTCGACGACGCGCCAGGGCAGTACGTGCTGTCGCGATGATCTCCAGAGCGGGCGCGAAACGTCGGACAAAGCGTCCGGCCGTGACCGGGAAGCCGGCGCTCGTGACCGGCGGGTCGAGCAGGGAGCGGGGAGCGGGGCTGATCGTCAACGTGACGTCGCCGGCCTCCCACATCGTCAAACGGAACGCACGCGGCTAGTCGCGGCCCGTCACGCCTTGAAAGGCTTCGCAGACGCCTGTCGGGTGGAGCTGTGCGGCACCGGGGTGGCCCTGCACCTGGCCACGCTCCGCACCGTCACGAGCCGCTACTGCCAGCACAATCCTGGCAGTCGCGCGCATATCCCCGCGCCAGTCCCCTGGCTGATGCCCGAACTGTCGACCGACGACGCGGCTGATATCATCCTATCGACGATCGACCTTCGCAGGGGAAATACTGTGCGCCCCTGCTTCTTCGAAGTTCTGTTTCTCCTCAATCTCGGCGATTTTCCCCAATGACTGGATCCTGGTACCGCCCCCCGCTTGACAGTCTAAAAGATCACTCACGGTTCACCCGACCCTCTGAACGGTCGTCGATGTGCGAGGCGATCCGACAATGACCGTTCGCAATCTCGATCGCCTGCCAGACCCCGGCGCCGTGGCCCCTCGGCGCCAACGATCGCGAACGGAGGCTCGGGCCAAGGAGATCTTGGTGACAGCGGATGGCTGCGGGACGCGGGAGACGAAGCGGCTGCCTGGCCTGTCCCCACCGGCCGTTTGGCGGTGGCAGGAGCGGTTTATGGCCGAAGGCGTGGCTGGACTGTTGCAAAAGAAGATCCGCCCTCCCGCAAGTCCAGGGCGCCTGACGCGGTATCGGCGATCGTCGTCGCGTCTACCCTCAGCTGGAAGCTTCGAAGATCACGGCGATCATCCCGATGGCTTCGCTGTGTGAGGGCTCGAGGCCAGTTTGAGGAATGTTCTGTCCTCCCGGACGAGGAACTTCTCCCGCTGTGCGAACTCGTAGTTCTGTCGGCCGAGCGGATGTGCGGCCAATCGCGCCCGATAGGCCTCGTAATCGGCGAGGCTCGCAATGTTATAGATCCCATAAGCCAGCGTGCTAGAGCCTTCATGGGGCGCGAAATAACCAATGAGGTCGGCGCCGCATTGCGGGATGGCCTGCCCCCAATTCCGCGCGTACGCCTCGAACTGGGCCTTCTTCGTCGGATCGATATGGTATCGGATCACACAGGTGAGCATGCCAGCCTCCTTGGTTGCTTCTGAAGCCGAGGGTAGGCGATTGCCGTGCCCGAATGGTTCGATTAAGATCGAACTATGAAAGACGGCCCGGATATCGCCCGCATCGCGGCCCTGATCGGCGATCCGGCCCGCGCCAACATGCTGACCGCCCTGATGAGCGGGAAGGCCTTGACCGTCAGCGAACTTGCCGAAGAGGCGGGCGTGACGCTTCAGACCGCGAGTGCGCACCTCTCCAAACTGGACGACGGTGGCCTGCTGCGCCCCCGCAAACAGGGCCGGCACAAGTATTTCTCGCTCGCGAACGACGACGTTGCCCATGTGTTGGAGGCGTTGATGGGCTTGGCGGCGGGCTCGGGCCATATGCGCCGAAGGACCGGGCCGAAGGACGCCGAGCTCCGCAAGGCGCGCGTTTGCTACAACCACCTTGCGGGCGAGATGGGAACTCAGATGTTCGATAGCCTCCTTGCGCGGGGTCATCTGATTTTCGATCAGCATGACCTCGTGATGACCGAGACGGGCGCGGCTCTCGTTACCGATTTGGGGATCGATCTTGGGCCTCTCCGCAAGGGTCGAGCCGCGTTCTGCCGCGAGTGCCTCGACTGGAGCGAGCGGAAGTCACACCTCGCGGGAAGCCTGGGTCGCGCCCTTCTAGGGCGGTTTGAGACCTTGCTCTGGGCGATGCGCGATCAGAGGACCCGGATCGTCAGGTTCTCCCCAACGGGGATCAAGGAGTTCGAACGGCTGTTTCCCTAAGCTTACCTCCTCGGAGCGGCTAAAAGCCGTCATTTCTTCATCGGCGAGTTCGATCGGTCCGGAGGGCCCCAGGTTTGCCAGAGGCGCCAACTCGTGAGTTGAACGCCGGATCATGAGCACGTCGGCTATCTGCGCGACCCGTCAGCGCCCGGCGCCCGGACACCGACCCTGCGCGACACAAACTTCCCGCGGAGTTGCAGCGAACTGCCGGTCCTGCAAGGGGGACCTGTCCCTTCGATCAGGTCCGCGCTGAGCTGGAAGTCCCCGTTTGGTCGGTTGCAGTGAGCGTCAGCGCGGAGCCCGCTCCGCCCGGTCGGAAGCGGGGCAGTGTAACCGTAAGGCGGGCGCCCCCTGAGGGAGCATCGCCAATCGCAACCGTGCCGCCATGCGCTTCGGCGAGGCTGCGCACGACCGCGAGGCCGAGACCCGACCCGCCCGTGCGCCGGGCCCGCGACGTCTCCGTCCGGGTAAAGGGCTCGAGGAGGAGCGACCGCCGGTCGGGCGGGATCCCGGGGCCTGCGTCGTCCACCGTCAGCATCACCTCGCGCGCTGAAAGGACGAGGCGGATTTCGGCCCTCTGGCCATAGGCGACCGCGTTGTCGATGAGGTTGGCGAGGATCCGCCGAAGCGCCAGGCGGTCGCCGAGCACCATGGCCTCGCTCCCGTTCCTGTCCGGCCCGGGCGCGAGCGCGACCGGCGCACCGGCCGTTCGGCGGTCGGCGACTTCTGCGGCGACGAGAGCGCGGAGATCGAGGAGCTCCTCGTCGAGCTCGCTCGCGCCCGCCCGGCTGGTCAGGAGCGCGTCGTCCAAAAGCGCAATCATGTCGGCGATATCCGCATCTGCGCGCGCGCGATCCGCGGCATCGGGGATCTGTTCGACCCGCAGCCTGAGGCGCGTCGCGAAGGTGCGCAGATCGTGCTGGATCCCGCCGACGAGCGCGAGCCGCGCCCGCACCAGCGTATCGATGCGCCCCTGCAGCCGCTCGAACGCCGCGACGAGGGCCCGCACCTCGGGCGAGCGGGTGCGGATCTCCGGCAGCGGCGGCGTCCCGAAGCTCGGATCGACGCGGTCGACGGCCACAGCGAGGCGCCGCAAAGGCCGAAACTCGCGATGCAGCACGATCAGCGTGCCAAGGGCCACGAGCACGCCGACAAGGCCCGCACCGAAGCCGACGGGCAGACCGACCGGCGCGACGATGAAGGGGCTCTCGCTCGTGACGACCAGGGTCTCGCCGCCCGCGAGGCCGATCCGGAACTCGACGGCACTGAGCGCGCTCGCCATCAGCGCACCCAACGGGCGGTCGGCCACATGCGGCGAGATCGTCATCCGCCGTCCCGCCAGAGCCGCGCGATAGGCCTCGACCCGCATGGCATCCAATAGGGTGAGATCCGGCACCACGGACGTCCCGAGCGGTTCGGGCTCGACCCAGACGGCGACATGCGGGGTCCTGAGCGCGGTTAGCAGGCGCGAACGCTCGGCGGCGGGGGTGCGCTCGATCACATCGACGATGGCGGCGAGGCGCAGCGGAGAGGCCAAGGCCGCGGGCTCGCCGTATCCCCGGCCGATATAGGCGACCGAGATCAAGGCGAACCAGCTCGCCATCACGCCGACCACCAGGATCAATCCGACGCGCCAGGACAGGCTGAGCCCACGTCTCACGGGGCGGACCGGACGCTGGCGGTGAAGAGGTATCCGCCGTTGCGGACCGTGCTGATGAGCTCGGTGTCGGGGCTCCCGGCGGCGAGCTTTCGACGGAGCCGTGAGACCAGCATATCCACGGTCCGGTCGAAGGGTTCGGCCCCGCGCCCGCGCAGACGGTCGAGGATCTGATCTCGCGACAGAACGCGCCGCGGACGCTCGACAAAACAGGCGAGCAGGTCGAATTCGCCGCTCGTCAGAGAAACCGCGGCACCGGTCGCGTCGGCGAGCTGACGTGCGTCGAGGTCGACGACGAACCGGTCGAAGGCGAAGCGCCGGGTGGCAGCGGGCCCGGCCCCGGGATCTGCGGTTCGCCGCAGGATGGCACGGATGCGGGCCAAGAGCTCGCGCGGGCCGAAGGGCTTGGTCAGATAGTCGTCCGCGCCGAGTTCGAGGCCCACCACCCGGTCGATCTCGTCGCTCTTGGCCGTCAGCATCAGGATCGCCGGGCCGCCCGCGGCGCGGAGCCGACGGCAGACCGAAAGGCCGTCCTCGCCCGGCATCATCAGATCGAGCACCACGAGATCCGGCGGTCGGCGGGCGATCGCCGCGTCCATCGCCGCCGCGTCCTCGGACGTTTCGACGTCGATCCCCTCGCGCGCAAGGAACTCCGCCACCAGCCGGCGGATCTCCGGGTCGTCGTCGACGATCAGGACGAAGGGGCGCGCATCGATCATGGGGGCAGTTTCTCCGGTCCGGCCGGCCAGGCAAGCGGCGGGCTGCGGAATTTACAAACTGTTACGCGCCAGTGACCGAAAGATACCCGCCGTTTCCCCCGGTCGATACCGGGGTGACGCGGCGGGCGTATCCCTTGGCTCACACGACGCGGCAGAGGCCCGGGTCGTCGCCACCAGAGACAGGAGAACAGCATGATCAAGACCGTCGCCCTGCCCGCCCTCGTCGCCTTCATCAGCGTCGGTATCGCCGCCGAGGCCAGCGCCTGGGATCGCAACGGTTCGGTGACCGGACCGCGCGGCACGAGCACCGTCCAAGGCTCGGGCAGCTGCTCGGGCGGCGCCTGCGCCCGGAACGTCACCAAAACCGGTCCCGCCGGCCATAGCGCCACCCGCCAAGGCAGCGGCAGCTGTTCCGGCGGCAGCTGCTCGGGCAGCCGGACCACCACCGGTCCGCGGGGCCAGAGCGCGACACGGTCGGGCACGATCAGCCGCTGATCCGGCGGGCCGCCCCCTCCCGCCGATCCGGCGCCCCGGCGCCGTGCCCCCCCAACGGCCCCGCGGCGCCGTGGCCCGCCAGGCCCGTGGGGGCGCCCCAGGGGCCCCGCGCCCCACCCGGCCGGCCACGACCCCCCGGTGACCCGGGGGCCCCCCCCCCCCCCCCCACCCGGGGCCGCTCCCACTACCCCCCAAACCGCCGGGGCGCCGCGTTCGACCGCCATGCCTATGGAGCCGCCCATGTGCCCCGCCGCCCGGACACGGCTCGCCCGTCTCGCGATCCTGCCCCCCGTCCTCCTCGGTGCCGCGATCCTCTGGCAGGCGACGACCAAGGCGCCCTCCCCGGCCGAGATCGTCCCGACCGAACGAAGCGTCCCGGTGGCCTATGTCTCGGCGACCCCGCGTGCCTTTACGCCGCGGATTTCAGGCTTTGGCACGGTCCAGCCGGCCCGGGTCTGGACCGCGGTGGCTGAAGTCGCCGGCCCCGTCGCAGAGCGACACCCGAGCTTCGTCCGCGGAGGGTTCGTGGCGGAAGGCGAGGATCTCGTCCGCATAGCCGCGGACGACCACCAGATCGCGCTGCGGCGCACCGAAGCGGATCTTACCGCTGCGGAGGCCCGCCTCGAGGAGGCACGCGCCTCCGAGCAGACGACAACACGGGCGCTGGCGATCGAGGAGGAGGCTTTGCGGCTCGCCGAAGCGGATCTGGCCCGTACCGAACGGCTGGCCGAAAGCGGTACCGTCTCGCCTTCGGTGGTGGACGCACGCCGGCGCGACGTCCTGGCCCAGCGCTCGAAAGTCGAAACTCACGCGACCGCCCTCGCCCTCCTGCCCGCCCAAATCGCCGCCCTGGAGGCAGCCGTGGCCGCCGCGCAGGCCCCGCGCGCCGCGGCCGCCCGCGATCTCGCCCGCCCCGTGGTCCGGGCCCCCGTCGCCGCGCGGGGCGCCGGGCGGGATGGGGTGATCGG
>JBHJGX010000013.1:0-21198 GCA_050331395.1 Paracoccaceae bacterium
ATGCTTGCCCCCTTTTTTTGGGCCCCCCCCCCCCCCCCCCCGGCGGGGGGCCCCGCCGGGGGGGGGGTGGCGGGGGTGGTGGCGGGCCCCGATCGGAAGGGAGCCCGTGCCGCCAGGCACCGGCGACCGCGCGAAACCGCCGAGGACGGCCGAAACGCCCCGCACGCCGCGCGGCAGCCGCCCTTAGCGGAGCGCCTCCACCAGAAACGCCAGCTGGCGGGCCCGCGCCTCCTGCGCCACCGGCAGGTCGTCGAACTGGTCGAACGCGTGGACCCCGCCCGGCACCACCATAAGATCCGCCCGCCCCCCGGCCGCACGCAGCCGCGCTTCGAGAAAGAGGCTGTCATCGAGGAGCGGATCGGCCGTGCCGACGATGATGAGGACCGGCGGCAGCCCCGACAGATCGCCGAGGAGCGGCGATGCGGACGGATCGCCCCGATCGCCATCGCCCATCAGATTGCCCACGAACCAGTCGACCACGGGCGTGTTCAGCACCAGATACCGCGTCCCCCAGTTCCTCAGCGACGGCGTGCCGCGCAGGTCGTACATCCCGTAAAGCAGCGTCGCCCCGTGGATCCGGTGAAAGTCCGTATGCCCGCGGAGCCGCATCAGCGTGACGAGGGCGAGATGGGCGCCCGCGCTCTCGCCGCCGATGGCGACCGGTCCGGGGAAACTGTCGAGCACCCAGATCGCCGCCGCGAGCGCATCCTCTCCACAGGCCGGCCAGCGATGCTCGGGCCCGAGGCGATATTCGACCGAAACCACCCGGGTGGCGGCGCCCGTGGCGATCCGCGCATTCGCCCGGTCGTACTGTTCGGGCGCATTGAAGGTCCAGCCGCCGCCGTGCAGATGCATATAAGTTCGCCGTGGCGTACCGTTCGGCGGATCGGTCACCCGCACCCGCGCCCGACGCCCGTCGGCGCCCGGGATTTCGCGCCACCGCCCGCTGTCGCGCGGCCCGCCGAGGGGAAAGATCCCTTGCCCCGCCGCACGCAGTTGCCGCGTAAGCTCGACGGGCATTTCCTGGGGCGGCGCCGTCCCCTCGAGCAGCTTGGCGAGCTTGGCGTTGAAGAAAGCGGTCTCGCCGGTGATCGCGCTCGGGAGGTAAGGATTGCTCATCGGTCTGCCACGCGCACCCCTGGTCACGCCCCCGGTGTTCGCGCGAAACCTCGGGTGTCCGCAAGCCCTTTCCGCGCGGACCGGCGAACGGGACGAAGGAGACGACGGATGGACGGGATTGCGGTGATCGGCGCGGGCTTGGCAGGGCTCGCTGCTGCGGCGGCGCTCGCGGCGGCGGGACGGCGGGTTGCCGTCATCGAGAAGAGCCGCGGGCTCGGCGGGCGGCTTGCCACCCGACGCCGGAGCGGGATGCCGGTCTTCGACCACGGCGCGCCCTCGGTCATCGGAACCGGCGGCTTCGCGGACGCCCTCGCGGACTGGGAAGATCTGGGCGCGGCCGCGCCATGGGGCGACGGGCATGTGGGCCTGCCGGGGATGAGCGGGCTCGTGAAACCGCTCGCCGAGGGGCTCGACCTGCGGACCGAGACCGAAATCCACCAGCTCTCCGCCGCGGCGCCCGGGGCCGGCCCGGGCTGGCGGCTCGTCGACGGGGCGGGCGGCGTTGTCGAGGCAGAGACGCTTCTCCTTGCGATCCCGAGCGTGCAGGCCAGCCGTCTGCTTGCGGGCGTCGCCGAGGTGCCGGGGCTCGCGGAGGTCGCCATGACGCCTATGCTCACACTGATGGCCGGGTTCCCGGAGCCTCTCGGGCTGCCCGACCGGATCGAGGGCGACGGCGCGCCGCTCGCCACTGCCGTGCGAAACGGCGCCAAACCCGGGCGCGACCCGACCCAGGAGGCCTGGGTCGTTCATGCGGGCGCCGACTGGAGCCGGGCGCATCTCGAGGACTTGGACGGCGCGCGCACTGCCCTCCTCCGGGCGCTTGGGGAGCTTGCGGGCGCCGCACTCCCGCCGGCCGATCCGGTGATGATGCACCGCTGGCGATATGCGTTCGCGGAACGGCCGCTCGGCCGGGCTTGCCATTGGGACCCGACCGCGCGGCTCGGGCTTTGCGGCGACTGGTGTCACCGGGCCGAACTCAGCGGCGGGCTCTCCCGGGGGGCCGAGGCGGCCTTCGAGAGCGGACGGGCCCTCGCGGAGGCCGTCCTGGCCGCGTGAGCGTCCCAACGTCGGCTCCGACTGGACGGGGTGCGGCCTGCTGTGGCACCGGGATCGGGCCATGGCCCCATGGCGAAACTGGTAGACGCACGGGACTTAAAATCCCGGGCCTTCGGGCGTGTCGGTTCGAGTCCGACTGGGGCCACCATCCGGACGGGTCGGGGGGCAAAAAGGGGCCCCGGATCTTCCGGGACCCCGCGCGAGGGGACGGGCGTCGATCCGCATCGGACCGGGATCAGAAGACGAACTCGATCTCGTTCAGCTCGATGCCCGCATGGCCGATCAGGATGATATGGTCCTGCCCGACAACCAGCGTGGCGCTGCCGTCCGGCGAATAGATATAGAGGTCGTCGATCTCCATCGCCTGGCGGTGCTCGGAGAGGTCGATCACGTCGAGGTCCGGCTCGAACCCGAAGATATTGTCGCGCCCGAAGCCTTCGTAGAACACGAAGACGTCCTGCCAGCCGTCGCCCTCGTTTTGCTCGAGATGCGAGCGGCCCTCCGCAAGCGCGATCAGGTCGTCGGTTTCGCCGTCGCCCTCGGAGATGAAGGTATCCCGGCCGATGTTGCCGATCAGCACATCGAGGCCCGTGCCGCCGTTCAGCGTATCGTTGCCGGCGCCGCCCTCGAGCGTGTCGAGGCCTTCCTCGCCGTTCAGCAGGTCGTTGCCGCGCCCGCCGTCGATCCGGTCGTCGCCCTCGCGCCCCTCTATCCGGTCGTCGGAGCCGAGGCCTTTCAGCACGTTCGCGCCGTCATTGCCGCGGATCAGATCGTCCCAATCGGTGCCGGTTGCGTTGGCGATGCCGCTGAAGAGGTCGATCTTGCCCGCCCCGATGGCGTAACCGAGGGTGAGGTCCACCGTGATCCCGGCCGCCTCGGCCACACCGTAGTCGGAGTAATCGAGCGTATCGGGGCCCGCGCCGCCCGTGATCCGGTCCGAGCCTGTCCCCGGGGCAATGAGGTAGCCGGCCCCCGTGCCGCCGCTCGCGTCGATGGTGTCGTTGCCCGCGTTGCCCATCAGGACCCCGCCCTCGCCCGTGCCGACGATCAGGTCGTCGCCCTCGCCGCCGACAACGGTGTCGACACCGCTGCCCGAGAAGATCGTGTCGTCGCCGCCCCGACCGGCGAGCATGTCGTTCAGACCGCCGCCATCGATGTGGTTGGCGTCCTCCGACCCGTACAGGGCGTCCGACGAGGGCGTCCCGCGGACATCCTCGAACCCGTCGGCGCGGCTGCGGAAGTTACGGGGATCCGCGACATGATCCTCGTAATCGAGGAGGTCGAGGGTATCGACGCTCAAGAGCCGGCCGCCTGGGGTATAGAGCACATCATGCGTGCCGGATTCCAGATCTACGGCGCGGCTGTAATCCAACTCACTTCCTCCGCGTTTTCTCATCCGCGTCGCGTTGGAGGCGACAAAGAGGTCTCGGCCGGTGCCGCCGTCGGCGTCGTCGCCCTCGTCGGCGCGGATGACGTCGTTGCCGGCGCCGCCCAAGAGCGTATCGTTGAACTTCCAGCCATGGTCCTCGCCGTTCAGCACGTCGTCGCCGTCCCCGCCGATCAGCAGATCGTCGCCTTTGTCACCGAACAGCGTGTCGTTATCCGCGCCGCCGTCGAGCGTGTCGTCGATCCGGCCGCCGCGGAGGTGGTCGTCGCCGGCGAGGCCGACGAGGTTGTTGTTGAGCTGGATGCTTAGGAAGGTGCGGGCGTCGAGGGTGTCGTTGCCGTTCGTGCCGGTGCGTTTGAAGGCCATCGTTCCGTCTCCTCGTTTCTCCGGAGGCGGCATCGGCCGCCCCGCTGTGCTGAGGAACCCAACCGACCGAATTGACGATGTTTCGGGATCGGGCGTGCCAAGGAGGCAAGCGCCGCGGCGCGGCGTCGAGCGCGGCGCGAAGCCGATCGGGTGGGAGGGCAAGGATTGGCCCGCCAGTGCGGGCGGCAGGGTCAGGCGGGCGCGGGACCGGCCACGTCGGTCGCGGCCTCGGCGGCGGCGCCTGCGATCCGCTGGGCGGCGTCCGCGGGCAACCCTTGGGTGTCGCCGTCGATCTTCACGCGGACTTCCTTACGAGCGAAATGGATTCCGGCTTCCTCGAAGGTCTGCTGCACGCGCGCATAGATCTCCTTACGAAGGACCCATTGCCGGCCCGGTTTCGCCATGAATTTACCACGGATGACGATGCCGACATCGTCGACCTCGAGCACGCCCTGGCTTTTGAACGGCTGCAAAAAATCGTCGCGGAACCGTTCGTCTTCGATCATGTCCTGGCCTATCCGCTTAAAGAGTTTCTTGACCTTGTTGAGGTCCGTGTCGAACGGCACGGTAAATCGTAATTTCATGATCACCCAATCGCGGGAGTAGTTGGTGAGCTTGGGGATCGTGCCGAAGGGGATCGTGTGCACCGGCCCCTCGTGATGGCGCAATTGGAGCGACCGGATCGAGATTTTCTCGACCGTGCCGTAGGTCCCGTCGACTTCGACATATTCGCCGATCCGGAACGCGTCGTCGACCAGGAAGAAAATGCCCGAGACGATGTCGGCCACGAGCTTCTGGGCACCGAAGCCGACCGCGAGCCCGACGATGCCGGCCCCGGCGAGAAGCGGCGTGATATTCACCCCGAGCGTGCCGAGGGCGATGAGGATCGTGAGCACCAGCACCGTCGCCTGCAGCGCCCAGCTGACGAGCGGCAGCACGGTCGAGAGCCGCGACCCGCCGACGCCGCCGCCCTCGCCGCCGCCCGGTTCCTCCGGGTCGGGAGCCTCCGCCTCCGCCTCGCCGGAGAGGATCCGGTTGATGTAGATCCGGGCGGCCTCCCAGACGATGTAGCCGACGCCGAGCACCAGGAAGGTCTCGATCAGCCGCCCGGTGAGCTGGGCACCGAGCCCGGCCGAGGCGAGCTCCGGCAGGCTGACATCCCAGAGCCGCGTGATGATGAAAAGCACCGCGAAGGCGCCGAGCACCCGGCCGATCCGCACATAGCCCGCCCGCGCGTCCGCATCCGCCTTGGCCGCGAGCGCGCCGGTGCCCTCCATCGGCGGCAGGAAATGCATCACCGCCCACCGGATCAGCCGGTCGAGAAGCGGCGCCACGATCAGGAGCCCGAGCGTCAGCTGGAGGCGATTGTCGACGAGATGCCAACGCTCGAGCCCTGTCAGGGTCTGCAAAAGCGCCCAGAACCCGATGACGAGCGCGATCGCATAGACGGGATAGGCACGTACGAGCCAGGCTTCGGTCGGGGTGTCGCCGCGGACGCCGAGCGCCTGGACGAGGCCCGATCTGCACCGCCAGATTACCGCCGCGAGGAAAATCGCGTTGACGGTCGCAAGCCAGAAGCCGATCCGGATCTCGGAAAGATCGACCCCGTGTCCGCCCAAAAAGCTGAGGATATAGGCCCGGAGCCCGACGAGGACGGCAAACACAACGAGGCCCCAGTGCAGGCGCCGGGCGGAGGCGTCGTCCATCTCGACGAGGCGGAGATCCGGGCGATCGGGCACAAGCGCGAAGCGCGTCGCCGCATGGACGAGCTTGCCGTAGAGGACCGGCAATTTGACGAAGAAATAGAGCACCTGATAGCTGATCGGCTCGGGCGGGTGCGCGAGGCTGACGACCGCCCAGGCGGTACCGAGAAAGACCGCGGCGCCGCTCGCCTCCACGGCCAAGCGATGCGCGAGAAAGCGGAGCTGCGCAGAGAGCGGGACGCCGCCCGAGACGGTTGGAAGCCGCTTGGGCTGAGGCAGAATGGCGGCAAAGGCGCGTTCGACCGCCCAGGCGGCGCCGAGCGCGAGGGCCAGGACCGCGAGGAGGTGCAGCGTCCCGGCAAACTCGCGCGGCGCATAAAAGCTTCCGAGCCCCTCGCCGACCCCCTTGGGCAGATTGGGCGCCGCCTCGAGCGCGAGGCGGAGGGCGTTGGCGAACCCGCTGATCGCATCCGCGGCGAGGACTTCGAGCTCGGCCAAACTGTCCGGTGCTTCGGTCTCGGCGGTCTCGAGCCGGGAGAGGAGCAGCGCCCTCACCTCCCGGTCCGACAGGCGCGCGATCGCCGCTTCGGCGGTGTCGCGGGAGGAGAGATCGACCTGCGGCGGGCCCGGCTCCGCGGTCTCGAACGACCCGGTCGGCAGGGGTTGCGCCGGCAGATGCCCGCCGGCGACCAGGAGACAGACGACCAGGAAGATAAAGCGGGTCATGGGCGATCCTACCGTGGGGCGGCCTGAGCATAGGCCAGGGCGAGGCGCGATGGCAAAGCGGCAAAGGCCACCGCTCCCGCGTCTGCGATCCCGCTCGCGACGATCCGGGGGGCGGTTGGCGGCGATTGTTTCACCTGCCTCATTTCGTCTCGCGCAGACGTGAGGGGGCGACAGTCGAGTTCATTTGTGATGCATCTCGAGGGTGCGTAGATGTTTCGCGGAAGGCGCGGCCCGAACGCCGCGTTCGGAACTTTCGAGGAGGCACATATGAAGGTTCGCACGTTTCTGATCGGGTCGCTGTCGGCCATCGCGTTGTCGACCGCGGCGCTGGCCGGCCCGCAATATGTCGACGAGACGGGCTACGCCCTCTCGGGTTACGACACCGTCGCCTACTGGTCGCTCGAGCAGAACCCGGTGGGCGAGCCGCAGACCCCGGCCGTGCGCGGCGACGCGCGCTTCACCGCCGAGTGGAACGGGGCGACCTGGGCCTTCGCGAGCGCCGAGAACCGCGACCTCTTCATCGCTGATCCGGAGCGCTATGCGCCGGAATATGACGGCCACTGCGCCTACGGCGTCGCCCAGGGCGGCAAGGTCCCGGCAAACCCGAACCTTTGGCGCATCGTCGACGACAAGCTTTACGTGAACATCACCCCCACGGTCGTCGGTTTCTGGGAGGAGAACATCTCCGGCCTGATCGGCGATGCCGAGACCAAGTGGAGCGGCCTCGAGTCCAACCCGGCGTCGGACCGGAGTTGGACCTCGATCAACGACAACGACGGCACCTACACGGCCGTCGGCCCGATCACCGAGTAAGACGTCAGCCCAATCTAAGGAGATATCCCATGGCCAATACCAACGCCCTCGTCCTCGCCGGTGCCGTCGCCACCGCGCTCGCCGCCGCCCAGTCGACCCCCGCCGCCGCGCAGGGCAAAGAAAAGTGCTACGGCATCTCGCTCGCCGGTCAAAACGACTGCGCCGCCGGCCCGGGCACGACCTGTGCGGGCACCTCGACCATCGACTACCAGGGCAATGCCTGGACGCTGGTTCCGAAAGGCGATTGCGTGAAATACGGCGTCGAAGAAGAGACGGCCGAATTCGAGCTGCCGGGCGACCGCACGGGCTCGCTCGAAGAGCTCGAACGCGACCTTCCCGAGGCCTGAGGCGCCGCGCGCCCGTGACAGCCACGATGGCATCCGAGAGGGTGCGGGCGGAGATCCCCGCCCGCGCCGGCGTCGGCCTCAAGGCCGAACATTACCGCGCGATCCTCGCCGACGGCGCGCCGCAGGTCGGCTGGTTCGAGATCCACGCCGAGAATTACATGGGCGCAGGCGGGCCGCCCCATCACTTCCTCGAGCGGATCCGCGCGCGATTTCCGGTCTCGCTGCACGGCGTTGGGCTGTCGATCGGTGGGGCGGCGCCCCTCGACCGGGCCCATCTCGCGCGCCTCCGCGCGATCGCCGATCGCTATGACCCGGGGCTCTTCTCGGAACATCTCGCCTGGTCGTCCCATGGAGGCGTCTATTACAACGATCTCCTGCCCCTGCCTTACAATGCCGCGACGCTCGCCCGGGTGGTCGAGCATATCGACCAGGTCCAAGAGGCGATGGGCCGGCGAATGCTGTTGGAGAACCCCTCCGCCTATCTGGTCTTCGAGACCGCCACCATGAGCGAGCTCGAGTTTCTCCGCGAGGTCACGCGGCGCACGGGCTGCGGGCTCCTCCTCGATGTGAACAACGTCTTCATCTCGGCGGTGAACATCGGGCTCTCGGCCGAGGCCTATATCGACGCGTTCCCGCTCGACCGGGTGGGCGAGATCCATCTCGCGGGCCATGCGGAGGACGCGGATGCGGACGGCGCGCCGCTTTTGATCGACGCCCACGACCGCGAGGTGGCCGGGCCCGTCTGGGAGCTTTATGCCCGGGTGCTCGCGCAGACCGGAGCGCTGCCGACGCTCATCGAATGGGACAGCGATCTGCCCGACTGGCCGACGCTGGCCGCCGAGGCCGCCCGGGCCGACGCGGTGCTGGCGCGCGTGCCCGCATGAGCGACCCCAGAGGCGCGGCTGGCGACGCCCGCGTCGTCGCCGCGCTTCGCGACGCCAGCGCCCCGCCGCCACCCGAGATCGGCACCGCGCAGAAACGCCGCTTCGACATCTACCGCAACAACGTCGCCGCCGGCCTCGTCGACGCGATGCGCGCGAGCTTCCCGGCCGTCGAACGGCTGGTCGGGGACGAGTTCTTCTCCGCCCTCGCACGCGCCTATCTGGCGAGCGACCCGCCCCGCTCGCCGCTGCTGTTCGAGGCAGGCGCCCGGTTCGGCGCCTTTATCGACGGGTTTCCGCCGGTTGCCTCCCTGCCCTATCTCGGCGATGTCGCGCGGCTCGAATGGGCGCGGCTCGAGGCCTATCACGCCGCCGATGCCGAACCGCTGACGATCGCCGCCCTTGCCGAGATCCCGGCCGACGCGCTCGCCGAGACCAGGTTTGCCCTCCATCCGAGCCTCCGCCTCGTGACGTCGCGCTGGCCCGTCGTCTCGCTCTGGGCCGCGAGTACCGATCAGGGCGCGGCCGAGGCGGTGGACATGCGCCGCGCCGAGGATGCGGCCGTCATCAGACCCGGGCTCGACCTCGATACCCGCCTCCTGCCCGCGGGCGGCCATGGATTTCTCGCCGCGCTCGCGGCCGGCGAAACGCTCGGGGGTGCCGCGGAGGCCGCAGCCGCGGCGGAAAATGCCGCCGAGCTCGCGATTCACCTGCAGGGGATGTTTGAGATCGGCGCAGTTACTGCTATCACCCGCGCGAGTTTACCAACACGAGGGACCTGACCATGATCTCCTTGCACCGCGCCATCTTCGGCTGGTTTCAGCGGCTCTTCGAAGACTGGCTGCTGGGACTTGCCGCCCGCTTCGCCTTCGCGAGCGTCCTTTTCATGTATTTCTGGCAATCGTTCCAGCGGAAGGTCGGCGAAATCCCCGGCGACGTCATGACCGTTCAGGACAACGCCTTCGTGCAGATCCTGGGCGACCCGGTGATGAGCCAGGCGGACTATGTGGCAAGCAATATCGACGTCTGGCCTTGGCACTACCTCGTCTATCTCGGCACTTATGGCGAGATCGTGCTGCCGGCGCTGATCATCGTCGGGCTGCTGACCCGGATCGCCGCCATCGGCATGATCATCTTCGTGGCGGTCCAGACCTATGTGGATATCAACGGGTTCCTGATCCCGCCGCAGGTCGTTCTCGGCCCGGAGGCCGAGCCCGCACCCGAAGGCATCGGCGCCGGCCCCGAGACCATCGGGATGATCTTCGACCGCTTCCCGGATGCGGCCATCGCCGACCAGCGGATGCTCTGGCTCTTCCCGCTGCTTTATCTCGTGTTCCGCGGCCCGGGCTACATTTCGCTCGATTACCTGCTCGGCGGCGGAACGACCCGGGACGACAAGGACGACGACGACGATTACTACGCCTGATCGGGCGACGCGGACGGGCCCCGGGCGACCGGGGCCTTTTTTCCGCTCGGAGCTTTGATGTTGCCCGACCCGATCATCCGCGACGCTCGGCCCGCAGACCTCGTGGCGCTCGAGACGCTCTACCCGGCCGCCTTTCCCGACGAAGACCTGCTGCCCCTTCTCGTCCGGCTTTTCGCCGAGCGGGAGGCCGTCGCCTCGCGGCTGGCCGAGACCGGCAGCCATGCGGTCGGCCATCTGGCCGTCACTTGGGGACAGGCCGGCACGACCCGGGTCGCCCTGCTCGGCCCCCTCGCCGTCGCCCCGGACCTCCAGCGTCAGGGGATCGGCACGGCCCTCCTGCGAGACGCGGTCTCGCGGTACCGAGGCACGCCGCTGCTGGTGCTCGGCGATCCGGCCTATTACGGCCGCTTCGGGTTTCTGCCGGAGACCCGGATCGAGCCGCCCTACCCACTGCCGCAGGCCTGGGCCGGCGGATGGCAGTCACTGGCGAACGGCACCTCCGCGCCCACGCCCCGGGCGACCCTTCGCCTGCCGGAGGCATGGATGGACCCCGCGCTCTGGGCGCCCTGAGCGCTCAGCGCCCCAGCCAGGCCGGCGCCCGTTTGCCGAGAAAGGCCTCGATCCCTTCCTTGAAATCCGCGCTCGTATAGCAAAGCGCGACCAGATCGTCCCCGTCCGCCGCCGCACCCGCGCGCATGATCCGCCGGAGGGCTTCCTTGGTGGCCCGGAGCGTCAGCGGCGCATGCCCGGCCAGCGTCTCCGCAAGCGCATCGGCCCGGGCCATGACCGCGCCCGGATCCTCGAGAAGCTCGGCCACAAGACCGATCTGCGCGGCCTCGTCCGCCTCGATCAGCCGCGCCGTGAACAGGATCTCGCGCAACCGGGCGAACCCGACGAGATGGCCGAGCCGATGGAGATTGCCGACCGAGAGGCAATTGCCGAGCGTCCGCGCGATCGGGAAGCCCCATTTGAGCCGCCGATCCGCGATGCGAAGATCGCACACCGCCGAGAGCATCGCCCCGCCACCGGTACAGGCGCCGGTGATCGCCGCGATGGTCGGGACCGGACACCGCTCGATATCCGACAGCACCGCGTCCATCTTCCGCTCATAGGCGAGCGCATCCGCCGGCCCGTCGAAGCTGCGGAATTGCGCCATATCCGTGCCCGCGGCAAAAGCGCGCTCGCCCGCGCCGGAGAGGATGACCGCACGGATCGGGCCGTCCTCGGCGACCTCGCGGCACGCGGCGGCGATCCCGTCATACATGGCCATGGTCAGGGCGTTCCGCGCCGCGGGCCGGTTCATCACGATCCGGCGGAGGGGCCCGTCGTCGCGGACGATCAGCTCATCGGTCATCGGATATCCTCTGCTGCCTCGGCGCCGAGCGAACAGAGGGGTGGGCGAGATGTCAATCTCCGCCCGCCATCCCGATCAAAACGGTCGGCCAGTTCGCAGAGTGGAATTGATCGTCGCGCCGGCTTGATTTATCCCGGTGAGAACGTGATCATGTTTGACTTACGTCAAAGCGTATGACGGGCGGAGGGGTGGCGCCGGCTTTGACAGCGGAGATTGATACATGGTTTCGCTGATCCTGCGGCTCTGGAGGGGTCGCGACGACGGCGCCTTACAAGACTACCGGGTGCCCTGGCGCGAGAACCAGACGGTCCTCGACGCGGTGACCGAGGTGCAGCGCCGGCACGAACCGAGCCTCGCCTATCGCTTCGCCTGCCGCGTGGGCGTCTGCGGCTCCTGCGCCATGACCGTGAACGGCCGTCCCCGTTGGACGTGCCGCACCCATGTCAAGAATGTCGCAGAAGACGGCGTGATCACCGTCGAGCCGCTCCGCAATCTGCCGCGGATCAAGGATCTCGTCGTCGACCTGGCACCCTTCATGGAGAAATGGTCCGAGGTCGGCACGTTCGAGGGCACGGAAACCCGGGCCGCCCCTCCCGCCGCCATCGACCCGGCGAGCCCGGAGCGCGAGGCGGCCGACGCGGCGATCCAATGCATCAACTGTGCGGCCTGCTATGCGGCCTGCGACGTGGTCCACTGGAACGACGGCTATCTCGGGCCGGCCGCGCTCAACCGGGCTTGGACGCTTGCCAACGACAGCCGCGCGCGGAATGCCAAGGACGTGCGGTCGAAGGTGCTCGGCGCGGGCGGTTGCGGGTCGTGCCACAGCCACGGCTCTTGCGCCGCCGCCTGCCCGGTCGGGCTCTCGCCCACCACCTCGATCGCGGGGCTAAAGCGCCAGAGCCTCTTTGCGCTTTTGGGAGGTCGCTGATGGTTGCAGAAACGCAGGCACCGGACCGGCGGTCGATCCGCCTCGAAGCCCGCCTCTTCGTCATCCAGCGCTTGAGCGCGCTCGTGCTGGCGCCGCTCGTCCTCACCCACATTGTCCTCATTCTCTATGCGGTAGAGGGCGGATTGACCGCGGCGGAGATCCTCAGTCGGACGCAGGGCTCGCTCGGCTGGGCGCTCTTCTACGGCGTCTTCGTGCTGGCCGCATCGGTTCACGCCGCGATCGGTTTGCGCACGATCCTGCGGGAGTGGACCCGGGCCGAGGGGCGAATGCTCGACACGGCGATGGCCGCGGTCTCTGTGGCGCTGATCCTCACGGGCCTCCGCGGCGTCTATGCCGTCACTTGGGGGGGGGCATGAGCGCGCCTCGCCCGACCCGCACCCGGGGCGTCGGGTATTGGGCCGCGATCCTGCACCGGGTTTCGGGCATCGCGCTTGCGCTTTTCCTGCCGCTTCATTTCCTCGTGCTCGGCCTCGCCATCGAGGGGCAGGCGGCGCTTGACGGGTTTCTTGCGCTGAGCGATCTCGTCGTGGTGAAGATCGCCGAGTGGCTGCTGGTCGCGCTCTTCGGCTTGCATTTCGCGCTTGGGCTCCGGATCCTGGTGATCGAGCTCGTGCCTTGGCGACGGGGCGCACCGGTGGGCGGGCCGCTCGTCTATGCGAGCCTCGGCGCCTCTGCGGTGATCGGCGCGCTTTTCCTTGGAGTTGCCTTCTCATGACGATCGATCGTGTCGAGACCGATATCCTCATCCTCGGCGCAGGCGGCGCGGGTCTGATGGCGGCGCTCCACGCGACGCATGCCGACCCGGAGCTGCGGGTGACCGTGGCGGTGAAAGGGCTACTCGGCAAATCCGGCTGCACGCGCATGGTCCAGGGCGGCTATAACGTGGCGCTCAGCCCCGGCGACAGCGTCGAGCGCCACTTCATGGATACGATCGAGGGCGGCAAATGGCTCCCGCGCCAGGACCTCGCCTGGCGCCTCGTGACCGGCGCAGTCGAGCGGATCCGCGAGCTGGAGAACGAGTACGGCTGTTTCTTTGACCGCAATCCGGACGGCACGCTGCACCAAAAGGCCTTCGCCGGGCAGACCTTCGACCGCACGGCCCATAAGGCCGATCTGACCGGTATCGAGATCATGAACCGGCTGATGGAGCAGGTGCTCTCCCGCGACGTCACGCGGCTCGAGGAGCACCGGGCGATCGAGCTGATCCCGGCCGCGGACGGCTCCGGGATCGCGGGCGCGCTTCTTATCGACATGCGCACGGGCGCCTATCGCTTCGTCGGCGCCAAAGCCGTGCTCTTGGCCACGGGCGCGGGGCCGTCGATGTATCTTTACCACACCCCCTCGGGCGACAAGAGCTGCGACGGGCTCGCGATGATGCTCCGCCGCGGGCTGGGCCTGCGCGATATGGAGATGGTGCAGTTTCACCCGACGGGGCTTCTCGGCGGGCCGGATACGCGGATGACCGGCACCGTGCTCGAAGAGGGGCTCCGCGGCGCGGGCGGGCATTTGCTGAACGGCGACCGGGCCCGGTTCATGGAGCGCTATGACCCGCGCGGCGAGCGGGCGACCCGCGACGTGGTCTCCCGCGGGATCTATGCCGAGATGCGCGACGGGCGGTCGACGCCCATGGGCGGGGTTTACATTTCAATGGCCCATCTGGGGCCCGACCGCGTGGCCCAAAGCTTCCCCGGCATGGTCAAGCGCTGCCGCGATTGCGGGTTTGATCTGGCCGGAGGGCTCGTCGAGGTCGTCCCGACGGCGCATTACATGATGGGCGGGATCGAGGTCGAGGCGGATTGCAGCACCGGCGCGCGCGGCCTTTACGTTGCGGGCGAGGACGCGGGCGGCATCCACGGGGCAAACCGCTTGGGCGGCAACGGGGTCGCGAACTCCACGGTCTTCGGCGGCATCGCCGGCGACGCCATGGCTGCCTTCGCGCGAACCGCGACGATCCCGGCGCCCGACCGCGAGGCGATCGACCGGGGGCTCGCCCGGGCGGAACGCCCCTTCGCCGCCCGCCCGGGAAATCTCTTCGACGTCCGCGAGACGCTGATGCAGACCATGTGGGACCATGTGGGCGTCATGCGCACCGCCGACGGCATCCTCGCGGGCATCGACCGGGTCGGCGCGGTGGCCGAAGATCTCTGCCGCATCGGCCTCGCCGATCGCGACCGGGCCTTCAACCTCACCTGGCACGACTGGCTCAACCTGGAGAGCCTCGTCGATATCTCCCGCGTCATCGCCCGCGCCGCCCTCGCCCGAGAGGACAGCCGCGGCGCGCATTTTCGCGAAGACTACCCGGAGACCGGGGCGCTCGAGGAGACCCGGCACACGCGCCTCTCGGCCGATGGCGACCGGCTCGCGCTCGAGATGGTGCCGGTCGCGTTCTCGATCGTGCGCCCAGGCACCTCGCTCCTCGACGGAACCGCCGAGGGGCCCCTCGCCGCCGAGTGATCGCAGGCGACGGGCAGGTGACAGGGCGTGTCTTTTGCGGGATGCTGTTCCGCCAAAGGAGGCGGGCGACCGCGAAACCGGCGCGGGCCGGCGATATCGGGATGACCGCCGGCCGACAACCGGCCCGCCTCGAAGCCGAGCTCAAAGCCTGGCCCGCACCCGCCCACATCTTGCCCGAGGAGACGCCATGATCGACGAGACCACGCTCGAGGCCGCCGCCTTCGACATCATGGCCAAGGCCGCCATCGACATCCCCGACGACTACCTCACCGGCATCAAGGGCATGATCGACCTGGAAACCGGCGATCTCTCCTCCTTCGTGCTGAAGGCCATGGTCGACAATTACGAAGCCGCCACCGAGGACCGCCGGCCGATGTGCGCCGATACCGGGCTGCCCCGGTATTACGTGAAGATGGGAAACGAAGCCCGGATCGAGGGCGGGCCGATCGCGCTCGAACGGGCGTTGCGCAGTGCGACGGCGCGGGCAACGCATGAGGTGCCGCTCCGCCCGAACCGGGTGCACCCGCTCTGGCGCACCGACCACGACAACAATGTGGGATTGAACGCTCCCGAAGTGGAGTGGTCGTTCGAACCGGAGGCCGACTGGGTGGACATCACGACGGTCCATAAGGGCGGGCTCTTCGGCACCGATTATCGGATGCTCTTTCCGGGCGACGGTGTCGACGGCATCAAACGCTTTCTCCTCGACACGCTCATCGCCTTCGGCAAACGCGGCCTCGCCTGCCAGCCGGCGATCGTCGGTATCGGCATCGGCGGCTCGAAGGACATCTGCATGGTGCTCGGCAAACAGGCCGCGTGCCTGCGCACCGTGGGTGACCGCAACCCCGACCCGAAAGTCGCCGAGCTCGAGCTGGAGCTGATGGCGCTCGGCAACGATATCGGCATGGGGGCCATGGGTTTCGTCGGCCGCTCGATGGTCGTCGATCTGCACATCGAATGCGGCTATACCCATACGGGCGGGATGCCGGTCTCGGTACACACCTTTTGCCTGTCGAGCCGCCGCGCCACCGCCCGCATCCACGCCGACGGCCGGGTCGAGTACCGGACCGATCCGCGTTGGTTCACACCCTATATGCGCCGCGAAGGGGTCGCCTGGGACCCCTCGGCCCTCGCCGCGGAATGACCCGGAGATCGTGATGAGCAGCCTGACACAGCACCGGATCCGGCTCCCGGCGAGCCCCGAGGACATCGCCAAGCTCGCGCCAGGGGACATCGTCTTCCTCGACGGCATCGTCTATACCGCCCGCGAGAAGGTCTATCAGAAGGTGATCGAAGCGGGCGAGGGCCTGCCGGTCGCGAACATCGCCCAGATCTCCAACGTCAATTTCCACTGCTCCCCGGCTGCGGCGCGCGAGGGCGACGGCTTCCGCATCGGCGGCGTGACCGCAACCGCCTCCTTCCGGTTTTCGAAATGGATGGCGGAGTGGCTCGATCTCACTGACACCAAGATCGTGATCGGCAAGGGTGGCATGCCGCGCGAGGACTACGAGCGGATCCTCGCCCCCCGCGGGGCGGTCTATCTGACAACTGTCGGCTATGGCACGGGCGCGCTCCTCGGACGCGGGGTCAAGGGCGTCGAGGCCGTCCACTGGCTCGACGAACTCGGCCTCGCCCAGGCCATGTGGATGTTCCGCGTCGAGAACTTCGGCCCCTTCATCTGCGACAGCGACCTCAAAGGCCAGTCGCTCTTCGCCACCCATGGCGAGATCGTCAACCAGCGGATCGCCAGCCTCTATGACGGGCTGAAGCCGCCCGCGCTCCACCGCTTCGGCGAGACCGACGACCGCAGCCGGGAGGTCATGTAAGCTGGAGTTCGGGCTTGCCGGATCACTGGCCCCCGCCACGCTCGCGGGGGTCCTCGCCGTCTATCTGCTCGCGGGCCTCGTCAAAGGCGCGCTCGGCTTCGGCTTGCCGATCGTGTCCGTCAGCCTCCTGCCCTTCCTGCTGCCGGTGGGGGACGCGCTCGCGCTGAACGGCCTCGTGCTCTTCGTGACCAACGTTCAGCAAATCCGCGCGGCCGGGGATCTCAATGGCGGGGTCCGCGCCGCCTGGCCGCTGATGGCCGGCACGCTCGTCACCGTGCCGCTCGCCGCGCAATTCGCCGCCGGCATCGAAGGGGCCACGCTTACGCTCATCCTCGGCACTTTCGTGCTCGGCTTCGTGGCGCTCACGCTCGCAAGCCCCGCCCTCCGCGTGGCCCCGCGCCACCGGGTGCCGGCGGGCCTGGCGACCGGGCTCGTCAGCGGCGTCGTCGGCGGGATCACGACTTCGCCTGGGCCGATCTTCGTCATGTATGTCGTCGCCCTGGCGCTCCCCAGACCCACCCATATGGCCGCCCTCGGCGCCGTCATGGCGCTCTTCGGTGGCCTGGTCGCGGTCTCCTACGCGGTCGCCGGGATCGTCCGGGCCGAGCATCTGACCCTCGGCGCGCTGGCGATCCTGCCCGCGCTTGCCGGCATGGCGCTCGGCGACCGGATGGGGCGCGCGCTGCCCGTCCCCCGGTTCCGCCAACTCGTCCTCGGCCTTCTCGGCGTGCTCGGCGTCTCGCTCATTGCCCGGAGCCTCGGCTGATTTCGCCTCCGCTGATTTCGCCTCCGCTGATTTCGCCGCCTTGGGCCACGACCCCCCTTTGTCCCAGGCGCGAGTTGGGGCAGGCTCGCGACATAAGGCCCGGCCCACGCGCACGACCGGGACCGAGACAAGGGAGGATTACCATGCGCTTCGTCTTTGCCGGCCTCGCCGCCGGCCTCCTCGCCACGGCCGCCGCGGCCGACTACCCCGAGCGGTCGATCACCATGGTGATCCCCTACGGCGCAGGGGGCGCGACCGACATCTCGGCCCGCACCATGGCCGAGCCGCTCGGCAGCCTCGTCCCCGAACCGGTCGTAATGATCAATCGCACAGGCGCCGGCGGTGCAACCGGCTCGGTTTCGGTCAAAAACGCGGATGCCGACGGCTACACCATGCTCTTCGCCCGTGTCGGCAGCCACAGCGTGAACCCGGCGATGAAAGCGGCGCTGCCCTATACGCTCGACGATTTCGACTTTGTCGGCGTCTACGAGATCAATCCGGTCGCCTGCGCGGTGAACCCGGAAAGTGGGATCGCCTCGATGGCGGATCTAATCGCACGCGTGAAGGCCGAGCCCGGCACGGTCGCCTACTCGTCCTCGGGCGTTGGCTCGCTTCTGCATATCGCGGGGGCCATGGTGCTGAAGAGCTTCGGCATCGAGAACCCGCTCGAGGACGCGGTGCATATCCCGCTCAAGGGCGGCGGCGCCGCGGCGACGGCCGTGCTCGCCGGGACGGCCGATTTCATCTGCACCAACTCCTCGGCGCTCGCGAGCTTCGTCGGCAACGCCCAGCTCACCCCGCTCATGGTGACAACGCCCGAGCCCGTCGCGGGCTTCGATGCGCCGACCGCCGCGTCGCTCGGCCATCCGGAACTCGAGCAGCTCGTCGGCTGGACAGGCATCGCGGGACCGAAAGGCATTCCCGAGGAGGTAAGCACGGCCTGGCGCGGCTGGCTCGCCGATGTGGCGGCGGATGACGACTTCGTTTCGGCGATGGAGGCGCGGGGTTCGGTGATCCGGCTGATGGATCCGGCCGAATCGAACGCCTTCATCACGGGCCAGTACGAGGTCTTCCGCACCCTCGTCGACGATCTGGACATGCGCATCGAGTGACCGGAGGGGCGCTTCGGCGCCCTCCCCCCTCCCACGGCGAAGGCCACCCCCATGCCCCTTGTCACCAGGGACCGCGCCCTCGGCCCGGCCATCGTCGCCCTCGGGCTCTTGCTCGCGCTTTGGGGCGTGCCCGAAGGCGTCGACCGCCCGCGGAATGTGCGCAATATCGTGCTCTCGCCGGATTTCTGGCCGCTGATCCTGGCCTGGGCGCTCACGGCGACAGGCCTCGGCATCGCGCTCCGGGCCTGGCTTGCGCCCGACGCCCCCGAGCCCTCCGCCCCCACAACGCGCGCGGGGCTCGCCCGGCTCGGCGTCCTCGCCGCGCTCCTCGTCGCGCTCGCCCTCGGCATCGCGACGGTCGGCATGGTCTGGGCGTCCATGGGCGCCTTCCTCGTCTTTCTCGCCATTGTCCGACCGGCGGAGCCGCTGGCGGTCCTCCTCGTCGGGATCGCCCTGCCGCTCGCGCTCTACGCCTTTTTCAACCATTTCGCCGGCGTGCCCGTCCCCCAAGGCACCTTCGTGAGGCTGCCGTGAACGCCGCGACCCTCGGCGCCGCCCTCGAACTCGTCGCGACCTGGCAGAGCATCGCCGCGCTCGCCGTCGGGCTCACGGCCGGCGTGATCGGCGGGGCGATCCCCGGCATGTCCGCCACCATGGCGGTGGCGATTGCGCTGCCCTTCACCTTCGCGCTCGAGCCGATTACCGGGATCCTACTGCTTCTCGGGGTCTACAAGGGCGGCATCTTCGGCGGCTCGATCCCCGCGATCCTGATCAAGACCCCGGGCACACCGGCCTCCTCTGCCACCACGCTCGACGGCTATCCGATGGCCGAACGCGGCGAGGCCGGGCGCGCCCTCGGCATCGCGCTCTATGCCTCCTGCATCGCGGATCTGGTCTCGAACCTCGCGCTTATCCTCTTCGCCGGCTGGCTCGCAAGCTTCGCGCTCTCGTTCCGGCCGCCCGAATTCTTCACGCTAATCCTCTTTTCGCTCACCGTGATCGCCGGCGTCTCGGGCGACAGCCTGCTCAAAGGCATCGCCTCGGCGGTCCTCGGATTGCTCGTCGCGACGATCGGCCTCGATCTCGTCTACGGCACCGAACGCTTTGTCTTCGGCGAACCGAACCTGATGGGCGGGCTCAACTTCATCGCCGTGCTCGTCGGGCTCTTCGCGTTGCCCGAGGTCTTCGCCTATGTCTACGCCCCCGGCGAGACGACGGCCCGCGTCCGCGCCGTCGCCGGCACCCGCGCGAGCCGCGCGGACCTCGCCCGTTGCCTGCCGACAATCCTCCGCGGCAGCCTGATCGGCGTCGTCATGGGGTCGATCCCCGGCATCGGGGCGGCACCGTCGGCATTCCTCAGCTATTCCGAGGCCCGGCGGACCTCCCGACACCGCGCGAATTTCGGCAAGGGCGAAATCGAGGGCGTCGCCGCGGCCGAAGCCGGCAATAACGGCGTCGCCGGCGCAACGCTGATCCCGCTCCTCGCCCTCGGCGTGCCCGGAGACGTGATCACCGCCATCATCATCGGCGCCTTCATGGTGCACGGATTGCAACCGGGACCGCTCCTCTTTGCAACGAACGGCGCGCTGATTTATGCGATCTTCATCGGCCTCGTGCTCTCTTCGGCACTTCTTATGGTGATCGGCGGGGCCGCGACGCGGGTCTTCCGCTATATCGCCGACGTTCCGAAAGCGATCGTCATGCCGTCGGTGCTCGTGCTGTCGGTCTTCGGCGTTTATGCGGTCAACAACGCGACCTTCGATATCGGCGTCATGTTCGCGACCGGGGCGCTCGGCTATGCCATGTTGCTGCTCGGCGTGCCGGCCGCGCCGTTTCTCATCGCCTTCATCCTCGGGCCGCTTCTCGAGGACAGTTTCCGGCAGTCGATGCTGATGTCGGGCTCCGACCCCGGCGTCTTTTTCGAGAGCACGATCGCCTGGATCTTCTGGACGCTGACCGCGGTGGCGCTCGCCGCGATCGTCTTCGGGCTCCGGCGACGATGAACCTGCCCGAGGGCCTGCCGCCCGAGGTCTTCCTCGGCATCCTGGGAGCCTTTCTCGCGGGCGGCCTGGTCAAGGGCGTGCTCGGTTTCGGCTTGCCGCTCATCACCATGTCGATCCTGCCGTTCTTCGCGCCGCTCGATCTGGCGCTCGCGATCAACATCCTGGTGCAGCCGGTGTCGAACCTCGGGCAGCTCTTCGGCTCGGGCGTGGCGCGGGAGACGATGCGGCGGTTCTGGGTCTTCGTGCCGACCCTCGGGATCGGGGTGGCGGCGGGAACGGCGTTTCTGTCGGGGCTCTCGCCGGAGACGCTCCTTCTTTGCATCGGCGCGATGGTGATGGCGTTCTCGGTCGTCCAACTGACCGGCGCCCGGATCGCGATCCCGGCGCGGCACGAGACGGCGGGCGGCGCGGTGACGGGGCTGCTCGCGGGGGTAGCCGGAGCGCTGACCACGGTGAACGGGCCGCTCTTTATCCTCTATCTCGTCGGATGCGAGGTCGACCGTACGGTGTTCCGGGCGACGCTCGCCTATCTCTTCATTGTCTCGGCCGTCTTCATCGCCGGCGGCTTCGCCAGCATCGGCATCTTGACGACCGAGCGGGTCGGCATCGCGGCGGTCTGCCTGGCTCCGATCTTCGCCGGGATGTGGCTCGGCAACCGTATGGGAAGGCGGCTGCCGCAGGCGCTCTTCCGCCGGCTCGTGCTGGTGGCGCTTTTCGGGATCGGCGCGAATTTCGTGGCTCGCGGCGCCGGGTTCGGCTGACGGTCTTGGCCGCCTTCGGGTCGTCCGCATAAATATTCGGCCGGCCGGGAGGCCCCCCCGCCCCCGGGTTTGGGGTATAAGCCCCCCGAACGGGGTGGCCCATGCCCCCGCGCCCCACCCCCCGGCCCCGCCCGGCGCGGCCCCCGCGC
>JBHJGX010000014.1:0-8540 GCA_050331395.1 Paracoccaceae bacterium
GCCCGGTCCCGAGACAAACCGCTACCCGTCGATGGCCACGCCTTCGCGCCCGGCCAGATCCGCGACGAATTGCCAGGCGACCCGCCCCGACATCGCGCCCCGGGTCTGGCGCCACTCGATCGCCTCGGCGCTGAGCCGCGCGTCGTCGATCCGGATGCCGAACCTGTCGCAATAGCCCCGGATCATTCGCAGATATTCCGCTTGATCACAGGGGTGGAAACCGAGCCAGAGCCCGAAGCGATCAGAGAGCGACACCTTCTCCTCGGTCGCCTCGGACGGGTTGATCGCCGAGGCGCGCTCGTTCTCGATCATGTCCCGCGGCATCAGGTGGCGCCGGTTCGAGGTCGCATAAAACAGCACGTTCGCCGGGCGCCCGGCTATCCCGCCGTCGAGGACGGCTTTCAAGCTTTTATAGTGCTGGTCGTCCCGATCGAAGGAGAGATCGTCGCAAAAGACCAGAAACCGCCTCGGCGCCGCCGCCAGCAGCCCCATCAGACGCCCGACCGAGGGGATGTCTTCGCGGTGGATCTCAACGAGGACGGGCTCGCCCGTCTCGGCAAACGCCTCCCGGTGGGCGGCCTTTACGAGCGATGATTTGCCCATCCCCCGGGCGCCCCAGAGAAGCGTGTTGTTGGCAGGCAGTCCGCGGGCGAACCGGCGGGTATTCTCGAGAAGCGTGTCCCGGGCGCGGTCGATGCCGACGAGAAGCCCCACCGGAACCCGGGCGATCCGCGGCACGGGAACCAATCGATCCGGGCCCGTCTCCCAAAGAAAACCTTCGGCGGCGGCGAAATCCGGCGGCGGCGCAGGCGGTGGGGCCAAGCGTTCGAGGGCGGCGGCGATCCGCTCGAGCGCAGCCGCGGTGCGGTCGTCCGCCTCGGCCGTCACAGCTCCTCCGCGGCCCGTTCCGCTTCGCGCTTCAGCTCGAACCGGCGCACGAGCAGGATCGAAATCTCGTAGAGCCCATAGACCGGAACTCCGAGCGCGACCTGGCTGATGATATCGGGCGGCGTGATCAGCGCCGCGACCGCGGCGATGCCGACGACGGCGTATTTGCGCCCGCGCGCCAGCCCGTCCGCCGTCACGATCCCCGCCCGGCCGAGCAGCGTCAGCAGCACCGGCAGCTGAAAGCTCGCGCCGAACGCGAGCAGCATCACTTTGACGAAGCCCACATATTCGATGAAGCGGTTGTTGCTCTCCACGGCGATACCGCCGTCCCGCGCTGCGCTTTCGGCAAAGCCAATCAAGAAGTCGAGCGCGAGCGGGATCACCATGTAATAGGCGAGCGCCGCGCCCGAGAAGAAGAGGAACGGGGTCGCCACAAGAAAGGGCAGGAACGCGGACTGCTCGTTCCGATAGAGCCCCGGCGCGACGAACCGCCAGACCTGGAAGGCGATCAGCGGGAAGCTGAGGAAAAATCCGCCCCAGATCGACAGGCCCATGATCGTGAAGAAGAATTCCTGGGGCGAAAGCACCTGGATCTGGGCGCCTGGATCCGCCCAGAGCAGCGGCTGAGACAGAAAATCGTAGAGTTCCTGGTAGAACACAAAACAGATGGCCGCTCCGCCGGCGAGCGCCACGAGCGACCAAATCAGCCGCGTGCGGAGCTCGATAAGATGCTCGATGAGCGGCGCCGAGCTGTCCTCGATGTGTTTCTCGGTCATGCCCCGTCGGCCTTGCTGGCGGGCGCCGCGCCGGTCGGCGCAGAGCTGGCGGCGGGCGGGGTCGAGGCGGGCGGGGGCGGTGCTGCAGGCTTCGGCGCCTCGGGTCTGCCCGGGCTCGCGTCGCCCTCGGACCCACCAGCGCCACCATCGAGGAATGATTGCGCCCGTTTCGCCTGCTCGCCGTAATCGAGCCGGGTCATCCCGTCGAGTTCGCGCTTGGCGTCGCGGAGTTGGCGGAACTCGGCCACATCCGCCTCCCGCGCCGCCTCGTCCATCGAACGTTGAAACTCACGGGCCATCGAGCGCGCCCGGCCCACCCACTGGCCGACCGTGCGCAAGAGCCGCGGCAGCTCCTTGGGGCCCACCACGATCAACGCCAGCGCGCCGATCAGCAAGAGTTCCTGCCAGCCGATATCGAGCATCGGACCCGCTCCCGGCGCCCGTCGTCAGGCGCTGTCCTTCTTGCGCTCGCCCGGCGTCTCGGCCGTTTTGGCCGCAGGCGTGACGTCGATTGTCGGGTCGCCCTCGTCTGTCACGCGGGCCTTCTCCGCGTCGGGATCCTCGGACATGCCTTTTTTGAAGCTTTTGATGCCCTTGGCGACGTCTCCCATCAGCTCGGAGATCTTGCCGCGTCCGAACAACAGGACGAGGAGGATGACGACGAGCAGGATCTGCCAGATGCTGGGGCTCATGGGGGATCTCCTTACCGACGCGGCCAGGCCGCCGAGGTGCTTTGCTCACACATATTGGATGCACAGGCCCCGCGAAAGCCCCCCACCGTGCGTCCGGTCGACGACGCCGCAGCCCCGACGCCGGCTACTCCGCCGCCCAGGGGGTTTCGACGTGACGCTGCCGGCGGCAGGGGAAGACGAAACACCGGTCACGCCGGAGCGCGAGCCACACTGGCGTGCCGGGTTCGGGCAGCCACGCATGGGGCACCTCGACCCGAAGCACCGAGCCGTCGTGGTCCATCCCCACCTCTATGAGCGAACAGGCGCCCACGAAACGCGCCCGACCCACCCTGCCATGCGCCGGCATGCCGAGATCGCTCGAGAGCTTGGGCGCCGCGCCCGTATCCTCTAGGATGGTGATGTGCTGGGGCCGCGCGATGATCTCGACATCGGCGTTGTCCACCAGTTTCGGCGTTAGGAAGAGCCCGAAGGGCGTGTCCGTTTGGCGGTCGCGCACCACCCCGTGAATGACGTTCAGATCCGAAAAGAAAGCCGCCGCCGCCCGGTCCACGGGATAGTTATAGATGTGATACGGCGCGCCGACCTGCACGATGCGCCCATCGCGCATGAGCGCGATCCGATCGGCCATCCGCATGGCCTCGTCGGGCTCATGGGTGACCATCAGCACCCCGGCGCCCTCTTCCTTGAGAATGCCGAGGGTCTCTTCACGCACTTCGTCCCGCAACCGGGTGTCGAGGCCCGAGAACGGCTCGTCCATCAGCATGACCCGCGGCCGGGGCGCGAGCGCGCGAGCCAAGGCCACCCGCTGCTGTTCGCCGCCCGAGAGCTGATGGGGATACTTCTCACCGTAGCCGTCGAGGCCGACGCGCCGCAGATAGCCCGATACGATCGGCCCGCGGCGGCGCAGCCGGGTCTCGCGCCGGAGCCCGAAGGCGATGTTCTCCGCGACGGTCAGATGCGGGAAGAGCGCATAGTCCTGGAAGAGCAGGCCGACCTCGCGGGCCTCGGGCGGCATGTGGCGACGGTCGTCGGACACCACGTCGCCATCGAGAAGCACCCGCCCCGCCTGCTGGCGCTCGACACCGGCCGCGATCCGGAGTGTCGTCGATTTCCCGCAGCCCGACGGGCCGAGCAAACAGACGATCTCCCCCGCACCCACGGTCAGATCGATGCCGTCCACGCCGCTGTCGTGGTCGAAGCGCAACCGCACGCCTTCGAGTGCGAGGCGGGGCGGCGTCTCGGGCGCGACGCTGAGGGGGGCGGCTGGTCGGGCGGTCGGCACGGGCTCTCCGTCGATCGCGGCATGTTCGGGCGGGGCGCGACCCTCGCGACCCATTCCCGAGCGGTTACCTCGGATATGGCAATGGTAATCCGGGCGCGCAAGCCGAGACAAGCGCGGCCATGCGCACATGCCGGTCACGGTGACGCAACCCGGCGCCGGTTAGACCGAGATCAAGGTGCGTCGGGGGCTCTGAGGGCCTGATCGCTGAAAACTGACGGGGAGGCCCCATGGCAACGATCACTTGGCCGACGGCGCACACCCGCGCGCCGATCCTGACGGCGCGCGACGTGGATTTTTTCTATGGCGAGCACCAGGCGCTCTTCGGCGTCGATCTCGAGATCTATCCGAACGAGGTCATCGCCTTCATGGGGCCGTCGGGCTGCGGGAAGACGACGCTACTCAAATGCTTCAACCGGATGCAGGACACTATCCGCGACGCCCGGATGACCGGCGAGATCGCGCTCCTGGGGCAGAACATCATGGATCCCGACATCGATCCGCCGGTGCTCCGCCGCCGCTACGGCTGGGTCGCCCAGGCGCCGAACCCATTCCCGATGTCGATTTACGAGAACGTCGCCTATGGGCCGCGGCTCCACGGCCTGGTCGAGGACGGCGCCGAGATGGACGCGCATGTGCGCGACTGCCTTACCCGCGCGGATCTCTGGGAGGAGGTCGAGGAGCGGCTCGAAGACGACGGCACGGCGCTTTCGGGCGGTCAGCAACAACGGCTCTGCATCGCGCGGGCGCTCTCGGTGCAACCGGAGATGCTGTTGATGGACGAGCCCTGCTCGGCGATCGACCCGATTGCGACGGCCCATATCGAAGAGCTCATCGCGGCGCTGCGCGCGCGCCTCTCGATCGTGATCATCACCCACAACCTCACCCAGGCGCGCCGGGTCGCCGACCGGGTCGCGTTCTTCAAAATGGGGCGGCTGGTCGAGGTCGGCCCGACAGACGCGCTCTTTGCGGGCCCCCGCCATCCGGACACGGCCGACTATCTGGAAGGGCGCATCGGCTGAGACGTTTCCGACTGGCGCAATGGCAGCGAGCGCTTTAACCTGTTTCAGTATGAGACAGAGTGTGTGATGTCGACGGTTGCGCAGGGTATTGGACCGAATTCGCTGTTCGAGCCGGCGCTCGATTGCCTGGCGAACGCGGTCTTCGTGAAAGACGCCGGATCGCGCGTCATCTATTGCAACGCAGCCTATTGTCGGCTTCTCGGCATGACGCGTGCGGCGGTGCTCGGCCGGAACGACCTCGAGATGTTCCCTGCCGACCGCGCCGAGGACTACAATCGCGCCGACGCCTTCGTGCTCTCGACCGGAACGCGGCACGCCCGCGAGGACACGCTTTTCCCGCCCGGCCGCGCGGCGGTCCCGGTGATCACGACAAAGTGCCGGATCGAGGACACGGACGGGCAGCACTTCGTCCTCGGCGTCATGACCGATATCAGCGAGCGCCGCGCCCAGGAGGCCGCGCTCTCCGCCGCGCTCCGCGCTGCAACCGAAGCCGACCGGGCGAAAACGCGTTTTCTGTCGATGATGAGCCACGAGATCCGCACGCCGATGAACGGTATCTTCGGCATGGTGCAGGTGCTCAGGGCCTCGGGCCTCGCGCCGGAGCAAGAGCGCCTCGTGGGAGTGCTCGCCGCTTCGGCCGAACGGCTCATGGGCGTCCTCTCCGCGATCCTCGACTATGCGGACCTGGCGAGCGGGGTGCGTGCCTATCGCGCGGCGCCCTTCGCGCTCGACGACCTGGTCGGGGCATTGGCGGCCCGGCACGGCGCGGCAGCGCGGGCGGTCGGTCTCGGCTTCGAACTCGGGGCCGGCGCCGCGACGGGGGCGCGGCTTCTCGGCGACGAAGGCTTCCTCGCGGCCGCACTCGACCGGGTGCTCGAGAACGCCATCCGCTACACGCCCGCGGGCGGGGTGCGCCTTGCGGTCGCGAGCGTCCCGCGTGCCGATGGCGCAACCGCCGTCACTTTGGTCGTCGAGGATACCGGACCGGGCATGCCCGCGGGCGAGGGCATCGGCCAGTGGAGCTTTGGGACGGGGACCGGCGCGACGGCCATGGTCGGCGATCCGGGCGCGGGACGGCCGACGCGAGCCGAGACGACGGCGGAGCCGGGCCCCGGTCTCGGCCTGCCGACCGCCGAGCGGATGCTCGCACAGATGGGCGGCCGGCTCGACTTCGGCGCGCGCGAGGGCGGCGGCACCCGGGTCACGGTCTGCCTCGCCCTCCCCACGGCCTGAGCCCGGCCTTTCCGCTCGGTCCGCGGCGCATGCGCGACCGCGGTGCGATTTCGCTGGCCGGACGGGTGCGCGCAGATGGCAAGGCCCGGCGGCCTTGCGCCATTGGCCCATCCGCCCCACTCTGCGCCCAAGGCAATTTCCCGGAACCCGCCCCATGCCAATCAAACAGCATCTCGATTTGCTCCGCAAAAACGTCGAGGCCTGGAACAACCTCCGCGCGCGGGGCGACTTCATCCCGGACCTCGGGGCGGCGGACCTCAGGGGGGCGAACCTCAGGGGGGCGGACCTCAGGGGGGCGGACCTCAGAGAGGCGAACCTCGGAGGGGCGAACCTCAAGCGGGCGGACCTCAGGGACGCGGACCTCAGGGGGGCGAACCTCGTGAACGCGGATGCTCGCAGTGCCCGCTTCGGATCTGTATCTTATCAAGGGGCTGACTTCTCAGGCATGGATGTGCGCGGAACAAGTGTCGCTGCCATCCGATCTCAATGGGCGATCGACCAGATGCGCGGGGATGAGAACACCCGCATTCGGAAAGGCCTCACCCGCCCCGCCCATTGGACCGCCGACTTCTCCGAGGCCGAGATCCCGCCCGCGGCGACGGCGGAGGATCGTCTTCTCAACACCACTGCCGCCTTCGATGTGGTCTGGACGGCGGACGGCCAGCTCGATTTCGTCGGATCGCTCAGTCCGGTCGCGCCCGAGCTGAAGGCGGCGGCTCCCGCGACGGACGAGAGCGCGCAGATGCATCAGCTCGCCGCGGTGGGGGTGCTGGCGCGGCAGACGGCGCAGTCCATCCGCGCCAATGCGGGGCCCAATGTGGCCCCCATCGTCGGAGACATCGCCGCGGTTCTCGAGAAGATCGCTGACGAAGTGGAGAAGCCCTCGGGCGAGGTGCTGATCGTCGTCATTCGGGCCAATCTCCGCGCGCTCGCCAACTTGTCGGAACACGCGGTTGCGCTGACGGAGATGGACATCGCGCTCTATGAGAGCTTTTTGGCTGAGGGTCAGGTGCTGTTGCGCCTCTTCCCGATCCTGCAGGTCATCGACAACCCGCATCGCGAAGACTTGGTGCCCGAGGACCGGCTGCCGGAGGCCGTGGCGGCGGTGGACGGATTTGTCGAGGCGCTCACCTCGGAGGAGACCGAGGCGGTGATCGGCCCCAAGCTTCCCGGCGCCACCCGCGACACGGCACTGTATCCATGGGTCGACGACCGGCAAAAGGTCGCCGTTCTCGCCGCAGTTGCCGCTCGCGTGAAACGCGCGCTGGAGACCCCGCCGGAGTGGGTCATGGGTCTCAACACCTATGCCGGGGCGTTCGAACCGGTCGCCACACGGATCCTGCTCGCGATCACGGCCCTTATGAACCTGCTCTAGCCGAGCGCACGGCCAGCGGCTATATCGCCCGGCATGCTGGACAAGGGACACAACCGCCCGGATCTGCCGCCGGAGGTGGCGCGGCGGCGCACCTTCGCGATCATCTCTCACCCGGATGCGGGCAAGACCACGCTGACGGAGAAGCTCCTCCTCTATGGCGGCGCGATCTCCATGGCCGGCCAGGTGCGGGCCAAGGGCGAGGCGCGGCGCACCCGCTCGGACTTCATGAAGATGGAGCAGGAGCGGGGGATCTCGGTCTCGGCCTCGGCCATGTCCTTCGAGTGGGAGGGGTTCTGGCTCAACCTCGTCGACACGCCGGGCCACGAGGACTTCTCGGAGGACACCTACCGCACGCTCACCGCCGTCGACGCCGCCATCATGGTGATCGACGGGGCCAAGGGGGTGGAGAGCCAGACGAAGAAGCTCTTCGAGGTCTGCCGGCTGCGCGACCTGCCGATCCTCACCTTCTGCAACAAGATGGACCGGGAGAGCCGCGACACCTTCGAGATCATCGACGAGATCCAGGAGAGCCTGGCGCTCGACGTGACGCCCGCCTCCTGGCCGATCGGCATGGGGCGCGACTTTCTGGGCGCCTACGACCTGTTGCGGGACCGGCTCGAGATCATGTCGCGCGCCGAGCGGAACCTGGCGGCGGGGGGCCATGCGGTGGAGGGGCTCGACGACCCCAGGCTCGCCGCGCACATCCCAGAGGGGCAGCTCGACACGCTCCGCGACGAGGTGGAGATGGCCCGCGGGCTCTTGCCCGAGCTCGACCCCCAGGCGGTGCTCGAGGGGCATATGACGCCCATCTGGTTCGGCTCGGCGATCAACTCCTTCGGCGTGCAGGAGCTCTTGGCGGGCATCGGGCGCCTCGCGCCGCCGCCCCAACCCCGCCGCGCGCTCACCCGCCAGGTGGCGGCCGAGGAGAGCAAGGTCTCGGGCTTCGTCTTCAAGGTGCAGGCCAATATGGACCCCAAGCACCGGGACCGGGTGGCGTTTCTCCGCCTCTGCTCCGGGCACTTCACCCGGGGCATGAAGCTCCGCATGTGCGCTCGGCCAAGACCATGGGGGTCTCCAACCCGGTGCTCTTCCTCGCCGCCGAGCGCGAGACGGCGGAGGACGCCTGGGCGGGCGACATCATCGGCATCCCCAATCACGGCCAGCTGCGGATCGGCGACGCGCTGACCGAAGGCGAGGACCTGCGCTTCACGGGCATTCCGAGCTTCGCGCCGGAGCTGCTGCAGTCGGTGCGGGCCACGGATCCGATGAAGGCCA
>JBHJGX010000015.1:0-80294 GCA_050331395.1 Paracoccaceae bacterium
ATCGCCGTTCTCGGGCGCCTCGTCCTCGCCTTCGAGCCGGGCTTGCCGCTCGGCTTCCGCGCGTTCGGCCGCAAGCAGCGCCTCGCGATCGGCGACCGGAATCTGGTAATAGTCGGGGTGGATCTCCGCGAACGCGAGGAAGCCGTGCCGATTGCCGCCATAATCCACAAAGGCCGCGTGCAGCGCCGGTTCGACGCGCGTCACCTTCGCGAGATAGATATTGCCGGCGATCTGAAGCTTGTTGACTGTCTCGTAGTCGAATTCCTCAACGCGGTTTCCGTCGACCACGACAACCCGAGTCTCCTCGGGATGCGTGGCGTCGATGAGCATTTTTTTCGCCATGGGTGTTCCAAAGGTCCGGCCAGGCGCGGGGCAAGGCCCGCGCCGCGACGGGACGCGTTCTCGTTTCGCATGCGGTGGATCGCGCGCGGCGCCCGCCGAACCCGGCCAGACGCCGGAGCGTCCTGCCAGGGGTCGGTCGTGTGCGCTCAGCCACGGGCATCGCATCGGTCCTCAAGCCGGCCGTCCGGGTAAGGACGGTCAGAAGCCAGTCGCGCCTTTTCGGGGCGCGCGGGGTCGGAGGGGTCGGGGTGTCCCGGTGGCCCGCATCATGCGGGGCCGAGCGATCGCGCGGCGACAGCAAACAGGATCCGAACCGAGCAGAGCGAGTGTCGTACACGCCACAAGCCCGCAGAAAACCGCCTCTCCAACAATTCCCTTAGCAAGCGCGGTGGGGGAACACAAACCGATTTTTGCCGGCCCGATCCCCGTGTTAGGCTCCTGTTCAGAGCAGAGAGACACGCGGGCCAAGGAGATCTGCGGCGATGAGGCGATCGATCCGAGCGGCGTGCGCCGCGTTACTCTTCCTGTCGACACCCGTGGATCTCACCGCTTCGGCGGCCGAGCCTGCCACCGGTCCCGCGCAAGTGACCGAGATACGCCTGACGCCCGGCCGGCGGGCGGAGAGATCGCGCTCCGCTTCGATCGGGACCCGCGCTGGAGCCTCTTCACCCTCGTCGAGCCCTACCGGATCGTGCTCGATTTCCCGGTCCTCGACTGGCAGGCCGGGACGCCGGACCTGAGCGCGTGGCCGGGCGTGGTGTCGGTCCGCCACGGGCTCTTCCGCCACGATATCGCACGCGTCGTGATCGAACTCGACCGGCCGCTCACGGTCCGCGCTGCCTATACCCGGCTCGCGGGGCGGGGGCGCTTCGATCTGGTCCTCGCCCTCGCCAACAGCACCGAGGCGGCGTTCCGGGCCGAGGCCGGCTGGCCCGAGGGCGCAAGTTGGCGTGCCGCAAAGCGCCCGGCGCCCGAACCTGGCACGGTGGTGATCGCCATCGATCCGGGCCATGGCGGTATCGACGGCGGCGCCTCGATGGCCGGCACTGTCGAGAAAGACGTGGTCCTGGATTTCGGCCGGCTGCTGGCCGAGCGTCTCGCCGAAGAGCCCGGGCTCTCGGTCTTCATGACCCGGGACGACGACCGGTTCCTGACGCTGCGGGAACGCGTCCAGCGGGCCCGCGAGGCGAAGGCGCATCTCATGCTGTCGCTCCATGTGAACGCGCTCGAGAGTGGGCGGGCTTCGGGCGCCGCCGTCTATACGCTGAGCGCGATCGGCACTGACAGCGCGGCAGAGGCCTTTGCCGAACGCGAGAACCGTTCGGAAGTGCTTTCGGGCGTGGAGCTGGCCGGCCACGAGGACGATGTGACCCGCCTCGTGATCGACCTCGCGCGCCGGGGCACCACGCGCGAATCCGTCCGGCTCGCAGAGTTCTTGGTGGCCGAGATGGAAGACCGGGTGCCGCTTCTGTCGACGCGGCCGCACCGCCGGGGCAACTTCTTCGTGCTGAAAGCGCCCGATCTGCCCTCTGTGCTCGTCGAACTCGGCTTCGTCTCGGACCCGGGCGACCGAAAACGTTTTCGCGACGAAGCCTGGCAGGGCGAGATGATCGACGCGCTTTTGCGCGGCATTCGCGCCTGGATCGACGCCGCGAGCCCCGGCTTCCTTGCGCCGAGGGGGTGAGGACCGGTAGCGGCGCCACCTGCGCTTTGCTAAGAGCAAGGGTGGTTCGGCAGCGACAGGAGGCCCCCGGTGATCCGCATCCTCGCGACCCTCTTCTCCAACGCCGCCATCGCCGGCGTCTTCGGAATGGGCTTCGTGCTCGGTCTCGTCCATGTCTATGGGTCCGACCTTCCCGACCATGCCGAGCTCGAGACCTACGAGCCGCCGATGCTGAGCCGCGTTTACTCGGGCGAGGGCCGTGTGATCGCCGAATACGCGCGGGAGCGGCGGATTTTCGCGCCTTATGAAGAAATTCCACCGCTGGTGATCGAGGCGTTCATTTCCGCCGAGGACAAGAACTATTTCACGCACCCGGGTGTCGATGCGCTCGGCATCGTCAAGGCCGCAGTCCGTTACGCGGTGGCCAAGTCGCGGGGCGAAAATCCGCGGCTCGCGGGCGCCTCGACCATCACCCAGCAGGTGATGAAGAACTTTCTTCTGGAACGCGACCGGGCCATCGAGCGCAAGATCAAGGAGATGATCTTGGCTGTACGGCTCGACGGCGCGCTCTCCAAGGAACACATTCTCGAGCTTTATTTGAACGAGATCTATCTGGGCGCGGGCTCTTACGGGGTGGCCGCGGCGGCGCGCACCTATTTCGGCAAGCCGCTCGAAACCCTGACACCTGCCGAGGCGGCCTATCTCGCGGCTCTGCCCAAGGCGCCGTCCGAGTTGCACCCGATCCGCGATGCCGAACGCGCGGTCGAGCGACGGAACTACGTGCTCGAGGAGATGGCGCAAAACGGCTATCTCGCCCGCGACGTCGCCGAGGCGCACAAGGGCGAGGCGCTCGACACGATCCTCGCCGAGGACGTGGCCGATCCGCTCGCGCCCGGGCCGCGCACCTATTTCACCGCCGAGATCCGCCGCCAGCTCTCGGCTGAGCGCGGCCAGAACGCGCTCTTCGAGGGCGGGTTGACGATCCGCGCGACCATCGAGCCCGAACTCCAAGATCTCGCCGCCGACGCCCTCCGCAAGGGTCTTGAGGATTTCGACCGGAGCCGGAGCGTCTATCGCGGGCCTGCCGCCCGGCTCGAGGCGCCCGGCGACGACTGGCCCGACCGCCTCCGCGCGACCGAGATCGCCCGCGACATTCCCGGCTGGCATCCGGCCGTCGTCCTGTCGGTCGGCGACACCACGGCCGAGATCGGTATCGAGGGACCGGATGGGCGGGAGACCGGCCGCCTCCGTCTCGCCGCCAGCCGCTGGATCGGCGCCGTTCTCCGCGACGGCCGCCGGTTCCGGGGCCCGCGCCGGGCCGGCGATCTCTGGACGGTCGGCGACGTCGTCCATGTGAGCCGATCGGGCGAGGGTTGGCGGCTGCGCCAGATCCCCGAGATCCAAGGCGGCTTCATGGCGATGGACCCCCATACGGGCCGGGTGCTCGCGCTCCAGGGCGGGTTCTCCTTCGAAGACAGCGCATTCAACCGGGCAACCCAGGCCAAGCGCCAGCCGGGGTCCGCCTTCAAGCCCTTCGTCTACGCGGTCGCGCTCGATGCGGGCTATTCGCCCTCGACCATCGTGCTCGATGCGCCGGTGGTGGTCCGCCTCGAAGGCGGGCCGTGGCGGCCGAAGAATTCGGGCGGCGGGTTCTACGGCCCGACGCCGCTCCGCCTCGGCATCGTCTACTCGCGGAACCTGATGACAGTGCGGATCGCGCAGACCGTCGGCATGGACCGGGTGGCGCGCTATGCGGAGCGCTTCGGTGTCTATGAGAACATGCCCTATCATCTCTCCTATGCGCTCGGCGCCGGGGAGACCACGCTCTACGACATGGTCGCGGCCTATGGCATGATCGCCAATGGCGGCCGGCGGGTGCGCCCGACCCTGATCGACCGGATCCAGGACCGCACGGGCGCGACGATCTTCCGCCACGACACCCGGCTTTGCGAGGGCTGCTCAGCCGACGCGGCGCGGCCGAGCGCGTTGCCGAGGCTCTACGACACCCGGTCTCGGATCATGAACGCGGTGACCGCCGAACAGTTGATCTCGATGATGGAGGGCGTGGTGGGCTATGGCACGGCCGCGCGGACCGTGGGCGATCTGGGCTTTCCGGTCGCGGGAAAGACCGGGACGACCAACGAAAGCCGGGATGCGTGGTTCATCGGCTTCTCGCCCAATCTCGTGGCGGGGTGCTATATCGGCTATGACCAGCCGCGACCGATGGGACGCGGGGCTTACGGCGGAACACTTTGCGGGCCGGTCTTCAAGCAGTTTATGAAAGCCGCAATGGAGAACCGCGCGCCTGGGCGCTTCCGCCGCGACGAGGCGCCCGGCACCATCGCCGTCAAGATCGACCGCAACACCGGCGAACGGCTCCCCGACGATGCAGAGGGCCCGAACGTGATCGTCGAGATCTTCGAGGACGGCAACGAGCCCCAGCTTTGGGCGTCGATGGATGCGCTCGCGGGCGACGAGGCGCTCTTTGCCGGGGCGGCGGACACGTTGCCCTATGAGATTTCGGGGGCGGGCGGGGATTTGCCCTATCGCCTCGATCCGCCCGCACCGGAGCCGTCCGAGCCCGGGCGCGGCACGGTCGCCCGGAACCCACAGACCGACGCCGGCGGCGGCGCTCCGCGTCCGTCACGCCCGCAGGCCCCCGCAGGCGGCCTCGGCCTCGGCACGGGCGGGCTTTACTGAGCTCGGCTTTACCTCGTGGGCGCACCGGCTTATTTGGCAGGTCCGCCCGCCGGGGCGAACCACCATGCAGCCACCAGAGGACAGCCATGCGGGCCGAAACCGAAACCGTCGTCTCCGAGATCGAGAAATCGCTGGCGCTTCTTCGCCAGCGGATCGGCTGGGAGACCGCGGAACATCGGCTCGAGGAGATGAACGCCCGCGCCGAGGATCCGGAACTCTGGTCCGATCCGGCCAAGGCCCAGGCCGTCATGCGCGAACGCCAACGCCTCGCGGACAGCATCGACGGCTACAGAACCCTCGCCCAAGCGCTCGACGACAACAAGGAACTCATCGAACTCGGCGAGGCCGAAGCGGACACGGAGGTCACCGAGGAGGCCGAGCGGGCGCTCAAGGCGCTCCGCGACGAGGCGGCGGCCCGTGAGATCGAGGCGCTCCTGTCCGGTGAGATGGACGCCAACGATACCTTCCTCGAGATCAATGCCGGGGCGGGCGGAACAGAGGCCTGCGACTGGGCCTCCATGCTCTCGCGGATGTATGTGCGCTGGTGCGAGAAGCGCGGATACAAGGTCGAGCTCCAGTCCGAGACCGCCGGCGCCGAGGCCGGGATTAAATCGGTCACCTATCAGGTAAAGGGCGACAACGCCTTTGGCTGGCTGAAGACCGAGTCGGGCGTCCACCGCCTCGTGCGGATCTCGCCATTTGGAAAGGGCACGCGCGAGACGTCATTCGCCTCGGTCTGGGTCTATCCGGTGATCGACGACACGATCGAGATCGAGATCCCGCCGAACGATATTCGCATCGACACCTACCGCTCCTCAGGCGCAGGCGGGCAGCACGTCAACACGACCGACTCAGCCGTTCGGATCACCCACATGCCCTCGGGGATCGTGGTCACATCCTCGGAAAAGTCCCAGCATCAGAACCGCGACATCGCCATGCGGGCGCTGCGCTCGAAGCTCTACGAGATCGAGATGAAAAAGCGCACGCAGGCGATCCAGGACGCCCACGATGCGAAGGGCGAGATCGGCTGGGGCAATCAGATCCGCTCTTACGTCCTCCAACCCTACCAGATGGTCAAGGACCTGCGCACCCGTGTCGAGACCGCCGACACCCAAGGCGTACTCGACGGCGATCTCGACGCGTTCATGGCGGCGGCCCTTGCGCTCGACGCGACCGGCAAGGGCCGTGCGGATTTCGACGACCCCGACGACGCGGTGTAACGTCGGGAGGTGGGCCGGGGCACGGCAGAACGGGGGCATGCGGAAATGGCCGAGACGCCGGTGGACGCGCTTTCCCGCGATGCGGCGACGGCCGAGATCGCCCGGCTCTCCGAGGCCGTGGCGCGGGCCGAGCGCGCCTATCATCAGCAGGACGCGCCCGAGATTGCCCATGCCTAATACTCCCGGCTGAAAGCGCGCCTCGTGGCGCTCGAGGCCGCGTTCCCCGATCTCGCGCGGGCCGAGAGCCCGACCCGGAGCGTCGGGGCGCCTCCCGCCCAGGGCTTTGCAAAGCACACCCATGCGGTGCGCATGCTCTCGCTGGCCAACGCGTTCGACCAGAGCGACGTTGAGGAGTTCGTCGCGCGTATCAAGCGATTTCTCAGTTTAGGCGATGAAGCCATTGCCTTCGTTGCAGAACCCAAGATCGACGGCCTCTCGCTCGCGCTCCGCTACGAAGACCGCCGGCTCGTCCTCGCCGCCACCCGCGGCGACGGCACCGAAGGCGAGACGGTCACCGCCAATGCGCGCACTATCCAAGAGATCCCCGTCGAATTGCCACCCTCGGCGCCCGACCTGATCGAGATCCGCGGCGAGGTCTATATGCACCACGCGGATTTCGCGCGGCTGAACGAGACCCAAGCCGCGGCCGGCGCCAAGACCTTCGCCAATCCGCGGAACGCCGCCGCGGGATCGCTCCGCCAATTGGACAGCCGGATCACCGCCGAGCGGCCGCTCCGGTTCTTTGCCTATGGCTGGGGGGAGCTGTCGGCACGCCCGGCCGAGACGCAAACGGGGATGCTCGAGGCGTTTCGCGCCTATGGGCTCCCGGTCAATGCGCTCGCCCGGCGTCTCGAGGGGCTCGATGCGCTCTTTAAGCAATATGCCGAGATCGAGGCGGCGCGGGCGAGCCTCGGCTACGACATCGACGGCGTCGTCTACAAGGTCGACCGTCTCGACTGGCAGGAGCGGCTCGGCCAGCGCTCCTCGACGCCGCGCTGGGCGATTGCGCATAAATTCCCGGCCGAGCGGGCGACGACCGTGCTCGAGGCGATCGACATCCAGGTCGGGCGGACCGGCGCGCTCACGCCGACCGCGCGGCTGAGGCCGGTGACTGTCGGCGGTGTCGTCGTCTCCAACGCGACGCTCCACAATGAGGATTACGTGGCCGGCATCGGCGCGGACGGGGCGCCGATCCGCGAGGGGCGGGACCTCCGCGCGGGTGACACGGTCACGGTCTATCGGGCAGGGGACGTGATCCCGAAAGTCGTCGATGTTGACCCTTCTCGACGGCCGGCCGGTGCGGTTCCCTGGGAGATGCCGACGCGCTGCCCGGTCTGCGGCTCACCGGCCGTGCGTGAGGCGGGGGAGGCGGTTCGGCGCTGCACGGGCGGGCTGATCTGCGCCGCGCAGGCGGTCGAGCGGCTCAAGCATTTCGTCAGCCGGGCGGCTCTCGACATCGAGGGGCTCGGCACCAAACAGGTCGAAGCCTTCTATGCGGATGGGATGATCGCCGAGCCGGCCGATATCTTCACGCTCGCCCGGCGCCAGGAGGCGGGCACCCTCGATCTCTACCGCCGCGACGCCAAGGGCCGGCCGACGAACGCGAAATCGGTTGACAACCTCTTCGCCGCCATCGAGGCCCGCCGCCGGCCCGATCTCGGCCGCTTCGTCTTCGCGCTCGGCATCCGGCATGTGGGGGAGACGACGGCACGGCTCCTCGCGCGGGTCTATGGCGACTGGCAGGCGTTCGCGGACGCCATGCGGGCCGCCGCCGCGGGCGATGCGGGCGCGCGAGAGCATCTGCTCGGCATCGACGGGGTCGGCCAGGTGGTGGGCGAGGCGATCCTCGCTTTCTTCGCGGACCCGCAGAACATGGCCGCCCTCGCGCGGTTGCTCGCCGAGGTGGCGCCAGAGGCGGCGGCACCCGTCGCGGCCGAAAGCGCGGTGGCCGGCAAGACGGTGGTTTTCACCGGCAAGCTCGAGCGGATGTCGCGGGACGAGGCGAAGGCACGGGCCGAAGCCCTCGGCGCCAAGGTCGCAGGCAGCGTGTCGGCCAAGACCGATATCCTGGTGGCAGGGCCCGGTGCAGGCTCGAAGCTCAAGAAGGCCGAGGAGCTCGGTATCGAGACGCTCTCCGAGGATGATTGGCTCGCGCTGATTGGCGGCTGATCGATCGTGCTTTGCCAGGCAGTCGGACTGCGGACACCCGTTGACAGGCCGGGCGCCTCGGACCAAGCGAACCTCATGCCCCGACCGAGCGCCGATCCCGTGCCCCTCGATGCGTTGGCCCCGCCCGAACGGGAGCGGCTGCGGGCGCTCAACAATGCCCATGCGGTCGAGACCTCGCATCTCGAGCCTGCCGAGTGGGAGCGGCTGATCGCCGAGGCGCGGCTTGCGCTCGGCACGCGCGACGGCGCGGGCTTTCTTTTTGCGCTCGCCCCAGGGGCAAGATATGAGAGCGCCAATTATCGCTGGTTTTCAAATAAGTTCGAGCGGTTTCTCTACGTGGATCGGGTGGTTGTCGCGGCCCATGCGAGGGGCAGGGGTCTCGCCCGGGCGCTTTATGCGGTCGCCGCCGAGACGGCGCGCAGCGACGGGCTCGACCGGCTCGTCTGCGAAGTGAACCGTTGCCCGCCCAATCCGGGCTCTGACGCGTTTCACGCCGCGCTCGGCTTCCGGGCGCTCGCCACCGTCGATCTCGGCCCGCACAAATCGGTCCGATACCTCGAGCTCGCCCTTTGACACCGGACCCCGACGCGGCCGCCTCCGCGTCGGGCCATGCGTCGAGGCGCGGAGGTGGGCTCCCGGCACTGGCGCGCGATTGACGCCGCCCGCCGCCCGCGCGATCAGATGCCATGGCGCGTCCTCCGGTTCTCTATCCGCTTTTTGCCGACCTGACCGGTCTGCCGGGGATCGGGCCGAAGGGCGCCGCGCTCTTCGCCCGTCTTGGCATCGAGCGGCCGCGGGATTTGCTCTTTCATCTGCCGACGGGCGTCATCGACCGGCGCCTCCGCGAGAGCCTCGCGGGCGTCGAGCCGGGCCAGACGGTCACCCTGCGGGCCAGGATCGGTGAGCACCGGCCGGGGCGGAGCCGCACCGCGCCGTATCGCGTGCTGATCGAGACGGGCGAAACGCTGCTCGAGGTCGTCCATTTCCGCGCACAGTCCGACTGGATGGCCAAGCTCTATCCGCCAGGCGCGGTGCGGCTCGTCTCGGGCCGGATCGAGATGTACGAGGGCCGCTGGCAGATGCCGCATCCGGATCTCGTGCTCTCGGAGGCGGAGGCGGCGGACCTGCCGGCCTTCGAGCCGGTCTATCCCGCGACCCAAGGTCTGTCGCAACGCCAGATCGCCAAAGCCGCCCATGAGGCGCTCGCCCGGCTGCCGGAGATGGGCGAATGGCTGCCGGCGGATCTCCTCGCCGAGCGCGGCTGGCCGGCGTTCGGGCCCGCGCTTTCGGCAGCCCACGCGCCCGAGGGACCACCAGGCCTCGGCGACCCGGCGCGGTGCCGTCTCGCTTTCGATGAACTCCTCTCCCACCAACTCGCCCTCGCGCTTGCGCGGGCCCGGATGCGCCGCGGCCGTGGGCGTGCAAGCCGGGGCGATGGCAGGTTGCGGCAGCGGGCCGCCCGGGCCTTCGGGCATCCGCCGACCGGCGCGCAGACCCGCGCGCTCGACGAGATCCTGGCGGATATGGCGGATGAGACCCGGATGCTGCGGCTTCTTCAGGGCGATGTGGGCGCGGGCAAAACATGGGTCGCGCTCATGGCGCTCTTGGCGGCGGTCGAGGCGGGCGGGCAGGGCGCGCTGATGGCGCCAACCGAGATCCTCGCGCGCCAGCATGGGGCGAGCCTCGCGTCGCTTGCCGCCGCGGCGGACGTGCGTCTTGAGGTGCTGACCGGCCGCGACAAAGGCGAGGCGCGCCGGCGCATCGCGGGCGGCCTCGCCGAAGGAACCGTGCAGATCGCCGTCGGCACCCACGCGCTCCTCTCCGAAGATGTCGCCTTCCGCGATCTGCGTCTCGTCGTGATCGATGAGCAGCATCGCTTCGGCGTGCGCCAACGCATGGAGCTGACCGAGAAGGCGCCCGCCGGCGCGGACGTGCTGGTGATGACCGCAACGCCGATCCCGCGGACGCTCGCGCTTGCGGGTTATGGCGATCTGGATATCTCGGTTCTCGACGAGAAGCCGCCCGGCCGGCAGCCGGTGGAGACCCGGCTCGCCTCGATCGAGCGCTACGAGGAGGTCGTCGCCCACCTCGCCCGGGCCATCGAGGGGGGGGCGCGGGCGTTCTGGGTCTGTCCGCTCGTCGAGGAGACGGCCGAGCTGCCCATGGTCGCGGCGGAGGCGCGCCACAAGGCGCTCGCCGAGCGGTTGGGAGAGGCGCGGGTCGCGCTTGTGCACGGTCAGATGACCGCCGAGGGCAAAGACCGGGCGATGGCCGCCTTCCAGTCGGGGGCCGCGCAGGTTCTCGTTGCGACGACGGTGATCGAGGTCGGCGTCGACGTGCCCGAGGCGACGATCATGGTGATCGAGGAAGCTGAGAGCTTCGGCCTGGCGCAGCTGCACCAGCTCCGCGGTCGGGTCGGCCGGGGGGTCGGGAGGTCGTCCTGCCTGTTGCTCTTCCGCCCGCCCCTCGGCGAAGCGGCACGGGCGCGCCTCGAGATCCTGCGCGAGAGCGAAGACGGGTTCCGGATCGCCGAGGAGGATCTTCGGCTTCGCGGCGCGGGCGATCTACTCGGGCTCGCCCAGTCGGGGCTGCCGCGGTTCCGAATTGCGGATCTTGAGGGGCAGACCGAGCTGATGGAGCGGGCGCGCGCGGAGGCGCGGCGGGTGCTGGCGACGGACCCGGATCTGGCGAGCGTGCGCGGCGCTGCGTTGCGGCTGCTGCTCTACCTGATGGATCGGGATGCGGCGGTGCGGCTGATGAAGACCGGATGACCGAACCCGTGGGATCGGCTCCGGCCGTCGGGGCCACCGGCTTGCGGGGCGGCGGTTCGTGGGTGTGGCAGCTCGCGGGGCGGCGGATGTTCCGCTGATGATGCAAATGTACGAAAAATGTTCTTGTATTTTTCCGGAACATTGGTAGAACAAGCCCATCAGTCGTTCGCGCTTCTCAGGGAGACCCGCCATGCCAATCCTCACGACCCTGCGCCGTACCTTGGCCGAGAACCCGCGCGCCGCGCTCGCCGATGCGCTCGGCCTCGCCGCGCTTTGCCTGTTTATCTTCGCGGGCTTCACGGTGCCGGCGGTGCTCTGAGGCATAAGATCCCGCCGGTCCCGCGGGGGAGACCCGGCCCGCCTGCCGGCCGCTGTCTCCGCTGGGACAACCTCACGGGGGGTGCCCGCCCCGACCCAACTGGCCGCCGGCGTGCCCGGCGGCCTTTTTTCGTGACGGGGATGCCGAAATGCTCACTTCGTGAGTGCGATAAGAGATATTATGTAAAAAAGCTGCGTCCGTAGCCACCATACCACAGCGCCCCGATCCGTCGCTCGGATCCGCTGCCGTGCGCGCGATGCCGCCTCGGGCACGCGGGGCGAGCCCGGCGCGGGGACGCGCCGCCCGCTGCCGCTCTGGCCCAAGGCGCCGCGACCGCATGCGCACCCTCTGGCCGGCCCCTAACCCGCGGCGCGTTCGAGCCGGGTCGCGGCTTGGCGGGGTATCGCCGGTGCGAAAGCTGGCCTTCGGGCGCATCCACGGGGGTTGCCACACCGGGCGATGATCGCAGGCCGTCGCGGGACGAGAGTACGCCACATCGTCGGACTGCGGTCGCGACGGTCGGGGCCAGAGGCCCCGCAACAGCCGCGCGGGTCGTGCATCATTGGGCGGCCAGATCGAGCCGGCGGACCGTTTCGGCCGCGATGCCATGCGCCTTCTCGAACTGGAAGTATTCCCGCTCGGTCATCTCGGCCTCGAGTGACACACCCGCCACGCTGTCCTCGCGGGCGCGCACATCCGTATGCGCATAGAGCCAGGCGACGGCCGCTCCCTGTGCATGCTCAAGGCGAAAGCGGAACCGAAACCGCCGCGGATAAAGCCGCGCTTCGATCTCGTCGAGGAGCCGCCCCACGCCCTCTCCGGTCGCGGCCGAAAGTGTGAGCGCGCCCTGGGCCGTCGCCGCGTCTTCGACCGCCTCCCGCGCCGTCCCGTCGAGCAGGTCGATCTTGTTGCGGACCTCGAGCATGCCGTCGATCTCCGCAGGACCGAGGCCCAGATCGTCGAGCACGCCGATCACGTCCGCCTTTTGCGCGGCCGTCGCCGGGTGCGAGATATCGCGGACATGCACGATCAGATCGGCCTCCAGCACCTCTTCCAGGGTTGCCCGGAAGGCCGCCACGAGCTGCGTCGGCAGATCTGAAATGAACCCCACCGTGTCCGACAGGATCGCCGGCCGTCCCGAGGGCAGCCGGATCCGCCGCATCGTCGGGTCGAGGGTCGCGAAGAGCATATCCTTCGCCAGCACCTCTGCGGTCGTCATCCGGTTGAAAAGCGTCGATTTCCCCGCGTTCGTATAACCGACGAGCGCGACGACCGGATGCGGGATCTTCTTGCGCTTGGTCCGGTGGAGCGACCGTGTCCGGGCCACCTTCTCGAGCTGACGGCGGAGCTTCACGATCTTTTCGTCGATTTGCCGACGGTCGCTTTCGATCTGCGTCTCGCCCGGCCCGCCCATGAAGCCCGCGCCGCCGCGCTGTCGCTCGAGGTGCGTCCAAGAGCGCACGAGACGGGATTTCTGATAGGTCAAATGGGCGAGTTCGACCTGCAGGACACCCTCGCGCGTCGCCGCGCGCTCACCGAAGATCTCGAGGATGAGACCGGTGCGGTCGAGCACCTTGGCTTTCCAGGCGCGTTCGAGATTGCGTTGCTGAACGGGGCTCAAGGCGCCGTTCACCACGACAACTTCAGTGCCCGCCTCGGCGATCTCCGCGCCGATCTCGGCCACCTTGCCGGGTCCGAAGAGCGTCGCCGGCGTCACTTGCGAGAGCGTCACGACCTTGCCGCCTTCGAGCTCGAGATCCAGCGCCGCGGTCAGGCTCATGCCTTCGGCGAGCGCGGCGCTCGGCTCCCGCGCGTCGCCCTTCAGATGGGGGTGCAGAACACGCGTTTTGGTCAAGAGTTCTCCGCGTCGGCGTCGTAGAGCGAGAACGGTTGCGCCGGCATCACGGTCGAGACCGCGTGCTTGTAGACAAGCTGCGATTGCCCGTCTCGGCGAAGCAGAATACAGAAGTTGTCGAAGGAGGTGATCACGCCTTGCAATTTGACACCGTTGACCAAAAAGACCGTAACCGGGATCTTTGACTTACGAACATGGTTGAGAAAAGCGTCTTGCAGATTTTGTTTGCCTTCGTTGGCCATTGTAGCGCCCGTTTCGTTGTTTTTTGTGCGGGGTTTGATGGAGCGCTGACATGGCGGCCGCGCCCCTTACCCTGGAGATTGGGTGCTGCGCTCAGGTTTTTCCAGTCCTTTCTCGACCGCGGCTGCCGCCTTGCCAGGCATCGGGGCTGAGAACGGCGATGAGCGCCAAGAGCTCGACCCGTCCGAGAACCATGGTCACCGCGAGCACTCCGCGGGCCGCATGGTCGAGATCGGCAAATCCGCGCTGTCCTTCGGCGGCGAGAGCGAAGGCGGGACCGGTATTCGAAAGCGCGGCAATCGCCGCCACGAGCGCCGCTTCGAAGCCGAGGCCGAGGGCCGTGAGCGCGAGCATCGAGATCAGCACGCCGAAGATGAAGAGCATTACGAAGGACCAGACAAGGGCCGGACCCTCGCGGAGGAGCGCCCGGGTCTGTGTGCCGATGCCGAGCACCGAATAGGGTTGGGCAACGCGTTGCATCTCGCGCACGCCGTGGCGCATGAGCGCATAGGCGCGGATCAGCTTGATCCCGCCCGCGGTCGTCGCCGCGCCGCCGCCGATCGCCGCGAGACCGAGGAGAATGAGGCCCGGGTTCTCGAGCCCCGACCAGTCCCGTGCGGTCTCCCAAGAGCCCGAGACGAAGCCCGTCGTCGTCAGAAACGAAAGCACCGTGAAGAGCGTGCCCCAGAGCGCCTCGGCGCCGCGGGGCTCGGCGTCGACATCGACCGTGAGGACGCCGATCCAGTGCCGCGCAATGAGCGTCGCGGTCACCAGGAGCGTGAGGGCGGCCATCATCCAAAGTTCGGGGTCCTGACGCATCGGCCGAAGCGCGCCGAATTCCGAGGCGCGGGCATAGGGTCTGCGGCTCGCTGCGGCGACCATGAACACCAGAAGCGCACCCTCGGCGAGGAGGTTCGGGTCTTGGGCGAGACCGTCCGCATGGGGCGAGATGCCCGAAGTCGCCATGATCGACATCGCATGGACGAGCGCGTCCACCTCGCCCTCGCCGGCGGCGGAGAGGAGAAGCGCGAGGATGGCCGTCGCTCCCGCGTAGACGGGCAAGATCACCCGCAGCGCACGGGCGAGCCGGGTCTCGACGGGCGCGGGCGTCAACCCGCCGGCGATCGGGCCCTTATGCGGTCCGGCTTGAGCGCGCCAGGTGGCGGCCTCGACCTCGAACCCGCCGAGCCCCCGGGGCGCGAGGACCACATAGGCGCCGGCGAGCGTGAGCAGTCCCCCCAACCAGCCGACGAGGCCGCGCCAGAGATGCACCGCGTTCGGCAGATCCGCCGGGCGCTCGAGCGCCGTGCCGCCGGTGGTCGTGAAGGCGGCGACCATCTCGAAATGCGCCCGCCATATCCCGAGGCTCGGGGCGATCTCGACGAGGGGCACCGCCGCAAAGACCGGGATCGCGATCCAGCACAGGAGCAGCGTGGCGATCTCCCGCCCCCCGCCCCGGTGGCGTCCGGGCGGCGGCAAGGCACAGGCGAGGATCGCGGCGGCAACCAGATAAAAGGCGGCAGCGGTCAGAAAGGCGCGTGCAGCCGGCCAGCTGTCGTCGGCGACGGCAATTGCCGCGGGCGGCAGCGCGGCCAATGCAAGCATCCCGAGCGCGATGGCGAAGATCGGCTGCCGGAGCGCCCACCCGGGCATCAAAAGAAATCCATGCTGACCCGGAACATCTGCTCGACCTGCCGCACCGCCTGGAACGTCGCGAAGATGACCAGACTGTCGCCAATCTCGACGGTGACGTCGCCCTTCGGCATGATCAGACGCTCTCCGCGGAGGATCGCGCCCACGAGGGAGCCGGGCGGGAAGGAAATATCCCTCAGCCTTCGCCCGGCGATCGGCGACGTGGCCATCACCTGCGCCTCGATCACCTCGCCCTCGCCCCGACCGATCGAGTAGACCCCCCGAACCTTCCCGCGGCGGACATGCCTGAGGATGCCCGAGACGGTGGTCGCCCGCGGGTTGATGAGCGCGTTCACCCCGAGCGGCCCGGCGATGGTCTGGAACGTGGCGTCCTTGGCGAGCGCAATCGAAATCGGACAGCCCGCCTGATTGGCAAGCGCGCATGCGATCAGGTTCGTGCGGTCGTCATCGGTCACCGCGAGGATCGCATCCGCATCGCCCACACCGGCCTCGTCGAGGAGCGCCAGATCGAGCGCATCGCCGTTCAGCACGATGGTGCGCTCGAGAATATCGGCGGCGCGTTCGGCACGCTCGCGATTGCGCTCGATGAGCTTGCCGCGGAGCGTGCCGGTCGCCTCGATCTGTTGAGCGACGCGCAGGCCCACATTGCCGGCGCCGACGACGACGACGCGCTCCGGGGTGAGGTTCTCGCGGCCGAAAATGCCGAAAGCGCGCGGCAGATCCTCGCGGGCGGCGACCACGTAGATGTCGTCCTCGGCGAAAAGCTGGTCGTCCTTGTCGGCCGGAAAGAGCCGTCCGCCCCGGCGCACCGCCACGACGATCGCCCGCAGCGTGGAGAAAAGCTCGGTCAGCTGGCCGAGCGGGGTCGCGAGCACCGGGCAGTTCTCGTCGAGATGGATGCCGACCAGATCAACCCGGCCGCCAAGGAAGGGCTCGATATCGAAGGCCGCATTCGACATGAGCCGCCGGAGCGTGACCTTGGCAACCTCGGTCTCGGGGCTGATCACCACATCGATCGGCATGTGGTCGCGGCGGAACAGGTCCGACCACTCGGCCTCCAGATAGCTCTCGGTGCGGATCCGGGCGATCTTGGTCGGCACTTCAAAGACCGAATGGGCGACCTGGCAGGCGACCATGTTGACCTCGTCCATGGAGGTCGCGGCGATCAGCATGTCGGCGTCCTGGGCACCGGCGCGGGCGCGCACGTCCGGATGCGAGGCGAAGCCTGCCACGCCGGAGACGTCGAAGGCATCGGTGACCCTGCGCACCAGGGCCGCGTCCTGATCGATCACGGTGACGGCATTGCCTTCGTCGGCCAGCGTGCGGGCGATCTGGCTGCCCACCTGGCCGGCGCCGCAGATGATGGCTTTCATGGGGGCTCCGAGGCGGCCGCGCTCTGCTTGACTATGGGTGGGTGCCGGGCGGCGGTCAATCGGGCGCTGTCGGGCGGCCGGTCCGGCCCTTCAGCGGCGGTCGACCGATCGGCATCCGCGGGCGGATGCCCGCGGATAAGACATGCGCACGGTCCGTCGCCTCCGGCTGGACCGTGCAGGCGGCGCGGGTCGCGCCGCGGCGCCCCGCCTGAGCCAAGGCCCGTAAGGGCCGACGGCGAGGTAAAGTCGTCTCCGCGGGCCTCGGCCCGTGGAGGCCGCTTGGTTCGAGGCGCGTTGACAGGTGCGACGTCGCGGTCAGCCGCCTTCGGCCGCGTAGCCGCCCTGCTCGAGGTTGCCGTCCTCATCGACCACCGCCATGCGCACGCCGCCGCGGAACGTTGTGACCACGTTCAGCATCTTGAGCTTGCGGTGCAGTGCCGAGCGCTCCATGCCGACGAAACTTGCCGTCTTCGAGATGTTCCCGCCGAACCGGTTGATCTGGGCGATCAGGTATTCGCGCTCGAAGAGTTCTCTCGCTTCCCGCAGCGGCAGCGAGGCCACGAGGCCCATCACCCCGCCGAGCCCCTGTTCGGAGAGGTCCGGTCCGAGCGGCCCGGGCAATTCGCCCGGTTCGATCTCGGGCCCGTCGCCGCCGAGGATCAGCAGCTGTTCCATCAGGTTCCTCAACTGGCGCACATTGCCGGGCCAGGCCCGCGTCTGCAGCGCCGCCGCCGTCGCTTCCGAGAGCCGCCGCCGGGCGAGGCCCTGTTCCCGCGCGATCGTCTCGAGAAAATGCCGGGCGAGTTCGGGAATGTCGTCGCGCCGATGCTCGAGGGACGGCATCTCGATCGGCACGACGTTCAGGCGGTGGTAGAGATCCTCGCGGAACCGACCGTGCGAGATATCGGCCTCGAGATCGCGGTTCGTCGCCGAGATCACCCGTACATCGACCCGGACCGTCGACGCGCCGCCCAATCGGCGGAAGGACTGGTCGACGAGCACGCGCAGGATCTTCGACTGGGTCCCGAGCGGCATCTCGCCCACTTCGTCGATGAAGAGCGTGCCGCCATGGGCGCGTTCGAAGAAGCCGATGCGCGCCTGCCCCTCCGCTTCGCGGCCGAAGAGCACTTCCTCCATGCGGTCCGCCTCCATGGAGGCCGCGTTCACCACCACGAAGGGACCGTCCCTGCGGTCAGATTTGCGGTGGATGTACCGCGCTGATATCTCCTTGCCGGTTCCCGGTCCGCCGGTGATCAGCACCCGGCTGCCCGAGCGCGCCACCCGGTCGAGCTTGCTCCGGAGGGCGGACATCGCCACCGAGCGGCCGATGAAGTCCGCAGACGCTTCGGTCGAGGCCTTGAGTTGTGAATTCTCGCGCCGGAGCCGCGAGGCTTCGAGCGCCCGGGCGACGACGACGATCAGCTGGTCCGCGTTGAAGGGCTTCTCGATAAAGTCGTAGGCGCCCTGTTTGACCGCGGCGACGGCGAGCTCGATGTTTCCGTGTCCCGAGATGATGACGATCGGCAGGTCGGGATTGTCGCGTTTCACTGCTTTCAGGATCTCGATCCCGTCCATCCGGCTGCCCTGGAGCCAGATGTCGAGGATCACGAGGTCCGGGGCGGCGCGTTCGATCTCCGCCAAAGTGCCGTCGGCGTCCTCGGCCGATCGGGCGCTGTGGCCCTCGTCTTCGAGGAGGTCGGAGAGGAGCTCCCGGATATCGGCCTCGTCGTCGACGATCAGGATGTCTGCCATCTGCCCCTCACTCTTTTGTCACTCCGCGGCTACGTCGAGCGGATCCCGCGCGGCCGTCGCCCCGCCGGTCTCCTTGTCCGGACTGCGGCCCGTCTGCAAGGGCAGCCGGATCGCAATGCGCGCCCCGTCGAGCCCGTCGGTCCCGTCCGCGTCGCCGAGCGAGAGCTCGCCCGCATGCTGTTCGACGATCTTGGCGACGATGGCGAGGCCGAGCCCGGTCCCGGCTTTGCGCGTGGTCACGTAAGGTTCGGTCAGCCGGGCGCGCTGGTCGCTCGGCAGCCCGGGTCCGTTGTCCGCAATCGCGATCCGGTAGCTGCGTGCACTGCGGGTGAGCTCGATCCGGATCCGACCGGGGGGCGCGTTCGGGTCGCGGCGGTGCCGGGCCTCGATCGCCTGGGCGGCGTTGCGCATCAGATTGGTGAGCGCCTGGGTCAGCAAACCGCGATCGCAGAGGAGCGGCGCCGGGCTGTCCGGAAGGACGAGCAGATGCTCGATGTCGTGAAGCCCTTCGCGGTGGATCACGACCGCATCGCGGATGACGTCGGCGAGATCTTGTTCGGCCAGGACCGGCTCGGGCATCCGCGCAAAATGGCTGAACTCGTCGACCATCCGGCGGATTTCACCGGCCTGGCGGGTGATCACTTCGAGGTAATGTTCGAAAGCGGGCCCGTCCTCGCCGAGGCGGGCGACGAACTTGCGGCGCATCCGATCGGCGGAAAGCTGGATCGGGGTGAGCGGGTTTTTGATCTCGTGGGCGATGCGCCGGGCCACGTCGCGCCAGGCGGCGGTACGTTGGGCGGCGGCGAGGGTGGTGATGTCGTCGAACGTGAGCACATGGCCCTCGCCGGGCCGGCCGGTCACCTTGGGGGCGAACCGGGCGAGAAATTCCCGCGGCGCGCCCGAGACCGCCTGTTGCACGGCACCGCGGGCGATCCCCGAGGGCGCGGTCGCCGCCTCGGTGACGAGCGGCGCAAAGGCGGGCACCACGGCTTCGAGCGGGCGGCCGAGCAGGCTCTCATGCTCGAGGCCGAGCAGATCCGCCGCCGCCTCGTTGGCGAGGTCGATGCGCCCTGCCCCGTCGACGCCGATGACGCCCGCGGTTACGCCCGAGAGCACGACCTCCATGAAATGCCGCCGGCGGTCGGTCTCGGAGTGCGCCTCGACAAGCCCGTCGCGCTGTCGCTTGAGTTGGTCGGCCATGGCGTTGAAGGCCCGGCTGAGAAGCGCAATCTCGTCCTTGCCGCGCTCTTCTTTGACCCGCACGTCGAGATCGCCCTGACCGATCCGTTCGGCCGCACCGGCGAGCCGGCCGACGGGCTTGGCAAGGCGCTCGGCGAACCAGAGCCCGAGCAGCATCGCAGCGACGATCACAAGAAGCGCGAAGCCGAGATAGATAAAGGCGAAATCCCGAAGAAGCGTGCCCCGGTCCCGCTCGAGTTGTTCGTAGAGCCGGACGGTCTGGCGGGTCTCGTCGAGCAGCCGCAGCACGTCGCCCCGGACGTCTCGGCTCACATAGAGAAACGCGTCGAAATAATTCGTCAGGTAGACGAGCGCCCGGATCTCGTCGTTCGCGTCGTCCTCCATGATCACCAACTCGCCATCGCGGGCGCGGGCGAGCTGCTGTGCCGTCGGAGGCTCGAGGCTGAAAAGATAGGAAAACTCGCCGCGGGCGAGGATCTCGCGCTGCCCGTTGAGAACGAAGGCCTCGGGCAGCTCGCGCAGGAGCGCCTGCTGGCGGACCAGCTCGCCGAGTTGCGCCTGGCCGATCCCGTCGGTCGCAGCGCGGTTCAAATCGTTCGCCATCGCCAGAATGTCGCCGCGGATGTTCCGTCGGTGCTCGAGCTCGTAGGCCTCGGCGGTCTCGAGCGCATTGCTCACCACGCTGCGCACCCGGTCGGAAAACCAGGACTCAAAGCCGAGATTGACCGAGATGGTCGCAAAAATCGCGACGATCACCGTCGGCACGAAGGCGACGAGCGCAAAGACCCCCGTCAGCCGCAGATGGAGCCGCGAGCCGACCGAGCGCTGCCGGCGCGCCAGGACCAAGCCGCCGATCTGCCAGCCGATCAGGGTGAAGATGCCGAGCAGATAAATCAGATCGACGAGCAGCACTGCCCGCTGGATCTCCTGATCGGCCCGGCCGAGCACGAGCGAGGTGATGACGGCCAGCACCGGGCCCAGCATGACGAGGGCGATCGTCCCTTCCCGGCGGAGCCAGCGAGGACCTCTCAAGCTCTCTTCGGGGTCTGGGGGATGGGCGGCGGTCACGACGCTCCTCGGCTTGCGGGTTTGGCGGCGGATCCGTCCGACATTCGGGATGCGCTGCCGCAGATCGGCAAGAATGGGCCGCAGTCGCCCGGCAATCCGCCACACTGTGGCCGCTTTACATCAGCTTCTTGCCGCGCGTGACGGGGATGTCAAGCTCTCGGATTTTTTTCCGGAGCGTGTTCCGGTTGATCCCCAAGAGATCCGCCGCCTTGACCTGGTTCCCGCGGGTGGCCGAAAGCGTCAGCGCGATCAACGGCAGCTCGATCTCGCGGAGGATGCGGTCGTAGAGCCCGGCCGGCGGCAGCGCATCGCCATGCATGGCGAAGTAGCGGCTCAAATGGTGCTCGACCGCGGCGCCGAGGCTGCGGCCCACCTCGGCCGGCACGTCGCTCGCATGGTCGTCGTCGCGACCCTTGCGGGAGAGCTCCGCCTCCACCGCGTCGCTCGAGATCGCCTCGTCGGGGCAAAGCGCGGCGAGGCGTTTCACCATGTTCTCGAGCTCGCGGACGTTTCCAGGCCAGTCGTGTGGTTTGAGCCGCTTCAGCGCCTCGCTCGACAAGGTCTTGCGCGGGAGGCCCTCGGAGATCGCCCGGCGCAGGAACTCGCGGGCGAGATCGGGAATATCGTCCCGACGTTCCCGGAGCGCGGGCAGCCGGATCGGCACAACGTTGAGGCGATAGAAAAGATCTTCGCGGAACCGCCCCTCGTGAATGAGAGCGCGCAGGTTCTGGTGGGTCGCCGCCACGATCCGCACATCCGCACGTCGCGGGTTGCGTCCGCCGACGGTGGTAAACTCCCCTTCCTGCAGCACGCGCAGAAGCCGGGTCTGCGCCTCGAGCGGCATGTCGCCGATCTCGTCGAGAAACAGCGTCCCGCCTTGGGCCTGCTCGAATTTGCCAGCCGCGCGTTCGGTCGCGCCGGTGAAGGCGCCGCGCTCGTGGCCGAAGAGCTCGCTCTCGATCAACTCCCGCGGGATCGCGGCCATGTTGATCGCCAGGAACGGCCCCTTTGAGCGTTTGCCGAAATTGTGGAGCGCGCGGGCGACCAGCTCCTTACCGGTGCCCGATTCGCCCCAAATCATCACAGTGAGGTCGGTGTGCATCAGCCGGGCCATGACCCGGTAGACCTCCTGCATGGCCGGCGAACGGCCGATGAGCGGCAGCGTCTCGCCCTGCGGGTCGGCCTGGGCAGAGGGTTCCCGGGGCAGACTGCGACTGGCGCGATCTTGCAGTGATTTCTCGACGCTCGACAGCAACTCCTTAAGATCGAAAGGCTTCGGCAGATACTCATAGGCGCCCACCTCGGCGGCCTTGATCGCGGTCAGCACGGTGTTCTGCGCGCTCATCACGATGATCGGCAGATCGGGCCGGCGCTTGCGGATTGCGGGCAGCAGATCGAGCGCATCGCCGTCGGGCATGTGCACATCGGTGACCACCACATCGCCCTCGCCCGCCTCGACCATGCGCCAAAGGGTGGACGCCGAGCCCGTCGCCCGCACGCGGCAGCCGATGCGCCCGAGTGCCTGACTGATCACCGTGCGGATCGCCCGGTCGTCGTCGGCCAAAAGGACGGTCGCCCCCGGGGTCATGCGGCGGCCTCGGAGCCGCGGCTGCGCGCGCCCTGCGGCGGGTCGTCGCTCGGAACGCATGGCTCGGTGTCTTCGGTCGCGTGATCGGCGGCAGCGGCGGCGATTTGTTCGCGGGTCGCGACCGGCAACGAGATCCGGAACCGGGTCCAGCCCGGCTCGGTATCGCAGGTGATCAGGCCGCCATGGTCGGCGACGACCTTGCTGACGAGCGCGAGGCCAAGCCCCGAGCCGGTGGATTTCGAGCTGACGAACGGGTCGAAAATGTGCCGCTGGAGGTCTTCGGGGATGCCGGGGCCGTTGTCGGTGATCGAGATCCGCAGCGGCAGGCTCTCGCGGCGGCCGGAGGGCGTCGCCACGGTCATGCCGGCGCGATAGTCGGTCCGGATCTGGATGACCCCGCCGAGCTCGGGCGCTGCTTCTGCCGCGTTCTTCAAAAGATTGAGCACCACCTGGATCAATTGGTCCGGATCGCCCCAAGTCGGCGGCAGCGAGGGGTCGTACTCCTCGACGAACCGGACATGGGAGGCAAAACCCGCGCGGGCCGACTTGGCCGCCCGGTCGAGCACGTCGTGGATATTGACCGGCAGGCGTCGGCCGATGCCGATCTCGCCGAACTTTTCGACGCGGGAGAGCAAATCGCTGATCCGGGCAACCTCTTCTCGAATGAGCGCGGTGAGTTCCCGATCCGCATCGGCGGCATTCATCTCGAGGAGTTGCGCCGCGCCTTGAATGCCGGCGAGCGGGTTTTTGACTTCGTGCGCGAGCAGCGCCGAGAGCCCCGCCGCCGAACGCGCCGCGCTTCGATAGCCGAGCGAGCGGTCCATAGACTCGGCGATTGCGCGGGGATGCAGCATCAGCACGGCACCGAAGGGCGCTTGATGCAGCGGCGCCGCATGCAAATCCACGAGCCGCGGGGCGGCCTCGGGCATGGTGAGTTCGACATCGTACTCGGCCATTTTCGCCCCGCGCTCCAGCACGAGCTCGATCAGGCTAGTCGCCCGGCTGTCGCGTCCGGTCAGACGGGCAAGCGGGCGCCCGCGAAGCTGACGCTGGGAGGCGTGGAAAAAGCTCTCTGCGGCGGTGTTCACCGTCTGGATCCGCCCATCCGGGTCGATCTGTAGGACCGGCGCCGGCAGGCTGTGCCAGAGAAATTCGAAGCTGTCGGTCTCGCTCATGCGGCCTGCCTTTCCTCTGTGGAGAGCTGCTCCCCCGGAAGATCGCGGGCGATGATCCGGAGGAGCTCCGCCGGCGTTTCCGCGCGCATCAGCCGGTCTCGCACGGGCTTGGATCCGGGGAGTGCAGCGCAATAGCCGTCGATATGCTTGCGAAACGAGCGGAGGCCGATCTCGGCGCCGTAAAAGGCGACATGCGCCTCCGCATGCTCGGCGACCAGCGCGGCAAGCGCGGGCCCTCGGGGGCGCGGCGGCGGGAGCTTGCCGGCCAGATGCGCGGCGATCTCGGCCAGCACCCACGGCCGCCCGCGGGCGCCCCGACCGACCATGACCCCGGCCGCGCCCGAGCGCCCGAGCGCGGCCGTCGCACTCGGCCCGTCGAGAATGTCACCATTGGCGAGCACCGGGATCCCGACCGCCCCCACAACCTCGCCGATCGCGTCCCAGTCCGCCCGACCCCTATAGAACTGCGCCCGCGTCCGGCCGTGGATCGTGATCATCGCGACGCCGGCGGCTTCGGCCCGACGGGCGATCTCGACGGCGGTGCGTTCCGTATCGTCCCAGCCAAGCCGCATCTTGAGCGTGACCGGCACCGACACAGCGCCGACGACCGCCTCGATGAGGTCGAGGGCATGGCCGACATCGCGCATGAGCGCTGCGCCCGAGGCGCCCGTGGTCACCTTCTTGGCCGGGCAGCCCATGTTGATGTCGACGATCCGCGCCCCTTCGCCTGCGACCATCCGCGCAGCCTCGGCCATCGGAGCGGCCTCGCGGCCCGCGAGCTGCACGGCCGTGTCCGCCTCGCCCGCGCCGATCTCGGCCTTGGCCCGGGTCGAGGCTCGCCCCGTCAACATCTCGCCGGTCGCGACCATCTCGGAGACGACGAGGCCCGCGCCAAAGCGCCGGACGATCCCGCGAAACGGCCGATCGGTGATGCCCGCCATGGGAGCGAGCACCACGGGAGGGCTGATGGGAATTTCACCAAGTGAGACGGTCATGCCCAATTCCTGCACAGTCTTGCAGAGCAATAACGACAGTGGTTGAGCCGCGCAAGGTGCCGCCCTAAACGGTCACGAACTTCCTCGAGGATCGCCGCCGATGACCGACCCCGCCCCCCCGCTCCGACCGCTCGAAGCCGCGATCGGGGACGATGTCGCCATCGTCGTGGTGGCGGCAGGTCAAGGACTGAGGCTCGGCGGTGAAGTGCCCAAGCAATATCAAGATCTTGGCGGACGTTCGGTCCTGGCGCAGACCCTTCTGCGGGCGCTGGCGGCGCCGATCGGCCGGGTGGTCGTCGCGATCCGGGGCGATGCACGGGCGCTCTACGAACGGGCGTGCGCGGGGATCGACGATCCGCGGCTCGGCCCCGCGGTCGAAGGCGGTGCGACCCGTGCCGAGACGGTGGCCCGCGCGCTCGAGAGCCTGGCCGCCCTGCCCGATCCGCCGGCCGTCGTCCTCGTCCATGACGCGGCCCGTCCCTTCGCGAGCCCCGCGCTTCACCTCCGCGTCGCCGAAGCAGCCCGCACGGGCAGCGGCGCCATCGCGGCCGAGCGGGTCGTCGATGCGCTCTGGGCCGAGGATCCGGACGCGCCCGGCGCAGCCGATGCCCCGCGTCCGCGGACCCATCTCTGGCGCGCTCAGACGCCCCAGGGCTTTCCATTTGCGGCGCTTCTGGCCGCGCACCGCGCCAATGCCGCCGCGGCAGGCCCGCCCGCGCTCGACGACGCGGAGGTCTTCCGACGGGCCGGCCACCCGGTGCGGCTCGTCGAGGGCGAGCCCGAGAACGTCAAGATTACGACGCCCGCCGATCTTGCCCGCGCGCGCCGGATCTGGGACACGGCCCCGATGGAGATCAGGATCGGCCACGGCTTCGACGTGCACGTCTTTTGCGAGGGCGACCATGTCTGGCTCTGCGGGGTGCGGGTGCCGCACCGCCAGGGTCTTGCGGGACATTCCGACGCCGATGTGGGGCTCCATGCCCTCGCGGACGCGCTTTACGGCGCAATCGGCGACGGAGATATCGGCCAACACTTCCCGCCCACCGACCCGGAATGGCGCGGGGCCGCGAGCCATCTGTTCCTCGCCCATGCCGGGCGGCGGGTCGCCGAACGCGGCGGCCGGATCGCGAACCTCGACGTCACGCTCCTCTGCGAACGGCCCAAGATCGGCCCCCACGCGGCGGCGATGCGGGCGCGCGTCGGCGAGATCCTCGGCCTCGCCCCAGACCGGGTGAGCGTCAAGGCCACGACCATGGAGCGCTCAGGCTTCATCGGGCGCGAGGAAGGCATGGGCGCGCTCGCCACTGCGACGGTGATCCTCTCCGGGGGCCGGGATGGCTGAACGGATCGCCACGCTCTTCGGGCTCGGGCATCTGCCCGGGGCGCCCGGAACCTATGCCTCTCTTGCGGCGATCCCGCTCGCCTGGGCCTTGCACGCGCTCGGCGGGTTCTGGCTTCTCGGGCCCGCCACGCTGGCGCTCAGCGGGCTCGGGCTCTGGGCGGCGGCGCGCATGGGGCCGGACGGCGACCCGCCTCAGATCGTGATCGACGAGCTCGTCGGCATGCTGATCGCGCTCTGGCCGCTTTCGCTCGGGCTGACGCTCCAAGGCAAGGGGGCCGAGGTCTGGCCCTGGCCGGGCTGGGTGCTGGGGTTCCTGCTCTTTCGGTTTTTCGACATCGTGAAGCCGCCGCCAGTGAACTGGGCCGAACGCGCGCCCGGTGCCCTGGGCGTCATGTTGGATGACATCGTGGCCGGGGCGCTGACCGCGCTCGTGGCGCTTGCGGCGGCGGCGGTGGCGCATGGTTGGCTCTGAACTGGAACGGGCCGCAGAGGCGCTCCTCGAGGCCGCCCGGACGACTGGGGCGATGGTCGCCACCGCCGAGAGCTGTACGGGCGGGCTCGTCGCGGCGGCGATCACCGCGGTGCCGGGCTCGTCGGCCGTCTTCGACCGGGCGTTCGTCACCTATTCGAACGCGGCAAAGACCGAGATGCTCGGCGTGCCAGATACGCTGCTTGCGACCCACGGAGCGGTATCCGAGGACGTGGCAGCGGCCATGGCCGAAGGTGCCTTGGCGCGAAGCCGAGCGACGCTGGCGGTCTCGATCACTGGCGTCGCCGGGCCGGGCGGCGGATCTGCGGCGAAACCTGTGGGGCTCGTCTGCTTTGCTCTGGCGATGAAGGGGAAAGTGACCGCCGGGCAGAAGCGCTTCGATCCGCTCTTGGGCCGTCACGGGATCCGCACCTTTTCGGCAATGCACGCCCTCGGGCTTTTGTCCGAGGCCTGTCGCTAGCGCCTTCGCTTGGCGCGGCTCCGCTCAGGTCGACCGCATCCAGATGCGGGCGACCCGAGCGTCACTCCTGCGCTGTGAGCGGATTGCCGGGCCGAGGGTAATGCGGTGGCGGCCGGCGACAAAGCTCGTCCGCCCGCCGTTCGAAGGCGCGGACAATCCGTTGCATCGCTTGATAAAAGACCGCTCCCACCAGCGCGTCGAGGGTTTTCGACCGAAATTGGAAGTCGACATGGAAATCCACATCGCAGGCGTGATCGCCCGCCGGTGCGAACTTCCAACTGTTCCGCAGATATTTGAACGGCCCGTCGATATACTCAACCTCGATCGTGCGCGCCCGGCGATCGAGGACGACGCGGGAACCGAACCGCTCCCGATACACCTTGAACGAGATGACCAAATCCGCCTCGACGACCTCCGATCCATCGCCGAGCGCCTTGCGCGAGCGGACCCGCGCCGCCGAGCACCAGGGCAGAAAGCCCGGATATTTGTCGATGTCTGAAATGAGCTCGAACATCTGCTCGGCGGAATAGGGCATCCGGCGGCATTCGGTGTGGGTTGGCATCCGACTTCGCTCCCTCCGTTTGTTAACGCTTAGCTAGGGCGAACCGCGGTGCGGCTTCAAGGCCAGATGACCGTCGTGTGACGGCCCGCCGCGCATCCCTACCCCCGGACATGCCAACCCGAGACTATTGTTTGAGGATAACGAAATCCGACGTGAAGACGTAGATCGGCGTGCCCTGCGCCGTCATCGTGTAGCGGGTTTCACCGACCAGAAGGCTGGCGGCAACGAAGAAGTGCTCGTCTTTATCCCCCCAATCGAGGCCCCGTTCAAAGGCGAGGTCGACCGCTTCGATCGGTTGGGTCGGCACATAGATCGAGGCAACGAGCCCGCAATCATAGCGGTTGTCCGGCCCGAGTTCCGGTTCGAAGCTGCGGATCAACCGACGTACGCGCGGGCGCTCTTCCGCGAGGTATCGGCGGCGGAATTCGATGAGGAGCGCAAGCGCATCGGTCCGCGAAAAGCAGATCAGGTTGGTCTGCTCGTCGGGCAGGAACGACAGACGATAGCTCGGGGCCGTGCCCGTTTGCGCCGTCGCGCCGGCTGACATGAGGCTGGCCGCGAGCGCCCATGTGCACGCCCAGGTTGTGAGGCTTCGATGCGAAAGCGTTTCACCCACGGAATTTCCCCCGACCGCCCTGGCGGCAGGCCTCGCTTCGAGCGAATTACCGCAAGCTGCGGTTCGGCCAAAGTGAAGAGACGATGACAGTCAGGCGGCGCCGGCCCCGTGCAGCCGGCCTTCCGCAAGCGTCCGCCGGGTCAGAGCGCCATTTCGCGCAGGTCGTCAGCGGTCTTGAGCGGCGCGGAGGTGCCGGCCAACACGTCCTCCACGCGCACGCCGGGGCCCGTTTCCCGGAGCACGAGGCCCTCGTCGGTCGGCTCGATAACCGCAAGCTCGGTCACGATCAACGACACCCGCCGGGTCGCCGTGAGCGGGAGCGCACAGTCCGGCACGATCTTGGGCGTGCCCCGGTTGGTGTGCGCCATGGCGACGATCACGCGTTTGGCGCCCGCCACCAGATCCATCGCGCCGCCCATGCCGGGCACCATCTTGCCGGGGATCATCCAATTGGCGAGCCGGCCGGACGCGTCCACTTGCAGGCCGCCGAGCACGGTCATGTCGAGATGCCCGCCGCGGATCAGGCCGAAGGAGATCGCGCTGTCGATCGACGCGGCGCCCGGCACAGCGGTGACGAAGCCGCCGCCCGCATCGGTCAGATCCGGGTCTTCCATTCCCTCGGGCGGGCGCTCGCCGAGACCGATGATCCCGTTCTCAGACTGGAAGAACACGCCGTAGTCGCGCGGGATGAAGTTGGCGACCATGGTTGGCAGGCCGATGCCGAGATTGACCAACATGCCGGGCCGGACCTCTTGGGCGACCCGCCGAGCGATGATCTCTTTGGCGTCCATTGGTTCGGTCATGCGGCCCTCTCGAGAATGTGATCGACGAGGACGCCCGGGGTCTTCACCTGATCGGGCGGGATCACGCCCACCGGCACGATCTCACGTGCCTCGGCGATCACCACATCGGCCGCCATCGCCATGATCGGATTGAAGTTATGTGCTGTGAGCGAATAATCGAGATTGCCGATATAATCCGCCTGTTTCGCGCCGATCAGGGCGAAGTCTGCGCGGATCGGCAATTCGACCAAGTATGTCTTGCCCTCGATTTCGATGGTCTGCTTGCCCTCGGCAGCCCGGGTGCCGACGCCGGTCGCGGTCAGGACGCCGCCGAGGCCAACGCCTCCCGCGCGGATCCGCTCGACGAGCGAGCCTTGGGGGACGAGGTCGACCTCGATCTCGCCGGCCAGCATTTTCTTCTGGGTCTCGGGATTGAGGCCGATATGGGTCGTGACGAGGCGGGCGACGGCGCCGGCCGAGATCAGCTTCCCGATGCCGTCATTCGGCCGGCAGCTGTCGTTCGCGATCACCGTCAAGCCCCGGCGTCCGGCCGCCGCCAGCGCGCCGATCAGCCGGTGCGGCGATCCGACGCCCATGAACCCGCCGATCAGCAACGACGCACCGTCGGGCACGAGCGCCACCGCCATCTCGAGCGAAATCGCCGATTTCATCATTGCTCAACCCTCAGTGAGCGGCCGATCGAGCCGCCTGAGCGGATTGACTTTGGGCCGGGCTCTCCACGTTAAGGGTATAACCTTGGAGGTGACTGATGTCGACGGATCCGAACCAATCCGCAGCGTCCGGCGCGACAGACCAGCCGGAGCAGCCGGCCGCGTCGCAGGCCCAACCCGGTCAATTGTCCGAATCGGGCGAACGCTTCGGCGTCTTCTACGAGATATTCGAAGCCGGCTTTCGGTCGCGATCGGCCCTCTGGCTCGAGCGTGCGGCGCTGGCGTTCATGGCCCTCGTCTTCGTCTTGCTGGTCTATGAGGCGATCACCTATCGGCTCGCCCTCATGGAGTGAAGCCGGCCGGGCACATCGCCAAAGGCGCAATCACCCGGACGAGAATGCATCGGATGCGAGGCAGGTCGATGGCCGTGGGACGGGCTTGATCCGAATCAAAGCCGGTCGGCCGCGAAGGGCCGAACCTGGTCGGATCGAGACCGAAGGAGGCAAGCGATGGACGCCGTCGGAACCGGCCTGGCCCGGCGCCCCGCGCCTCGTCCGCTCGCACTGTCGCTCCGAGAGATCGTCTATGGTGGCAATGACGGGATCGTAACGACCTTTGCGGTCGTGGCGGGGTTTGCCGGGGCCGGTGCGGGAGAGACGGTGGCGATAGGATCGGTGGCCGTCTTGCTATTCGGCCTGGCCAATCTCTTCGCCGACGCGACCTCCATGGGCCTCGGCGCCTATCTCTCCGGACGCGCCGAACACGACGTTTATGCGGTGGAGCACCGGCGCCTGACCGCCGAGATTGCTGGCGACGCGGCAGCCTGCGCGGGCGAAGCGACCGATCGCCTTATCGACCGCGGCCTTTCCCCAGACGATGCAGCCGCGATCGCGCGGGTTTTTGCGCGCAACCCGGCCCTCCTCGCCGAGACGCTGATGCGCGAGCGTGCGGGGCTCGGGCGCCCCGATGATAGATCGCCGGCGCGGGCGGGGCTCGTCACCTTCGCGAGTTTCCTCGCCTTCGGCACGATCCCGCTCGCCCCCTATCTCGGGGGTGTGGTCCCGACGGTCGCTTTTCCGCTTGCGATTGGCGCCACCTTCGCGGCCCTCGCCGCTCTCGGAACGCTCCGCTGGCGGGTCACCGGCGGCCCGGCAGGTCGGGCCATCGCCGAGACCCTCGCGGTCGGCGGGGTCTGCGCGGTCGTCGCCTTCGCTGTGGGGCTGGCGTTTCGCTGAGGTGCCGCCGGGGTGACAGCACCGGGCGCGGCTCCTAGGATCTGACCCGAGGCAAAAGGGGGCGACAATGACGCTGTGTGAGCCCATTCACGTGATCGGCGGCGGCATGGCAGGCTGCGAGGCGGCCTGGGCGGCGGCGAATGCCGGCGTGCCGGTGGTGCTGCACGAGATGCGGCCCGAGCGCGGGACCCACGCCCATCAGACGGACGGCCTGGCCGAGCTCGTCTGCTCGAACTCGTTCCGCTCGGACGACGACGAGACAAATGCGGTCGGCCTTTTGCATTGGGAGATGCGGGCGGCGGGCTCGATCCTGATGGACTGCGCAGGGCCCGCGGCGGTGCCCGCGGGCGGCGCGCTGGCCGTCGACCGCGACGCGTTTTCCGCCGCCGTCACCCGGCGGATCGAGGCCCATCCGCTCATCACGCTGGCACGCGGCGAGATCGCGGGGCTCCCGCCAGAGGACTGGTCGAGCGTCATCGTCGCCACCGGCCCGCTCACTTCCGCCCCGCTCGCCGAGGCGATCCGGGCGCTCACAGGCGAGGACGCCCTCGCCTTCTTCGACGCCATCGCTCCCATCGTCTATGCAGACAGCGTCGATCTGTCGAAGGCGTGGTTTCAGTCGCGCTACGACAAAGGCGAGACCGAGGACGAGCGGACGGCCTATCTCAATTGCCCGATGGACCGTGCGCAATACGAGGCGTTTATCGACGCGCTCCTCGCTGCGCCCAAGACCGAGTTCAAGGAATGGGAGGGCACGCCCTATTTCGAAGGTTGCCTGCCCATCGAGGTGATGGCGGCGCGCGGACGCGAGACGCTGCGGTATGGGCCGCTAAAGCCCGTCGGGCTGACAAACCCGCATGCACCGGGTGAGAAGCCTTATGCGGTCGTCCAGCTCCGTCGCGAGAACAGGCACGGCACGCTCTACAACCTTGTGGGCTTCCAAACCAAGATGAAGTACGGGGCGCAAGCCGATGTTTTGGCGTGCATTCCAGGGCTTGAAGCTGCGCGCTTTGCGCGGCTCGGCGGGATCCATCGCAACACGTTTTTGAACAGTCCGCGGCTGCTCGACGCCCTGATGCGGCTTCGCGCGATGCCGAGACTGCGCTTTGCGGGACAGATCACCGGGGTCGAGGGCTATGTGGAGTCGGGCGCGATGGGGCTTCTCGCCGGGCGCTTCGCCGCGGCCGAGCGGCTGGGGCGCACCCCTGCCCCGCCGCCGCCCACGACCGCGATGGGAGCGCTGCTCGCCCACATCACCGGCGGCGCGGAGGCCGAGACATTCCAGCCGATGAACGTGAATTTCGGTCTTTTCCCGCCGCTCGAGGAGGCGCGGAAGGGCCGCCGGGGCAAACGCGAGCGGGCGCTCTGCTATACCGGGCGGGCGAAATCGGCTCTGGCCGAGTGGCTGGCGGAGGCCCCGGCGCTCGCCGCTCAGTAAGCCGCGAGACCGCCCGCGTGGTCACCCGTCGGCCGCCCGTTGACCGCCAGCTGCGGCGCCCGGGGTGACATCTTCCTGTCATATGTTAATTTGCGACCGCAACATGTCGCAAACGGCGCATGAGGGAGAGACCCATGACCGACGACGAAGCACGAAGACACGACGACGAGGTTGGGCTTAATACCGTCTACACGGTGAGCGGACCGGAAGAGGCGCAAGGCTTTTACGACAAGTGGGCGCCCGGCTATGACGCAGAGGTAAAGGCGAGCGGCTATATCACGCCGAAGCGCTGTGCCGACGCGCTCGCCCAGCTTGCGTCTCTGCCCTGGGCGCCGATCATGGATCTCGCCTGCGGGACCGGTCTCTCCGGCGCTGCGCTCAAAGCGGCCGGCTTTGAGTGCATCGACGGGTTCGACCTCTCGGAGGCCATGCTGGAGCAAGCCCGTACCAAAGAAGTCTATCGCACGCTCGCTGTGGCGGATCTCTCGAAACCACTCGAAATCGACGACAACATCTATCAAAATGCGGCCGCAATCGGGTGTATCTCGCCGGAGTACATGCCCGCGACGGTGATCGACGAAATCTTGTCGAAATTGCCGACAGGCGGGTGCCTCGTCTTTTCCGTGAATGACCATGCGGCTGCAGATGGCACGATCGCCGGGCGGATCATGGAGCTGACCGACTGCGGCGCGGCGGATCTGATGTTCAGCGAATACGGCGAGCATCTGCCGGAGATCGGTCTCCGCGCCACGGTCTATGTGTTGCGCAAGCGCTGAGCGGCGTCGCCCCGGCGTCGTGATCTGCACTCCCCGGCATCATCGTCCCGTCACCAACGTCCCGTCATCGCCGGCCAGATGAGCCGCAGCGCGCCGGGATGCGGGCGCGAAGGCCCGCGCTCGACCATCCGTTGCGGATCCGCGAGCGTCTCCGCCGCGCGCCTTTCCGCCTCGGCGAGCGGGAGATAGAGCGGCGTCAGGACCCGTGGCGTGGCGGATCGCCGGGTGCGCGCATCGGCCACGTCCGCCCGCGTCTCGCGCGCAAGCCGTGCCAGCGTGTCGGGATCCGACGACGGCAAGAGCGGCGTCCCCGCGCGGGCGAGCGCAGCCGCGGTCCGGAGCAAAAACGCCCGTCCCATGGCCTGTGCGGCCGGCCCGGCCGTATCGGATGGCGGACAGCCGAGCGCCGCCGTCCCGGCCCGGATCCAGCCGCCGAAGCGCGCCTCCGCCCATCTGGCGAGATCGACGAGCGGGGCGCCGAGCTCCATCTCCCGCGCGTCGATCATCGCCTCGAGCGCGGGGCGCGGCGGCGCTGTCTCGGCAATGAGCCTGGCAAGCGGCTCGGCCACCTCATGCGCCCGCGGCGGTTGTCCGTCATAGGCCTCTGCCACCCGGTCCCGCCAGAACTGGAGCCGCATCTGTGCGAGAAGCGGTCCGGTATCCGCGGCCTTGCGAGCCGCATGTTCGGCGCGGCTGAGCTCGATATCGAAGGCCGTCAGGGTCATGAGCCGCGCCCGCCCGGGCTCCGGCGCGAAGAGCAGACAGGCAAAAAGCGCCGGATCGAACCGCTGTACCAGATCGGCCGGGGCGAATGGTTCGCTTCCCCCTGTCATTGTCTTCGTCGCGGTCATGGGAGCGGCATAGCACCGACCGGGCCGCGTTGCAGGAGAATATCGGATGACGGGAACGCATGCGGCGCCGGCTTCGGTTCGCAGGCTCGCGATGGGGGCGAGCACCGCCGAATTGGCCGCTCGCCTGACCCGCGCGCTCGGCCCCGGGGCGGCGATGCGGGTGCAAGAATGGGTCGAGGGCGAGATCGACACCGTGGGCGATGCGGCAATCGCGGCACGGTTTGCCGGGCATTTCGGCCGGTTCGACCTGCCGCCCGCGGCCTATGCGCCGCGGCTCGTCGTCACCGAGAGGGCGGCGGTCTTGGGCGGTATCCGGTTCAAGGGGGGCGATCCGGACCGGCCGTTCGTCGACGTGACCGCCCATGACGGTGAGATCGTTGCCGTTGCCGCTGTGGTCGCCGCCGAATGGCGGGCATTCCGGCCGCAGGCGCTGCGGATCCTCGGGCCCGTGGCGCCGCCTGGGCCCTTTGTCACCGACCAGAGCGTGCATGCGGCGCCCGTCCGCGCGCCCGCCTTTCGCGGACGCGGTCTCGCCGCGCGGGCGTAAGGAACATTGGCGGCACTCCTCGCGTCAAAACGCCCAGAGACGCTGCTCCTCGGCACGATCGACGCGGTCAACGACGCCTCGCGCCGGAGCGCCGAGCGGGCCGGACGCCCGGGCCTCGCGGCCTATGCTTTCCTGCCGCTCGGGGTCTCCTGCGAAGGCGCCACGCCCGCGCGCACCAGCCGGTAGACAACCGCGTCTTCGAGCGCCTGGAACGACGCGTCCACGATATTCGCCGAGACGCCGAGCGTCGACCAGCGCCGACCCTCGCCATCGACGCTGTCGAGGAGCACGCGCGTCACCGCCTCCGTTCCCTGACCGATGATCCGCACTTTGAAGTCGACGAGACGGATGTCCTCGATAAAGGCTTGATACCGGCCGAGATCCTTGCGGAGCGCCCGGGAGAGCGCGTTGACGGGGCCCTGGTCTTCGCGGCTGACAGGATCGATGGATTCGGAGGCCGAAATCATCCGCTCGCCGTCGAGATGGACAACCACCACCGCCTCGGACGCGGTCACCCGCTCGCCGACCGCATTGAAGCGCCGCTCGACCGAGACGCGATAGCGGTCCACCTCGAAGAACCGAGGCAGGAGATCGAGATGGCGCCGGGCCAAAAGCTCGAAGCTCGCCGCCGCTTGGTCATAGGCAAAGCCCTGGTCCTCGCGGGCCTTTACCTCGGCCAGCAGCGGCCCGAGGCGCGGATCCTCCCGGGCGACCTCGATCCCGGCCTCGGACAGCCGGCGGAGCAAGTTCGACCGCCCCGCCTGGTTCGACATCGGGATCACGCGGACATTGCCGACCGCCTCGGGCGGGACGTGCTCGTAGGTCGTCGGATCCTTGAGGATCGCCGAGGCATGGAGACCCGCTTTGTGGGCAAAGGCGGCCGAGCCCACATAGGGCGCATGGCGGTCCGGCTGGCGGTTCAGGATCTCGTCAAGCAGGATCGACACCCGGCGAAGATCGGCCAGCCCCTCGAGGTCGACCCCGGTCTCGAAGCGCCGCGCATAGGCGGGTTTCAGCAAAAGCGTCGGGATGATCGAGCAGAGGTTCGCATTGCCGCAGCGCTCGCCGAGGCCGTTCAGCGTGCCCTGGATCTGGCGGGCGCCCGCTTCGACGGCGGCGAGGCTGTTGGCCACCGCCTGCTCGGTGTCGTTGTGGGTGTGGATGCCGACCCGCGAGCCCGGGATCCGCGCGCAGACCACCGCGGTGATCTCGGCGATTTCGTGGGGGAGCGTGCCGCCATTCGTGTCGCAAAGCACGACCCAAGCCGCGCCGCCCTCCACCGCCTCGTCGAGGCAGGCGAGCGCATAGTCCGGGTTTGCCTTGAAGCCGTCAAAGAAATGCTCCGCATCGAAGAGCGCCTCGCGGCCGAGGGCCACCAGATGCGCAAGGCTCTCGCGGATGTTCCGCCGGTTTTCCTCGAGCGTGATCCCGAGCGCGCGCTCCACATGGAAGTCATGGGTCTTGCCGACGAGACAGACGGCCGGCGTGCGGGCGTTCACCACCTCGGCGAGCACGTCGTCATTCGCAGCCGAGCGCCCTGCCCGCTTGGTCATGCCGAAGGCCGTCAGCCGCGCGCGGGTCCGGGGGGCGCGGGCGAAGAACTCGCTATCGGTCGGGTTCGCCCCCGGCCAGCCGCCCTCGATATGGTCGATCCCGAGCCGGTCGAGCGCCTCTAGGATCTTCAGCTTGTCCGCGACCGAGAAATCGACGCCTTGGGTCTGCTGGCCGTCGCGCAGCGTCGTGTCGAAGAGCCAGAGCCGCTCGCGGGCGGCGGGCGCGGCCGGGTTCGGCGTGGCCGGGACCGTGTCCGGACGACCGGCGGGATCGGTGAGCGTCATGGCTCGTCCTCGCCAAGCGTGGGCAATCGGGCGGCGTCGAAGCCGGGTGCGAGGCGCCACTCCGCGCCTTGGGGTGTGTCCTTCACCTCGACGCCGGCGGCGACGAGCGCATCGCGAAGCCCGTCGGCGCGGGCGAAATCGCGGGCCTTCCGTGCCGCCACCCTCGCTGCGAGCAGAGCTTCGATCCGGTCCGCGGTCTCGCTCGAAAGCGACCCCTTGAGCTCGGCCTCGAGATCGCCGGCGCTCTCCAGATCGGCGAAGCCGAGCAGCTCGAGCCCGCCCAGAAACCGCTCCGAAGCGAGCCGATGTGCCGCGTCGCCTGCGGGTTCGAGCACGCGTTTCGCGTCGCGGTCGATCGCCTGGATCGCCTCCCAGGTGTTGAGATCGTCGGCGAGCGCGGCGAGAACGTCGGGCGCCGGTACGGGTTCGACTTCGTCGGCCAACTCGTCGAGCGCGCGACGCCAGCGATTGATCACACGTCTTGCATCCTCCACGCGTTTTTCCGTCCAGTCGAGCGGTTGGCGATAGTAACTCCCGACCAGTACGAAACGGACGACCTCGGGCGGCACGCCCCGGTCGATCAGATCGCGCACGGTGATGAAGTTGCCGAGGGATTTCGACATCTTCTCGTTCTCGACGGTCAAAAAACCCACATGCATCCAAATCTCGGCCATCTCGGCGCCGTTCGCACAGACGCTCTGGGCGCGCTCGTTCTCGTGATGGGGAAACGTCAAATCGACCCCGCCACCATGGATCTGGAAGGTCTCGCCCAAATGCTCGCGGGCCATCGCCGAGCACTCGATATGCCAGCCCGGCCGCCCCCGACCCCACGGGCTGTCCCAGCCGGGCTGATCGGGCGTCGACGGCTTCCAGATCACGAAATCCATGGGATTGCGCTTATAGGGCGCCACTTCGACCCGGGCGCCCGCCACCATCTCGTCGGTCGAGCGCCGTGACAGCGTGCCATAGGGGGCCCAGGAGCCGACCGCAAAGAGCACGTGCCCCTCCGCCGTATAAGCGTGGCCGTCGGCGATCAGCCGCTCGGCCATGGCGACCATTTGCGGGATGTGCTCGGTGCAGAGGGGCAGCCGGTTCGGTCTCAGCCAGCCAAGCGCGTCCATATCCTCGAGATACCAGCCGAGCGTCTCCTCGGTGATCGCCCCGATCTCGCGACCGGTCTCCGCCGCGCGCGCCATGATCTTGTCGTCCACATCGGTGATGTTGTGGACGAAGGTAACGGCGTCCCCGTGGAGATGACGGAGCAGCCGGTGAAGGATGTCGAAGGCCATCACCGTCCGCGCATTGCCGATATGGGCACGGTCATAGACCGTCGGCCCGCAGACATAGAGCCCGATGCGTCCGGAGGCGTCCGGGCGGACGGGGCGCGTCTCGCGGCTCAAACTGTCGGTCAGGCGAACTTCGGTCATGGGGTCCTCGCGGCGGAGTTCCCGCGGCGGGCCTGACCTCGATCTTTGGACATGAGCGCGCGCCGCGGACGGGATGTCAGCGGATAATGCAGATCCGGATGGCGGCGGTGTTGTCCATGAACGCCGCTTTGCACGCGACCGGGTGAAGGTCAAGCCGAACCGACCCGATTGCAGTCCGCGAACGATGCTGCAGTGCGAAAGATATCATGGTCTCGTCAAAAATCTGCAACCTTCCGCCCCTAATCGCCGAGTTGTCAAAGACGACATGGGCATTTTTCGCGATAGGAGACCACGAATGCGTATTTTCACCACGGCCTTCGCCGCCATCGCTGCCACCGCCCTCATGGGTGCGCTGCCAGCCGAGGCGCAAAACCTGGCGGCGCGGCAGAAACAGGCCTCGAACGAAGACCGTCTCGCCAATTCCGCCAGCGATATCTCGCGGCGCTGCGGTATGCCGCTCGAGACCGGTTTCGATTGGTCGACCTTCACCGCGGCCGACTACGAGAACCGCCGTCAGCCGTATTCTTTCTGCGAAGGCGCGATCTCGGCGATCCGGGCGCTTTGCGACGATCCGGCCGGAAAAGCGGCCGTGGCCGCCAAGATCCGCCGTCTGACTTGCGCAAAGGGCGACGGGCTTGCGGGTCGGATCCTGAGCGATGGCACCTATTACATAACCTTCGATTGGACCTCGCCGAACATCTACTATTGGCATCTGGACAATCTGCGAAATAAACTCTGAGGGTGGGCTCCCTCGGTCAGTCAAAGGGGGAAGGTCCGCCCGGCCGGGCCCCGTCGGCGCCGATCGAATAGGTATGCTTCTCGGTCTGCGGCGCCGGAGGGCGCAGATGCGTCGCGACGCAGTCGGCGAACTCCATGAGCCGCCGCGCGGTGCCGGCCAACGCCATCGTCCAGGCCTCGCCCCGCGGGAAAGTGGCCACGAGCCGATTGCCGAGCCGAAAGGCTTCGAGGAACGCGACAGCCTCTTCCGGCCGGGACGGACCGGCGAGGAATGCCTGCGCATGGACGTACTCGACATCCCAAGTGTATCGCCCGCCGCTGTCGAAGCCGAGCGTCATCGTGCCAGAGATGTTCTGCGGAATGCGAAACGCGGTGCTTTGAAAAAACAGCCCAAAGTCTCCATCACCGTAGAGAACAACCGAAACGGTTCGATCCTCCGCCAGCGCCGTGTCGATCGAGCACCAGCGTGCTGCCGTGTCGGCGGCGCTCCGCTGAACCGCCCAGGCATTTGCAGCATCGGCGGCTGCCGGCACCGCCCCGACCCAAAGAGTTGCAAGCGCGATTGCGGCCCCGCGGCCGAAGAACGAGAGTGTCATCGCCGGATCTCCTGTCTTGCGCAGAGAGATGGCGATGGCAAAGCGGAAATCGGGGGGACGCGCCTCGGGTCGACCGGATCAAGATCCGGGCGACCTGAGGCGTCGCCGTCCCGTCGGCTTCGGCGCCCGTCTCATGGATGGCGGAGCAGCGGCATCAAGAGCGCCATATCCGGCCCGCTGTCCTTGCCGGTCAGCACGCGGCGAAGCGGCAGAAATAGCGCCTTGCCCTTGCGACCCGTCGCCTCCTTGGCCTTCGCGCTCCAGTCCTTCCACGTGTCCTCACTCCAGGGCCTTGGCGGCAAAAGCTCGAGCGCGGTGGCGACGAACGCCGCATCTTCTGGCGCGACATAAGGGTCGGCTCCGTCCCGGCAGATCCGCCACCAGGCCTCAACTTCGTCGAACCGCGTCAGGTTCGGGCCGACCGCCGCCCAGAACGCAGTGCGCTCGGCCTCCGGCACGCCGAGCGTGGCGAGCCGCGCCCACACGTCCTCGACCGGCATGGCCCGCAAGGTCTTCGCGGAATGAGCATGCAGCTCTTCCGGGTCGAACCGCGTGGGCGCGAGCCCGAAATCGGACAGGGCGAACTCCGCCACAAGCGCGTCCGGCGTAAGGATCACCTCCACCGGTTTCGCCGAGCCGAGCCGCGCCATGAACGCCACGAGCGCTGCCGGCTCCACACCCGCCTCCCGCAGGTCGCCGATCGCAAGCGTGCCGAGGCGCTTCGACAGCGCCTCTCCCTCGGGCCCGGTCAAGAGCGAGTGGTGGCCGAAGACCGGCGCCGATGTCCCGAGCGCCTCGAAGATCTGGATCTGCGCGCCCGTGTTCGTCACGTGATCCGCCCCGCGCACCACATGCGTCACGCCGGTCTCGATATCGTCGACCACGGAGGCGAGGGTATAGAGGAGCTGTCCGTCCGCGCGGATCAGCACCGGGTCCGAGATCGAGCCGGCATCCACCCGTTCGGTCCCACGGACCGCGTCCTCCCAGACGATCGCGCCCCCGTTCAACAAAAACCGCAAATGCGGGTTCCGGGTCAGGCGGAGTTGGTCGCGCTCGGCATTCGTCAGCAAGAGCGCCGCGCGGTCGTATACGGGCGGCTTGCCCATCGCCAGCTGCTTCTTGCGTTTCAAATCGAGCTCGAGCGGGGTTTCGAAGCATTCATAGGCGCGGGCCGAGTGCCGGAGCCGTTCGGCTGCGCCGTGATAGAGATCGAGCCGGTCCGACTGTCTGAGTTCCCGGTCCCAGCCGAGGCCGAGCCAGTCGAGGTCACGCTTGATCTCGTCAACGAAGCGTTCCTCGGAACGCGTGCGGTCGGTGTCGTCGATGCGGAGCAGGAACGTGCCCCCTGCCCGACGGGCCACCAGCCAGTTGAGCACGGCTGTGCGGATATTACCCACATGTAGACGCCCTGTCGGCGACGGTGCGAACCGGGTCACGGCCGATGTCCGCGCGTGGCCGTCGCGGTTTGCATCGTCACTGGGGGTCGGCGGAGGCGCGAGCGCTGTCATGGCCGCCGCTCCAGATCCGGGCGCACGGCGCGGAAGGCCGCGCGCACATCCGAGAGCCGGGCGTCGACGGGATAGAGGTCGAGGCGAAGGGGGGGACGTCCGCGCCGTCTCCGCACCGCCATGCCGAGCCTCCGGCGCGCGGGCAGTCGGGCGGCCGTCCGTGCCGGATCTCGCAGGCGCAAATCGAGGCTTCGCCCGGCACCGCCGATCTCGTAGTCCGCCACATCGTCCCAGGGAATATGCGTGTCCGCCACCGACAGCCCCGTGGTGTCGACGATCATAATCGGCCGTTCCCGCAAGAGCAGCCGCGCCCCGCGGATTGCCATCAGTGCGAAGGCCCCGCCGGAGATCAGTAGGAACCCCACGCCCCACGGACCGGGCGCGATTGGGATCAGCGTCAGGAGGCCCTGCGCGCAGATCCAGCCGATGGCGACCTCGGCCCAGGCTTTGGGGCGCGAGACCCCGAAGGCATGCCCCGTCGGATCGGCCGCGCGGTCGCTCATGACCGGTCCCGCCAGCGATTGACGATCGGATAGCGGCGGTCGAGCCAAAACGCCCGGTGGGTCAGCTTGACCCCCGGCGCGGACTGAAAGCGTTTGTATTCCGACAGATAGAGCAGGTGCTGGACCTTCATCACGGTCTCGCGGTCGTGGCCGTCCGATACGATCTCGCCGGTCGACTGCTCGCGTTCCACGAGCCGCTCCAGGATGTCGTCGAGCACGGGATAAGGCGGCAGGCTGTCTTCGTCCTTCTGGTCGGCGCGGAGCTCGGCCGTCGGCGGCTTGTCGAGGATCTCGCGCGGGATCACCGTGCCGGCGGGGCCGCGCATCCAGGCCGCATGGGTCGTGTTTCGCCCCCGCGCGGTGGCGAAGACGCGGGTCTTGTAGAGATCCTTGATCGGATTGTAGGCACCGTTCATGTCCCCGTATAGCGTGGCGTACCCGACGGCGACCTCCGATTTATTCCCAGTTGTCAAAAGGAGTTCGCCGAATTTGTTCGACAATGCCATCAGGTAGGTGCCGCGCAACCGGGACTGCAGGTTCTCCTCGGTCACATCGGGCGCGAGGCCCTCGAAAAAAGGCGAGAGCCCCTGTTCAACCGCCGAGACCGCGCCCGAGATCGGCAGGCTCTGATAGGCGATGCCGAGGGCTTCGGCACAGGCGGCCGCGTCGCGGAGGCTTTCGTCGGAGGTGTAGCGCGATGGCAGCATGATCGCGCGCACGGCATCGGACCCCAGCGCATCGGCGGCGATCGTGGCCACAAGGGCCGAATCGATCCCTCCCGAAAGGCCGAGCAACACCCGCGAAAACCCCGTTTTCGTGACGTAATCCCGGGTTCCGAGCACCATGGCGCGGTATTCGGCCTCCGCCCGGTCGGGCACGGGCCCGCAGACGGCCTCGACCAAGCGCCAGCCTTCGTTGGTGGGGCGAAGCGTGATCGTTTCGATCCGCTCTTCGAAGAACGGCAGCTGGAACGCGAGCCGCCCGCCCGGGTTCATCCCGAAACTGCCGCCGTCGAATACCTGATCGTCCTGACCGCCCACTAAATTGAGATAGACGACCGGCAGCCCGGTCTCGAGCCCCCGCGCGACCACATGGGCGATCCGGGCGTCGAATTTCCCCGCGTCATAGGGCGAGCCGTTCGGCGCGAGCAAAAGCTCGGCGCCGGCCTCCTCCAGCGTCTCCGCGACGTCCTCGAACCAGATGTCCTCGCAAATGGGAAAGCCGATGCGGCAGCCCTTTATCGCGACGGGGCCCGAGGTCCGCCCCTCCAGATAAAGCCGTTTCTCGTCGAAGACCCCGTAATTCGGCCGGTGGTGCTTCTCGAAGCTGGCCCGGATCCGTCCGCCCTCGAGCAGATGGTAGGCGTTGTAGGCGCCGCCGCCGTGCTGCTCCCGGTCCGCGGAGCCGTTCGCGGCCATCGGCGCGCCGATCGCGAGCGCGGGGCCGTCTTCCTCGACCTCCGCCGCCAGCCCCTCCAACGCCGCGCGCGAATCGCGCAGGAACGCGGGTCTGACCGACAAATCGAGCACTTGGTATCCGGCGAGAAACATCTCCGGCAACGCCACAAGGTCGGCGCCCGCGGCTTTGCCCGCCGCCAACGCCTCGCGCGCACGGGTGAGATTTCCGTCGAGATCGCCAGCGACGGGATTGAGTTGGGCGAGCGTGATGCGCAGGTGATCCGCCATAACTCCGGAGGCTCTCTCGTTCGGTGATGGGGTGAAATACGGGCCCCCCTCCCCGCCGACAAGGCCATGCGTCGACACGACGAACGAACAAACATTGTCAGCGGCTTTCGAGGCACATAAACTCTTACGCGGGGTTGGCGAGTTGCTGGGGTCCGCCGCGCGCATGCGGCCCGGCGCCACGAGAAAGGGATGAGGCGGATGCGAAGCACGCTAGTGGGATTTCTGGTCTCGGCCGCGGCACTCGGCGGCGCAGCCGCTCAGGACCAGGGAGCGATCGCGACCAAGGTCTATGACAGCGGCGCGGTGTATCAGGGCGAATTCAAGGACGGCAAACAACACGGCCAAGGCAGCTATACTGCGCCCGACGGCTACGAGTACTCGGGCGAATGGCTCGACGGCGTCATCCAAGGCACAGGCGCGGCGCGGTTTCCGAACGGCTCGGTCTATGAGGGCGAGTTCAAGGACGGTGTTCCGCACGGCACCGGTACGATCACTTATGCGGATGGCGGGTCCTATACCGGTGAGTGGGTCGACGGGGTCATCAACGGCCAGGGCGTCGCGCAATACACCGGCGGCATGCGCTATGAGGGCGGGTTCAAGAACTCTGCCCATGACGGCTTCGGTGTAATGACCCGGGATAACGGTTACCGGTACGAGGGCGACTGGAAATCGGGCGCCATGCATGGCGACGGCAAGGTCACCTACCCCGACGGCGCGGTCTATGAGGGTCAGTTCGTCGAGGGGCTTCGCGAGGGCACGGGGACGATCGTGCTGCCCGACGGCTTCCGCTACACCGGCGAGTGGAGCGCGGGCCAGATCACCGGCCAGGGCGAAGCTGTCTACGCGAACGGCGACACCTACACGGGCCAGTTCCGCGACGGCAAACGCGAAGGTCAGGGGACGGCGATCTACGCCAATGGCGACCGGTACGAGGGCGCCTTTCTCGATGGCCGCCGGCACGGCCGCGGCAAATTCGTCGGGACCGACGGGTACATCTACGAAGGCGACTGGGTCGAAGGCCGGATCGAAGGCCAAGGGCTCGCCTCGTATCCAAATGGGTCGCGGTATGAGGGCGAATTCGTCGACGGCACGCCCGCGGGCTCAGGCCGGATCACCTATGCCGATGGCGGCTCCTATGAAGGGAGCTGGGTACGCGGCGTGATCTCGGGCCAGGGGACGGCGCGCTATGCGAACGGTGCCGTCTATCAGGGCAGCTTCCGCGAGGCACGCCACCACGGCTTCGGCGAAATGCGCTATGCGGACGGGCATGTCTATGTGGGCGAATGGCAGGCGGGCCAGCAGGACGGCGAGGGGAAGATCATTTATCCCGACGGGGCCGTCTACGAGGGCGGGTTCGATCTCGGCCAGCGCTCTGGAGAGGGTAAGCTCGAGCTTTCGGACGGCTTCGTCTATGAAGGCGGCTGGCTAAACGGCGAAATCCACGGCGACGGGGTCGCGACTTATCCGAACGGCGACGTCTATCGGGGTAAGTTCCAAAACGGTCGCCAGCACGGGTTCGGCGTGATGACGTATGCCTCGGGCCGCACCTTCGAGGGCTATTGGGTGGACGGTCGGCGGCAGCGCGAGGCGCCGGCACCCACCGAGTGAGCGATCCAGCAGGTCGGGTCGATGCGGGCGCGGTCGCGGGGCCGGTCGGCGCCCTCATAAAGGGTTGGGTGCCGCCGCCCTTCCCGACGCGGGAGACGCTGTTCGGGCGTTATGCAATCCTCGAACCGCTCGCTCTCGACCACGCGGCCGGGCTCCATGCAGCCAATCTCGAAGACCCCGCCGGTGCGATCTGGACGTACTTGCCCTATGGCCCCTTCGACACGCGGGACGCCTATGCCGCCTGGGTTCGCGAGGTCGCACGCCAACCGGATCCGCTCTTCTATGCGGTAACCGTCGATGGCGCGCCGCTCGGGGTTGTCAGCTATCTGCGCATCGCTCCGGCGGCGGGGTCGATCGAGATCGGCCATATCTGCTTCTCGCCGCGGCTTCAGCGGACGCCCGCCGCCACCGAGGCCTTCGTGCTGTTGGCGGGCTGGGCGTTCGAGGCCGGCTATCGTCGGCTCGAGTGGAAATGCGACGCGCTCAACGCCCCCTCGCGCCGGGCGGCGCGCCGCTTCGGCCTCTCCTATGAGGGGGTCTTTCGCCAGGCGACCATCTCCAAAGGCCGGAACCGCGACACCGCCTGGTATGCCGCCATCGACAGCGAATGGCCGCGGCTCCGCGCCGCCTATGACGCCTGGCTCGATCCTGCCAATTTCGATGCCGAGCACCGCCAGCTTACGCGGCTTTCCGCGCTCACCCATCCGATCCTCGCAGCTGAGGGCTGAATGCCGATCTCCAACGCCCGCCCCCATCCGGATGTCGTGGAGTTTCTGCTCTCCCGACGCTCGCGCCCCGCAAAGACGCTGGCGACCGAGCCTGTGCCGTCCGAGGCCGAAATCCAGACGATCCTGACAGCGGCTGCGCGCACGCCAGACCACGGGAAGCTCGCGCCCTGGCGGTTTCTGATCATTGCCGGCGCGGCGCGAGAGCGGCTTGCCGCCGCTGCGCTGGCCCATGGTGCGGCAAGTGGCCTTGCCCCCGCCGATGCCGAGAAAGCCGCAACCCAGTTCCGTCAGGGGGCCGTGATCATCGCCGTCGTCGCCAGCCCGAAGCCGTCGGCCAAGATCCCCCGCTGGGAACAAGAGCTTTCGGCAGGCGCCGTCTGCCTCGCCGCGCTGAATGCGGCCCTCGCCCTCGGCTGGGGCGCAAACTGGCTGACCGGTCCCTTCGCGCGGGACGCGAGCTTTCTCGGACAACTCGGTCTCGCGTCGGACGAATTCGTAGCTGGCTACATCCATATTGGCCGCGAGACGCTGGCACCGAGCGACCGCGACAGGCCCGACCTCGCCGCTTTGGTCACCCGCCTCTGACGCCTCAGCGCAGCGAAGGCGGCGTGATCCAGCTCACATCCTCGAGCGTCACGAGCGGGATCTCGATCACCGCATAGGCCGCCGCAAAGACCAGCACCGCCCAGAGCGTCGTCCAGCGGGCTTTCTTTTTCAGCATCATATCGAGGGGCGCGCTGCCGGGAGTGCCAGGTTCAATTTCGCCAGCCTCCTCCTGCGTCGTCTGCCAAAGCGGCAGCAACATCAGAAAGATCAGCACCCAGATCACCGCAAAGAAGACCAGCGCCGAGGTGATCGACATCAGGCCTGCTCCAACTCGACCAGCGTGCCCGTGAAGTCCTTGGGGTGGAGGAACAGGACGGGTTTGCCATGCGCGCCGATCTTCGGCTCTCCGTCGCCGAGCACCCGCGCCCCGCCCGCCTTCAGCCGGTCCCGCGCGGCGCGGATATCCTCGACCTCGTAGCAGATGTGATGGATGCCTCCGGCTGGGTTCTTCTCGAGAAACCCGGCGATCGGCGACGCGGCTCCGAGCGGCTCGAGAAGCTCGATCTTGGTGTTCGGCAACTCGATAAAGACGACCGTCACGCCGTGATCCGGCTCCGCTTGCGGCTCGGAGACCGTCGCGCCGAGGGTCTGGCGATAGAGTGCCGAGGCGGCGTCCAGATCCGGTACCGCGATGGCGACGTGATTGAGCCTGCCGATCATGATGTCCTCCTGCTTGCTGCCTGCAGATAGCCGGCCGGCGGCCCGTCGGAAACCCCGTCGAAATCCGGTCCCCTGCGACGGAGACGCTCTCAGAACTCCTCGACATGCAGAACACCGGGGGCCGCTTTGAGCGCGCCGCGGATTTCTGGCCCGATCCGGAAACGTCCGGGCAACGCGATTTCCGCCTCCGCCCGGCGCGCTTCGACGGGGATCACGAGGTGCACGGTCCCGGTGCCGCGACGTCCGGGCATCCCCTCGGCAAGGGTGAGCCGCGCCTTGATCGAGGCGAGCGCGCCCTCCTCTTCGACGAAGACCCGGAGCCCCTCCGCCCCGTCGGCGGCGACCTGCTCGATGGGCTCGGCCGCGCGCAACAGCATGCGGTCTCCGGCGGCGTCGGCTTCGACGGTGAGGACGAGGTTGGCCCCGGGTTCGAGCACGCCCTCATGGGCGACGAGGACGTCCGAGAAGGCCATTACCTCGTAACTGCCGGTCGGGTCTGAGAAGGCGAGAAACGCGAACCGGGTCCCGCGGGCGGATTTGCGCATCTGAATGGCGGCCAGCGTCCCGGCGATCCGCCCCGTCCCGCCGCGGGCTTGGAAAACCCCGTGGGTGGCGATCCGCTTGCGCCGGAGCGCGTCCCCATAGGCATCGAGCGGATGCCCAGAGAGATAGAAGCCGATGGCGGCGTGCTCCTCGCGGAGGCGTTCGGCCGGCAGCCAATCCTCGCGCTTGGGGAGCCGCGGCGGCGGCAGCGCCTCGCCCTCCCCGAAGAGCCCCGCCTGGGCCGAGACCCGCTCCGCATGGGCGGCGGCGGAATACTCCATGAGCCGGTCGATGGCGGCAAAGACCCGCGCCCGGTTCCCCTCGAGCGCATCGAAGGCCCCGGCGCGCGCCAGCATCTCGAGCGGCCGTTTGCCGATCGCCTTCAGATCCACCCGGGCGGCGAAATCGACGAGATCCCGAAAGGCGCCGCCTGCCTCCCGCGCGGCCGTGATGAGGCGCATCGCCTCGAGCCCGACATTCTTGAGCGCACCGAGCGCGTAGAGCACGCGCCCTTCGTCGACCGTGAACTTCGCCCGGCTCCGGGTCACGCAAGGCGGCGCGAGTGCGACCTCCATCCGCCGGCACTCTTGCACGAAGGTCCCGAGCTTATCGGTCAGATGGATATCGAGGTTCATCACCGCCGCCATGAACTCGACCGGGTGGTTGGCCTTGAGCCAGGCCGTCTGATAACTGACAACTGCATAAGCGGCCGCGTGGGACTTGTTGAACCCGTAGTTGGCGAACTTCTCCAGAAGGGTCCACACCTCCTCGGCCTTCGCTTCGTCGACGCCGTTCGCCGCCGCACCCGCAAGGAATTTCGGCCGTTCGGCGTCCATCGCCTCTTTGATTTTCTTGCCCATCGCCCGGCGCAAGAGATCCGCGCCGCCGAGCGAATAGCCCGCCATCCGCCGGGCGATCTCCATCACCTGCTCCTGATAGACGATGATGCCTTGGGTTTCCTCGAGAAGCGGGTCGATCAGCGGGTGGATCGACTGGCGTTTCTCGCGGCCGTTCTTCACGTTGCAGAAGGTCGGAATGTTCTCCATCGGTCCGGGGCGATAGAGCGCGACGAGCGCGACGATGTCCTCGATCGCGGTCGGGCGGAGTTGGCGGAGCGCGTCGCGCATGCCGGCCGACTCGACCTGGAAGACCCCGACCGTATCCGCCTTGGCATAAAGCGCGTAGGTCTTGGGGTCGTCGAGGGGGATCCGGCTCATCTCCGGCGCCTCGCGGTGGAGCGCGATCAGATCAACCGCGTTTTGGATCACCGTAAGCGTCTTCAGGCCGAGAAAGTCGAATTTGACGAGCCCGGCCGGCTCGACCCATTTCATGTTGTATTGGGTCGCGGGCATCTCGGATTTCGGGTCGCGATAGAGCGGCACCAGCTCGACGAGCGGTCGGTCGCCGATCACCACCCCCGCCGCATGGGTGGACGCGTTCCGGTAGAGCCCTTCGATCTTCTCGGCGATGTCGAGGAGCGTCGCCACCGTCTCGGATTTGCGCGCCTCCTCCTCGATCCGCGGCTCTTCGGCTCGGGCCTTGGCGATCGAGACCGGTTTCACGCCCTCGACCGGGATGAGCTTGGAGAGCCGATCGCATTGCGAATAGCTCAGCTGCAGCACGCGGCCCACGTCGCGCACCGCCGCCTTCGAGAGGAGCGCACCGAAGGTGATGATCTGCGCGACCCGGTCCCGGCCATAGGCCTCCTGGACATAGGCGATCACCTCCTCTCGGCGGTCCTGGCAAAAGTCGATATCGAAATCGGGCATGGAGACCCGCTCTGGGTTGAGAAACCGCTCGAAGAGAAGGCCGTAGCGTAATGGGTCCAAATCGGTAATCGTCAACGCATAGGCGACCAGCGAGCCCGCCCCCCCCCCCCCCCCCCGCCCCCCCGGGGGGCCCCGCCCCCGCCCGACGGGGATCCCCTGCCCCATCGCCCATTTGATGAAATCCGCCACGATGAGGAAGTAACCCGGAAAGCCCATGCGCTCGATGATCCCGAGCTCCATCTCCAGGCGGGCGTCATAATCCGCGACCGTGCCGGCGAGCGGGATCGCTTCGAGGCGCCGCGCGAGCCCTTCGCGGGATTGCCGCCGGAGCTCCTCGACTTCGTCCTCGGCAAAGCGCGGCAGGATCGGCGGATGGGTGCGCGGACGCACGGCCGTGCGCCGGGCAATCTCCACGGTCGCCGCGAGCGCCTCGGGCAGATCCGCGAACCGGGCCGCCATTTCTTCGGGCGTCTTCAGCCGATACTCCGGCGTCAGCATGCGCCGGTCGCTCTCGTTCACATACCGCCCGTCGCCAATGCAAAGGAGCGCGTCATGCGCTTCGAACATCGCGGCATCGTCGAAATAGACGTGGTTCGTTGCGACGATCGGCAGCTCGTGGGCATAGGCGAGATCGAGAAGTCCGGGCTCCGAGGCGGCCTCGACGGGCGTGCGCAGCGTCTCTCCGCGCCCGTGCCGGGTGATCTCCACATAAAGCCGGTCGGGGAAGATCTCGGCAAGCCGTGCGGCGAGTGCGGCCGCGGGTCCCGCGCGTCCGTCCGCGAGCAGACGGCCGAGGGGGCCGTCGGCACCGCCCGTCAGACAGATCACGCCCTCGGCATGGCGGGCGAGCCGCGCGAGCGGTACATGCGGCAGTGCGCCGGGGGCGGTCTCGAGATGGGCGGCGGAGGTGAGCGCCATCAGGTTCCGCCAGCCAGTCTCGTCCTGCGCGTAGAGGGCAAGCGGCGCGGGCGTGGCACGGTCGTCAGGAAGCGGCTCCGCCGTCGCGACCCGCAGCTCGAGCCCCATCACGGGCTGCACCCCCGCTTTCGCGCAAGTCTCAGAGAATTCGAGCGCCCCGAAGAGGTTTCCCGTATCTGTCAGCCCGATCGCCGGCATCCCCATCGCGGCCGCCTTCGGTCCGAGAGCCTTCACGTGGATCGCCCCTTCGAGGAGCGAATAGGCGGAGCGGGAGCGGAGATGGATGAAGGATGGCGCTGTCATGGCGCGAGCCTAGCGGATCTCCATGCTCCGGCGCCAGATCTTGCGCGCAGCCGGCTCGCGGCCAGATGCGTTGCGCACGGGCAGCGGATATGATCCTGTCCTCGGCGAACAGACGCCCGCAGCAGAGGCCTCCCCTCCCGTGACCGAGCCCACCGGCAGCGCATCGGCCCCTTTCGGCCGCCTGGAACGAATGCTCGCCGGGCGCTATCTGCGGGCCCGCCGGCGCGAGGGCGCGATCTCGGTCATCGCCGGGTTCTCGCTCGTCGGCATCATGCTGGGCGTGGCCACGCTCATCATCGTCATGTCGGTAATGAACGGCTTCCGCGCGGAACTCGTGGACCGGATTTTGGGCGCGCAGCCGCATATCAGCGTGGTCACCTCGTCGGGCCAGGGACTGACCGATTACGATGCGCTCGCCGAGCGGCTGAGCGCGGAAGCGCCGGTCACCCGCGCGGCACCGGTGATCGAGCAGACCCTGATGGCGGCCTCGGACGCGGCGAATACGGGCGCGCTCGTACGCGGGATCCGGGCGGGTGATTTGCGCACGCTCGAGGCGGTCGCGAACCCGGAGGAAGCCTGGGGGGATCTCGCACGGTTCGGCGACGGCGTTGCCATTGGCGCGGGCCTCGCCCAGCAATTGCGACTGAACATCGGCGACCAAATCACGCTCGTAACCCCCCGTGGACGCGTGACGATCGGCGGCGTGCTGCCGCGGCGGAAGTCCTACGAGGTCGTCTATATCTTCCGGATCGGAATGAGTGACTATGACCGCGCTTTCATCTTCATGCCGCTCGACGAGGCGCAACGCTTTTTCAACAAGCCCGACCGCGTCGACCTGATCGAGGTGATGGTCGACCGACCTGACCGGGTTGAGGAGATCGGCGACGACCTCTCGCCGCTCGTGCGTGGACAAGGATACCTGTGGAATTGGCAGCGGGCGAACGGGGCGTTCCTCGCGGCGCTCCGCATAGAGCGCAACGTGATGTTTTTGATCCTCACCCTGATCATCCTGGTCGCTGCGCTCAATATCATCTCCGGCTTGATCATGCTGGTGAAGGAGAAAGGCCGCGACATCGGGATCTTGCGCACGGTCGGTTTGCCGCGGGCGGCGGTGCTGCGGATCTTTTTCCTTTGCGGCGCGTCGATCGGCGTGGTGGGCACGGTGCTCGGCGTCGGGATCGGCGTGCTGTTCACGGTGAATATCCAGGAAATTCAATCCTTTGTCGAATATCTCTCGGGCGGGACCGTCTGGGATCCCAATGTGCGTTTCCTCACCCGGGTCCCGGCCGTCATGCACGCGTCCGACGTGGTCTTTACCGTCGCGATCGCACTCGGGCTCTCGTTCCTGGCGACCTGGTATCCGGCCTGGCGGGCGGCCCGGCTCGATCCGGTCGAGGCACTCCGGTATGAGTGAGGCAGCGCTCGCGCTCTCTCGCGTCGAGCGGACCTTTCGCCAAGGGGCCCGGGTCGTCGAGGTGCTGAAGGGCGTGGATCTGAGCGTCGCGCCCGGCGAGGTCGTGGCGCTCGTCGCGCCCTCGGGTGCCGGCAAATCGACGCTTTTGCAGATTGCCGGGCTCCTAGACACACCGACCGCCGGGTCGGTGACGATCGGCGGGCAGCAGATGACCGGCCTCGACGACCGGGCCCGGACGGCGGCGCGGCGGCGGCTCATCGGCTTTGTCTATCAATTCCACCATCTGCTGCCCGAATTCTCCGCCGAAGAGAACGTCGCGATCCCGCAGATGGCCGCGGGCGCGGCGCGGCGGGCAGCGCGGGAGCGGGCCCGGACGCTCCTCTCGCGGGTGGGGCTCGGCGAACGGGTCCGCCACCGTCCGGCCGAGCTCTCGGGCGGCGAGCAACAGCGCGTCGCCGTCTGCCGGGCGCTCGCCAACCGGCCTCGGCTGCTCCTCGCCGACGAGCCGACGGGCAATCTCGATCCGGAGACCTCGGGCCGCGTCTTTGAGCTGATGCTCGAGGTGGTGCGCGAGACCGGCCTCGCCGCGCTCATCGCCACGCATAACCATGCGCTTGCCGCGCGGATGGACCGGATCGTGACGCTCGATCAAGGCCGGATCCGCACGGACTGACCGCAGGCGGGACCCGCGCGCTCAGGCGGCCGCCTGCATCCGTTCGGTCATCAGGGCATAGGCCCGGCCCCAGGCCGCTTCGGTCTCCGGATCGAACTTCGACCCCAGCGTCTCGCGCATGGTCTCGAGCAGCGCCTCGCCCATCGGCGCGTAAAAGCCGGGCGCGACCCCGTAAGCCCGATGCCCCTCGGCGAGTTGCCGGAGCTTCGGGGCCAGCGCGTCCGGTTCGCCGATATCGTCGATGATCACGTGGAGCGTCGAGAGAAAGCGCATCCCCTGCTCGGAGAGATCGTCGCGGAACAGCGGACGCGCCTCCGGCAGCTTCTCGAAGAGCTTCGCATAGAAGATCGGGCCGAAGCGGTCTTCGGTCGCGGTCTCGGCGCGCAGCCGGTCGAAGCTTTCGCGGATCAGGCTCGCGTCGCGGTCATTGAGCGCCATGGCGGTCTCCTTTGTGCACGGTCCGGAGGCACCCTGCGGCGCACACTCGCCCCGCTCCATGATCCAGCGCAAACGAGAGCCGCCCGTCGGGCGCCCATGGCGCGTCAGTCGGGCGTCGGATCGGCCATCACGCAGAGGAGTTCGTAGAGGATCGTCGCACCGTTCAGCGCCGTGATCCCGCCCACGTCATAGGCGGGCGCGACCTCGACCATGTCGGCGCCCCGGATGTCGAGCCCCGCGAGGCGCCGGACCATGCCTTGCGCCTCTCGCATGGTGAGCCCGCCCGCCTCGGGCGTGCCGGTGCCGGGGGCGAAGGCCGGATCGAGGCTGTCGATATCGAAGCTCGCATAGACGGGGCCGCTGCCGACGACCGTTCGGGCTCGGTCCATTGCGGCCGCCCAGCCCGTCTCCTCGACCGCTTCGATCGGGATCACGGTGATGCCGTGCGCTTCGTTGAAGGCCCACATGTCGAGGGAGAAGAGAGAACCGCGGATGCCGATCTGGACGATGCGCCTGGGGTCGAGAAGGCCCTCTTCCACCGCCCGGCTGAAAGGGGCGCCGTGGTGAAAGCGGCTGCCGAGATAGTCTCCGCCGGTGTCGGAATGGGCATCGATATGAACCATGCCGAGCGGGCCGTCGCGGGCGATGGCGCGCAGGATCGGCAGGCTGATCGAGTGGTCCCCTCCGCAGGTCAGCGGCCGGATGCCGGCGGCGTGGATCCGCCGAAAGCCCGCCTCGATCTCGCGATGGGCGGAGGAGAGGTCGAAGGGCCGCTCGACCCAAACGTCGCCGATATCGGCCACGCGGGCCTTGGCGAAGGGTCGGGCGCCGGTCGCGGGGTTCTCGCGGCGGATCAGCGAGGATTGGTTGCGGACCTCTCGGGGGCCGTGCCGGGCGCCGGGGCGATTGGTAACCCCGCCGTCATAGGGCACACCGACGAGGCCGATCTCGGGCGGCTCGGTCTCGAAGTCCTCGCGGTAAGGCAGCCGAAAAAAGCTCGCGGGCCCCGTGTAGCGCGGCCGTTGCTGGGGATCGTCGCGCCCGGGTGGGGGCGTCTCGGACGTGTCGGTCATGGGCTGTCCCTCCGTATCGGGTGCCAGACTGCGCGGCGGCGCCGCTGTCTGCAAGCCCGCCGCGTCCCGCAGCACGTAGACCTGGGCCGGAACGGTGGTCCCGTCGGCGCGATGAAACGGCAGCGTCCGACGCTCGAGTGCCGGGCCCTCGAACGCGTCGAGATGGGACCAATGCGCGGGCAGGTCCGGAGCCTCGAGCAGCCAGGCGGGCAGTCGGGCGCCTGCCATGGGCAGAAAGCCCGCATACCCTGCCCAACGCCCGGCCGAAATGCTTCGGAGGTCGCCTTCGAGCCAGCCCTCTGACCAGACGCCGCCGATCGGCGCGACCACATGGTGGTTTTCCCGCCCCGGCGGGAAGGTGCCATAGGTGGCGAGCCGGGTCTCCGCGCCGTCCCGCATCGCCCCCGTCCCGACGACCGGCTCAGAGACCGCGGAACCGCTCGACGAGCCGGGCGACCGCGTCCTCGGGAGCGAGATCGACGCTCTCGCCCGTGCGACGGGCGGTGAGCTCGACCTTTCCATCGGCAAGCCCGCGGGGCCCGACGGTGACGCGCCAGGGGAGGCCGATCAGCTCCATCGTGGCGAATTTGGCCCCGGCCCGGTCGTCCCGGTCGTCATAGAGCACGTCGAGCCCCGCCCCGGTCAGCTTCGCATAGAGGTCCTCGCACGCCGCATCGACTGCCGCATCGCCCTGGCGGAGATTGACGAGCCCGACATGGAACGGCGCCACGCTCTCGGGCCAGACGATGCCCTTGTCGTCGTGGTTCGCTTCGATGAGCGCGCCCACAAGCCGGCTGACGCCGATCCCGTGGCTGCCCATGTGGACTGGCACGCGCTCGCCGTCCTGATCGGTGACGACGGCGCCCATCGGCTCGGAGTATTTGGTGCCGAAATAGAAGATCTGGCCGACCTCGATGCCGCGGGCGGCGCGGCGGCGCTCCTCGGGGATCTCTTCGAAGACGGCGGCGTCGTGGGTCTCGTCGGTGCGGGCATAAAGCGCCGTGAATTCTTCGAGCACCGCCTGGCAGGCCGCCGCATCGTGATAGTCGATGTCGCGTGCGCCGAGGCGAATGTCGGTGACTTGGCTGTCGTAGAAGACTTCGGACTCGCCCGTCTCGGCGAGCACAAGAAACTCGTGCGTGTTGTCCCCGCCGATCGGACCGCTATCGGCGCGCATCGGGATCGCCTGCAGCCCCATCCGCTCATAAGTCCGCAAATACGTGACCAAATGGCGATTGTAGGCGTGGAGCGCGGCCTCTTTGGTCAAGTCAAAGTTGTAGCCGTCCTTCATCAGAAACTCCCGCCCCCGCATCACGCCGAAGCGCGGCCGGATCTCGTCGCGGAACTTCCACTGGATGTGATAAAGTGTCAGCGGCAGGTCGCGATAGCTGCCCACATGGGACCGAAAGATGTCGGTGACCATCTCTTCGTTCGTCGGCCCGAAAAGCATGTCCCGGTCGTGACGGTCGCGAATGCGCAGCATTTCCGGGCCATAGGCGTCGTAGCGGCCGCTTTCGCGCCAGAGATCGGCCGGCTGGATCGTCGGCATCAGGACTGGGATGTGCCCCGCCCGCGCTTGCTCTTCGTGGACGATCGTCTCGATCCGGCGCAGGACCTTATAGCCGAGCGGCAGCCAGGAATAGATCCCCGCCGATTGCTGGCGGATCATGCCGGCCCGGAGCATCAGCCGGTGCGAGGCGATCTGAGCATCCTGCGGGGTCTCCTTGAGCACCGGCAAGAAGTATCGGGTCAGGCGCATGGGCGATCTCCAAGCCGGGGTCCGGACCGGGCGCGGGCGATGGGGACGTTGCTCGCGCGCGAGGAGTAGGGGCTTCGACTGCCCCGCGCAAGGGGGCCGGCCGAGCGCGGGGCGCGGACCCGCAGGAGGCGAGCGGACCGTTTGCAGATCGCGCATTCACGACGTGACAAGCTGATCCGCATGGTTTAGGGACTTCTCCAGAAGGCGCTGGAGCGCCCGGCCCGGTCTTTGGGAGGAGCGGCCCGCCAATTGGCGGGTCGTTTCGTTTTAAGTCGAATTTCGGCGTTTTTAGGCGCGATTGGACCGAGTTAGCCGTTTGTGGTCCGCTCCGAGATCGCGGCCGTAGCCCCGAGCGCCTTTGCCAATTGGTCTAGCCGCTTGTCCACTTCTTCGCCCCGCAGCGAGATGGCCGGCCCCGCGATCGTCAGCCGCAGCGTGCCGCCCTCGCGCGCCAGCCGCGTCGCCCCGAGGATCCCGGGCGCAGAGCCCGCGAGCACCGCCGCGACCCGCATGGCGAGACCGAGGCGCCGCGCCTCTTCAAGTCGATCCTCGCCGAGCAACGCCCCTGCGACCGAACTGCCGAGCGCTTTGCGGGTGCCGCGATACCGCCCGACAAGCGCCGCCCCCAGAAAGGCCCGCCCCGCATGGCCGATATCCGTCAGCGAGCCGCGGGTCACGGTCTCCCAGCAACCCTCGGCGCGATAGTCGGGATGAGTGCGCCAATTCACATCCGCGAGATGGGCGAGTGCCCGGACGAGCCGCTCGTCCTCGGGATCGCGCGCCGGGAACGCTCCGAGCAGCCAGTCGGCCAGATCGGCGCCGTAGCCGGGCGCGCGGGCGCGGCGGGTCTCCTGGTCGCGCGCGGCGGCGAGAAGCGGGTCTTCGCGGCGGAGCGCGGGCGAGAGATTGTCGAGGCAGACGCCTTCGCGAAGCCCGAAGGCAGACACGGTCAACACACCTGGCTCGAGCGTGCGCACGATCTCGGCGAGGAGCGCGGCCGAAAGGGGCATGGCCGCCGCCCGTCCGGCCGGCACGCCGTCGATCTGCGCGATCTTCTCGGGCTTGGTCGCGACGACCCAGTCTGCCAGCTCGCGCGCCGCCCCCGCGGTCATCTCGTATTCGTGGACGATTTGGAGGGGATAGCGCCCGCGCGCGATCGCGAGTTTGGCGAGCGCCCGCCACGCGCCGCCGACGAGATAGAGCCGCCCACCCGCGAGGCCGAAGGTCTCCGTCATCGTGCGAAGATAGGCGGCGATCTCGGCCCGGACGTCGCGGCCCTGTCGCTCGATCGCGCGGAGCCGGAGCGGTCCGAGCGGCGTCGAGAGGCCGGGACCGAGCTGCCCTTCCTCGATCCGACAGAACTCGGCCGAGCCGCCGCCCAGATCGACCGCCACCCCATGCGCCCGAGGCTGGCCGAAAAGCACGCCCTTCGCTGCGAGCTCGGCCTCCTCGATCCCGGAGGCGATGCGAAGGCGAATGCCCGTCTCGCGCTCGACCCGGTCGCGGAACGCCGCCCCGTCCTCCGCCTCGCGCACGGCCGCCGTCGCAACACCCGCGAGCGCCGCGATCTTGAGTTGTGGCGCGAGGCCCGCGAAGCGGCGAAGCGCCCGGATCGCCCGCTCGACGCCCTCTGGATCGAGCCGGCGCGTCTCCTCGAGGCGTGCGCCGAGCCCGGCGGTCACTTTCTCGTTGAAGATCACCTGTGGCGCCCGGCAATGGCCTTCGAAGACCACGAGGCGGACGGAATTCGAGCCCACATCGACCACGCCAATCCGGTCCGCCCGGGGATCGGCCGGCGCAAATGAGGGCGGATAGCCGCCGAAGAAATCGCCCTGCCCCCCGGCCCGCGCTCCGGTTACGCCCATGCTCGCCCTCTACGCACTCCCCGCACCGCCCCCTGGGCGATATGCGGAGCCGGCGCCCCCTGTCGAGCCCTGGCCACGTCGATCCCGGCCCCGTCGCTCGCGGCCCCGTCGCTCCCGGCTCACTCCGCCGCCCGCGGCGCGGTTAGACGCGGCGCATCCGCTGCGCCCGATCTTCCCCGGCCAGAGAGCGAGGGGTGGCGCATGAAAAAATCGTGGCAGTTGAACGGGGCCTCGCCCGTCCCGTCGGCCGCGCCCGTTGCGCGCAGATAGGCGTTATCCGGCATCAACACCCAGGATTGCGCCTCGTCGCGCAGATTGGCTGCCATGATTTGATCGATGATCTGACTGTGCACGGTCGGGTTGGTGATCTCCACCAGCGTCTCGACCCGGCGGTTGAGGTTCCGCCCCATCCAGTCGGCCGAGCTGATCAGGACCCGGGCGCGTTCGGAGGGAAGTCCGGCGCCGTTGCCGAAGCAGACGATGCGGCTGTGTTCGAGGAACCGCCCGACGATCGACTTCACGCGGATCGTCTCGGAGAGCCCGGCGATCCCGGGACGCAGCCCGCAGATCCCGCGAATGACGAGATCGATGCGCACGCCCGCCTGCGAGGCCGCATAGAGCGCGTCGATCACCTCGTCTTCGATGAGCGAATTCATCTTGGCCCAGACCTGCGCGGGCCGGCCGGCGCGGGCATGCGCCGCCTCCGCCTCGAGCAACTCGATCAGCGTGCGCTTGAGCGTCATCGGCGCGACCTGGACATGGGTCAACCCCGTCGGCTCGGCGTATCCGGTCGTGAAGTTGAAGATCTTCGCCGCGTCGCGCCCATGCGGCGGCGAGCAGGTAAAGAGCGCGAGGTCCGTATAGATCTTCGCGGTGATCGGATGATAGTTGCCCGTACCGAAATGCGTGTAGGTCACCAAATTACCGCCCTCGCGGCGGACGACCAGCGAGATCTTGGCGTGGGTCTTCAGGTCGACGAAACCAAAGACGACCTGGACGCCCGCACGCTCCAATTGCCGGGCCTGGCGGATATTCGCTGCCTCGTCGAACCGGGCCTTGAGCTCGACGAGGGCGGTCACCGATTTGCCGTCCTCGGCCGCCTCGCACAGCGCCGCGACGATCGGCGAGTTCTTGGATGTCCGGTAGAGCGTCTGCTTGATCGCCACCACGTCCGGATCGCGCGCCGCCTGCTGAAGAAACTGCACGACGATCTCGAAGCTCTCATAGGGGTGATGGAGCAGCATGTCCTTTTGCCGGATTGCCGCGAAGATGTCCCCGTCATGGTCGCGCACCCGCTCGGGCAATCGCGGCTGATAGGTCTCCCAGCGGAGCTCAGGCCGGTCGTCGATCACAAGCTCGGAGACGTCCGCGATGCCGACCACCCCGTCGACGATCAGCACCTCCGTATCGGTCGCGCCGAGTTCCTCGGTGATCAGCCGGCGGAGCCGCTCGGGCGTGTCGGCGGTCATCTTCAACCGGATCACATCGCCCCGCCGCCGCCGCTTGAGCGCGGTCTCGAACTCGCGGACCAGATCCTCGGCTTCCTCCTCCACCTCGAGATCGCTGTCGCGGAGCACCCGAAAGATGCAGTGACCCTCGGCGCGATAGCCCGGGAAGAGCTGTTCGAGGAAAAGCTCGATCAGCTCCTCGATGGGCAGAAACCGGATCGCCCCGTCCTCGGCATCGGCGAGCCGCAGATACCGATCGAGCTGGCCGGGGATCGGAATGAGCGCGTCCATCGGCTCGCCGTCCGACCGCCGCACGAGCGCGAGCGCAAGCGCCCGGCCGCCGTTGGCGATGAACGGAAAGGGATGTGCGGGGTCGATGGCGAGCGGGGTCATTACCGGGAAGAGCTCGGCGAGGAACCGCTCCTCGAGCGCGCTGCGGTCGCCCTCGGTCAATCCCCAGCTGTCGAGGATGTGGATGCCCGCCTCCGCGAGCTCGGCCCGGAGCGCTTTCCAGGTCGCCTGCTGGACCTCTTGGAGGGCGACCGCGTCCACGTCGATCAGTTCGAGCTGTTCGGCCGCGCTCCGCCCGTCGATCGAGCGGCTGTCGATGCCGCCGCGCATCTGCGCACGGAGACCCGCGACGCGGACCGTGTAGAACTCGTCCAGATTGCTGCCCGAGATCGACAGGAACCGCACCCGCTCCAGAAGCGGCTGGCGGGGGTTCTTGGCTTCTTCCAGGACGCGCCAGTTGAAGGCGAGCCAGGAGAGCTCGCGGTTCTGGAAGCGGGCGGGCGTCGCGGTGTCGATCCGGACCTGATGTTCGGGCGGGATCGGCGTCTCGGGGATGTTCAGGAAATCCGCGCGCATCGGGGCCTCGGTCACTGGCCGGGGCTCAAAAGGGCGCCGGGCGGTCGAGGACCTCGGCGGCGAGCGCGAGGCTGACCGGCCGCTTGGCCGAAAGCGAGGCCCGGTCGAGCTCGGCGACAACGGCCTCGGCCGTGGCGAAACTGCGTTCGATCCGCCGAAGGACATAGTCGAGCACCGCCGGCGGCAGGCGCATCTGCCGATCCGCCGCGAGCTTCACCAAAAGCGCGCCGAGCACCCGGTCGTCGGGCGGATCGATCCGCACGACGGCGATCGCTGCGAGCCGCGAGGCGAGATCCGGCAGCGCCACCGGCCAACGCCCGGGCGCCTCGCGGGCGGTCAGAAGACAAGGTTGATCGCGCTCGGCCAGCCGGTTCAGGAGATGCAACAGCGGCGTCTCCTCGCGGGGCAGCGGCACGTCGGGCACGTCAAGGGCGACAGGCGCGGCCGCAAGCGCCTCGATCTCCGCTGCAGGCAAGGTGCCGAGATCGACCCGAACGCCGCCCCGTTCGCCGGTCCATAGCGCGGCCAAATGGCTCTTGCCCGAGCGCGGCGGGCCGATCAGCGCGAGCCGCCGCGCAGGCCAGTCCTCTGCCCGGCCGAGCGCGTCGACCGCCCGGCGGTTACAATCGGCCACCAGAAAATCCTCACGGCCCTGCGCGGGGCGGGCGTCGAAGCTGAGCGGGATCTGCCGGCCGGTGGTCATGACGCGAATTGCTCCCGTATCAGACGCTCTTCGAGGCCATGGCCCGGGTTGTAGAGCAATTTCAACTCGATATCCGGCGCGGCTGCGACCTCGACCTCAGCGACGTCGCGGACCTCCACCGCATCGGCCGTCGCCGAAACGGGCCGCTTGGGCAGCGACAGCACCTCAAAGCGCACCTGCGTCTCCCAGGGCAAGAGGGCGCCCCGCCACCGCCGGGGCCGGAACGCCGCCACCGCCGTTAGCGCCATCAGCTTGGCCTTGATCGGCAGGATCGGCCCATGCGCCGAGAAGTTGTAGGCCGTCGAGCCCGCCGGCGTCGCCACCATCACCCCGTCACAGACGAGTTCGTCGAGCACCACCTCGCCGTTCAGCCAGATCCGGATCTTCGCCGCCTGTCGGGTCTCGCGCAGGATCGAGACCTCGTTGATCGCCAGCGCCTCGGTCAGCACGCCCCGGACGTCGCGCGCGCGCATCTGAAGCGGGTTGATCCGCACGTCGCGTGCCGCCGCAAGCCGCTCACGAAGCCCGTCCGCGCAGTAATCGTTCATCAGAAAGCCGACCGTGCCCCGGTTCATGCCATAGACCGGCACCGCATAGCGCATCGTCCCGTGCAACGTATGCAGCATGAACCCGTCGCCGCCGAGCGCGACGATCACCTCCGCTTCGTCCGGCGGCACGTGGCCATAGCGGGCCCGGAGCGCGGCGCATGAGGCTTGGGCCTCGGGCGCATCGGACGCGAGAAACGAGATCCGCTCGTAGGCTATCGCCGCCACCTCTCCCGGATCCTCCGTTCTTTGCGGTGCGGAAACGATAACGGCGCCTCGTCGCGACGTCCATGCCCGGCCGCGCAGCTCCATTAACCGGGTGTTACGTTCCCCTGTGCCATCTCCCAGGGCGACACGGGATAGGGAGACGGGCGTGATAAGACGCGGGCGGCGGGTCGTGGAGGACGTCGCATCCGAGGCGGAGGCGCTGCCGCTCAAGGCGGCTTTCGCGCAGCCGGCGGGGCCGGGCTCGGGCGGGGCGCGTGCGAGCAGGCACGCGGGCGGGTTGCCGGCGCCGATCTTCGCCTTTCAACCGATTATCAGCCTCGCGACCGGGCGAATCTTTGCCCATGAAGCGTTGTTGCGCGGTCCTGCCGGGGAGGAACCGGAGGAGGTCTTTGCCCGCGTCGCGGAGAAACTCCGCCATCGCTTCGACGAGCAGTGCCGGATCCAGGCCATCGAACGGGCGGCGGCGCTCGGCCTGCGCGAGGCGTTGTCGGTCAATTTCATGCCGAATGCGCTTTACGACCCCGAGACGCGGATCGAGCGCACGCTCTGGGCGGCGGACAAGCACGATATTTCTTTCGACCGTATCATCTTTGAAATGACCGAGGACGAAAGGCTGACGGATCCGGCCCATCTTAGGCGAATCATTTCGGCCTATCGCGCCTACGGCTTTCGGGCCGCCATCGACGACTTCGGCGCCGGATATTCGGGGCTCGGCCTGCTCGCCAATCTGCAACCCGACTATATCAAACTCGATCGCGCGCTTGTGCAGGGGCTCGACACCGACAGCGTGCGCCAGACGATCCTGCGCGGCATTCTGCGCGTCACCGGCGAGCTCGGCATCGATGTTATCGCGGAGGGGATCGAGACCTTGGGCGAACGCGACGCGCTGGCCGGGCTCGGCATTGACCTCATGCAGGGGTTTTTATTCGCAAGGCCGTCTTTCGATTGCCTCGTGCCGCGCGCGGCCCTCAACGGCCTCGTGGAGGTGGCGTGATCTTCTGGAGCGAGCGTAGAGCCGAAAATATTTCACACATCGGGACGTTTCCGATCGGAAACAGCTTTCCCACATGCCTGTCCGGCGCTAGGCGTAGGGAAAGATCCGGGGCGCTTTGCCGGCCGGATCGTCCGCAGGCAACAGGAGAAGCCCCCATGGACGCCGTCACCCGCGACACCGGATTTTTCAGCGAACCCGTCTCGAGCCGCGACCCCGAACTCTATGCCGCCATCGCCGGCGAGCTTCGCCGCCAGCAGGACGAGATCGAGCTGATCGCCTCGGAGAATATCGCCAGCCGCGCCGTGATGGAGGCGCAGGGCTCTGTCCTCACCAACAAATACGCCGAAGGCTATCCGGGCAAACGCTATTACGCGGGCTGCGGTCAGGTCGATATCGCCGAGAAGCTGGCGATCGAGCGGATCTGCCAACTCTTCAACTGCCGCTTCGCCAACGTTCAGCCCCATTCGGGTGCCCAGGCCAACCAGGCCGTGATGCTTGCCACGATCAAGCCCGGCGCAACGATCCTCGGCATGGATCTCGCCTCGGGCGGCCACCTGACCCACGGTGCCAAGCCCAATTTGTCGGGCAAGTGGTTCAACGCGGTGCAGTACGGCGTCTCGACCGAGGATCACCGCATCGATTACGACCAGGTGGCCCGGCTCGCCGAAGAGCACAAGCCCGAGCTGATCTATGCCGGCGGATCGGCCGTCCCGCGACAGATCGATTTCGCGATGTTCCGCAAGATCGCTGACAGCGTCGGCGCACTGCTTCACGTGGACATGGCGCATTTCTCGGGCCTGGTCGCTGGCGGGCATCATCCGAACCCGCTCGATCATGCGCATGTCGCCACCTCGACCACGCACAAGACGCTGCGCGGCCCCCGCGGCGGCATTATCCTCACGAATGACGAGGCGCTGGCGAAAAAGTTCAATTCGGCGGTCTTCCCAGGTCTGCAGGGCGGGCCGCTCATGCATGTCATTGCCGCCAAGGCCGTGGCCTTCGGCGAGGCGTTGCGCCCGGAATACCGCGCCTACATCGCGCAGGTGATCCAGAATGCCCAAGCGATGTCGGACGAGCTGATGAAAGGCGGGCTCGATATCGTCACCGGCGGCACGGACACGCATCTCTGCCTGGTCGACCTGCGGCCGAAAGGCGTGAAGGGCAACGCGGCCGAAGAGGCGCTGACCCGCGCGCACATCACCTGCAACAAGAACGGCATTCCCTTCGACCCGGAGCCGCCGATGGTGACCTCTGGCCTCCGGCTCGGCTCGCCCGCCGGTACGACCCGCGGCTTTGGGGAAGCCGAGTTCCGCGAGATCGCTCGGTTCATCGTCGAGGTGGTGGACGGGCTCGCGGCGAATGGTCCGGACGGCAACGGCGCTGTCGAGGATCGCGTCCGCGCCAAGGTCAAAGCGCTTTGCGACCGGTTCCCGATCTACGCGACCGTCGAGGCCTGAGAGCCTCCATTGACAGCCCCGTCGCCCGGCGCAACAAGCGGGTCGGGCGGCGGAGGCTCATATGACACAGGCAGGGCGGAAGCGGTCGACGCTCGGCAGGGCAGTGCGGGCCGCAGCTTCTCTGCTCGACCCGCGGGCGCTTCTGCATCCGCTGCGGCTCATCCACTACTATAACTACACGCATGTACAGCCCCGACGGCGCCTGACCCTCGGGGTAAAGGTGTTCATCGCGCCGAATGTCTCCTTCGCCAATGGCGAGCGGATCGCGCTCGGTGACGGCGTGCAAGTGGGCGCGCGCTGTATGCTCTGGGCCGGCGAAGAGACCGGGCGGATCACCGTCGGGCCGAACAGCACCTTCGGCCCGGATTGTCTGATCACCGCATCGGATTATGGCACCCGGGCAGGTACACCGGTCGTCGAGCAACCGAAAATCGACCGCGACGTGACGATCGGCACGGATGTCTGGCTCGGCGCCAAGGTCATCGTGACTGCCGGAGTGACCATCGGCGACGGGACCATCGTCGGCGCGGGCTCCGTCGTCACCCGCGATCTGCCGCCCGGTGTCATCGCGGCCGGCATCCCCGCCAAGCCGGTGCGAGACCGTGACTGAGCCGGTCCCGGCGCTTGCCATCGTCATCCCGCATTTGAACGACACGGTGCGCTTAGGCCGCTGTCTTGCCGCGCTCGCGGCCGAGGCCCTGCCCGAGGACGTGGAAGCGGTCGTGGTCGATAACGGCTCGAGCGAGGACGTGGCGGGCACCGTTGCGCCCTATGCCGTTCGCCTTGTGCACGAGGCCGAGCGAGGTGCAGCGGCGGCGCGAAACCGGGGGGTCGCGGAGACCCGGGCAGGCGCCATCGTCTTTCTCGATGCGGACTGTTTGCCCGAACCCGGCTGGCTCGAGGCCGTCCGCGCCGCGGTGCCGCGCGCCGATTTGGTCGGCGGCCGGGTCGACGTCTTCGACGAGACGCCGCCGCCGCGCTCGGGGGCCGAGGCCTTCGAGACCGTCCTCGCCTTCGACCAGGCGCGGTATATCCGCGAGGTCGGCTTCTCGGTGACCGCCAATCTCGTGACCCGGCGCACGGTCTTCCAGGCGATCGGCGGGTTTCGGAACGGCGTGTCCGAGGATGTGGAGTGGTGTCAGCGGGCGACCCGGGCGGGGTTTTCGCTCGCCTATGCGCCCGAAATGGCGGTGCGGCATCCGACGCGTGCCGACTGGGCCGCGCTCCGGCGCAAATGGCGTCGGATGACCGAGGAGAGCTTCGCCCTCGGCGGCGGCGGCCGGGGCGCGCGTCTGCGATGGGCGCTTCGGGCGGGCCTCGTGCTCGCCTCGCCGCTCCGGGATCTGCCCCGCGTGCTCCGGGACCCGCGGCTGCGCGACCGGGGCGAGCGGCTCCGGGCGGTGGCGACCCTCGTTCGGCTCCGGGCACTCCGGGCGGTCTGGATGCTGCGTCAGGCCATGGGCGCGACGATCCGGTGAGGTGGCTTGATTTGCGGGCGCGCCCGGTCAATTTGCGCGTCATGAACCGATCCGTCTTATCCCTTCTGCTGACCGGTATCCTCGCCCTGCCCTCTGCGGCAGGGGCGCAAGGGTATGATTACCGCGTTTTGCACCTGATCGAAGATCGCCACACCCACGCGATCATCCGGGTCTCGACCCGCCCCGAGGCCGGCGACCCGCCCGACCGCGGCCGCGCCGCCTGCAACGACGTCGCCGCCCTCGACCGCAAGGGGCGGAACATCGCGCTCGCCTTCGGCCGCATGTTCCAGCGCTCCGGGATCCATGTGGACGACATCATGACGAGCCGGGTTTGCCGCAATATCGAGGCCGCCCGGCTTCTGCAGATCGGTCCGGTGAAGGAGAGCGCCCTCCTCGACCCGATCGACGGCGAGGAATACCCGGAGCGTCGGATCGATGCGCTTTTGGGCGAGATCGATGCGTTGCGCCCGGCCGAGACGGTCCTGCTGCTCACCCATGCGAAGAACATCGACGCGCTGACCGGCGAGACGCTCGCGCCCGGAGAGGGCCTCGTTTTTCGACTGCCGCCCTTCGGCGACATCGAAGTCCTCGGCCGCTTCGACCTGCCGCCGCACTGAAAGCGGTCGAGAGCGGCGTCTTGCGCCAATATCTTGGGTGTTCTATTTTCCGGTCCACAATGCGTCGCGGCGACCCTATAGTGCTTGCCGAGATGCGCCTTGGAGGACCGCAATGCGCTGCCCCTTTTGCGGGAACACCGATACCCAGGTGAAGGATTCGCGCCCGGCCGAGGATCACGCCTCGATCCGGAGGCGCCGCAGTTGCCCCGCCTGTGGCGGCCGCTTTACCACCTACGAGCGCGTGCAACTCCGCGATCTCGTGGTGCTCAAGAAAAACGGCCGCCGCGAGGAGTTCGACCGGGACAAGCTCGCGCGCTCCGTGAAAATCGCGCTCCGAAAGCGGCCCGTCGAGCCCGAACGCGTGGAGCAGATGGTGAACGGTATTGTCCGCCGGCTCGAAAGCCTCGGCGACACGGATATTCCGTCGGACACCATCGGCGAGATCGTCATGGAGAGCCTCGCGCGGATCGATACCGTGGGCTATGTCCGGTTTGCGAGCGTTTACAAGAACTTCCAGGAAGTGACCGATTTCGAGACGTTCGTCTCGGAATTGCGCCCCCCCGCTAAGACCGAAGGCTAGCCCCGTGAGCGCGGGCAGCGACGCGCGGTGGATGCGCCTCGCGCTCGATCTCGCGCGGCGCGGGCTCGGTCGGACGGCACCCAACCCGGCGGTCGGGGCGGTGGTGGTGCGCGGGGGCCGTCTGCTCGGTCGCGGCACCACGGGCGATGGCGGGCGTCCCCATGCGGAGACGGTCGCGCTCGCCGAGGCCCGTGCGCGCTATGGCCCTGACGCGCTGCGTGGTGCGACGGCCTATGTCTCGCTCGAGCCCTGTGCCCATCACGGTCACACCCCCCCCTGTTCCGAGGCGCTGATCGAGGCCGGCATCGCCCGCGTGGTCTGCCCGATCGAGGACCCGGATCCGCGGGTCTCCGGGCGCGGTTTCGCCCGGCTCGCAGCCGCCGGGCTCGAGGTCGACCGAGGCTTCATGGCGGCCGAAGCGCGCGAGGTGCAGGCGGGGTTCCTCTCCCGGCTCGAACGCCGCCGGCCGTCGCTTTTGCTCAAGCTCGCCGCGACCCTCGACGGGCGGATCGCGACGGCGACGGGCGAGAGCCGCTGGATTACCGGGGCGGAGGCCCGGCTCCGGGCGCATCTGATGCGGGCGGAGGCGGATGCGGTTCTGGTCGGCGCGGGCACCGCGCGGGACGATGACCCGATGCTCGATGTGCGCGGGCTCGGGCCGGTCTCGCAGCCCGTGCGCGTTGTGGCGGACGGATCACTCACCCTGTCGCTCGGCAGCCGGCTCGTGGTGACGGCGAGGGCGATCCCGGTTTGGATCCTGCACTTGCCGGACGCGGATCCTGCGCGACGCGCGGCCTTCGAAGCGGCGGGCGTGCGGACCATTCCGGTGCAGGCCGGCGCCGATGGCGCGCTCGATCTCTGCCGGGCGCTCGAAGCGCTGGCCTCGGCCGGGATCACGCGGGCGATGTGCGAGGGGGGGGGACGCATCGCCGCCGCGCTTCTCGCAGCCGACCTCGTCGACCGGCTCGCGCTTTTCCATGCTGGGCGCACCATCGGTGCCGAGGGTCTGCCGGTCGTCGGCTCCCTCGGCATCGGCGCGCTGGCGGAGGCGCCGAGCTTCGAGCGCGTCTCGGTCTCAGAGATCGGTGCCGATCTCCTCTCGCTCTGGCGTCGCGCCCACTGATCCCCGCCCCACTGATCCCCCCCACTGATCCCCGGATAAGGTGCCGTCGCCCTTGCGCCTTTCGCGGCCACCGCCCTATCTGCTGACGCAACGTCAGGGAGGCAGTCATGTTCACGGGGCTCGTCAGAGAGGTCGGCCGGATCCGCGCGGTCCGCGAGGGCAGCGCGACCGGCGATACCCGCTTTGAGATCCTGTCCGCCCGCCCGGCCCGCGAGATAGAAATCGGCGCGTCGATCGCGGTCTCGGGCGTCTGCCTCACCGCCGTCGAGGTGGGCAGCGCAGGGACGGGCAGTTGGTTCGCGGTCGAAGCCTCGGGCGAGACACTCTCGGCGACGACGGCCGGCGACTGGCGACCGGAGACCCCCGTCAATCTGGAACCCGCGCTTCGTGTGGGCGACGAGCTCGGGGGCCATATCGTCGCGGGCCATGTGGACGGGGTCGCCGAGGTGACCGATGTACGGCCCGAGGGCGGCTCCCACCGGCTGACGATCCGCGTGCCCGACGGCCTCGCCCGTTATGTCGCGCCGAAGGGCTCGGTTGCCCTAGACGGCATCTCGCTGACCGTGAACGAGGTCTCGGACGCCCGGTTCGGCGTCAATATCATCCCGCATACCTGGACGCAGACGACGCTGGCTGGGATCCGTCCGGGCAGCCGGCTCAATCTCGAGGTCGATCTTCTCGCCCGCTACGTCGCGCGCCTCGCCGAGATCGGCTGACCGGCCGGTTGCGGCGGAGCGGCGCCCCCCTGGCAATCGGCCCGCCTGCAGGCTATTTGCCGCTCACACTTCAGCAACGCGGGTCGGATGCCACAAGCGATGAGCGACCGTATCGACTATAGCGACGCGATCTCCACCGCCGCCGAGATCATCGAGGAGGCGCGAAATGGGCGCATGTTCATTCTCGTCGATCACGAGGATCGGGAGAACGAAGGCGATCTCGTGATCCCGGCGCAGATGGCGACGCCCGAGGCCGTGAATTTCATGGCGACCCATGGGCGGGGTCTGATCTGCCTCGCCATGGAGGCCGAGGCCCTCGACCGCCTTGGTCTGCCGATGATGGCCCAGACCAACCAATCGCGCCACGAAACGGCGTTTACCGTCTCGATCGAAGCGCGCGAAGGCGTGACCACCGGCATTTCGGCCCATGACCGCGCCCGGACGATCTCGGTCGCCATCGATCCCGGCGCCAGCCAGGCGGATATCGCGACCCCGGGTCACGTCTTTCCGCTGCGGGCCCGCGAGGGCGGCGTGCTCGTGCGCGCGGGCCACACCGAGGCGGCTGTCGATGTCGCCCGCCTCGCCGGCATGACCCCCGCGGGCGTGATCTGCGAGATCATGAAAGACGACGGCAGCATGGCGCGGCTGCCGGATCTCGTCGCCTTCGCCCAGCGCCATGCGCTCAAGATCGGCACCATCTCCGATCTGATTGCCTATCGCAGGCGCCACGACAATCTGATCACCCAGGTGGACGAGGCCGAGATCACCTCGATGGCCGGCGGCGCCTGGCGCCTGCGCGTCTTCCGCGACCGGCCCGACGGGCACGAGCACTTCGCCCTCATCAAAGGCGATCTCGACGCCGCCGAGCCGGTTCTCGTGCGGATGCATGTGCTCGACCCGCTCGAGGACGTGCTGATGCTGAACCCGGACCGCGCGTCGCAAGTCCCTGACGCGATGCGGATCATCGCCGAGGAAGGTAGGGGCGTCGTGGTGCTGTTGCGGGATCTCTCGCCGACGGCGATCTCCGAACGCCTGCGCGGCCCCGCCGCCTCGCCGAAGGAGCTTCGGCAATACGGCCTCGGCGCCCAGATCCTCGCCTCGCTCGGTGTGCGTTCCCTGACGCTGTTGACGAATTCTCCCGCGCCCAAGGTGGTCGGGCTAGAGGGCTACGGCATCGAGATCGTCGGCACCCGGCCGATCCGGCGCGGGGGCGCGTGATGGCTGTCCGCGCCTCCTACCGGCAATTGCCCACCTTTCAGACGCCGCCGGCGGTCCTCGTTCTGGTGGCCCCCTATTACCGGGGGATCGCCGACATGCAGCTGGCCGGGGCGCGGGCCGTGCTTGCGGCCGCCGGCGCCGCCGAGCAGGTGCTCGAGGTGCCGGGCGCCCTCGAGATCGCACCTGCGATCCGCTTCGCCGCCGAGGCTCGGCGTTTCGAGGCCTATGTGGCGCTCGGCTGCGTGATCCGCGGGGCGACCACCCATTACGAAATCGTCTGCAACGAGAGCGCCCGCGGCATCACCCTTCTTGGCGTCCAGGCGGGGCTCGCCATCGGCAACGGGATCTTGACCTGCGAGACCGAGGCTCAGGCCGAGGAACGCGCGGACCCGGCCCGGCTCGACAAGGGCGGCGATGCGGCCGAGGCGGCGCTCCGGCTCGCCGCACTCGCACGGCGGTTCCGGACCGACCCGGGGCCGGGCGGCCTCGATCATCTCTTTGCCGGCGCGGGCCAATTCCCGCGAACCGCCTGATGACCTCGCGCGCCCGGCAGAACGAGCGGCTCGCCCGGTCGGCGGCGCGGCTCGCGGCGGTGCAGGCGCTCTATCAAATGGAGGTCTCCGGCGCCGATCTCCGCCAGGTGCGGGCCGAATTCGAGGATCACCGCCTCGGCCTCGAGGTCGATGAACCCGGCGGGCCGACCTATCGCGACGCGGACCGGCAGCTTTTCCGAGATATCCTCGCCGGGGTGATCGGCGGCCAGACCCGGATCGACCAGCTGACCGATCAGGCGCTGGCGGAGAAATGGCCGCTCGGCCGGATCGACTCGACGCTTCGCGCGCTCTTTCGGGCGGCCGGGCACGAGTTTTTGAACCGCGCGGACATCCCACCGCGGGTCACCATCGGCGAATATGTGGATGTGGCGCGGGCGTTTTTTCCCTCGGGCAAAGAACCCGGCTTTGTGAATGCGGTCCTCGACCATATGGCCCGCACGACCCGACCCGGCGAACTCGCCCCCCGCGCGTGAGCGTTGCCCGCGCGGCCCCCTGGTTTCGAGGGTCGCAAAAGCGTATTCGTTATCTCCATGAGCACCGCAGCCGCCCTCGACGCGCCCGCGTCGCCCATCGACGATGCCCGCGCGCGCCGGGCCGTGCTCCTCTTGGCCTGGGGACAGTCGGTCCTCGGCGCGCAAACGGCGGTGCATTTCATTTTGGGCGGCCTCGCGGGCAAGATGCTCGCCGACGACCCGGCCTTGGCCACATTGCCGATCTCGTGCCTGGTCCTCGGCGCCATGGTGTCCGCGCCGCTGATGGCCTGGCTCATGCAACGGGCCGGCCGCCGCGCTGGGTTCCTGACCGGGGCACTCGCGGGCGCGGCCAGCGGGCTTCTCGCCGCCGAAGCGATCGTCGCGGGCGACTTTGTGCTTTTCTGCGCGGCGACGGGCCTCTCCGGCGTCTACATGGCCGCGCATAACTTCTATCGCTTTGCCGCCGCCGATCTCGCCTCCGAGCGCTTCCGGCCGAAGGCGATCGCCTGGGTGATGGCGGGCGGCCTCGTCGCGGCGATCCTCGGCCCTCAGATCGTCGTGCTCTTCCAAGACCGGTTGGAGCCGATCCCCTATGCCGGGGCCTATCAAATCCTCGTCGTGCTCAACATCGCGGGCGCGCTGCCGCTCCTCGCGCTCGACATCCCCAAGCCTGCGCGCCCTCAGCGGGGCGGGCCGACCGGGCGGCCCTGGCGCGAGATCCTCGCGGACCGGCGGATCCTGGTCGCCATGCTCTGTGCGATGGTCAGCTACGCGCTCATGAACCTCGCGATGACCTCGACGCCGCTCGCGATGATCGGCTGCGGCTTTGCGACGGTGGAGGCCGCGGGGGTCGTGCAGATCCACGTGCTCGCGATGTATGCGCCCTCCTTCGTCACGGGGCCGCTGATCGCACGGATCGGCGCGCCGCCGGTGATCGCGATGGGGCTGGCGCTCCTCGGAGCCGCCGCGCTCGTGGCGAGCGCCGGCATCGAGCTTGCGCATTTCACCGTGGCGCTCTTGCTGCTCGGGCTCGGCTGGAATTTCGGGTTCATCGGCGCGACCAGCATGCTGGCGGGCGCGCATTTGCCGTCCGAGCGGGCGCGGGTCCAGGGGCTGAACGATTTCCTGGTGATGGCGCTCGTTGCCGTCGCATCCTTTTCGTCCGGCGCGCTCCTGTCGAGCTTCGGCTGGACGGCGGTCAATCTCGCGATGTTGCCGGCGCTCAGCCTCGCGGCGGCGGCGCTGATCTGGCTCGTGCTCCGGGAGGGACGGCTCCGGGCATAGCGGCCCGAAGCCCCGCGCCGTGGGCCTCACTCGTCGCCGAGGATGTCCTCGCCGGTCACGTCCGCCAGGTTGCCGAGGAACTGCTCGATGATCGTGAGCTGCCGGCCATAGGTGGGCGTGGTCCGGGTCTCCAGATCGATCAGCCGCCCATCCTCGAGGCCGAAGCGGTCGACCGCCTGCACCACGTCGAATTCATCGAAGGTCACCGCGACGATGGTCCGTTCGACGACCTCGGGCTCGTGATATGTCATGTGCTCGACCCGCGAGGAGACATAGTACCATCCGCGCTCGTCGAAGATCCCGCTCGCCGTCGGGCGGCCGATCTTGCGGCGCACCGAGCCGCGGGTGTCGCTGCCGACCTCGATCCGGGCGAGCGCCTCGGGGGTCGGCACATAGCCATGGGTCCTGACCGTGGGCGCACAGGCCGCAAGCGCCGCCGCACAGCCGAGACCGAGAACTCCCTGCCAGATCCGCACCGTTTCCTCCCTCGCAGAAGCACCCCAGACCGATTACATAGCAGGAGTTGGCGAGGCAAGCAGATCGCTCGCTTGCGCCCATCTTGACGGAGCCGGACCCTGCCATGACACGCGCATCTGAGACCGCCGCCCCGCTGCCGGTGACGGATCCCGTGGACCTTACGGCGCGCGCGCGGGACCGGACCCATCCGGTCGCCTATCGCGCCCGCCCGGGGGATCTCGAGGCGCTGGCGGCGTTTTTGGATATCCAGTCGCTCGAAAGCCTTGCGCTCGAGGGGACACTTGCGCCCTGGCGTCGGGACGGCTGGGAGCTTGCGGGACAGCTCCGGGCCCGGGCGACGCAGGCCTGCGTGGTCACGCTCGATCCGGTGACCGAGGAGATCGACGCACCGGTTTTGCGCCGTTTTTTGCCGGATGGCGGCGCCGAACCCCGGGATGGCGAGATCGGCGACGACGACCTCGACGCGCCCGAACCCTTCGAGGACGCCATCGACCTGGCGGCGATCGCCGTGGAGGCGCTTGCGCTTGCGCTCGATCCCTATCCGCGAGCCAAAGGCGTGGAACTCGGCGCCCGGGTTTACGCGCCGCCCGGGGCCGAGCCGTTGACGGACGCGGCGATGCGCCCCTTTGCGGGGCTCGCCGATCTCAAGCGGAAATTGTCGGATAAGGGCTGAGCGAGGGGCGCGCGGGACTTGCCATGGGACCGATTGTGAGTATGGTCCGCGTCTCTCTCGGACCGGCATGCGCAGCGCGGCCGGTTTGTCCGAGCCCATCGAATTCGTCGCATGGCACAGGGGCGCCCGCTTCGGCCTGCGCAAACGGGAGGTCGCCATGGCGGTCCAACAGAACCGGGTCACGCGCTCAAAGCGCAACATGCGGCGCAGCCACGATGCGCTTACCGCGGTCCAAAGCAACGAATGTCCGAACTGCGGCGAGCTCAAGCTGCCGCACCACGTCTGCGGGGCGTGCGGCTTTTATGCGGGCCGCGAGGTGGTCGCCCAAGCCGACGAGGTGGATCTCGACGACGAGGCGTGACGGCACCGGCAATCCTTGGGAGGGCCGGGCATGACGGGCGAGGCGGCCGCTCCGGTGATCGCCATCGATGCGATGGGCGGCGACCAGGGGCCCGCCCCCGTGCTTGCCGGGCTCGACCGTGCGGTGCGCCGGAGCGCCGGCACACCGGGTCTCGATCGCGCGCGGTTTCAGCTTTTCGGGCCTGAAGCGGCGCTCAGACCCCTCTTGGCCCGCCGCCCTGCCCTTGCAGACCGGGTCGCGATCCGCGCGGCCGACCGCAGCGTCGCCATGTCCGAGGACCCGGCCCGGGCCGTGCGCCAGTACCGCGGCACGTCGATGGGCGAGGCGCTCGAGGCGGTCCGGCGCGGCGAGGCGCAGGTGGCCGTCTCCGCCGGGAACACGGGCGCCCTCCTCGCCATGGCCGTGTTGATCCTCAAGAAAGCGCCCGGCGTGATGCGGCCGGCCATTGCGGTCAACTGGCCCGCGGCGCGGGCCGAGTGCTATAACACCGTGCTGGATGTCGGGGCGGATCTTAAGGCCGATCCCGTCCAGCTCGCCCAATACGCGGTGATGGGCGCGGAATATGCCCGTATCAGTCTCGGCCACGACTGTCCGCGGGTCGGGCTCTTGAACCTCGGCACCGAGGCGAACAAGGGGCCCGCCGCCCTCCGCGGCGCAGCCGAGCGGATCCGCACCGCTGCCGACCGCAGTGGCCGTTTCGCCTATGCGGGCTTTGTCGAGGGTAAGGACATCCCCGGCGCCACCGTCGAGGTGATCGTCACCGACGGCTTCACCGGCAACGTTGCGCTCAAAACCGCGGAAGGAACCGCTGCTTTCATCCGGCACGCGCTCGGTCAGGCCTTCAAGAACTCGTGGATGTCGCGGATCGCGAGCCTCTTTGCCTATACCTCGATCCGCCGCCTTCAGACCCGGATCGACCCGCGGCAGGTGAACGGCGGCGTCTTCCTCGGTCTTGACGGGGCGGTGGTGAAATCCCACGGCGGCGCGGATGCGGTCGGCTTTGCCGCGGCCGTGCGGCTCGCCGCAACGCTCGCGGCATCGGATTTTAGCGGGCATGTGGCCCGCGAGCTCGTGCGGCTCTCGGTGGGCGCCGACAGCGATCCGGACCGCCCATCCGAGGCTCGGTCCGATCCGCTCAGGACGGCTGGAAAAGGAGCTTGATCGGATGGCGGTGGTGAGATCCGAAGCGCTCGGCGTCGGGCATTACCTGCCCGCGCGTATCGTGACCAACGACGAGCTGGCCAGGCGCATCGACACCTCCGACGACTGGATCCGCACCCGCACCGGCATTCGGCAACGCCACGTGGCCGCGCCCGAGGAAAAGACCTCGGACCTCGCGATCCGTGCGGCCGAACGCGCGCTCGCCGCGGCGGGTCTCACGGGGTCCGATATCGACGCCATCGTGCTCGCGACCGCGACGCCTGACCAGACCTTTCCCTCGACCGCGACGCGCGTGCAGCATGCGATCGGCATGGCGAACGGGTTCGCCTTCGATCTCCAGGCCGTCTGTGCGGGGTTCGTCTTCGCACTGGCCAACGCGAACGGTCTGATCCTGTCCGGTCAGGCGGACCGGGTGCTCGTGATCGGCGCCGAGACCTTCAGCCGGATCCTCGACTGGGAGGATCGGGCGACCTGCGTGCTTTTCGGCGACGGCGCGGGCGCGGTGGTCCTCGGCCGCACGAGCGGTGCGGGCGCGGTGGCCGACCGCGGGCTTCTCGGCACCTGTCTCCATTCCGACGGCGCGCATAATGCGATCCTCTACGTGTCGGGCGGCCCGTCGAGCACTGGCCAAGTCGGGCATCTGCGCATGGAGGGCAAAGAAGTCTTCCGCCACGCGGTCGTCAAACTCGCCGAAGTCGCCGATGAGGTCATGGCCAAGGTCGGCGTGAGCGGCGCTGAAATCGACTGGATCGTGCCCCATCAGGCCAATTTGCGGATCATCGAGAGCACTGCAAAACGCGCTGGCGTGCCCATGGAGAAGGTCGTGGTGACCGTCCACCACCACGGCAACACCTCGGCGGCGTCGATCCCGCTCGCGCTCTCGGTGGCAGTTGCCGAGGGCAAGATCGCCCGGGGAGATCTCCTTTTGATGGAGGGGATCGGCGGCGGTTTGGCCTGGGGATCGGCCCTTTTGAGGTGGTAGCGGCAAAGGCTTCGCCTCACGACTGCGGGGGCTTCGCCAACCCCTTGAGATTGACTCGCTTTCAGTGATTCCAGTAGCCTCTCTTCCACGCGAGAGGGGCGTGCGTGGATAAAGGGGAAGCGGGTATGGCAGGCAATACCGCGACGCGGTCGGACCTGACCGAGGCGGTTTATCGGGAAATCGGCCTTTCCCGGAACGAATCGGCCGAAATGGTCGAGACCATCCTCACGCGCATTTCCGACGCCCTCGTTCGGGGCGAGACCGTCAAGATCAGCTCTTTCGGTACGTTTGCCGTCCGCGAAAAGGGTCCGCGCATGGGCCGCAACCCCAAGACCGGCGAAGAGGTCCCGATCGGGCCGCGCCGGGTGCTCGTCTTCCGCCCTTCGAACATCATGAAGGAGCGGGTCAACAATGGCGGCACCGGCTGATGGCGCAGCGCCCGGAGGGCGGGCGGGCCGAGACGGGTAAGTCGGCCGAGGCGTTCCGGACCATTTCGGAAGTCTCCACCGAACTTGGCGTGCCCCAACATGTGCTGCGGTTTTGGGAGACCCGGTTCGCCCAACTGAAGCCGATGAAGCGGAACGGGGGGCGGCGTCTTTATCGTCCGGACCACCTGGCGCTGCTGCGCGGGATCAAGGCGCTTCTCTACGAAGACGGGCTGACGATCAAAGGCGTGCAAAAAGTCCTGCGCGAGAAGGGCGTGCGCGCGGTCATGGCCCGTGGCAAATCCGATGCGGCGCTCAGTCTGGCCGAGCCCGTGCCCGAGGACGTTCCGGAACGCCTTGCCGAGATCCGCCGGCGTCTCGAGCAAGCCTCGGCCCTCGCCGATCCGGCGGGACCCGAACCGGACGAGCCGCAACCCCGGCCCGACCGGGAGCAGATCCGCGCATCGATCGCCCGTCTCGAGCGGATACTCGATCAACTGGAGAAATAGGCGGGGTCGCGTTGCCCCGCCCGGTCGTCGCGACGGGCGAGGCTTCTGCTTGCAGCCAGCGGGGCGGCGGCGGTTCCGTCGGGCGCTCCGACGAAACCCCCTGCGCGCCCGGCCCGGTTCTCAGCCGACCCGATCGCGGATCGCGCGGATCACCCGATAGTCGCCGTCCTCAATGGGGGCGAAGCCGTCGGCGCCGAAGGGCAACAGCACGGCGTCCATCCAGGGGGAGCCCTTCTGCAGACCTAAGAACGCCGAGCGGATCGCCTCGCGCAACTCCGGCGTCAGATCCGATCGCATCGTCCAGGGGTACTGGGGCAGCGCCTCGGTCGTCGCGATCACACGCACATCGCTCTCGGACAGGGTGCCTTCCCGCAGGAGGCGCTCGTAGATCACCCGGCTGAGCGCGCCGACGGGCACTTGGCCGTTGGCCACCGCCTCGGCGACGAGGTCATGCTTGCCGAGGAAGACCGCCGAATAGTCGTCGCCTTCGGTCACACCGGCCTCGAGCAGCATGTATCGCGGCGCCATGTGGGACGAGGTGGAGGACGGATCGCCGTACGCCAGGTCGATGCCCGATCCCTCGATCTCCGCGATATCGGCGATGCCGCTGTTCGTGCCCGCGATCACCACCGAGCGGTAGGTCGTGCCGCCGTCGCGCATCCGCGCGGCAAAGGGCACGATCTCAAACGCGCCACCGGCCGCCCGGTCCGCGGCGATGGTGTAGGACACCGGCCCGAAATAGGCGAGTTCCACCTCGCCTTCGAGCATGGCCTCGATAATGCCGTCGTAATCCTCCGGAACGACCAGATCGACCGGCCGGCCGAGGCGTTCTTCGAGATAGGCGGCGAGCGGCTTGTTCGCCCAGATCACGGTCAGCGGATCCTGATCGGGCAAGAGCGCGACCCGTACGCGCTCCGGATCATGGGACTGTCCGAGGGCCGGCGCGGCAAAGGCACCGAATAGCACGGCGGCATAGACCAAGGCGGCACGTCTCAGCATCGGCAGATCCTCCTCTAACGGATTTGTGTATAAAGTGATTGTGAATAGCGGCGGAACCGAGGCGCGGGAAGAGATTTCTGGTGCAACCGCTGCCTCTTGCCCGCCGCCTCGGCGGACGGCTGCGCTCAGTCTTCGGCCGAGAGGCTGAGGTTCCGGCGCGCGACCAATGCCTCGATCGCGTCGGCGAGATCCACATCCTCGATGCTCTTCGCCCCCCGACCGACCCGGAAATCATGGGCGAGGCGCAACACTTCTGCGTGGGTGACGCCCGCGGGCGGTTCGAATTTGTAGGCTGACAGTTCGAGAAGCTGCCCGCACGGTTCGCGGAAATAGATCGAATGCATGAAGCCCCGGTCGACGGCGCCCGAATTGGGGATTTCCCGCTCCTTGAGCCGATCGAGCGCGAGTTTCAGCGTGACGAGGCTCACGGTGAAGGCGACGTGGTGAACCGATCCGACCTGATCCACGACCGGCCGGCCGGGCTCCCGCGTCTCATCGGTGAAAACCGTGACCAGTCGCCCGTCGCCCGGCTCGAAATACAGATGGTTGATCTGCGGCGCGTCCAGATTGGGCTGTTCGAAAACGAAGGGCATGCCGAGCACGCCCTCCCAAAAATCGATCGAAGTCTGCCGGTCGGCCCCGTTGAAGGTGATGTGGTGGACGCCCTGAACTTGGATCTTTTGCATGGCCGGCCTCGGTGGTTTCCCGGGGCGAGAGGTACCCGTCCCGGGCTGGAATGGCCAGTCCTTGCGCTCCCGCTCGCTTACTCGGCGGCGAGTTTGGCCGCGTTCATCCAGGACCACACGCGCTCAGGCGTCATCGGCATATCGACCTGACGCACCCCTTCGTCCCAAAGCGCATCGAGTGCGGCATTGATCACCGCTGCGCAGGCGCCGACGGTGCCCGCCTCGCCACAGCCCTTCATGCCGATCGGGTTGGCGGTCGAGGGCGTGCCCTCGTGATGGAACGGCATCATCGGCACATCGTCCGCCCGCGGCATCGCGTAATCCATGAAGGTCGCCGACAAAAGCTGGCCTTCCTCGTCCCAGACCACATGCTCGGTGATCGCCTGGCCGATCCCTTGGGCGACGCCGCCATGCACCTGACCCTCAGCGAGAAGCGGGTTCATCAAGATGCCGAAATCGTCGACCACGGTGTATTTCACCACCTTGGCGACACCGGTGTCGCGGTCGATCTCCACCTCGGCGATGTGACAGCCATTGGGGAAGGAGCGGCCCGGCACGACGGTTTCGGTCTCCTGGGTCAGGAACTCGAGCCGACCCGAGGCGCGCGCCCGGGCCGCCAGCGTCATGAGGTCCACTTGCCGGTCCGTGCCGGCCACGCGCCAGGCGCCGTCGGCCCATTCGAGATCGCCAGCGGCCACCTCGAGCTCCTCCTCGGCCAGCGGCTTCATCTTCTCGATCAGATCGTCCGCCGCGCCATTGATCGCGGTGCCTTGCATGGTGACCGAACGCGAGCCGCCGGTGCCGCCGCCGGTGGCAATCAGATCCGAGTCCCCCTGGACAATGCGGATTTTCTCGAAAGGCAGACCCGTGCGCCCGTGGAGGAACTGGGCGTAGACGGTCTCGTGCCCCTGCCCGTTCGACTGGGTCCCGACAAAGAGATCGATGCCACCGTCCTCGGTAAAGGCGATCCGGGCGGTCTCGTTCTGCGCGCCCAGGATCGACTCGATGTAATAGCAAAGCCCGACGCCCCGGAGCTTGCCCTCCGCCGCCGATTGGGCCTTGCGCGCCGCAAAGCCCGCGTAATCCGCCTCGGCAAGCGCCCGGTCGAGGACCTTGTTGAAATCGCCGACGTCATAAGTCTCGCCGACGAGAGTGGAATAGGGGAACTGCTCGGGCCGGATGAAGTTCTTGCGCCGCAGCTCGACCGGATCGACGCCCATGACCCGCGCGGCTTTGTCCATCATCCGCTCGAGCTGATACTGCGCCTCGGGCCGTCCCGCGCCCCGATAGGCATCGACCGGCGTGGTGTGCGTGAAAACGCCCTTCACGTTGAACCAGGCCGCCTGCAGATCGTAGACGCCGGTCAGCACCCGCGCGGCGAGATCCGAGGCGATGTAAACCGCAGACCCCGACAGATAGGCACCCATATTCGCCACCGTCTCGACTTTCATCGCGACGAGGCGATGGTCGGCGTTAAAGCCCGCGACAAGCTTGGCCACCTGATCGCGACCGGCCGCATCGGTCTGGAAGCCCTCCGAGCGCTCGGAGATCCATTTGATCGGTGCGCCGAGCTCCCGGGCCGCGGCCGCCGTGGCGATGTATTCGGGATAGTTGAAGGCTTTCATGCCGAAGCCGCCGCCCACATCGGGATGCCGGATGGTGACCGCGTCCTCGGACATCTTGAGGCGACGGATCAACTCGTCCTTGAGGTCCCAGACCCCCTGCCCGTTAAAGCAAACCGTGAGCCGCCCGTTCTCGAACTCCGAGAGGCAGCCGCGGGTCTCCATCGGGTTCGCCACCACGCGGTTATTCACCAGATCGAGTTCCACCCGGTGAGCCGCGCCGGCGAGGGCCTCCTCGGTAAGGTCGCGGTCCCCGATGCCCCAGTCGTAGCAAAGGTTTCCCGGGGCCTCCTCATGGACCTGCGGCGCGCCGGGCAAAAGCGCTTTCGGCCCGTCGGTCACGGCGGTCTCGGCGTCGATATCGGCGACGATCAGCTCGGCCGCATCCTTGGCCTCGGCCAGGCTCTCGGCGACGACCATGGCGATCGGCTCGCCCAGATGGCGGACCTGGCCGATCGCGAGCACGGGCCGGCGCGGGCGCACGGACATCGAGCCGTCGATGTTCGCGATCTGCCCGCCGTCCATATCGTTGTCGATCATACCGTCGAGATCGGCGCCGGTGAGCACCATCCGCACGCCGGGCGCGGCCTTGGCGTCATCGATGTCGAGGCTCTCGATGCGGCCGCTGGCGACGGGGCTCCGGACGAAGACGGCGTGGAGCGCGCCGGCCGGCGCGATATCTTCGATATACGTGCCGGTTCCCGACAGGAAACGGGTGTCCTCGACCCGGCGGACCGGCTGGCTGGTGGCGAATTTACTGGGAGCGTTCATCGGACAACCTCGCTGCATGTGCTTTTCGAAGAGAGTAGCGATGCCGCGGCGCGAAAACAGCCCTCTGCGCCGGGCCGACAAGCGTGTTTCCGCCGCATGGACGGGTCGCATTCCCGGCCGGGGCGCGCGTGCGCTGAAAAAACAGTCTCACAGGGTCGCGTCGGAGCTTTTTGGCAAAACGGCCGCGATCGAGGAGGGACGACTGCGGGCGCCGAGAGAAGCTCGTCGGGCGCCCGCGGAAGGCTTCGGGTCAGTGCACCGTCGCACCCTCGCTCGGCGCGGCACCCGGCGCATAGTCGCCGAGCAAAAGCCCATCGGGCCCTGCCGTCACCGCGACCGTCTCCCCGTCGGCGACCCTGCCCGCCAAGATCAGCTCCGCGAGCGGATCCTGCAGCGCCTTCTGGATCACCCGCTTGAGGGGCCGCGCGCCGAAGCGCTCCGAGTAGCCGAGTCGCGCGAGCTCTTCACGAGCCGCGACCGACACCTCCAGTGTAAGACCTCGCCGCACGATGCCGGTACGCTGTCCGACCTTCCCGAGCTCCAGGTCGACCACGCGCAGGATGTCGGCCGGGGTGAGCGGCGAGAAGGGCACGACGCGGTCGATGCGGTTGAAGAACTCGGGCCGGAAGTGGTCGCGTAGCTTGCCCGTGGCGTCTGCCACGGTGCCGCGACCGAAGCCGACCGCGCGTGGATCAGCGCTACCGATGATCGACGTCATCACGATCAGCGTCATCCGGAAGTCGACGAGTCGGCCTCGCGCGTCCGTGAGGCGCCCTTCACCCAGGATGCCCAGCAACAGATCGAAGGTCTCGGCGTGTGCCTTCTCGATCTCGTCGAG
>JBHJGX010000016.1:0-6331 GCA_050331395.1 Paracoccaceae bacterium
CGCCTCCGCCGGCCCGGCCCCACGCGACGGGGGCGGCACAAGACGGGGCTGGTCTCTTCGCGGCCCCTTTCGCCCGATATGCGCCGGCCTGTCCTTGCGCGCGACCCGGTGCCATGGGGGGTTCCGTCAATGTGGCCGGGAGCAGGGACAGCCCGGGGTGGGTGGGGTCCCGTCGCGCGCGGGTGCGCACGCCGCCGTCGATCAGATATATCCGAGCGGATCGACCGAGGTCGCGCCTTCGCGAACTTCGAAATGCATGCGGGCTTCGCCCTCGCCTTGGGGAGGGGCCACCGCGCCGATGCGTTGTCCGCGTGCGACGAGATCGCCCTTTTGCACAGTCACGCCCGACAACCGCCCATAGACCGTCAGCAGTTCGTTCGGATGGCGCACCAACACGATGGTGCCGAGCCCGCCGAGGGCTTCCGAGACGAGCGCCACTTCGCCCGCTTCGGCCGCGACCACCGGGGCGCCGGCGGCGGCGGCGAAATCGACGCCGTCATTCTTTTGCGTGCCCGCCCCTTCGCGGAACCGGAGCGCGACGGGCCCGTCGACCGGGCGCAACAGCCGCGTACCGGGATCGCGGGGCAGGGCGGTCGGCGCCGTCGCGGCCGTGTCGGACCCGGTCCCATCTGGCAGGCTGATCGGCGGTGCGGCGCTTCCGGGAAGGGGGGTCTGGTACTGGCCGAGATCCGGCGAGCGAAGCGTCGGCGTCGGGCCCGGCGCCTCGGGGATCGGATCGGTCGCGCTCGGCGGGCGTCCGAGGCTGCCGTCGGGATTAAGCCCGGTCGCCCGGTCGATGGCGGCTGCCGCCAGATCCGGCGACCAGGCATCCGCTGCCGGCTCGGAGACGGGTGCAGCCGTCGCGCTCGGTTCGGTCAGCGACCCATCGGCTGCGGGGGCTAGGCTGGCAATCGGCGCGGTCTCGATCGGGTCCGGGGGCGGGGCGGCGGGCAGGGGAGCGGTGGGCGCGTCCGCGGGGCTCTGGGCAACGCGGGTCGCATAGCCGTCCGGCCGGGGCGGCAGGGCGAGCTCCGTCGCGCCGTCGAGCGGTTGGGTGGGTGAGAGGCCGTTATAGGCGCCGAGCTCGACCGCCGAGAGACCGATCCGGTCCGCGACCGTCTGCACGGTATCGCCGTCCCGCGCCCGCACGGCGGCATACCCCTCATACTGCACGATGCCGTCGTCGGTCGGGGCCGGGGCGCGGACCACCTGCCCCGCTGCCGGAGCCCCGCCCGGCGCCGTCGCACCGGCCGGATCCGAGCCGCGGCTCTCGACCTCGGCGCGGTCCGGATCCTGGGTCGTGCAGCCAGCCAGAAGGGCCGCGGCCAATGTCGTGGCGGCGGCGATCCGTGTTACCCGCATCAATGAGCTTTGCATCGGTCCTGCCTCGCGTCTGGCGGCGGAGCCGTCCGCGAACGCCCGCCTTTCTCCCATCTCGTCCGGTCGACGGGGATCTCCGCCCCGCTGTCGGCCCGGCTTGTTGTCCCCGTGCGGCCTGTCTCCGGCCGTCCTGGGGTGGTCCTCTGCGTCCGCCGGCTCAGATGTTGCGGTCCTCGGCGACGCCTTCGATGAGCGGCACGAAGCGCACCGCTCCGAGTTCCGTATAGTCCGGCCCGCCCTCGCGTTTCTCGATCCGGATCAGCTGCTGGATCTCGTCGGATTGGCCCACCGGTACCACCATTATGCCACCGGGACGAAGTTGATCCAACAGGAGCCGCGGCGTGTCGTCGGCTGCCGCCGACACGAGGATCCGATCGAACGGCGCTTGCTCTGGCCAGCCGAGGCTGCCGTCGCCCGTGCGGATCGTGACCGTGGCGAGCCCGAGCGCTTCGCAGCGGGCCCGCGCCTCGAGCGCAAGGGGGCGGTGGCGCTCGATCGCATAGACCCGCCGGGCGAGCCGGGCTAGGATCGCGGCGAGATAGCCCGAGCCCGCGCCCACTTCGAGGACCTTGTGCCGCGGAGTGACGCCGAGCGCCTGGATCATCAGTCCGACGACCGAGGGCTGGGAGATCGTCTGCCCGCAGGCGATCGGCAGCGGCACGTCTTCATAGGCCCGGTCGCGGAACGCGCGATCGACGAAAATCTCCCGCGGGGTCGCTTCGATCGCCTCCAGCACAGCCTTATCGGTCACGCCCGATTGCCGGAGCGCGAGCATCAGCTGCATCAGCTGCTCGGAATGCCCGTCGGGGCGGCTCACGCCTGTCGTCCTCCCTCACGCCGTCGCGGCGACCCTATCGGCTGGCGGGGCGCCTGTCAGCAGGCAGTCGCGGGCCGGGCTCAGTTGAGCGCGGCGCGGGCCTCTTCGAGGACGTCATAAGCGGTGAGCTGGGGCAGGAGCGGGGTCACGGTCACCCAGCCCTCGATCAACCGTCGCGCATCGGTTCCCTCGGGCGCGGAGGCGTTCGCCACCGCATGGCGGAAGAACTGGTACTCGCGGCCATTGGGTGCGGTGAAGGGCACGGCCTCAAAGGTCGACTGGGACCGCAGGCCTTGGGCGCAGACACAGGCGCCGGCGACGTCCTCGGGCCGATGAGCGGGGAAATTCACATTATAGAACAAGTTCTTGCGCCACGGGAGCTCGAGCACCCGGCGGACGAGTTCGGCCCCGTAGGCGCGCGCAGGGTCGAACATATTCTCGGGCCCGCCCTCCCATTTGCGGTAGAACTGACTGAGCGCGATCGCTTTAACCCCGTTCAAGGCGGCCTCCATCGCACCGCCGACCGTGCCCGAATAGACCACGTCTTCGGCGACGTTGTGGCCCCGGTTGACGCCTGAAAGCACGAGATCCGGCGGCGCGTCGCGGAGCACCACTTGCAGCCCGACGATCGCACAGTCGGCGGGGAAGCCGTCGACCGAGAACCGCCGCGGGCCCATCTGCGAGAGCCGCGTGGGCGATGTGTATGAAATCGCGTGCGAGACGCCCGAGCGTTCGAAATCCGGGGCGACAACCCAGACTTCGCCATCGGGACCGGCGATCTCGGCGGCGATTTCCTCGCAGACTGCGAGGCCGGGCGCGGTGATGCCGTCGTCGTTTGTAACCAGAATGCGCATGGAATTCCCGTTTGTTGACCGCGCAGGTTGTAGGCGCCCCATCGGTTGCGGTCTAGCCCGCTGCGGAGGCTTGCCCTGCGGGATTTCGCCGGGGGGCGCGGAAACCGGCCTTTGCCTGTGTTGCGCGTCACACGTGCCCGCCAGGGCCGGGGGCATCTTCCACTCAGAGCGCGGCGAGGGCCGCATGTTCGAGAGGAGTGAAACCGATGGACCCGATCTTCCTGACCGAGCTTCAGCAGTTTGCCGATCTGCGTTTCGCCGAGTTGTTGCTCGCGCTTTTCGCGCCGGCAGCGGTGGTTATGGTGTTGATCGGAGCCGTCGCGCTCGTCTGTGCCGGCGACCCGCGGGGCGATGGGCCGGTGTGAGCGTTAGATCGACCGTTCGGCGATCAAAAGCGAGAGGTCGTCCGCGTCGGGACGGATCTCGAAGCCGAGGGTGCGGGCGAGGGCGAGCATGGCCTGGTTCCGCCGCGCGATGATCCCCCAGACCCGGGTGAGGCCGCGGGCGCGGCCTTCTTCCAGCGCGGCTCCGAGCGCGAGGCGTCCAAGGCCGCGGCCCTGCTGATCGGCGCGGATCGAGACCGAGAATTCGGCATCGTCTCGCCCGGGCGCCCCCATCAGCCGGGCGCCGCCCAGCATATCGCCGTCGTCCTCTTCCGGTGTGAGGATAAGGCAGAATTCGTGCTCCGGGTCGCGGATCGTGGCGAATGCCTTCGCCATCTCGTCGGTGAGATGCGGGACGGTATCGAGCATCCGGAGCCGCTTTTGACGGTCGGAATACATGTCATAGCCGCGTTGGAGCGCCTGCCAGTCGTCGGGCCGGATATGGCGGAGGGTGAGCCGCGCGCCCTTGCGGTCGGTGACGATCCGGGGCAGCTCGCGGGGGCCGGTCATCGCTTGCACCTTGGCCCGCGCAGGCCCCCGATCATAGCCGCCGTGCGCCCGGATCGAAGCGACACGTTCGCACGTCGCCGCTTCGATCTCGGAGACCGCAGACCCATTCCGGGGCGCGGCTCACGCAGTGCGGCGGCGTCCGACGAAGGCCAGACCGATCAAACCGGCCGTCAGCAGTGCCAGTGGCGCCGGGATCGGCGTGTTGACCACCGAAATGCGGGAAATCGCGATATCCGCATTGTTCTGCGTCGCCTGGAGCGTCAGCCGGATCGAGCCGACGCGGGAAAAGTCGGCAGTGCCCGTGAAGGCCGCGAGGAGAACCGTTTGCTCGGTCGCCGTCGGCACGGCGATCGGGCCGAAGACTGACTCGTTCCCGTCCACGTCAAAGACCGAAAAGTCGTAGGAGACGCCGACATTCACTTCTTCGAAATTCAGCACGAAGGCGGGCAGATTGCCGATCGTCAGGTCAATACCGCCGAGCCCGTCCGTGTCGCGGCCCAAGGCATCGTCCGCACCGTCCCAGTCGATGATGGCGGTTCCGCGGCTGCCGACGCCATTGTTAAACGAAAGGATCCCGCTCGACAGGGTGTTGAGTTCGACGGCCTGCGAGCCCGCCTGCCGGCTGACCTGGAGGTCGCGTTCGCCGCCCACCGCGCTGGGGGCCGGAAACTGACCCGATGTCTGCTGATCGCCGAGTGCCGGAACGCGCACCGCGCTCTCCGACACGAAGTCGTCGATGATGACCGGCGCGGCGTGCGCGGCGGAAGCAACCAGCGCGAGCGCCGCAGCGCCTACTATCAACTTACGGTTAAACATTCGAAACTCCCCGATGATCGACTCACGTCGATTTCAGTGGAAAGGTACAGCCCCGGCGCCCTGCTGCAAAGCAAAAGAATTGGCGAGAGCATGCCGGTTTTGACCCAAAATGAAGTAAACCCACGCCGATTGCTCGGATCTGGGATTTTCCCGTGTGCAAACGCCGCCGAATTGGGCGCCGCGCGGCAGGCACCCGGCCCCAGTGTCAGGCGAGGCTGCCGTCCGGCGCAATGCGGGTGGCGCCGCCCATATAGGGGCGCAGAACCTCGGGCAGCGTGACCGATCCGTCCGCCTCCTGCCCGTTCTCCACGACCGCGATCAGTGCGCGCCCCACCGCAAGCCCCGATCCGTTCAGCGTGTGCACGAACTCCGGCCGCTTCTCGCCCTCGCGCCGGACGCGCGCATTCATCCGCCGCGCTTGGAAATCCCCGCAGACCGAACAGGACGAGATCTCCCGGTACCGCCCCTGCCCGGGCAGCCAGACCTCGATATCGTGCGTCCGCCGCGCGCCAAATCCCATATCGCCCGTACAGAGCACCACCGTTCGGTAGGGGATCCCGAGCCGCTCGAGCAGCCCCTCCGCGAGCCCGGTCATCCGGTCGAGCTCGCCGCGGCTCTCCTCGGGCAGGGTGACCGAGACCATCTCCACCTTCTCGAACTGGTGCTGGCGGAGGATGCCCGTCGTGTCCTTGCCCGCCGAGCCCGCCTCGGAGCGGAAGCACTGCGTCCAGGCCGTCCAGCGCAGGGGGAGGCGCGCGGCCTCGAGGATCTCGCCGGCCACGAGGTTCGTCAGCGTCACCTCCGCCGTCGGGATCAGCCACCAGCCGTTCTCGGTGCGGTAAAGGTCCTCGGCGAATTTCGGCAGTTGCCCGGTGCCGAGAAGCGCCTCGTCGCGCACGAGCACGGGGGTCCAGACCTCGGTCAGCCCGTTCTCGCTCACATGGGTGTCGATGAAGAACTGCGCCAGCGCCCGGTGGAGCCGCGCCAGCGCGCCCGAGAGCGTCATGAACCGGGCCCCCGAGAGCCGGGCCGCGCGCTCCAGATCGAGGCAGGCCGCGACCGCGGGGATCTCGAAATGCTCGCGGGCGGGGAAGTCGAACGCCCGCGGCGTGCCCTGGCGGCGGAGTTCCACATTGGCGTCCTCGTCGGCGCCGTCGGGGACATCCTCGAGCGGCGCGTTCGGCACGCCCATCAGGATCTCGGTGAGCCGCGTATCCTCCGCTTTCGCCTCGTCCTCGAGCCGGGCGATCTCGTCCTTCTTCTCCGCGACCAGGGCGCGGAGGCGGGCGAACTCCGCCTCGTCGCCTTGGGCTTTGGCTTGGCCGACCTGCTTGGAGGCGGCGTTGCGTTCGGCCAGAGCGGCCTCCGCCGCGGTGATCTTCTCGCGCCGGGCGCTGTCGATCAACAGGACGGTCTCGGCGATCGGCGCAAGCCCGCGGCGGGCGAGGGCGGCGTCGAAGGCGGCGGGGTCCTCGCGGATCATCCGGATGTCGTGCATGGGCGGGCCCTCCTCTCTGGCCGGGCCGCCTTATGCCGGATCGCCTGCGGGCTTTCCAGCCTTGGCCCGTTGC
>JBHJGX010000017.1:0-70147 GCA_050331395.1 Paracoccaceae bacterium
CGCTGCGCGCCCGCCGCTCCGCGACGTCCTCAAGCACTTCCGCCGCTTCGCCACCCGCTACGACAAGACCGCCGCCAGCTTCCTCAGCTTCGTCCACCTCGCTGCAATCCACCGCTGGATGCGTTTTGTCCACACGGCCTAGAGAAAGGAGATCCCATGGTGGAAAAACCGAAGCTAATCGGCATCAACCATGTCGCCCTCGAAGTCGGCGATATCGACGCGGCGCTGGCCTTCTACGGGCAATTTTTCGCCTTTCGTTTGCGTGGCCGCGGCGATGGGCACGCCTTCATCGACCTGGGCGACCAGTTCCTGGCCCTGACCGAGTTTGCCGAGCCCGACCGGGACCGGGAGCGCCATTTCGGTCTGGTGGTCGACGACCGGGAAGGGTTGCGCGCGCGGCTCGCGGCGGCGGGTCTCGAGATCGTCACGGAAAACCGGCTCGATTTCCTCGATCCCTGGGGCAACCGGATCGAGATTGTGCCCTATCGGGAGATCCAATTCCTCAAGGCCCGGCCGGTCCTCGATGCCTTGGGCGCGGATGGGCTCGCCAAGACCGATGCGGCAAGGGCCGAGCTTCGCGCCAAAGGGATAGAGCCGCCGTCGGACGCTTGAGCGGCGGGATCCCTTTACCCTGGATATCCCAGGCGCTCCGAGAGCCGCCCCGAACACGCAGGCCAAAGCGCCCCGGCGGCTCAGCAGATCTGCCGGGCCATCGCCTCGAGGGCGGCCTGCCCACCCACGGAATTGCCGAATTCGTCGAGCGGCGGAGACCAAGCGACGGCGACGAATTGGCCGGGCTGCACCGCGAGGATGCCGCCGCCCACTCCGGATTTGCCCGGCAGGCCGACGCGAAAGGCGAACTCGCCCGACTGGTCGTACATCCCGCAGGTCCGCATCAGCGCCCGGAGCCGCGCCGCATGCCGCCCGGAGGCGAGCGCGCCCGCGCCCGGCTGCGGCCCGATCAGGAACATCGCCGCCCGGGCCAGATCGCGCGCCGAGATTGCCAGCGAACAGGCCCGAAAATAGGTATCGGCGACCTCGTGCGGGCTCTCCGAGAGGTTCCCATGCGCCCGGAGCACAAAGGCGATCGCCCGGTTGAGGTCGCCGTGCGCACGTTCGGAGGCATGCACCTCGGCGTCGTATTGCAGCGCAGGGTTGCCGGCGAGCAACCGCATCTGCGCCCGAAAGGCCGTCTGCAGGTTCCAGCGCTGCACCATCAGGTGGTCCGTCACCACGATGGCGCCCGCATTGATGAACGGGTTCCGGGGTATGCCGCCTTCGGTTTCGAGCTGGATGAGCGAGTTGAACCGCATGCCGGAGGGCTCGCGGCCGACCCGCGCCCAGAGCCCCTCCGCGACCCATTCCATCGCGAGGCCGAGGAGAAAAAGCTTGCTGATCGACTGGATCGAGAACGGCCGGTCCGCATCGCCGGTCGCATACTCCCGACCATCGGCCAAACGGATCACCAGGGCGAAGCACTTCGGGTCGACGGCGGCGAGCGCCGGGATATAGTCCGCGACCCGCCCGGTCGCGGCCGCCCGGCGCCCGATTTCCGCCCATGCTTTGAGATCCGCTTGCATGGCGGGCGCGGTAGCAGGCGCGATAGGCCGGGACAAGCGCGCTCAGCCGAGGAGCCGGTCGAAGGGCGGGCCGTAGATCGCGCGGGCGACCACCGGATCGCGGATGGCGCCGAGCCGGTCATAGACCCGCATGGCCTCCGCGTTCGTCGGGTTTGTGACCCACCAAAGAAAGATGCCGCCCTCGGCTGCGGCCCGGGCGGCAAGCGCGGCGATCAACGCCGTCGCGAGGCCCTGACGCCGCACCGATGGCTGAACGTAGAGGTCGGTCAAGTAGAGGCCGCGCGCGGCGAAGGCGGTCTCGTAAGCGGCGGTATAGAGGGCATAGCCGGCGACGGCGCCCGAGGTGCCCGGGTTCTCGGCGACCATGCAGAAAAGACCCGGAGCCTCGAGGAGGTCCGAGACCACGGTCTCAGCGGTCATCGGCCCGGGTCGGCCCATGGTCAGAACGGCGAGCGCGTTGGCCATCTCCGCGATCGCGGCGGCGTCCCGCGGCTCGCCGGAGCGGACGACGGGGGAGCCGTCGGGTGCGTTTCTGGGAGGGGCACTCATGGGTTTGCGATAGGTGGGCGGGCGCGGCCGCGCAAGGCAGCACGACTGCCCACGGCGACGCGGGATCGCGCCGATGCCGGCCGAGGCGATCCCGGCGGCGGTCCCGGCGACGATCCCGCTTGGCATGAACCTCGCCGGATCTCGTGCCAAGGGCCGCGGGCGCCTGCCGACCGGCGTGGGTCTCGGGCGGAGGCGAACCTTTGGCCGACCAGGCCCGGACACCGCGAACCCGTCAGAGGGCGCTGCCGTCCGACCGCCGGCGGATCCAGGCGAGCCCCGCGAGCCCCGCCGCGAGAAACCCGAGCGCGCCCGGCAACGGCACGGCCTGCGTGGTCTCCCCTGCGGCAATCGTCCGGGCGAGCGTGAAATTCGAGCCGCCATCGGCGCCGGTCCCCTCGACGGTGACGGCGTCGAAGAAGGCCGTGATGCCGGGCGCCGCCGGTCCGAGGGCGATGGTGATCCGCGCCAGCTCGGCGCGCTCAAAGAGCCCCGCATTCGCCGTGTCGAGGGTCGTCCGCCAGTCGTCGAGGGTGAGGAGAGGGGAGCCGCCCGATGCGGTCTCCGCACGGAAGAGCCCGGTCGAGAGGTCGATCGTCTCGGTCACCCAAAGATCCGTTGGCACCGGGCCGGAGCCGCCGGGGCGGTTCTCGGCCGGGGCGTAGACAAGCGTCGTCGCGGCGCCCGGTCGGTTGAACCGAAGCCGGAGTTCGGGCGCGGCGTCCGGATCGCCGAAGCCGGCCGGGCGCAGCCATGAATAGCGGAGTGCAAAGTCGGGCGTGAACAGCTCGGCGACGGTACCGAAGTCGCGGCCAAGGCTGAGCCCCGCGCGGGCGGCCGGGTCGGACCCGGTCGTGAGGCGTAAGGCGTCGCCGCCTGCGGGTGCCGTCGCGATGAAGGCGGGCGGGACCATGACCGTGCCGAGGGAGGCGGTGCCGGTCAGGTCGCCGCGGGCAATGAACCAGCCCTGGGATCCGTCGGTTGCCGTGATCAGGCTGAGCGCGCCGGCGGGCCCCGCGGCGGCGAGGGCGAACAACCCGAAGGCGCCGGCCAGTGCCGGGCCGAGAGCTCGAAGAACCATGGAGTGTCTCCTCCGCTGAGAGCCGCCCGGACGCACGGGCAGGGCCTGCGACACCATGGGGCGGCGGGGTAAAGCTGGCGTTAAACTGCCGGCTCAGCGGAGATTTCGTCTGTCCGAAGGGGGGACCGGGCTGTCCGGTCTCGGGAGGCGCAGGTCAGCGGCGGCGGCGGACGGCCCAGAGCGCGGCGAGCCCGGTGAGCGCGAGCGGCAGCCCGGCCGGCAGCGGAATGGCCGTGCCCCCGCCGAGCGCCTCGCTGAACTCGAGGGTGTAGGGCCCCTCGTCATTGATGTCGTCGGGACCTGTCTCCGCTCCGATCAGTCCGAGAACCGCGGTGGTCGGCTCCGACAGAAACCCGAAATCGTCGTCGAAGAAATCGAGATTTGAAAAGGGATTTCCGTTCTGGAAAACAGATTCGTTTTCGAATGCGGCCGTATTGTTGTCGCCGAACCCGATGAAGTACATGCCCGCGTCGAGGTCGATGGACAGGCAGCTGTCTAGGTCGCCGAGGCCAGACGTGTTGTCGCACGCGCCGTCAATATCTCCATCTCCTTGTACACTAAAATCATCATTCGCCGCGATGCCCTGCCCGAGCCCGTTGAAGAGCAGCAGGTTCGCGTCTTGGTTCGGGAAAATCCCGCGAATGGTCAGTCGCGTCGCGCTGTCGAGGGTGAATTTGTAAAGGTCGACATCCGATATCGTCGTATTGACGATGGTCCCCGCGACGGAGGTCGTTCCGGCCGGCAGCACGGTCGCGGTATCCGGCGTGACGCCGGCATCCGTCGTCTCGGTGAATGTCACGGCCCCGGCGGAGCCTGCGGCGAGCGCCAGAGCGGCGGCGGCGAAAAGCGTGCGATGCATGGTGATTGGTCCCCCAAAATGGCGTGTGGCCCCGGTTCCCACGGAAACCCAACTATAATGGGTAGATCAACCCGGGCCGAACTGCAATGAAAGAGGGGCCGCGGTTTCCCGCGACCCCCCGAAGCCCTTTGGCGCCTGCCCAGTCGGGCAAGATCACATCATGCCGCCCATGCCGCCCATGTCGCCCATGCCGGCGCCGGCGCCCGCCGAGGACTTGTCCTCCGGCTTGTCGGCGATCATCGCCTCGGTGGTGATGAGCAGGCTCGCGACCGAAGCGGCGTCCTCGAGCGCCGTGCGCACAACCTTGGCCGGGTCGATGATGCCCTTCTCCATGAGGTTGCCGTACTCTTCGTTCTGCGCGTCGAAGCCGAAATAGGGGTCGTTCGCCTCGAGCACTTTGCCCGCAACCACGGCGCCGTCGATGCCGGCGTTCTCGGCGATCTGGCGAAGCGGCCACTGGAGCGCGCGGCGCACGATGCCGATGCCGGTCGTCTGATCCGGGTTCTCGCCTTCCATGCCCTGCAGCTCGCGCGAGGCGTGGATGAGCGCCACGCCGCCACCGGCGACGACACCTTCCTGCACCGCCGCGCGGGTCGCGTTCAGCGCATCGTCGACGCGGTCTTTGCGCTCCTTCACCTCGACCTCGGTCGCCCCGCCGACGCGGATCACCGCGACGCCGCCTGCGAGCTTGGCCAGCCGCTCCTGGAGCTTCTCACGGTCGTAATCCGAGGTGGTCTCTTCGACCTGGCTGCGGATCTGCGCAACCCGGGCCTCGATCTCGGACTTATCGCCGGCGCCGTCGACGATCGTCGTGTCGTCTTTCGAGATGCGGATCCGCTTGGCGGTGCCGAGCATGTCGAGGGTGACGTTCTCGAGCTTCATGCCGAGGTCTTCGGAGATCACCTGGCCGCCGGTTAGCACCGCGATGTCCTGAAGCATGGCTTTACGACGGTCGCCGAAGCCGGGCGCCTTGACGGCCGCGATCTTCAGCCCGCCGCGCAGCTTGTTGACGACGAGCGTCGCCAGCGCCTCGCCCTCGACGTCCTCGGCGACGATCAGCAGCGGCTTGCCCGACTGGATCACCGACTCGAGAAGCGGGACCATCGGCTGGAGCGACGAGAGCTTTTTCTCGTGCAGGAGGATATAGCACTCATCGAGCTCGGTCAGCATCTTGTCCGAGTTCGTGATGAAATAAGGGCTCAGATAGCCGCGGTCGAACTGCATGCCCTCGACGACTTCGGTCTCTGTCTCGAGGCCTTTGTTCTCTTCGACGGTGATCACGCCTTCGTTGCCGACTTTCTGCATGGCGTCGGCGATTTGACGGCCGATCTCTTTCTCGCCATTCGCGGAGATCGTGCCGACCTGGGCCACTTCGTCCGTGCCGGAGACGTCGCGGGCCTGCGCTCGGATTGAGTCGATGACTTTCTTGACGGCCTGGTCGATGCCGCGCTTCAAATCCATCGGGTTCGAGCCGGCGGCGACGGCCTTCATGCCCTCTTTGAGGATCGAGTGGGCGAGCACGGTCGCGGTCGTGGTGCCGTCGCCGGCCTCGTCATTGGTGCGCGAGGCGACCTCGCGGACCATCTGGGCGCCCATGTTCTCGAACTTGTCCGAGAGCTCGATTTCCTTGGCGACGGTCACGCCGTCCTTGGTGATGCGGGGTGCGCCGAACGACTTGTCGATGACGACATTACGGCCTTTGGGGCCGAGGGTGACGCGGACGGCGGCGGCGAGAATATCGACGCCTTTGAGCATGCGCTCGCGCGCGTCCGCATGAAATTTTACGTCTTTAGCAGCCATTTGCGTGATCTCCTGTGAGCGTTTCTTGGGAAAGCAGGACGTCGTCCGGCAGTTTAGGCGGCCTGAGCCTGCGCCGTACCGGCGAGGATGCCGAGGATGTCGCTTTCCTTCATGATCAGCATTTCTTTGCCGTCGATTTTGACTTCGGTGCCCGACCACTTGCCGAAGAGGATACGATCGCCGGCTTTGACGGCCATCGGGATCAGCTCGCCCGAGTCTTTGCGGGCGCCTTCGCCGACCGCGACGACTTCGCCTTCCTGGGGCTTTTCTTTGGCACTGTCGGGGATGATCAGACCGCCCTGGGTCTTCTCGTCGGACTCGATGCGCTTGACGAGGACCCGGTCGTGCAGAGGAGTAAAGTTCATGGCAGCATACCCTTTGGATGTTGCGGTTTCCGGTTGAACCCGGAGCGTGTTAGCACTCAGCAAACCTGAGTGCTACCAGCGGCCCATTTGGCGAAGGGTCACGCGCCTGTCAAGATGTCGCGAGGGATTTTGCGAGCGAAGGGCCCGCGAACGCTGCACCTGCTCCGCGAGCCGGTGAGACCTAAGGACAGGGATCGCCGTTCGCGAGGGGTGGAAGGCCAAAAATGCGCGCTGACCGGCCCTGAGACGGACCAGTCAGCCGAATGGGCCGGGTGAATTTCGGCCTACGGCCGGCCCTCTCGGACCGGCTTCGATCAGCGATGCTTTCGATCAGCGACGGCTTCGTATGACGAGCGCCCCAAGCCCGCTCAAGAGCAAGAGCGCCGATGCTGGCAGCGGGACCACCGCCTCGCCGCCTTCCTCAACGAAGGTCGCAAAACCGAAATCGCTGCTCGGCCCACCGACGAAATTGCCATTGTTCGCACTGAACGGCGCCCCCGGAACATAGGACCGCGTGTTGTCGGCGATCTCGATAAACCACCTGTAAGACGTGCCGGCAGAAGCACCCTGTGGGGCGCCGGGGCTCAGCAGGATGCCGAGGGTGTCTCCGGCGTTGACCGATGCCGGGTTGGCAAAACCGAGGTCGATCAACATCGGGGCGTCTGTGGTCACGTCCGCCGGGCCAAAGCTCGTAGTTGAGAGCGTGTCGACGACGGTGATCGGGGTCGACGTTCCGCTCAAGGTGACGATGCTCACATCCACGTCGAAATCCGGCGTGGCGAGCGGGTTCCGGATCAGTTGGAGCTGAACGCGCGTCAGGTCGCCGGTGATGCCGACCACGAAGGTCTGCAAGAGTTCATTCGTGAAGTCGGTGTCCGCGAAAAACCCGACGGTAGGCCCGCCCGAGATTCCGAAACCGTCAACGGTAATCAGATTGTCCTGATCGATGGTGTCGGCGGTGGCAACGGAGGTGAGGCACGCAAGTGGCGCCGCGAAAGCGACAGTGAAAAAAAACTTCGGCATTGGACACTCCCTATCGGCGTGAAACGATTGTAACATGCGTTTCTAACAACTTTGTGACCGATGTGCGGGTTTCCACCTCGCCAAAAACCCGGTGCGCGTGTAAAAAACGGGACCGATTAATGAGTTGGTGGAGATCGCGATGATTGCTCGGATGGTGTCCTACGCCGCTTGTCTCTGGCTCGCCGGACTGGTGGTGCCTGGAGACGCCGAGGCCCGCTGCCGCGGCACGGATCTGATGGCTGAGCTCGCGCGTCAGGACCCGGCCGCCCACAACGCGATCCTCGACGCGGCCGCAGAGGTCCCGAATGGCGAGGGCATCTTTTGGCAAGTTGCCCGGCCGGACAGTCCCGAGACGGCGCCCTCCTATCTTCTCGGCACCTTGCACAGCACCGCCGCCGCCGCCCGCGGACTGCCCGCTCCGGTGGCAGAAGCGCTCGACCGGGCCCGGGTCCTCCTCGTCGAGATCAGCGCCGAGGAGAAGGCCCGCATGCAAGCCCGCATGACCAGCGATCCGACCTTTGCGTTCGCGACGGGCGGGCCGACGCTGTCCGAGCGGCTCGGGCCCGACGTGCTGCCGATCGCCCGGCGCGCGCTGGCGAGCCGCGGCGTGCCGCTCGCGATTGCGGACCGGATGAAGCCCGCCCTCGTCGTCTCGATGATCGCGCTGCCCGCCTGCGAGCTGGCCAATCTCCGCCAGGGCGCCCGGGTCCTCGACGAAGCGGTGATCGCCATCGCAGAGACCGCAGGCACGCCGGTCCAAGGCCTCGAGACCGTCGATGCGGCCTTTGCCGCCTTCGATGCGCTCTCCGAGGCGGAGATGACCCAGCTGCTCACCGACGGCTTCCGGGCGATCGACGCAGAGGAAGACCTGCGCGCGACGCTGGAAGAACTCTATGCGGCCGAGCGGATCGCAGCGATCATGGAGTTCAACATCTGGTTTTCCGACAGCCGCGACGGTGGGCGCGACACGCGCGCCAGCGCCGAGGCGCTCGAACGCACGCTGCTGGCGGAGCGGAACCGGCTCTGGCTGCCCGCGATCCTGGCCGAAATGTCGAAGGGCGGCGTGCTCGTCGCCGTGGGGGCGCTGCACATGACCGGCCGGCACGGGCTTGTCGCCCTGCTCCGGGCGAAGGGCTATGAGGTCGAGCGGGTCGCGCTCGGGGACGCGCCGGCCGTCGCCCCGCCGCGGCCGGGCTTCACGCGCCCGCCCCAAGCAGAAGACTGACCGCCGCGCCCGCCGTCAGCGGCCATCTGAGCCGTGGCCACCAAGCCGGCGCACCCCCTGCTCGCGTCAGCGCGACATCCGCCCCGAGAAGCGCGACGAAGCCGAGGGCGAGAAGCGCGAGCGACCAAGGCGGTGCAAGGGCACCGGCCACCGCCCAAGCATAAAGCGCCGGCACCACCGATCCGGCGATCGGTCCCCAGTCGGGGCCGCGGCCGAGCCCCGCCGCCGCAAAGCCCCATCGGCAGCCGCCCATGAAGGAGAGGATCGCGACGCCGTAGCCCTCGAGCCAAGTAACCGCTGCGCCTTGCCAGCCCGCCGGCCCGAAACTCGCCAGGAGCGCGAGACCCGCAAAGGGCAGCACGCCGGCACCCCCGAGCCAGAGGGCGGCCGGGGGGACCTGGTCGGAACGCAGAGGGTCGGTCATCGGGTGGCTCCGTCGGTGTTCGCGCGCTTGATCACCGCCAGCGCAGTGCCAAGTTCTCAAGCATGAGCACAGATCTATCCGATACCGCCCCCGAGACAAACGTTGCCCGCGCCGACCCGAGGGCGGCGCACATCGTTTATTATGACGGCAACTGCCCGGTCTGCCGGCGCGAAATTGGCTGGTATGGCCGGATGCGCGGCGCCGAGGACGTGCGCTTCGTTGATATCGTCGATGCGCCCGTGCCCGACGGGTTCACCCGAGAGGCGCTCTTGCGGCGCTTCACGGTCATCCGCCGGGACGGGGTCGCCGCTTCGGGCGCCCGCGGCTTTGCCGCGCTCTGGCGCGCGCTCGGACCGACGCGTCTGCTCGGACGGGTCGCCGAACGACCGCCGATCGTCTGGATCGCGGAAGGCGCCTATCGGCTCTTCTTGCGGATCCGCAAGCTCTGGCGCTGAGGCGCCTTGCCGGGGACGGCATCGCGCGGCAAGGTTCGTGTACATCGGAGAAAGACTGATCCCATGCGCCGCACCGCCCGCGTCACCGGCACGCTCTGTGCCGTTCTCGGCCTCGGCTGGACCGGCCTCTGGTTCGCAGGCAGCTACGCGGCCGATGAGGGTTTGGTCCGCGCCCTGGACGATGCGGCGGCCGCCGGAATGGACGTGTCGCTCGGCGCCCGGCGGTTCACCGGGTTTCCCTTCGCTCTCCGCGCCGAATTGGCCGATCTGGCGCTCCGAGACCCGTCGAGCGGGGCGGAGCTGCATTTCCCCCGGCTGACCGGCGGGGTCGCAGTCGATGATCCGACCGCCGTCGTGACCCGATTGCCGAACCAGTTCACCATGCGCCTGCCGGTGGCGGGTCGCATGGTGCCGATCGAGGTGGAAGCCGAAGACGCAGTCTTGAGAGCGACGGGGTTCGCGGACCCGGCCCCGCGCCTGGAAATCCGGGCAGCGCGGCTCCTCTTCGTCCACGCTGAGGCGGCCGACGCGCCGGCACTCGCGCTCGAGATGATCGGTGCCGAGGGCACGCTGACGGCGCCCGCACCCGACGGCTCCGGAGCGGCGAAAGGGCAGCTTCGGCTCGACCGACTGGATTGGGCGGGACAAAGCGGTCGGCCGGCACTCGTTGCTGAGGGCAATCTCGATGGGGTGGCGCTCACATTCGGGGCAAAGCCCGCGAGCCCGGGGGCGGCGACGGAACTCGACCTCGCGGTCACAGCGGTCAGGGGGCGCGGCCGCGTCGTCCCGCCGGCAGAAAGCGCCCCCCGTCGCATCGACTGGGAGGTGACGACGCTCTCGGCGACGCTCGAATTTGCAAATGCGCGGGCCCGCGCGGGCCTCGCCTCGGAGCGGACGCGCGTGAGCCTCCCTGCGGCGGACGGGCCCGCCACCGCGCTCATTGCCGACGCCGCCGAAGCGCGGGCCGATCTGCCGCTCAACACGGAGCACGCGCCAGCACCCGTCGCCGCTTCGATCCGGCTCGCGCGCCTCGACGGTGACGCCGCCTTCTGGTCCGCGGCCGACCCCGACGACGTGCTGCCCCGAGAACCGCTCGGCATCAGCCTCGATCTCTCAGGCGACGTCCGCCCACAGGCGCCGGGTGCACCGCGGACGCGGCTTCCGGGAACCGCGATGTCGCTGCCGTTCGCAATCGGGACGCTCCGCCTCGACGGAGCCGAGATTTCCGGCCTTGGCGCGCGGGCGACCGCGTCGGGCGTCCTCGACCTCGCCTCGGGCAATCCGCCACAGGAAGGACGGTTGGGGGTCGCCGTCGAAGGGGCTGGCGCACTCCTCGGCGCGCTCCGGCGCACGCAGCTCGTGCCGCTCGAACTCGTGCAGGCGGCGGGGCTTGCCCTTTTCTACTTCGAGCGCTCGGCTGTGCCTGGGCGGCTGACGACGGAACTGCGGCTCGATGGTGGTCGCTTGTTCTTGAACGGCAAACCGATCCGCTGAACCGAAGCCCTCGAATTCGCGCCACTCAAAAGATTGCGCCGCCCCGAGTGAGGAGGCGGGCTCGCCCGCCCCCGCAACGAGACGATCTCTTGCCCCGGCACCGCCGGGGCACCGCTTGAGCCGGCCGCCTCCGAAGGCGGACGGATTTACCGGCGACGCCTCGGGGCTCCGCCCCTCCGCGTCACGAGATTGCCTCGCGCGGGCGCGCCGGACGAGCCGGCGCTTGCGCTCAGGCGAGACCGCGGACGAGAACCCTCGGCGCTTTACCGGCCGTCGCCATGTGTCCGAGCCTACATGGCAGACACGCTGCGCCCGCACCCAACGACACTCGCCGACTATAGGACAAATCCTTGGCGCGCCGCATTCGCTTCGGCCTCGATCCGGCTTGCGAAGCCGCGCGAGGCTGCGCCGACGACCCGACCGTCGGCCGCATAGCGCCGCCAACGGTAGCGTCCCCGCTTATCGATGTAGAAATCCCACCGGTCCTGCGGATCGGCGCCGCGGGTCATATTCGCTTCGCACGCAGCCCGATCGCCGAAACCCTCCGAGGACGCCCCGACCACATCGCCGGCCTGGTCGAGACGCCGCCAGCGATAGGCGCCGCGTTTGTCCTGAAAGACCTCGAACCGATCTCCATCGCCCGTCATGCCCGTCCTCCCCGCGTTGAGCGGCCCGGGCGCCGCCGACGGCAGTCTAGCACGCTTCGCGCCGCCCCGCCGCAGGTCGCGCACGGGCCGCTAGCTCTCCAGAAGTTCGAGGATCCGACCGTGAAGGCCGGTCGGCACCACGACACCTTCGGTTTCGCTCCGCGCCCGGTTGCCAAGGCGCCGGTCTCCCGGCAAGCGCACGCCCTCTTCGCGCCCGAGTTCCGCAAATAGCGCCTCGGCCCGCGCGAGGCCCGAGGGGCCGCCGAACCGCCCGGGATCGATGGCGATCAGAATTTCACCGCCCAGTTGCGGGCCGCCGACGCTTGCCGACGCGCCGGCTTCGAGGCTCGTCACTTCATCGAGAAGCGGGCCGGCCAACAGATCGACCATGAGTGCGATCGCCGCCCCTTTGTAGCCGCCGAAGGCGCATTGTGCACCGCCCTCCAGGATGGCCTTCGGATCGGTCGTCGGTTGGCCTTCCGCATCGATCCCGGCACCCTTGGAAACCGGACGACCGTCGCGGGCATGGATCTGAAGCTCTCCGCGAGCCATCGCGGCCGAGGCCTGGTCCCAGACCATCGCTCCGCCGCCGGGGCGCGGCCAGGCGAACGACATCGGGTTTGTGCCGAAGACCGGCCGACGACCGCCTGCCGCCGTGACATAAGGCGGCGAGGACGTCATCGCCAGCGCGACGAGACCCTCTGAGGCCAGGCGCTCGGTCTCCGGCCAAAGGGCAGCGAAATGCACGGTCCTTCGAAGCGAGAGCGCAGCGATCCCGGTCTCACGCGCGAGCGCGGCCAGTGGCGGCAGCACCACGGGATGCGCAACCGAAGCGAAACCGCAATCTCCTTCACCGGCGAGAACGGCGGGGGCGCTTTGGCGAACCGACGGACGTGCCCGGCCGTTGGCCACCCGGGCTTCGAGCAACGCCACATGCCCGGGCAGCCGAAAGAGCCCGTGGCTCTTTGCGCCATCTCTTTCGGCCATGGTCATATTCTCGGCGATCGCCGCGGCATTCTCCGGGTCGCAGCCCCTCGCGACCAACACGCGCTCTGCCAATCCGCGGATCTCCCCAAGCGACAGCCGCACGCCCTCGATAATTTCCATAGCTTTCTCCTCCTGCTCTCACGGGTTGCGGAGAGACTGAACGCCGATACGGCAAAGGAAAAGAGCGTTGACGAAGACCCAGCCTTTAGCGGCAGTCATGCGCCGCGCGCGTCGCGGATCCCACCTGAGCGCAAGCGCCGGCTCGTCCGGCGCGCCCGCGCGAGGCAATCTCGTGACGCGGAGGGGCGGAGCCCCGAGGCGTCGCCGATAAGCCCGTCCGCCTTTGAAGGCGGACGGCTCAAGCGGTGCCCCGGCGGTGCCGGTGCAAGAGTTTGTCTCGCTGCGGGGGCGGGCGGGCCCGCCTCCTCGCTCGGGCCGGCGCCGGGCGGCGGGCAGCGCGCGCAATGCGATCTGACGCGGTTTCCCTTGCCCTGCGGAGCGACGCGGCTCTAGGGTCCTTGTTAGGAGTGCGCGAATGACACTGCGTGGACAAATCGGGATCATTGGCGGCACAGGCGCGCTCGGCAGCGCAATCGCCCTCGCGCTTTTAGAGACCGGAACCGTCCGGCCGTCCGATCTCGTGGTGGCGAACCGTTCTGGCGAGCTCGGGCCGCTCGCGGATTGGCAGGAGGTTCGGGTGACCACCTCGGCCGAGGTTCTCGTCCACGCTGCCGGGTTGGTTTTGCTCGCGGTCCCGCCCGACCAAGCGGCGGGCCTTCGGATCCACGCACCGGGCCGGCTTGTCGTCTCGGTCATGGCCGGTGTTTCGCTTGCGCGTCTTGCAGAAATCGCCGGCTCCGGGCGCGTCGTCCGCGCCATGTCGAGCCCCGCCGCGCGCCGGCGGCTCGCTTTCTCGCCGTTCATGGCCGGACCGGCTGCTTCGGCCGAGGACGTGGTTCAAGTTCGCACTCTCTTCGCGGCCTGCGGGATCGCCGAGGAAATCGAGGACGAAGCGCTGCTCGACGTCTTCACCGCGCTCACGGGGCCAGTGCCCGGTTTCGTCGCCGCCGTGGCCGCAGCCATGGCCGCTTGGGCCGAGGCCCGCGGCGCGCCGCCGGCCACCGCCGAGCGGGCCGTGAGGCAGCTCTTCCTGGCAAGCGGCAGGCTGATCGCCGAGAGCCCGAATCCGCCCTCGGCCGAGGTCGCCGCAATGATCGCCTATGGTGGCACGACTGCGGCAGGGCTCGATCGGTTGGCCGCCTCCCCCTTCGCCGAGGCGCTGGCCGATGCCCTCGACGCCGCAGCCCGCCGGGCCGGACGCATCGCCGAGGGGTGAGCCCTCGGGTGGCCGCGATCGGGGGGCTTGCCCGCGCGCCCGCTTCGCCCTATCGAACGCCCATGATCACCGCTGCACCGACCTGCCGCCCGGCGACCGCGCTCCTTCTCCTTACCGGCCCCTGAGCGTGCCGGGTCCCGCGGCGCGCGCGCTCAGGGGATCCGACGACGCGCCGCCCCAACCGGGCCGTCCCGAGGGCGCCCCTTGCCGGCGAGAGAGAGACCCATGACCGACACCGACACCGCTGCCCCGGCCGAGCTGCCGCGGGTCAAGATCTTCGACACGACGCTGCGCGACGGGGAGCAGTCCCCCGGCGCCTCCATGACCCTCGACGAGAAGCTGCAGATCGCCGCGCTTCTCGACGACATGGGGGTCGACATCATCGAGGCCGGGTTCCCGATCGCCTCCGAGGGCGATTTCGAGGCGGTCTCCGCAATCGCCCGGGCGACCCGATCCGCGGTGGTGGCCGGCCTCGCCCGCGCCTCCAAGGGCGATATCGACCGGGCTTGGGCGGCGCTCGAAGGCGCCCGGCGGCCGCGCATCCATACCTTCATCGGCACCTCCCCCATTCACCGGGAGCATCAGCTCGCGATGAGCAAGGAGCAGGTGCTCGAGAAGATCGCCGAGACCGTCGCCCATGCGCGCCGCCTTGCCGACGACGTGCAATGGTCGCCGATGGACGCGACCCGCACCGAGTTCGACTTTCTGGTCGAGAGCGTGCGGATTGCCGTCGAGGCCGGCGCCAGCACGATCAACATCCCCGATACTGTCGGCTACACGGCACCGCGCGAATCGGCCGAGTTGATCCGCCGGCTCCGCGAGGCGATCCCCGAGCTCGCCGGCTGCACGGTCTCGACCCATTGCCATAACGACCTTGGCATGGCGACGGCAAACGCGCTTGCCGCCGTCGAGGCGGGCGCCCGGCAGATCGAGTGCACGGTGAACGGCCTCGGCGAGCGCGCGGGGAACACGGCGCTCGAAGAGGTTGTGATGGCGCTCCGGGTGCGCGCCGACATCCTTCCCTTTGCCACCGGCATAGAGACCCGGCGATTGATGGCGGCAAGCCGGATGGTTGCCACCGCGGCGGGCTTTCCGGTGCAGTATAACAAGGCGATCGTCGGCAAGAATGCCTTTGCGCACGAATCCGGCATCCATCAAGACGGGATGCTCAAGAACGCGCAAACTTTCGAGATCATGCGCCCCGAGGATGTCGGTCTCAGCCAGACGAACCTCGTGATGGGCAAGCATTCGGGACGCCACGCCTTCAGGACCAAGCTGTCGGAACTTGGCATCGACTTGGGCGAGAACGCGCTCAACGATGCGTTCGTGCGTTTCAAGGCGCTCGCCGACAGCAAAAAAGAGGTTTACGACGACGACCTCTTGGCGATTGTCGAGCAAGCGGCGGCGGAGGCAGGCTCGGAGCGGGTCAAGCTCAAATTCCTGCGGGCGATCTCCGGGACCGAGGCGCCGAAATCCGCCGATGTGACGCTCGAGATCGACGGCCGGGAGCTCCGGGCAACGGCCCATGGCGACGGGCCCGTCGATGCGGCCTTTGCGGCGATCTCGGCCCTCGTTGCCCATGAGGCGGTGCTGGAACTCTATCAAATCAAGGCAGTGACGGAGGGCACCGACGCCCAGGCCCATGTGCAGGTGCGCCTCCGTGAGCATGGCCGCTTCGCGTCCGCCCAGGCCTCGGACACCGATACGGTGGTGGCGTCGGCCCGGGCCTATGTGCAGTGCCTGAACAAGCTGATCCTGCGGCGCGAGAAGTCGGCGGCGATCACCGCGACGGGATAGGTTGCTCCTGCGGGGCGCCGAGACGGGGCCCCGCCCCCTGCCCTGGCCAATTGAGCATGGCCCGGATCGGTCGGGAGACGATGAGCGGCGTCACGAAGATGCCGACCGTCGCCGCGGCCAGGAAAAGCTCGGCATCGGGCCGGTCCACGAGGCAGCCGGCCGACGCAGCCCACACCAGCGTGACGTTCCGGTTGCCGCTCAGAAGCCCCAAGGTCAAGGCCCGCGCCCGGCCTTCCTCGAAGAAGAGCGCCGCCCCCAGCGCCTGAAAGCCGAGATTGAGCGTAAAGGCGAGCAGGATCACGCCGGCAACCGTCGCGGGGGCCGCGAGGATCCGCATCGCCATGCCGTCCATGGCGCCGATCGCGACGATCACGAGGCCGAAGACCGCGATCCCGGTCATCGCCTGAGGGTTCCGCGCCACGCTTTGCCCGGCATAGCGACGAAGCAGCTCCGCCACCGCGGCCGCGCCGCCGACGATCACCGCAAGCTTGAGCGCCATGCCGGTCGGGTCGATCGACAGCGCGTCGCCGGTCAGGGCCTCGGCAAGTGGCGGGAGATAGACGGGCGAGAGCGCGGTCGGCACCACGATCGCCAGAAGCGCCAGCGCCGGGTTGAGGCCGAAGATCGCGGCGACGGCAGCGACGCTGCCCGCGGGCGGGGCGAGAGCGGCGAGGATCATGCCGTGTTCGATCCCCTCGGGCAGTTCGGCGAGCGTGACGATGCCGAGGGTGACGAGCGGGACGCCGAGGCTCGCCCAAAGGAGAAGGCGCACGAGATTTGGCGCGGCGGCGATCTCGGCGCGGAGCATCGCGCCGTCGGCTTTGAGGAACGCGCCGAGCATGAAGACGAACACGGCGATGCCCATGACCGGCTTGGCCGCTGCGGCCACGGCCGGACAGAGGATGCCGGCCAGCGCTCCGGCGGCGAGCACGCACACGCCGTTCCGGCCGCAGAAGTCGAGAAACCCGAAGAAAATCCTGCGCATGTGACCACTCCCGAAATGAGATTGCTGGAGCCGGGGCTCCGGGGATGGCTTTGAGATCGGGTGAACGGCCGCGTGGGGCTGTGTCGCGCATCACAGGGAAGTGCAGGTTGCACACCGCAGCGCGGGAGCGGGCAGCGAAGGGCGTGACGATCGTCACGGCGCCCGGCATCGCGCGCTTGCCGACACGTCCCGCGGGGCGCAGGCTCACCGGCGAGGGCGGGCATGGAGACCCCGATGGCCATTTATACCGACTTGATCCACGACCGCCATTTCGCGACGCATCCCGCCGAGGCCGCGCGGACCGGAGAGCGGTTGAAGGCGCTCCGCGCGCAACTCGCTCGCGACGTGCCGCCCAAGTCCGCCCGCGACACGCTTTTGATCGCCACTTGGAACATCCGCGATTTCGGACGGGACAAGTTCGGCCACGGACGGCGCCTCCGCGAAAGCTATCACTACATGGCAGAGATCATCTCGGCCTTCGATATCGTCGCGCTGCAGGAGATCGGCGGCGACCCGGAAGAGTTCCGCCGGCTCGAGCGGCTGCTCGGTCCGACCTGGGATTACATGCTGACGGATCTGACCGAGGGCGTCGGCGGCAATGGCGAGCGAATGGCGTTCGTGTTCGATCGGCGCCGGGTGTTCTTTCGCAATATCGCGGGCGAGATCGTCTTGCCGGACAGCTCGGAGATCGGTGGCTTCGCCGAAGAGGTCGCGTTGCCCGAGGGCACGCGGCTCCGGGAGGCGGGCGAGACCCGCGCGGTTGCCGAGGATGCGGAATTGCTGTTGCCCGACGGGCAGCGACTGGTCAAACGCCGACAATTCGCCCGGACGCCCTTTCTGGCGGCGTTCCAGGCCGGCTGGTTCAAGTTCAACCTCTGCACTGTCCATCTTTATTTCGGTAACGACAGCGGCGTAAAATTCGAACGCCGGCTCCAAGAGATCCGGGCGATTGGCGATTTCTTTCGCAAACGCCAAGAGAAAGAAGAAGAACAGCTGGGCGATATCGAAAATTATATCCTGCTCGGAGACTTCAACATTGTCGGCCACGAAGACGAGACCATGGCGGCGCTATTGGACACGGGATTTCTGATCCCCGAGGCCTTGCACGGCAATCCGACCAACATGCTCGGCACCCGGTTCTACGACCAGATCGCGTTTCGCACCAAGACTGATCAACTCAAGCTCGGCGAGATCCACGGCCACAAGAGCGCGGGCGTCTTCTCTTTTTTCAATTCGGTTTTCCGCGCATCGGCCGCGGATGGATCTCCCAGCGCAATCGCTGCCACCGAGAGCGATTTCGACGCATACCGGGACCGCTTCCCGGCCGAACAGACGGCCGACCTCGAGACCGACGCGGACCGGCGCGAATATTACTGGCGGCAATGGCGAACGTGGCAGATGTCAGACCACCTGCCCATGTGGGTGGCGCTCAAGACGGACTTTGCCGATGCCTATCTCGACCGGGTGATCGAGACCGCAACCGAGCGCCTGGCCGAAACCTGAGCGGCCTCGGTCTGCGACGGCATCGCCCGGGAGCCTCAGGACCCCTTTCGCCGTCCGGCCCGGAGTTCTATAAGCGGCGGTCAAGGCGCGGGCACACGCGCCCGCAATGGCAGCGTCACGACAGGCAGGCAGGCCCGATACCGGCAGAGAAAGGCCAAGCGATGCTCGGCGGATTGTTCGGCGTCTTCTCGAACGACATGGCGATCGACCTCGGCACGGCGAACACGCTCGTCTATGTCAAGGGCAAGGGGATCGTGCTCAACGAGCCCTCCGTGGTCGCCTATCAAACCGTCCATGGCCGAAAAGAGGTCAAGGCGGTCGGCGAAGACGCGAAACTCATGCTCGGCCGAACGCCGGGTTCCATCCAGGCGATCCGACCGATGCGCGACGGCGTCATCGCGGATTTCGAGGTCGCCGAGGAGATGATCAAGTATTTCATCAAGAAGGTGAACGGGAACTCGCTGTGGCCGCGGCCCCAGGTCGTGGTCTGCGTGCCCTTCGGCGCAACGGCGGTCGAAGAGCGCGCGATCGAGCAGTCGGTGCTCTCGGCGGGCGCGCGCAAGGCCTATCTGATCCCGGAGCCCATCGCGGCGGCGATCGGAGCCGGCTTGCCGATCACCGAGCCGACGGGCAGCATGATCGTGGATGTGGGTGGCGGCACCACCGAGGTCGCGGTGCTGTCGCTCTCGGACATCGTCTATGCGAAATCCGTGCGCGTCGGCGGGGACAAGATGGACGAGGCGATCATCAGCCACATGCGCCGGCAGCATAACCTGCTGATCGGCGAGGCGTCGGCAGAAAAGATCAAGAAGGCGATCGGCACGGCGCGGATGCCGGCGGACGGGGTCGGGCAGACCATGGTGATCCGCGGGCGCGATCTCTTGAACGGCGTGCCCAAAGAGCAAGAGATCACCCAGGCGCAGATCGCCGAGAGCCTGACCGAGCCGGTGCAGCAGATCGTCGAATCGGTAATGGTCGCGCTCGAGGCGACGCCGCCCGATCTTGCGGCGGATATCGTCGACAACGGCGTGATGCTGACCGGCGGCGGTGCGTTGCTCGGGGATCTCGATCTGGCGCTTCGCGAACAGACCGGGCTCGGCATTTCGGTCGCCGAAGATCCGCTCGATTGCGTGGCGCTCGGCACGGGCAAGGCGCTCGAGCATCTCGATCGACTGAACCACGTGATGAAGGTGAGCGTCTGAGCGGATGGTACGGCCCGGGACACGCGGCGGACGGGGCATCGGCTCGGAGGAGGAAGCGGGCCTTGTCCGCGCGGTCCGCAGGACCGTCTTTGGCGCGGTCGTGATCGCGGGGCTCGTGATCTTTGTGCTCTGGCGGGTGGAGAACCCGCGGCTCGAGCGTCTGCGGCTTGCGGTCATCGACACGGTGATGCCGTCGATGGAGGTCGTCACGCGGCCGATCCACTTCCTCTCGGACCTGACCAGCGACTATCAGAATTTCCTCGACGTCTACGACCAGAACCGCGCGCTCCGGCGCGAGATCCAGGCGCTGCGGGCTTGGCGCGAGACCGCGCGGCAGTTCGAGGAAGAAAACGCTCAGCTCCGCGCGCTCAACAACCTCAACCTCGCCCCGCGCACGAGTTTCGTCACCGGAGACGTGATCGCCGATTCGGGCGGGCCGTTTCTCGAATCAGCGATCGTGAATGTGGGCGGGCGCGACGGCGTGACCGACGGTGCGGCCGCGGTCGACGGGCTCGGCCTCGTCGGCCGGGTCTCCGGCGTCGGCGACGCGGCGAGCCGGATCCTCCTCCTCACCGATTTCTCCTCGCGCGTCCCGGTGATCGTGCGGCCCGAGGGGCGGCGCGCGATCCTCGCCGGCGACGGCACGCCCGCGCCGCGGCTCGAGTTCCTCGACAAGCCGGATCTGGTCAGCCCGGGCGATTTGGTCGAGACCTCCGGCGACGGCACGGTCTTTCCGCCGGATCTCGCCGTCGGCCGGGTCATCGTGACCGAGACCAAAGAACTCCGCGTGGCGCTTCATTCAGATCTTGGCCGGCTCGAATTCGTGCGCTTGCTGTCCTATCGACCCGATACGCGGATCGACCGTCCGGGCGGGCTGATCCTGCCGTCGCCGGCGGCGGACGGCATCGCCCAAGGGGACTGAACGAGGGACACGCGGATGGCGCTGACCGATCTCTCCGGCCGACGGCTTCTGCAGATGGCGCTCGTGCTCGCGCTCGCCTGGCTCGCCGTGGCGGTCGAGGCCGCGCCGGTCGGGCTCGGGGCGCTGTCGATCCCGTCGCCGGATCTCCTCTTCTGTGTGCTTGCGGTCTGGGCGGTGCGCGAGCCCAAGGCCGCCCCGGTGCTGCTCGTCTTCGCCGTCGGGCTCATGCGCGATTTTCTCGCCGATCTGCCGGCCGGGCTCGGCGCCCTCGGCCTTGTGCTCGCCATCGAGACGTTGAAGGCCCAACGCGCCCGCCTCGCCCGCCAGCCCTTCGTCGTCGAGTGGATCGTCGCCGCGCTTGTGGCGCTTGCCATGGCGCTCATGCTCTGGGTCGGCATGGTGATCAGCCTCGCTCAGCCGCCCTATGCGGCGCTTTTGGCCCAGCAATACGCGGTCACCATGGCTGCCTATCCGCTGGTCGCACTCCTCCTGCGGCTCGCCTTCGGTCTGAGAAGCCAGATCGCGCCGGGCGCCCGGGCCGCCGGCGAAGGAGGCTGAGCCATGCGTCGCCGCTTTCGCCGCCCCGGGGTCTGGCGCCGTCTCTTCCGTCGGCGACGCGCGATCTCCGAGGCCCGCCGCCGACCTGAGGTCCCGATCCAGTCGCGGATCAGCCGCCGCGGCTTCGTCGTCTTCGGCGCGCAGCTTTTGGTCGCGGGGGGGCTCGCCTGGCGGATCCGGCAATTGCAGATCCACGAGGCCGAGCACTACCGCCACCTTGCCGAAGAGAACCGGATCAATCTCCGGCTGATCGCGCCAGCGCGCGGTCAGATTTTCGACCGCACCGGCAATCCGCTGGCCATCAACCAGCAGAACTATCGCGTGGTGATGATCCGCGAACAGGCCGGCGAGCCGCAGGACGTGCTGGATCGCCTCAGCCGGATCATCCGCATCTCGGATCGCCAGCGAAGCCGCATTCTCGAGGAGATGGACGAAAAGAGCCCCTTCGTGCCGCTGGTGGTCGCCGAGCACCTGGCCTGGGACGACTTCGCCGCGGTCAACGCCAACGCCCCCGCGTTGCCCGGCGTCCTGCCCGAGGTCGGGCTCTCGCGGCATTATCCGGTCGGGCCCGAGATCGCGCATATCGTGGGCTATGTGGGTCGGGTCACCCAGAAAGATCTCGAGCGCGAGGGCACGCCCGACCCGATCCTGCAAATCCCCGAATTCCAGATCGGCAAGCGCGGGATCGAACGCGGCGCCGAGCGCGCGCTCCGCGGCAAAGCGGGCACCCGGCGGATCGAGGTGAACGCCCTCGGCCGGGTGATCCGCGAGCTCGGCGGGGTCGACGGCGAGCCCGGGCCCGATCTGCACCTGACCGTCGATCTCGGCGTCCAGAGCTACGCCCTTGCCCGGCTCGAGAACCAGTCGGCCGCGGCCGTGGTCATGGACGTGACGAACGGCGATCTGCTCGCGCTCGCCTCTTCGCCGGGCTACGAGCCCAACCTCTTTGTCCGCGGCATCTCTCAGGCAAACTACAACGCGCTCCTCCAGCACCAGTACCGCCCGCTCCACAACAAATGGGCGAGCGGCATGTACCCACCCGGCTCCACATACAAGATGGTGGTGGCGCTCGCCGCGCTCGAAGCGGGCGTCGTCTCGCCGGACGAGACGGTCTTTTGCAACAGCCGTTACGAGCTCGGGAACCGCACGTTCCATTGCTGGAGCCGCGGCGGGCACGGGCATATGGCTCTGAGGGCCGCGATCGAGCGGTCGTGCGACGTTTATTTCTACGAGGTCGCCAAGCGGGTCGGCATCGAGCGCATCGCCGAGATGTCGCGCCGGCTCGGGCTCGGGGTCGAACACGATCTGCCGCTGCCCGAGATCCGCTCGGGGCTGATCCCCGACAAAGCATGGAAGGAACGCAACCGCGACGAGGCTTGGCTGGTCGGCGACACGCTGAACGCGGGGATCGGCCAGGGTTTCGTGCTCGCGACCCCGCTCCAGCTCGCGGTGATGACGGCACGGATCGCCACCGGCCGTGCAGTGACGCCGCGGCTTCTGCGCGCCCGCGGCGGCGTGCCCTTGGCCGCCGGCCACGCTCCCGATCTCGGCATCGCGCCCGAGCACCTCGCCCTCGTGCGCGCGGGCATGGACGACGTGGTGAACGATCGCCGCGGCACGGCCTATGCCGCGCGGATCGCCGATCCGGCCGGCCGGGTGGCGGGCAAGACCGGGACGAGCCAGGTCCGCAACATCACCGCCGCCGAGCGCGCCCAAGGCGTCATCCGCAACGAGGACCTCCCCTGGGAGCGCCGGGACCATGCGCTTTTCGTCGCCTTTGCGCCGATGAGCGCCCCGCGCTATGCGATCTCGGTCGTGGTCGAGCATGGCGGCGGCGGCAGCCGGGCGGCCGCGCCGGTGGCCCGCGATATCCTGCTTCGGGTGCTCTACGGACCGCGCCCGCCGCTCAGCGCCTATCCCGCCGGCCAGCGCCCCGAGCGCCCGGCCCGCGAGCCCGAGCCCCGCCCGGGTCCGACCGGGCCCGAGGATCCTCCGCGGATCCGAGCTTGATCGGTATGCGCCCGATGACCCTCGTCGACCGGGACCGCCGTGCGCCGATGTCGATCGCGACCAAGCTACTGCGCCTCAACTGGGCGCTGATGCTCTTGATCTGCGCGGTCTCGGGGATCGGGTTCTTGATGCTCTACTCGGTGGCGGGCGGCAGCTTCGAGCCCTGGGCCGGGCGGCAGATGAGCCGCTTCGGCGCGGGCGTCGCGCTGATGATCGTGATTGCCATCATCGATATCCGGGTCTGGCGCTGGCTCGCCCCGATCGCCTATCTGGGGGCGCTCGGTCTCTTGATCGCGGTCGAATTCGTCGGCGAGACCGGCATGGGCGCCCGGCGCTGGATCCGGCTGGGGCCGCTCCAACTGCAACCGTCCGAGCTGATGAAGATCGCTCTCGTGATGGCGCTGGCGAGCTATTACGCATGGCTCGAGCCGCGCAAGATCTCGCGGCCCTTTTGGGTGATCCCGCCGGCGGTGCTGACCCTCGTGCCCATGGTGCTCGTGCTCAAACAGCCCGATCTCGGCACGGCGCTTCTGCTCGGGCTGGGCGGCACCGTGGTGATCTTCGCCGCCGGCGTGTCGCTCTGGTATTTCGGCACGGCGCTCGCCCTCGGCGGAGCGGGCATCTGGGCGGTGTTGGCCTCGCGCGGGACCGAGTGGCAGGTGCTCAAAGACTATCAGTACCGGCGGATCGACACCTTTCTGGATCCGTCCAAGGATCCGCTCGGTGCCGGGTATCACATCACCCAATCCAAGATCGCCATGGGCTCGGGTGGGGAAGTCGGCCGCGGCTTCATGCAAGGCACCCAGTCCCGGCTGAACTTCCTGCCGGAAAAGCACACGGATTTCATCTTTACGACGCTCGCCGAAGAGTTCGGCGCCATGGGCTCGTTCATGCTGTTGGCGCTCTATGCCCTGATCACGCTCTTCGGCTATGTGGCGGTGCTCACGAACCGAGACCGGTTCGGCGCGCTGCTGATCGCCGGGTTGACCGCAACGTTCTTCTTCTTTTGGGCGGCAAACATGGCGATGGTGATGGGCCTTATTCCGATCGTCGGGGTGCCGTTGCCGCTCGTCTCCTATGGCGGCTCGGCGATGCTGGTGCTGCTGATGGCGTTCGGACTGATTCAATCCGCCCACATCCACCGCCAGTAAAGCGGGGCGCCGCGGCAGGCCCCTCCCGGCGATCCGATGGCCTCTGCGTCAGACCCGGCGGCGGACGGCACCGAGCGCGGCGAGCCCCGTCATCAGCAGCCAGGCGCTGGCCGGCAGCGGCACCACGCTCTGCCGGTCGGGAAGGACGAACTCCACGGCCTGGGTCCCGGCCCGAGGGGTCAGCGTGGCGCCCTCCGGCAGCGGTGTCTCGAGGAAGAGCGCGAGCGTGTTATTGAGATCCACCGTCGCACTGCCGCATCCGGGCGCGCAAGTCGCGGCTGCGAGAATAGCCAGACTCGCGCTGAGGCTCACGGTATCCCCGTCCTCGACAGTGGCCTCGGCACGGAGGGTCTCGTTAAAGTTCACGCCGAATACCCCCCCCGAACCGACCCTCAAAAAATCACTGCCGATGTCGCCGCCCGTGACTTGGATGCTGATGGAGCTATCGACCTGGAAAGCGGCATTGAGTGTCGTTCGAAGGGCCGACCCGGTCGCCAGCGCACCGATTGCGAGCGTGGTGGCAGGGCCGGAATAATCGAAGATCACAGCTTGGGTGTCGACGTTCACCTCCAGCGGAGAGGGGCCTCCGTCGGGGCCGAACTGTATGATCTCGGAGAACGCGCGCAGACTGAACGTCCCGGCATCGACCGAGCCCGATGCTGTGTAGTCTGTCCAGAAATTGTCAACGGACAAAACCTCGTTGACCGAGGCCGACACGTTCGCCTCCGAGATCGAGCCGGCATTCGCCCCGACGCGGAGCTCACCCGTGCCATTGTTCGTGATGCCCACCGTGGCGGCATGGGCGGCGCCGGAGGCCATCACGATGGCCGACGCCACCGCCAGGCCCATTAACTTAAACTGGGTACACATTCCGCATCTCCCGAACCCATGTTAATGTAATCGAAGCATAACCCGGAAGGTCGCGATTCGGCAACAACTCCGGAAGCGGCGGACGCCGCATGCGCGCCTTGCCACGGCCGCGCCTCCGCCGGACCGCAGGCGCCGCGCGACGACCCAGTCCCGCCACACCCCGGCCGGCGCGGGAGGCTCTCCCCACCGCCGCGCCGCCGCACCGCGATGCGGCATACTCGGCAGAAGCCGGGCGGCGCGGCCGACCGCGCGTGTTGCCGGGCGCGCGGCCTCCTAGGGTCGGGCCGAAGCGAGGGGTCGGGACGGCAGGGGAGAGGTCGATGACGCGCATCGTGTTTGCGGGCAAGCCCGAACAGCGCCCCGACTATGGCCGGGCGCTCGCCGAAGCCCTCGCCGCGGAGGGCGTCGACGCCGAGGTCGTCATGGACCCGGCCCATGCGGATCCCGCGAGCGTCGACTACCTCGTTCTGGCACCGTCCGGGCCGGTCACGGATTTCGCGCCCTATTCCCGGCTCCGGGCGATCCTCAATCTCTGGGCGGGCGTCGAGCAGGCGCTCGAGCTGCCGCTTCCGCCCGATGTGCCGCTCGTGCGGATGGTCGAGCACGGGCTCACCCGTGGCATGATCGAATACGTCGTCGGACATGTGCTCCGCTATCACCTGGATATCGACCGTTATGTCCACGGCCTGCCGGTCGGCGAATGGGAGGTGAGCTATCCGCCGCTCGCCGAACAGCGCTCGGTGGTGATCTTCGGCCTCGGCACCCTCGGCACGCCCGCGGCCGAAGCGCTCGCAGGCCTCGGGTTCCGGGTCGCGGGCTGGTCCCGAAGCCCTAAAGCCGTCCCCGGGGTCGACTGCCTCTCGGGGGCCGACGGCTTCGAGGCGGCCCTCCGACGCGCCGAGATTGCCGTCCTTCTGCTGCCGCTCACGCCAGAGACCGAGCGGATCTTCGATGCGCGTGCCTTCGCGGCGATGCCGGCGGGCGCGCGGGTGATCAATGCGGGCCGCGGCCCGTTGATCGACGACGCCGCGCTTTTGGCTGCCCTTGATGCGGGGCGCCTAAGCCATGCGACCCTCGACGTCTTCGATATCGAGCCGTTACCCGCCGACGATCCCTATTGGCAGCACCCGCAGGTGACCGTGACGCCCCATATCGCGAGCGGCACCCGGCCCCAGACCGCCTCGGCCAGCATCGCCGCGAATATCGCCCGCGATCTTCGGGGAGAGCCGATGGCCCCGATCGTCGACCGGAGCCGCGGCTACTAGCGCGCCCCCACCGCCGAGGAGTTGCCGATGCCCGACCCGAAAGCTTCGAGACCGAGCGGCCGCTCCGCGCGTCGCCGGCGGCGCGTTCCCCTTTGGATCCGCACGCGGGCCAACTTTCTCACCGGGCTCGTGGTCGTCGTCCCGATTTTGACGACGATCTATCTCACTTGGACGATCATCACCTTCGTCGACAGCCAGATCGTTCCGCTGGTGCCCGCGGTCTATAACCCCCGCACCTACATCGAGACGGACATTCCGGGCTTTGGCGTCGTCGTCTTCCTGATCTTCACGACGCTCGTCGGCTATTTCACGAAATGGGTGTTCGGCCGGCAGATCATCAATCTCGGCGAGAACATCGTCGACCGAATGCCCGTAGTACGCTCGGTCTATAACGCGATGAAACAGATCGTCGAGACCGCGCTCAGCCAATCGAAGGGATCCTTCAGCCGCGCCTGCGTGATCGAATATCCCCGCCGCGGCGTATGGGCGATCGCCTTCGTCTCGACGAACACCAAGGGCGAAATCCCCCACCGGACGAGCCAAGAACCGATGATGTCGGTCTTTTTGCCGACAACGCCCAACCCGACCTCGGGCTTCTTGCTCTTCGTTCCCACCAAAGACGTGGTTCTTCTGGACATGTCCGTGGAAGATGCCGCGAAGTTGGTGATTTCGGCGGGGCTCGTCACACCGCCGATGACCGAGGAAGCCGCCGCGGCCGCGCGCGCGGGAAGACCCCTTGCGGCCGCCGGTGCGCTTGAAGGGGCGGGCCAGGGTGCCCCGCCCAAGCGCGGAGCCGACGATCCGGCCTGAGCAGGGTCGGGCTTCAGTCCGGTGAAACCCACCACGTCTCGGGCCGGAACCCGTAGAGCGCATCCCGCGCAGGCTTAGCCACCCGGTCAGTCGCCGCGACCCGGTCCTCGGTCAGATGCCCGAACGGCACCACATAAATCCCCGATGACAGCACCCGGTCGAGCGCCCGCACCGCTGCCCGGTAAGGGTCGATCCCCTCGGCGGCCAAGATGGCCCGGATCATCGCGTCGATCGCCGGGTGGTCGGCGCCCATATAGTTCCGCGTGCCCTCGGCCGAGACGCCCCGACTGCCGAAATAGAGCCACTGCTCGGTGCCGGGGCTGAGCGACAGCGACCAGCGGTTGACCGTGATGTCGAAATCATAGCCTCGCCGCCGCTCGGCGAACTGCGCCGCATCGACCCGGCGCACCGAGAGCGCAACCCCGATCCGAGCGAGCGACCGGGCCCAGAGGCTGGCCAGCGTCTCGTGTTCGTCCGACTGCACGACGACCTCGAGCGCAAGAACCTGCCCCGCCGCATCGCGCCGTTCCGCGCCCTCGACCCGCCAGCCCGCCGCATCGAGGAGCCGCCCGGCCCGCCGGAGCGCCCGCCGCCCGCCCGCCGCCGGATCGGGTCGCCAACCGGTCTCCAGCGTCCCCTCGGGCAAGGTCTCGGCGAACGGCATGAGGAGTGCGCGCTCGCGCCCGTCGGCCGGACCCTCGAACGCCAGAACCGAGCCGTCCCAATAGCTCTGCGTCCGCGCATAGGCCCCCCGATAGATCCGCGCGTTCGCCCATTCCCAGTCGAAGGCCAGCGCCAGGGCCTCGCGCACCCGACGGTCGTCGAGGGGCGGACGGCGCGTATTGAAGACGAAACCCTCCATGCCCGACGGTCGGTCATGCGGGATCGCCACTTGCCGGAGCCGCCCCGCCGCGACCGCGGGCAACGGGGCATAGCCCTCGGCCCAGCGCACCGGATCGCCCTCGGCAAAAAGCGAAACCGCACCGGTCGCCACCGCCGACCAGACCGCATCGCCGTTCAGAAAATAGTCGAAACGGAGCTCGTCGGCGTTGTGAACCCCGCGGTAAACCGGCAGATCCCGCGCCCACCAGTCCTGATCGGCGCGCAGGGTGAGCGACCGCCCGGGCTCGTATGCGGCGACCCGGTAGGGCCCCGAGCCGATCGGCGCCTCGAGCGGGTTCTCGCCGAAGGCCCGACCCGCCCACTGGCCGGCCTTGAGAACCGGCCGCAGCCCCATGATGAGCGGCAGCTCGCGGTTCGCCTCGGAGAACCGGATGGTCAACTCCCCCGCTCCCGTCTCCTCCATCGAGGCGATCGCCTCCCACCCCGCCCGGTACCGCGGATGCCCCTCGCGTCCGAGCGTCTCGAAGGACCAGATCACATCGGCGACGGTGACGGGGCTTCCGTCGGAGAAGCGCGCCCGCGGATCGAGGGTAAAGCGCACCCAGCTGCGGTCTGCCGGCACCTCGACCCGCTCGGCCAGTCCCGCGTAAAGCGTGAAGGGTTCGTCCCAGGAGCGCACGAGGAGGCTCTCGACGGTGAAAACCCGAAGCGGCCAGGGTGCCCGTCCGCGGAGCAGAAAGCCGTTCAGGCTGTCGAACCCGCCGGTCTCGGCAAAGCTGAGGCGGCCGCCTCGCGGCGCGTGCGGATTGGCGTAAGGCAGATGCGCGAACCCCTCGCCAAGCGCCGGGGGGCCATGCATGGCAAGCCCATGGGTCGCGCGTGGGGCGGCGTCCGGTGCGGTTTTGGCCGAGACACCAACCAAGGCAAAGCCAAGGGCAATGGCAAAACACATAACGATCCGAACGCGGTACGCCCATGAGCTTACGCCGTTCCTTATGCTCTGGTGGAAAATTGGCTTGCCGGACCGGGGTTGATTGCGTACATTGGAATCACTGCTCGATAGGTTTCTTGCCTGTATGAAACCTGCCTCAATATTGTATGCGCCTCCTTCGGGAGGCGCTTTTTTTTGGGCACTCTGCCGGTCTTCCCACTTCATTCAGGCCCCCTGTCTCGCTTAGGCTCCGGTCGGGGCGCCACACGCGCCCGGCCTTCGCTCCGCCCGACACCACCACACCACAGGGGAAATTCCTATGTCGATCGCAGGAAAGATCGCCGTGATCACCGGCTCGAATTCGGGCATCGGGCTCGGCGTTGCCGAGGAACTCGCGAAACGCGGCGCAAAGATCGCCCTCAACTCGTTCAGCGATCGCGCCGAGGACCATGCCATCGCCGAGCGCATGGCCAGCGAGACCGGCGCCGAAGTCAAATACGTCCAGGCCGACATGTCGAAGCCCGAACAGTGCCGCGCGCTGGTGGCCAAGACCGTGGAACTTTTCGGCGGGATCGACATTCTGGTGAACAATGCGGGCATTCAGCACGTCGCCAAGATCGAGGAATTTCCGGCCGAGAAATGGGACGCGATACTCGCGATCAATCTGTCCTCGGCCTTCCACACCACGGCGGCAGCGCTGCCGGAGATGCGCAAACGCGGCTGGGGTCGGGTAGTCAATATCGCGTCTGCGCACGGGCTGACGGCCTCGCCGTTCAAATCGGCCTATGTCGCCGCAAAACACGGGATCGTCGGGCTCTCAAAAGTGGTCGCGCTCGAGACCGCCGAGGAAGAGATAACCTGCAACGCTGTGTGCCCAGGCTATGTGCTTACGCCACTGGTGGAGGAGCAGATCCCCGACACCATGGCGCAGTACAATATGAGCCGGGACGACGTGATCCGGAATGTCCTTTTGGAGCGCCAACCGTCCAAGGCCTTCGCGACCACCGCACAATTGGGGGGGACGGTGGCGTTTCTCTGCTCCGACGATGCCGCGCAAATCACCGGAACGACGATATCGGTGGATGGTGGCTGGACCGCGATCTGAAAACTGGCCTGGCCCAATGGCCGCCGGAGCCGCTCGGGTCGCCCGCATCAAGATGCGGTCGACCTGAGCGGCGCGCACTCAAGCGTCGGATTTTGGTGCAGCAGTCGCATCTTGGCCGAGCGCAGGCGGGGCCTCAGGCCTTCCAGAAAACGAAAATCGCCCAGAGGGCTGCAAGCCCGACCGCCCCCCAGAGGGGCGAACCTAAAATCCCGAGCCATGCCAGCAGGATATAGGCCGACCCTAGGAGCGAGATGAAGAGCCGGTCGCCCCGGGTCGTGTCCAAGCCCAGAAGGCCACGCCTCGGATTGCCGCCCGGCGAGACGATCTCGCGCCCGGTCATCAAGGCGAGGCACATGAGCACGAACAGGAAAAACGCGCCCGTCTCCGGCGTCCAGGCCATCCATGCGAGCGGCACGAGTTCGGGTCCGGTCGCCGGGGAGGCCGTCGCTGCGGCGCCCCAGCCGCCGGTGGCTGCCGCCGGTGCGGGCTCTTCGAGCAGCCCCCGCGCGATCAGCCAAGCCTCGACCGGCGCGCGCCACGGCTCGGGCGCAATGCACCAAGCCACCCCTGCCCCCGCGCCGAGGGCGACCAGATAGGCAAGCAGCGCGCCCAGAACCTTTCGCATCTTTGCCCCTTCACACCCGGCCGAGGGCGAAGCCCTTGGCGATGTAGTTGCGCACGAAATAGATCACGAAAGCTCCCGGGATGATCGTTAGAACGCCGGCTGCCGCCAGAAGCCCGAGTTCGTAGCCCGCCGTCGAGGCCGTGCGGGTCATGGTGGCGGCGATCGGTTTGGCCTCGACCGAAGTGAGCGTCTTGGCGAGCAACAATTCGACCCAGGAGAACATGAAACAGAAGAACGCTGCGACGCCGACGCCCGACCGGATCGTCGGCAGGAAGATCCGAAAGAAAAAGCGCGGAAACGAATACCCGTCGATATAGGCGGTCTCGTCGAGTTCGCGGGGGACGCCGCGCATGAAGCCTTCGAGGATCCAGACTGCGAGCGGAATATTAAAGAGGCAATGAGCAAGCGCGACGGCCACATGCGTGTCGAAGAGCCCGACCGCCGAGTAAAGCTGAAAGAACGGCAGGGCGAAGACCGCGGGTGGCGCCATTCGATTGGTCAAGAGCCAAAAGAAGAGATGCTTGTCGCCAAGGAACCGATAACGCGAGAACGCATAGGCCGCCGGCAGCGCCACGCCCACGGACACCACTGTATTGATCGACACATAGATCAACGAGTTGATGTATCCCCAGTACCAGGTGGGGTCGCTAAAGATGACCGCATAATTCTCGAGGGTGAATTGCTGTGGGAATGGCGTGAACCCGCCGAGGATCTCGTTCGTGGTCTTGAAGGACATGGCGACGAGCCAGTAGATTGGCACCATCAGAAACATGATATAAATGGTCAGCACAAGCCAGGCGACATACCTCATGCGCGGTCACCCCGGGTCATCAGCGTATAGAATAGCCAGGAGACCAGAAGCGTCATCAAGAAGTAGATGAGACTCATCGCGGCTGCGGGCCCGAGGTCGAATTGTCCGAGGGCGATCTTGACCAGATCGATCGACAGGAAGGTCGTCGAATTCCCCGGTCCGCCGCCGGTCAGCACCGAGACTTCGGTATAGATCATAAAGCTGTCCATGAAGCGCAGCAGGACCGCGATGGTCAGCACCTGGCTCATCTTCGGCAGTTCGATATGGCGGAAGATCGCGAGCCGGCTCGCCCCGTCGATGCGCGCGGCCTGATAATAGGCGTCCGGGATCGCCACCAGCCCCGCATAGGCCAAAAGCACCACCAGCGAGGTCCAGTGCCAGACATCCATCGCGACGATGGTCGCCCACGCGTCCCAGGGGTCTTGCGTAAAGTTGTAATCGATCCCCGCCCCGTTCAGCGTCGCACCCAAAAGCCCGATATCAGGCAGCGCGAGGATATTCCACATGGCCCCGACCACGTTCCACGGGATGAGGAGCGGCAGCGCCATCAGGACGAGACAGACGGGCACGAACGGCCCCGAGCGCGGCATGCAGAGCGCGATCGCCACCCCGAGGGGGATTTCGATGAGCAGGATGATCCCGGTAAAGAGCAGTTGCCGGCCGAGGGCCGCGTGAAAGCGCTCAGAATTCAGGATCTGCTCGTACCATTGCACGCCCGACCAGAGAAAGACGTTGTTCCCGAATGTCTCCTGCACCGAGTAATTGACGACGGTCATCAGCGGCACGAGCGCGTTGAAGGCCACAAGGATGAGCACCGGCAGGACCATCCACCAGGCGGCATTGTTCTGAATACGGGCCGACATCAGGCCTCCTCCCCGGCCAAGCGGCCATCGGCATAGAGATAGGTGCGCGCCGGGTCGAGGCGGACGCGCGGCTCGGCCGGGATCTCGGCATGTTCGGGCGCGAGAAGCGCGATCGGATGGCCGGCGAGGCGGAGCGTGACCACCCGAAAGCGCCCGGCATCGGCGATTTTGACGAGGGCGGCCGGATGTCCCTCGGGATCGAGGCGGACGAATTCCGGACGCACGCCGATCTCGAGCCGGGCATTGCCAGCGCCGGGGCGCGCGTTCGCGGTCTCGACGGGGACGGCCTCGGCGCCGTCGGCGGGCGCAATCAAGGTGCGCCCGGTGGCGATCGACGCGGGCAGTAAATTCATCCCCGGCGAGCCGATGAAATGCCCGACAAAGGTGTGCATCGGCCGCTCGAAAAGCTCGATGGGCGTGCCGGTCTGGACGACTTCGCCGGCCGACATGACAACGACGCGGTCGGCGAAGGTGAGCGCCTCGGTCTGGTCATGGGTCACATAGATCATCGTCGCGCCAACTTTCTGGTGCAACTCCTTGAGCTTGGACCGGAGCTGCCATTTCAGATGCGGATCGATTACCGTGAGCGGCTCGTCGAAGAGGATCGCGGCGACGTCTTCGCGCACGAGGCCGCGGCCGAGGGAAATCTTCTGCTTCTCGTCGGCCGAGAGCCCGGCCGCGCGCGTGTCGAGCATCGGCGCGAGTTCGAGCATCTCGGCGATCTCGGCGACCCGGGCGGCGATCTTCGCCGCCGGCACCCGGCGGTTGCGGAGCGGGAAGGCCAGGTTCTCCGCCACGGTCATGGTGTCGTAGATCACCGGGAACTGGAAGACCTGGGCGATGTTCCGCCGGTCGGGGCCGCGGCGGGTGACATCGTCGCCGTCGAAGCGGATCCGCCCCTCAGTCGGGCGCAAGAGCCCCGAAATCAGGTTCAGGAGCGTGGTCTTTCCGCATCCCGACGGCCCGAGGAGCGCATAGGCGCCACCGTCCTGCCATTCGAGATCGAGCGATTGAAGCGCCCAATCGCCGGGGGCCCCGGTGCGCCGCGCGCGCGGCACATAGGAGTGGCGGAGGCCGTCAAGCGTGATCGTGGCCATCAGGCGCCCACCCGTCGGCCGTCAGCGTCGAAATAGAGGCATGCGCTGGGCTCGAGCCAGAAGGTCGCCGTCTCGCCGACTTCGGCCGGGTGGATGCCGTGGCTGAGGCTGACCCAGGTGGTGTCGGCCACCTCGAAATGCGCGACAGTCTCCGAGCCCGAGAGCTCGGTCACGAGAACCCGGCCGGTGACAGCGACGGTGCCCTCGCGGGCGACCGGATGGACCGCATGGGGCCGAATGCCCACCGTGTAGGCCCCATCGGCGAGGCTCGAAATCCTGTCGGGCGCGGTCCATGTCACCGCCGCCCCGCCGGTCGGCAACCGGATCTCGCCGCCCCGTTTCTCGACCCCAGCCGCGTTCATCGGCGGCTCGGAGAAGACCCGCGCCGTCGTCAGATCGCGGGGATCGCGGTAAAGCGCACTCGTCGGGCCGAACCCGGTCACCCGCCCCTCGTGAAGCGTCGCCGTATGCCCGCCGAGCAACAGCGCCTCGGTCGGTTCGGTCGTCGCATAGACCACCACCGCGCCGCGGTCCGCGAAGAGACGCGGCAATTCCTCGCGCAGCTCTTCCCGCAGCTTGAAATCGAGGTTTGCGAGCGGCTCGTCGAGTAGGACGAGATCCGCGTCCTTGACGAGCGCGCGGGCGAGCGCCGTGCGCTGCTGCTGCCCGCCTGAGAGCTCGGACGGCCGGCGCTCGAGCATCGGGGTCAACCGCAAGAGCTCGGCGGTCTCGCGCACGCGTGCATCGAGGGCCGCGCGCGCCATGCCCGCCACGCGCAGCGGCGACGCGATATTCTCATAGACCGACATCGACGGGTAATTGATGAATTGTTGGTGGACCATCGCGACCCGCCGGCGGCGCACGGAGACCCCGGTCACGTCACGCCCGTCGAAGCGCACGCGGCCTCCGGTCGGCCGCTCGAGCCCGGCCATCAGATGCATCAGCGTCGTCTTGCCCGCCCGGGTCACGCCGAGCAGGCAATTGAAGCCCCCGCGCTCGATCGTGAGATCGGTGGGGTGGATATGCGTCTCCGCCCCCACCTGCAGGCTCACTTGGCTGAGCTCGAGCGTCATCGTCTCCCTTCGACGGGGGCGCCTGCCCCGTCCCTCAGCGCGCCCGGACTTTGAACCAAAAGTCGAAAGCGCCCGAATTGTTGGCGTAGGCGTCCCGTTTGCCGCCGTCGTTCACGAGCACCTGGATCGGGTAGCCCGTGCGGAAGGTCATCAGGTTCGGCCGGTTGCGGTCCGTCGAGTTGATCGAATACGCGATCTTGGTGTCGGGCTGCCAGACGACGATGGCATAGCGCGGCACGTCCGGGAACAGATACCCCTGCCCCGCCCGTTGGCCGGTGCCCTGCGGCGACTGGACGTTCGTATTGCCCGAAGACCAGCGAATATCGTCCACATAGACGACCATCTCCGCCGCCTGCACCGCCTGGCCGCCCCGAAGCACGAGCCTCGAATAGGCGTTCACCGCGGCGTTGTTGATCTTGTACCACGCGTCGGCGTTCTCGACCCCGCCCTCGGGGACTGCGGCGACGGTGGACTCAGGCAGGTCGAACCCGCCGGCAAGCTCGTTCACATTGACTTGCCCGGCAGCAGGAAGCGCGAGGCCGACGACAAGCGCAACCGCGGCGGCCGGACGGAGGAGAGCGGCAGAGATGGACATGTGTAACCTTTCATGAGCGAACAGCGCCGAGGATGCGATGGCAAGAACACAGCCAGTATGGCACAGCCAGCCGGTCTTCGGGGACGGTTTCGCTCGGCGGTCGGGAGGCGGGGCAGGCGCGCCCCGCCCGGTCGACCTCAGTTCGCGTCCTGCCAGCGCTTGATCAGGTCCTCATAAGCGACCGTCTCGCCCTGCGGCTTCTCGTTGTCGAGTTTGGGCTTTGGCGAGCCGGGCTGCGAGAGCCAGTACTCCGCCTCGCGGGGCTCGTTGAGGCGCGGACCGCACCCGTTGTAGACGCCGGCCTGCTCGTCCGCCGCCTGCATCCGCGCCATCACCGTGTCCATTTCCTGTGCGAGCCGGTCCATCGCTTCCTGCGGCGTAAACGCGCCCGAATTCACGTCGCCGATCTGCTGCCACCAGATCTGGGCGAGCTTGGGGTAGTCGGGCACATTGATGCCGGTCGGGGACCACAGCACCCGGTCCGGCGAGCGATAGAACTCGACCAGACCGCCGAGCTTGGGCGCGCGTTCGGTAAAGCTCTCGTGCCGAACGGTACTGTCACGGATGAAGGTCAGACCCACATGGCTCTTGCGGACATCGACGGTTTTCGACGTCACGAATTGCGCATAGAGCCAAGCCGCTTTACGCCGCTCGACGGGGGTCGACGTGAACAGTGTCCATGAACCCGCATCCTGATAGCCGAGCTTCTGGCCTTCTTCCCAGTAGGGGCCGTGGGGCGACGGCGCCATCCGCCAGAGCGGGTTGCCCTCCGCATCCACAGTGTTGTTGCCGTCGGACTGGGGCGCGACCATCGACTGGGTAAAGGCCGTATACCAAAAGATCTGCTGCGCCACGTTGCCCTGCGAGAGCGCCGGCAAGGACTGGTAGAAGTCATAGTTCGCGGCCGCGGGCGGCGCGTATTTCCGAAGCCACTCGTCCCATTTGCGGATCGCGTAAACCGCCGCCGGCCCGTTCGCCGCGCCGCCGCGCGTCACCGACGCGCCGACCGGGTTACAGCTGCCCTCGGGCATCCGGATGCCCCACTCGTCCACCGGCACGCCGTTCGGCCGCCCGGTCGAGCCTGCGCCCGCCATCGAGAGCCAGGCATCGGTCATTCGCCAGCCGAGATCGGGCGCACGCTTGCCGTAATCCATATGGCCGTAGATCCGTACGCCGTCGATCTCGCGCACATGTTCCGAGAAAAACTCGGCGATATCCTCATAAGCCGACCAGTTGACCGGCACGCCGAGATCGTAACCATAGATCTCGCGGAACTGCTCCTGAAAGTCCTCTCGGTCGAACCAGTCTTTGCGGAACCAGTAGAGATTGGCGAATTGCTGGTCGGGCAACTGATAGAGTTTCCCATCGGGCCCGGTGGTGAAGGAAATTCCCATGAAATCGTCGAGGTCGAGACCCGGGTTGGTAACCTCCGCGCCCTCGCCTGCCATCCAGTCGGTCAGGTTCTGCGCAAGCCCGAGCCGCGCATGGGTACCGATCAGGTCGCTGTCGTTCACATAGGCGTCGTAGAGGTTCCGGCCGGTCTGAAGCTGGGTTTGGACAGCCTGCACCACCTCGCCCTCGCCGAGCAGCTGGTGGTTCACCCGGATGCCGGTGATCTCCTCGAACGCCCGGGTCAGGGTCTCGGCCTCGTAGCTGTGCGTCGGGATCGTTTCGGAGAGGACGTTGATCTCCATCCCGGCGAACGGCTCAGCGGCCTCGATGAACCACTCCATCTCCGCGAGCTGCTCCTCGCGGCTGAGCGCGGAGGGCTGAAATTCGTCGTCGATCCAACGCTCTGCCGCGCCGATATCCGCAGCGGCCGGCGCGGCCAGAACGAGCGCGAGCGCAGACGCGACCCAAAGGCTTCTGATCATCCGATCCTCCCTGATCTGGGCTGGCTCTCCCGACCAACCTCGGCGCAAAGACACCACCATCGGACCCGGTGGTCAACGCTTTTCACCGGCCGCAGGCGCGAGCGGCCGGCAGCCTTCGGCGGGGCCCGCGGGTGGAGGCTTCGTGGCAAGAGAAGACTGAAACTTCCGCACCTCGGAAAAACGCGCGCGTTTTCGGGGCTCTGCCCGTCGGATTCGCCGAACACGGTTCTGATCGAGCCGGTGCAAGCGATATGGTAAGGACTGTGCGCAAAGGAGGAGCCAATATGACCAGCGAGATCTTCGACCTCGCCATCGTCGGTGGTGGCGTAAACGGCTGCGGGATCGCCCGGGATGCCGTCGGCCGCGGCCTGAGCGTCACGCTTTGCGAACAAGGCGACCTCGCACAGGCGACCTCGTCGTCCTCGACAAAATTGTTCCACGGCGGGCTCCGTTATCTCGAACACTACGAGTTCCGGTTGGTCCGCCAGAGCCTCGTCGAACGCGAAGTCCTGCTCCGAGCCATGCCGCATATATCTTGGCCCATGCGCTTCGTGCTGCCGCATCATCGGGGATTGCGCCCCGCCTGGCTGCTGCGCCTCGGTCTTTTTCTCTACGATCATCTGGGCGGACGGAAAATCCTGCCTGGAACGCGGACCGTGGATTTGCGCAGCGATCCGGTGGGCCGGGCGCTTAAGCCGGATTTCACCAAGGCGTTCGAGTACTCGGATTGTTGGGTCGAGGACTCGATGCTCGTTGCACTCAATGCCCGCGACGCGGCCGACCGGGGCGCCGAGATCCGCACCCGCACTCGGCTGGAGACCGCCGAGCGGCGTGACGGCCTTTGGCATCTGACCTATCGGGATGTCGAGACCGGCGCGACCGAGGCCCGGCGAGCCCGCGGGCTCGTCAATGCGGGCGGCCCATGGGTCGAAGACGTGATCCGTGGCGCGCTTCGCCAAAATACCGCCGCACGCATTCGCCTCGTCCGCGGCAGTCATCTTGTGGTGCCGCGGCTGACCGACCATGATCGCGCCTATATTTTTCAAAACTCCGACCAGAGGATCGTATTCGCGATCCCTTATGAAGAGGACTTCACCCTCATCGGCACGACGGATGTCGAGCATAAGGACCTGGACGACATTCGCTGTACGGACGAGGAAGCGGAGTATCTGTGCCGCGCCGCGTCCGAGTATTTCGCTGAACCGGTCACGGCCGACCGCATCGTTTGGCGCTATGCGGGGGTACGGCCGCTCTATGACGACGGACAGTCCTCTGCGTCGAAGGCCACTCGGGATTACGTTTTGACGGCCGAGGATGCGGACGGACAGGCGCCGCTTCTCAATGTCTTCGGCGGGAAAATCACGACATTTCGAAAGCTTGCCGAAGCCGCGCTCGAAAAGCTGCGGCCATGGTATCCGGCCATGGGTGGCGGATGGACCGCGCGCGCGGCGCTGCCGGGCGGCGACTTTCCCCATGACGGGGTCGCGGCGCTTGTCGCCGATTTGTCGGCCGAACACCCCTATCTTGGCGTGCGGCGGGCCCGGCGCTTGGTGCGCGCCTATGGCACCGAGGCGCGGTTGATGCTGGACGGAGCGACCTCGGAAGCCGATCTCGGTCCTGAATTCGGCGCCGGTCTGACCGCGCGGGAGGTTCGTTGGATGCGCGACCGGCTTTGGGCGCGAACGGCCGAGGATATCCTTTGGCGCCGATCGAAACTCGGCCTCCGCGTAACCGCTGAGGAAACAGCACGGCTCCGGCGTTTCCTCGCCGAGGACGGTCCATCGAGCGCCCGAGCCGCGGCCGAGTGAGCGCAGCCGACGCCTGGTCCCCTTGCCAACGCCCCCCGACCGCGGTTCGATGCGAAAAAACGGTAAGGGGAGGGAGATATGACGACACCGACAGGCAGGGCGGGCCACGTGCTCGCCATCGACCAGGGGACAACCTCGACCAGAGCCATGGTCTTCGACGGCGCCTTTCGCGTCGTCGCCGTCGCACAGCAAGAGTTTCCGCAGTATTTTCCTCAATCGGGCTGGGTCGAGCACGATCCGGAGGATCTTTGGGCGACAACGGTCGCCACCTGCCGTGCGGCACTCGAACGCGCGGGCTTGCGCGCCGGGGACGTGGCAGCCATCGGGGTCACGAACCAACGCGAAACCACACTCGTCTGGGATCGCACCACAGGCCGCGCAATCCATCCCGCGATCGTCTGGCAGGATCGCCGCACCGCAGAACGCGCCGCGCGACTTCGCGACCAGGGCCACGAAACGCTGATCTCGCAGCGGACCGGGCTGCTCTGTGACCCGTATTTCTCCGGAACGAAAATCGGCTGGATCCTCGATCGGGTGAACGGCGCGCGACGTCGGGCCGAGGCGGGCGAGCTCGCGTTCGGGACCGTCGACAGTTGGCTGATTTGGCGGCTCACGGCAGGAGCGGTCCATGTGACGGACGCGACCAATGCGGCGCGCACGCTTCTCTTCGACATTCGCGCGAACCGTTGGGACCCGGAGATTTGCGCGCTTCTCGGTGTGCCGGAGGCGATGCTGCCCGAAGTGCGCGACAGCGCCGGCAGTTTCGGGACAGCGCGGGCGGATTTGTTCGGCGGCGCGATCGAGATCCGAGGGGTCGCCGGCGACCAACAGGCCGCCACCGTTGGCCAAGCCTGTTTCCGTCCGGGGATGATCAAATCGACCTATGGCACAGGATGTTTCGCGGTGGTGAACACCGGCGACCGTCCGATCGCGTCCGAAAACCGGTTGCTCACCACCATCGCCTATCGGCTCGGCGGCCGCACGACCTATGCGCTCGAAGGCTCGATCTTCGTTGCCGGTGCCGTGGTCCAATGGCTGCGCGATGGCCTCAAGATCATCCGCGACGCGCCCGAGACCGAACCACTTGCCAAAAGCAGCGACCCCGAGGCGGCCGTCTATCTGGTGCCAGCTTTTGTCGGCCTCGGCGCGCCTTATTGGGACGCGGACTGCCGGGGCGCGAACTTCGGGCTCACACGGAATACAGGGCCAGCGGAGTTTGCGCGGGCGGCGCTCGAGAGCGTTGGTTATCAGACCCGCGATCTGCTCGAGGCGATGCACCGGGATCTGGGACCGATGGGGGAGACGGTACTCCGTGTCGATGGGGGGATGACTGCGTCGGATTGGTCGATGCAGTTTCTCGCCGACATCCTGGGCGCGCCTGTCGACCGGCCGAACGTCCTTGAGACCACCGCGCTCGGGGCCGCATGGCTCGCCGGATCTGCGGCTGGGGTGTATCCGGATCAAGACGGTTTTGCCGCCGCATGGGCGGTAGATCGCCGATTTGAGCCGTCTATGGAGGGCGAGCTGCGGGAGCGCAAATATCTCGGTTGGAAGGACGCGGTCGCCCGGACATTGACCCGTTAGCCTGATATGTCGTCGGCGGAGAGGCGGGACGCCAAGCATCCAGAGAAGGACGACCACATATTCGACACCGCCCCGCCACCAGATCGCGTCCCTTCTTTCTCTCGCCCGCATAACCGTGATCTACCCCGCGAAGGTTAATCGCGGCTGAATACGGCGCATGGGGCTCGCGGACCTGCGCCTTTGTGTTAAACCACTGGGGCTTTTCGTATTCCTGCCCGCTCGATCCAAGGAGGCCCCTTCATGCCGATCCGCGCCGTTTCGCTCGCCTCGCTATTCTATCTACTGGTTGGAATAGGCGCGGCGCCGGGTTTCGACCTGACAGAAGATAGGGAGCTGCGGGCAGGCCCGACTGAGGCCGCCCCATCGCTGGCGACCCTCTCGGTCGGCGACAGCGTCACGCAGTTCCGCTGCCGCGAGACCGACGGCGACCGCTGGTGCCTGATTGCCGCCGGCACCGCAATCGGCTGGGTGCCCGCCGAGACCTTGAGCGAAGGCCGCCAGGAGCCCGCAATCCGGGAGGGACTGCTCGACAGTGTTTGGACCGTCGCGCACCTGCAGGCCGAGCCGCCGAGCTTGATCGAGGCGCCTTGGATCGGCTTTGTCCAAGGCCGCGCCGGCGGGTTCGCCGGGTGCAACCGCTTCGAAGCGCCCTTCGGAACAGCGGAAAACGACGAAATTCACTTCAGCCCCCTTGCACTTACGCGCAAGGCCTGCCCGGGGCGGATGGAAGCGATCGAGCGACGCTTCGTCGGCGCCATCTGGGCCGCGCGATACTGGGCGGCGAGCGAAGACGCGATGGCGCTCCTCGATGGCGACGGACGGATACTGGCCGGGTTCGTGCGGCGAGACGGCGAAGCGATCGATCAATAGGCGTCTATCGACCACCAGGCACGCTTGATTCTACCGATCGGACGATAGAACTCTACATCGCTCGGCAGGGTGCTGGGCTCAGGCCCTTTCCAATGCGTAGCGACGGAGGACGTCGAGCGGCACGATATCGAGCGCCCGCCGATGGGTGGCCGTCAGTTTGACCCGCGGCGCCCGACCATGTTCATGCGCCTCCAGAAAGCGGGCCGCACAGAGACACCATTGGCTGCCAGCGGTCAGGCCTGCGAACCCGAACTCGGGCCGCGGGGTCGAGAGATCGTTCCCCATGCTCTTCGAAAAGCTGAGAAAATCCTCGGTCATCACCGCGCAGACCGTATGGCTTCCGCGATCCATCGCATTCGTGTCGCAACAGCCGTTGCGGAAGAAGCCAGTGACCGGATCGTGGCTGCAGGGCTCGAGCAACTCACCTAACACGTTGATCGACGGATCGAGTTCCACGGCGCGCATGCGACACTCCCTTGTACGGTTCCTTGCCGACCACGATTTAGCCGCAACCGATCCGAGAAACAGGAGAGACCCGATGCGACTGCGGAGACGCGATTTTCTCTCAAGCGCCATAGCATTGGCAACACTGGCAAAACCGGCGCTCGGCGCTGAGCGGGAGGTCATCGAGGCCCGTGTCGAGTTGGCGCTCCAGCGGCTTTATCGCGACGTCCCGGGAGCAGCGGAGCTGCGCGACCGGGCTGTCGGCCTGTTGGTGATGCCGGCGGTGGTGAAGGGCGGTTTCCTGTTGGGCGGAACCTATGGCGAAGGGGCGCTGAGGCTTGCGGAGGACGGCTTCCAGGAAACGGCCGGCTATTATTCGGTTGCCGGCGTATCGCTCGGGCTGCAGGCCGGTGTGCAGGAGACGAGCCACGTCCTCTTCTTCCTGACCGATCGATCGCTAGAGCGCTTCCGGACATCGGACGGGTGGGAAATCGGCGCCGATGCCGAGGCGACCTTTCCGGACACCACCGCCAATATCGGACTGACCTCGACGGAGTTTCGCAAGCCCATCGTGGCGCTCGTCTTTGCCGGATCGGGCCTCCTGGTCGGGGCGAGCCTGGAGGGCGCGAAATACTCCCGGATCGTCCGATAGATAGGCGGACCAGCACAGTTTCGGACCCTGGGCCACCCCTAGGCGGCCGGATGCGACGCGGACCCTTCCTGGCAGGCGCCGCAGCGGCCGATGACCTCGACGATCGTGGTCTCCGGCACGAAGCCGGTGCGCACCGCGGCCGCCCGAAGCGGCTCGCCGATATCGCCCACGGGCATCTCAGCCACCGCGCCGCACTCCCGGCAGATCAAGAAAGAGGCATCGTGACCGGGCTCGTTGCTGTCGGTGCCATAGCCTTCCTCGGGACAGGCGCAGGCCACATAGGCATTCAACCGCTCGATCCGGTGGGCAAAACCGTTCTTCACGAGGAAATCGAGCGCCCGGTAAGCGACCGGCGGCTGCGGCTGCGCCCCTTCCGAGGTGAGACGGCGAAGCACGTCGTAGGCACCGAGCGCACGATGGCTTTCCAGGAGGATTTCCATCACCCGGAGACGGAGCCCGGTCAGCCGCAACCCCCGTGCCCGGCAGGCCGCGCGCATCGCCTCGAGGGCGGCGGTTCGGCACGCCGCGTGGTTGTGCGCGCGAAACACGTCGATGTTCGGATCGTCCGCCACGGGGTCTCCTCGTACGGTTGCGAGGTTAGATATCACGAAACTGACGGCGTGCGACCCCCGATCCGCCCGGTGTAGGGCCCGCGACCCGGCACCGCTGCAGGGCTGCCCCAACCGCCGATACGCGGTGTCCGACGGCCGTCTCAGAGACTAGCCGGCGAGGAAGATGTGCAGCGCCACGGGGCCGTGTGCCCCCAATTGCAGCGTTTGCCCGATATCGGCCGAGCGCGAGGGGCCCGTGACCAAGTTTACCGTCCGCGGGTCCTGACCGAGCGCCCGCCAACGGGCCCACATCTCCTCATAGCCCGCCGTGACGTCCTCGGCCGCGAGATAGACAAAATGCGTCTCGCCAAGGAAGGTGAGCGTGACCGGGTTCTCGGGCCCCGATGCGAGGAGCAGCGTGCCGGTCTCGGCCGAGGCGAGCGGTGCGCGGGAGAGTGTTGCCGGCTCGACGAGGCGGCCGGGGCCGGTCGTCCGCTCGATCCCGCCCCAGTCCCGGTCGAAAAGCGGGTCGGTGCCGGTGCGGATTGCAGCCGGGAGATTGCGGCTGCGAAGTTCGTCGGCGAGGGCGGCCGGCAGCGCATCGGGTCCGGCGATCCGGCTGACGGTTGCATCGACGGCCTTCGCCTTCTGAACGAACTGCGCGAGGCGGGCCGTGCCCTCGGCGCGGGCCTGCGCGGGCACCGGTGCCGCTGGCACGGGGCCAGGCGCGCCGCTTGTCGTGTGCCGGATGCGGCCGAGGATCCGCTCCCGGGCGGTCACCGGGGGCCCCTCCACTGGCTCTGGAATGTGCCGCCGACCGGGGGGACCGGGAAATCCCGCTCGCCGGTCCAGCCCGAACCGAGGGGCATCCAGCGAAGCCGCGGGCGCCCCCATCCAAGCAGTTTCAAACCGAAATTCGCAAACCGAGAAACCACCGCGTAAAGCCGCGGAGACCGCGCCACCCGCCGCCAGACGCCGAGCCCGTAGCGCGCTGCGGCGGGCGTCAGCCCTTTCTCAAACTCCTGCGCGCGATAGGCCCGCATCATCCGCGGCAACGGGATCCGCATTGGGCAGACGGCCTCGCAGCGCCCGCAGAAGGTGGAAGCGTTCGGCAGCTGACCGCCCTCCTTCACGCCGATGAGAGACGGCGTCAGCACCGCCCCCATCGGCCCCGGATAGACCCAGCCATAGGCATGTCCGCCGACCGCGCCATAAACCGGGCAATGGTTCATGCAGGCGCCGCAACGGATACAGCGGAGCATGTCCGCGAACTCAGTGCCGAGCATTCCCGTGCGCCCGTTGTCGAGAAGCACCACGTGGAATTCTTCGGGCCCGTCCGGATCATCGGCCCGCCGCGGCCCCCTCGAGAAAGTCGTGTAGACCGAGCTCTCCTGCCCCGTCGCCGACCGCGCAAGCACCCGCAGGATCGTCGAAGCGCTCTCCAGATCCGGCACGATCTTCTCGATCGATGCCATGACCACATGGACCCGCGGGATCGACTGGGACAAGTCGCCATTGCCTTCGTTCGTCACGATGATCGACTGGCCGGTCTCGGCGATGAGCATGTTCGCGCCGGTAATGCCGACCTCTGCGCTGAAATACTTCTCGCGGAGCACGCCGCGCGCCTCCGCCAGGAGCCCGGAAAGTTCGGACAGCGAGCGGCCCTCCGGCAGGTGGGTGTGCGCCTTGCGAAATTCGGCCTCGACCTCGGGCACGGTCACATGCACCGCCGGCGCGATGATGTGCGACGGGATCTCGCCGCGGAGCTGGATGATGTATTCGCCCAGATCCGTCTCATGCGGGTGAATGCCGTGCGCGGCCAGGTGATCGTTGATCCCGCATTCCTCCGAGATCATCGACTTGCCTTTGTTCACCCGGCTCGCGCCGGCCTTCCGGCAGATCTCGAGGACGATCGCCCGGGCGTCCTCCGCCGTCTCGGCCCAGTGGACCTGCCCGCCCGAGGCGGCAACCTGCGCCTCATAGCGTTCGAGATAATGGTCGAGATGGGCGAGCACGTGGTTCTTGAGGTCGCGGGCGGCATCACGGATCGCGTCGAATTCGGGCATCGCTGCGCGAGCGGCGGCACGTTTCTTGACAAAGCCGCCGGCGCCGCCGGACATCGCCGACTGCAAGTTGCGGTTGGCGAGCGCCGCGCGGGCGTTTTCCTTAAAACGCGGGGTCGTCGGTTGATGGACGGTCATTCGGCCTCTCCGATCGCGGGGCTGCGGGTGTCGCCCGCGAGCACTTCGCCGACATGACGCGCATGCACGGGCCGCCCCTCGCGGCTGAGCTTGCCGGCCATGTTCATCAGGCAGCCGAGATCGCCGGCGAGCACCAGATCGGCGCCGGTCTCGGCGATCGCAGCGGTCTTGTTCCCGGCCATCTTGTTGGAAATGTCGGGGTATTTCACGCAGAACGTGCCGCCGAAGCCGCAGCAGACCTCCGCGTCGGCCATTTCTTCGAGCGCGAGCCCCTCGACCGTGCCGAGGAGGCGCCGGGGTTGGGACTTGACGCCGAGCGCGCGGAGCCCCGAACAGCTGTCGTGATAGGTCACGCGGGCGGGGAACGCGGCCGCGACCCGCTCGACGCCCAAAACATCGGTCAGAAAGCTCGTGATTTCATGGGTCCGCGCGGCCAAGGCGCGGGCATCGTCTTCCATCGGATCGCCCTTCAGGATCTCCGGGTAATCCTTGACCACCGTCGCCGCGCAAGAGCCCGACGGCACCACCACATGATCGAAGCCCTGAAAGGCCCGGATCATCGCCCGCGCCTGATCGGCGGCGCCGGCGCGGTCGCCCGAATTCCAGTTGGGCTGGCCGCAGCAGCTTTGCCGCGGGACATGAACGGTGCAGCCGGCCTCCTCGAGCAGTTTCACCGAGGCGAACCCGACGGTCGGACGGATCATGTCCACGAGGCAGGTGATCATCAGCGCCACGTGCGGGCGGGCGGGGGAAGATGCGTTCTCCATGCGGTTGACGCTAGCGGCGGCGCGGTCGGCCGGCAACTCCGCGCCCCTGCGGTTCTCGCGCGCGGGTCCGGGCCCTGCCGTCTGTGACGACGGCACTTGGCAGCCCGGATGCAATGGTGTACCGGCCACGCTCCCGCGGTGCTTACACCCCTGGAGGATCTCCGCGGCAGTTGTCAAAGGAGCAAAAGTCATGGCGAAGATGTCGGATCTCGACGCCACGCTGCGCACCGAGACGGGCAAAGGGGCTGCCCGTCGTGCGCGCGAACGGAACCTCGTTCCGGGCGTCGTTTATGGCGGGGGCAAAGATCCCGTCTCGATCAATGTAAAGTACAACGAACTCTACAAAGAGGTGAAGGCAGGGAAATTCCTGTCAAAGTTGATCAATCTCAAGATCGACGGGCAGGACAACACGGTGATCTGCCGGAGTGTCCAGCGCGACATCCGCCGTGATCTGCCCACCCATGTGGATTTTCTGCGCCTCTCCGAGCGCTCGCGGATCAACCTGTTCATTCCGGTCGAATTTGTGAACCATGAGGAGAGCCCCGGCCTCAAGCGCGGCGGCATTCTGACCGTGGTGCGTCCCGAAGTCGAACTCAAGGTCAACGCGTCGAGCATCCCGGATCACGTCACCGCGGATCTGGCGGGGCTGAAGATCGGCGACACGGTCAAGATCTCGAACATCAATTTGCCCCAGGGCACGCGGCCGATGATCACCGATCGCGACTTCATGATCGCCAATATCGCCGCGCCGAAGGGCGTAGGCGGCGGCGATGACGAGGACGAAGCCGAGGGCGAGACCGAGGCCGCCGAGGCCTGATCAGATGGATGCCGGGCGGGTCAGGCGCAGGCGACCGCCTCGCCTGGGTCCGACCGCACGACCGCCCGACAGGGTCCCCGCGGGGGGCGGGCGCTTTCCTCGATCTGCCCGCTGTGCGAAGGCGAGAATGCTCGTTTTCGTCTCGCAATCGGTGTAATCTCTATTTCGAGAAATCGACAGGGAGCGAGGCATGAGAATACCGGTCCTGTGGGCGGGCGCGTTCGCGCTGCTCGCCACCCCGACGATCGCCGACGCGACGGAATGGCGCGTCTCGCTCTGGGGCAAGCGCCGCGCTTTTACCGAGCATGTGGAGCATCTCGCCCGGCTCGTCTCCCAGCGAACCCGCGGAGAGTTCCGGATCGAACTCTTTTACGGCGGCTTGGCGCCGAGCCGCGAGAACCTCGCCGGCATCGCCGACGGGCGCTTCGAAATGGCGCAATTCTGTGCGGGCTATCACCCGGAGAAAAACCGCGCGATCACCGTTCTCGAATTGCCGTTCATCGGCACGGCGACGCTCGAGGAAGAACGCGCCATCAGTGAAAGCGTGTATGCCCACCCCGCGGCGGTCCGCGAGATGCAACAGTGGAACGCAAAGCTGCTGATGCCGACGCCGCTGCCGCAGTATAACCTCGTCGGTGTCGGGCCGCGCCCCGACGGTCTCGACTGGTTCGACGGCAAGACGATCCGCGCCACGGGCGGCATCGGCCGGGCCCTCGGCGAACTTGGCTCGGAGACACGGTCGCTGACCGCGACGGAGACCTACGCAGCCCTCGAAAGCGGCGCCCTCGACGCGGTCGCCTTCGCGCAGCACGCCCATTTCGCCTTTAACACGATCGCGCTCGCGGAGTGGTGGACCGCCAACCTGAACCCGGGCAGCGTCAACTGCCCGGTCGTCGTGAACATCGACGCCTACGAGGCGCTGCCGGAGGCTCACCGGGCCGCGCTCGACGCCGCCGTCGCCCCGGCGCTCGACTATTATCTCCTGAACTACGCGGATTTGATCGGCAAATGGAACGTGGTGCTCGAGCTTTTCGGCGTCCCCGTCGTCGCTCTCGAGCCCGAGACCAAGGCCGCGATCATCGCCCGCACCGCCGAGGCGGCCAGGACGGCCTGGCTCGAAGACATGGCCGAGGCCGGGCTTCCGGGACAGGAACTGCTCGATCTCGTCGATGACCGGCTCTCGGTTCTGCAGGGCGGCGAGGGCGGCTGACGAGGGCGCTGGACCGAGCGCTTTCGCGCCGCTATAGCGGACGCGATGGTTTGGGTGCATCGCATCGCCGGTCGAATTAGGGGCCCGGTCCGCGGCTGATGGCTGCGGGCCGGGTTTCGCACGGCCCGAGATCCCCCGACCCCCACAGCTGCGAGGCCGCCCCATGTGCGCCGACACCCCCGACACGACTGTCGACTACAAAGACACCCTCTTTTTGCCCGAAACGGACTTTCCGATGCGCGCGGGCCTGCCGAAGCGCGAGCCGGGCTGGCTCGACCGGTGGGACCGGATCGGCGTCTATGCCCGCCTTCGCGAGACCGCCGCCGGCCGCACGCCCTTTGCCCTCCATGACGGGCCGCCCTATGCGAACGGGCACCTCCATATCGGGCATGCGCTCAACAAGATCCTGAAGGATTTCGTCGTCCGCTCGGCGCAGATGCGCGGCTACGACAGTCGCTACGTCCCCGGCTGGGACTGCCACGGGCTCCCGATCGAGTGGAAAATTGAGGAGGCCTATCGCAAGAAAGGCAAGTCGAAGGACGCCGTCCCGGTCAACGAACTCCGGGCGGAATGCCGCAAATTCGCCGAAGGCTGGATCGACGTTCAGCGCGACGAGTTCAAGCGGATGGGCGTCACCGGGGATTGGGAGACCCCCTATCTCACCATGTCCTTCGAAGCGGAGGCGACCATCGCCGCGGAATTTCACCGCTTCGTTATGAACGGCAGCGTCTATCAGGGCTCGAAGCCCGTGATGTGGTCGCCCATGGAGAAGACCGCCCTTGCGGAGGCCGAGGTCGAGTATCAAGACCGCCAGGTCGACACGATTTACGTAAAGTTCCCGGTCACGGACGGCGACCTTGCTGGCGCGTCGGTGGTGATCTGGACGACGACGCCGTGGACGATCCCGTCGAACAAGGGGATCTCGTTCGGGACGGACATCGCGTATGGGCTTTATGAGATCACGGATGCGCCCGACGGGAACTGGGTCCGGACCGACGAGACGCTGGTCATGGCCGATGCGCTTGCCGCCGACATCCTGGGCCGCGCCCGATTGAACGAGGGGCAGTGGAAGCGGGTGCGCGACGTCTCCGCGCGTGAGTTGTCCGGACGCATCTGCGCCCATCCGTTCCGCGAGGCCGATCCCTTCTGGGATTATGACGTGCCGCTCCTCGCCGGCGATTTCGTCACCGACGACACCGGCTCGGGGTTCGTGCATTGCGCTCCCAGCCATGGCGAGGACGACTACGAGCTCTTTCGCCAGAAGGGGATGCTCGACCGGATCACCCACAACGTGACCGAGGAGGGCGGCTTCGCCGACCACGTGCCCTTTTTCCACGGCACCTACATCCTCAGCCGGAAAGGCACCGAAGGCACCGCCAATAAGGCCGTCATCGAAAAGCTGAAGGAGGTCGGCCGGCTCGCCGCCACCCGTCGCCAAACGATCTCCGACGCCCATTCCTGGCGCTCGAAGGCGCCGGTGATCCGTCTGAACCGCCCGCAATGGTTCGCCGCCATCGACAAGCCGCTAGAGGACGGGCTCGGCGAGCACGGCGACACGATCCGCGCCCGTGCCCTCACCTCGATCAACGAGCTGGTGGCCTGGACGCCGAAAACCGGTCAGAACCGGCTCCGTTCGATGATGGAGAGCCGCCCGGACTGGGTGCTCTCGCGCCAGCGCGCCTGGGGCGTGCCGCTCGCCTGTTTCATGCGCCGGACCGAGGCGGGGGTCGAACTCCTCCGAGACGCGGCGGTGAACACCCGCATCGTCGAGGCGTTCCGCCAAGAGGGCGCGGATGCCTGGTTCGCCGAGGGCGCGGCCGAGCGGTTCCTCGCGGGCCGGAGTGACGCGGAAACCTGGGAGCAGGTGACCGACATCCTCGATGTCTGGTTCGATTCCGGCAGCACCCATGCCTTCGTTCTCCGCGACCGCGCCGACGGCGTCTGGCCGGCGGACGTCTATCTCGAAGGCACCGACCAGCACCGGGGCTGGTTCCACTCGTCGCTCCTCCAGGCCTGCGGCACCCGCGGCCGGGCGCCCTACAAGGCGGTCGTGACCCACGGGTTCACGCTCGACGAAAAGGGGCAGAAGATGTCCAAATCGCTGGGCAACACGATCGCGCCCGAGGACGTGATCAAGGAGTACGGGGCGGACATCCTCAGGCTCTGGGTTGCGCAAGCCGATTATACCGCGGACCAGCGGATCGGGCCGGAGATCCTGAAGGGCACAGCCGACAGTTATCGGCGGTTGCGGAACACGCTGCGGTTTCTACTCGGCGCGTTGTCGGGTTGGGACGAGGCCGAGCGGGTTACACCGGCCGAGATGCCCGAGCTCGAACGGCTAATGCTGCATCGCCTCGCCGAACTCGACGGTCAGGTCCGCGAAGGCTATGCCGCCTTCGATTTCCAGGCGGTGTTCCAGACGCTCTTCAACTTCGCGACGGGGGATCTCTCGGCCTTTTACTTCGATATCCGCAAAGACGCGCTCTATTGCGATGCCGCCGACAGCCTCCGACGGCGGGCCTGCCGGACGGTGATGGACGCACTCTTCCATCGGCTGGTGACCTGGCTCGCGCCGGTCTTGGTTTTCACCATGGAGGAGGTCTGGCTCTCCCGGTTCGGCGAAGATGCGGGTTCGGTGCATCTCGAGGATTTCCCCGAGACCCCGGCCGCCTGGCGCGACGATGCGCTGGCGGCGCGGTGGGCGCGGATCCGGTCGGCCCGGCGCGTCGTGAACGGCGCGCTGGAGGTCGCCCGCCGGGAGAAGGTGATCGGCGCCTCGCTCGAGGCCGCGCCCGTCCTCTATGTGAGCAATGAGGAGATCGCGGCCGCCGTGCGCAGCGTCGATATGGCGGAGCTTTGCATCACCTCAAAGCTGACGCTTGCCGAACACACGCCGCCCGCGAAGGCATTCCGCGCCGACGATCCGAGCATCGGCGTCGCCTTCGAGCGGGCCGCCGGCAATAAATGCGCCCGCTGCTGGAAGGTGACCGACGAGGTGGGACAGCAGTCTCGTCCCGATTTGTGCCGCCGGTGCGACGCCGTGGTGTCCCGATGATCCCGAAGGATTGCGTAAATATCCCACTCGGCGCCGCATTTTCGTCCAATTTCACGACTAGTTTAACAACTGTGTGCGTAGCGTATCGATTGGAGGCCAAAGTAGGCGATGGCACTGAACACAATCACATCTTGGGCAATCGGGCTGGCAGTCGTGGCGGCGACCGCGGCGCCCGTCGGACCGATGGCGTCCGCCGAAGGGTCGGACGCCGTCCCGATCCAGGCGGGCATCCGAAGCGCTCTGCCCGAACCGACCGGGCTCACCTGCGACGAGATGCGGTGGGTTCTCGATCGGCTCGACCAATCGGGCTATCGCGGAGCCGGCCCGCTCGGACCCGAGCATCGGGATTTCGCGGTGTTCGCCTATGAAGATCGCCTGGCCCGGATTTTCTATCGCGACTGCACCCTTCGGGCGTCGCGGCTGCCCGCGCCCGAGCGCACTGCGTTCTTCTCGCACGCCGGTCGCTAAGGGCATCATCGGGCCGGGCGGGTCATGACCGGCGAGACACCCGCTCCGACTGCCCGGAACACCGCCGCACTTGCGCTCGTCTGGGCGGCGCTCATCTGCCTCGTCGTCGATCGGGCCACCAAGCTCTGGGTGATCGACGGGCTCGATTTGCCGAACCTCGGCCGGATCGACGTCGTGCCTCCGTTTCTGAATTTCGTAATGGCCTGGAATACCGGGATCAATTTCGGCATCGGGTCGGAGGCGGACCTCCGCTGGGCGCTGGTGGCGCTCGCTGTCGCGATCAGCATCGGGCTCGCCGTCTGGGTTCTCCGCCGCGGCCAGCCCTTTCTGGCGGGAGCCGCCGGCGCAGTGATCGGCGGAGCCCTCGGAAATGCCTGGGACCGGATCCAGTACGGCGCCGTTGCGGATTTCCTGAACATGAGCTGCTGCGGGATCGTGAACCCTTTTGCGTTCAATGTGGCCGATGTCGCGATTTTCGTGGGCGCTGTGCTCATCGCCTGGAAAGCGTGACGGGCCGGGGATTGCGATTTCGGGTCATTCGGGGCAGGTTTGCGTCGTTCGAGAGCGGTCCCGCCGGGCCGCCTGAGTGCCGTCCGAGGAGGACCGCCATGCCCCGTTTCACCGCTGCCCCGATCCTGCTGATGGGCGTCGCCCTCGCCGGCTGTGACACGATCGGCGATCCCTTCGAGGAGTTCAGCGCCCGACGGAACGCGCCCGACGAATTTCAGGTGATCGCGCGGGACGAATTGCGGATGCCCGGCAACGTGATCGCCGCCTCGCCCGGCGCACTGCCGACGCCGTCCCCCGGGGCGCCTTCGCCGCTCGAGCCCGATCCCCAGGCCGAGGCGATCGCCGCCCTGACCGGAGGCAGGTCCGCCGCGACGCTTCCGCGGGGCACAGCGGCCAGCCGCGGGGAGAGCGCGCTTCTCGACGCCGCCGACGCGGCCCAGGCGTCGAGCGAAATCCGCAGCCAGATCGCCCGGGAGAACATCGAGCTTTCGGAAAATGCCCCCTACGAACCACCGCTCCTTCTCGATCTGCTGACCGGCAGCTCGCCCGAATTCGATCCGGAGACCGTGCTCGATCCGGTGCAGGAGAGCCAGCGGCTGCAGACCCAGGGCGTGGCGACCCCGAACGACCCGGACGCGGTGGCTGTCGTTGAAGAGGTGGCCGAGCCAGAGGATCCGGACCCCTACTATGCGACGCGGAGCCTGCGCCGCGGCGTCGACAACAGGATCCCGACGAACACGTCCACACCGGCTTTTCCGGCCGAGCCACGCACGGCACGCACCGCACCGGTGGCCGAAGAACCGGCGGAACCGCGCATCCGCTTCGATCCGAGCGTCGATGCGGCCGCGGAAGCGCAACGGGCGCTCACGGCGCCGCAGATCCGGTCCCAATCGACGTCGGACCCGGCGCCTCAACCGGACCCCCAGGCCGCGGCCCCGCGGACGGCAACCCGGCAACGGCCGGCGCCGAGCGCTCCAACGGCTCCGGCGAACCGGGCCCCGGCGCCAGAGCCGTCGCAGCCGCCTGCAAGCGCCCCGACCCCGGCCGAGCCGCGCCCGGCCGAGCCCACCGTCCTCAGCTTTTGAGCCGGGCCGCCCCCCGACAGGCTCGGCCCCGCTGGCCGGGCGGTGCGTTCGCGCCTATCTAAGCACGAACTCAACAATCATAGGCGGAACCCCATGCGCGCTCCCCTCATCGCCGCGCTTCTGAGCGTCCCAGGACTGGCCGTCCCGGCGCTCGCAAGCCCGGATGTCAGCCAATTCACCTTGGAGAATGGACTTCGCGGCATCGTGATCGAGGATCACCGGGCGCCCGTGGTCACCCACATGGTCTGGTACCCGGTCGGTGCCGCGGACGAGCCCCATGGCCAGTCGGGGATTGCCCATTTCCTAGAGCACCTGATGTTCAAGGGTACCGATGAGATCCCCGAAGGCGCGTTCTCCAAAATCGTCGCCGAGAACGGCGGCCAGGACAACGCCTTCACCTCATATGACTACACGGCCTATTTCCAGCGGATCGCGGCCGACCGGCTCGATATTGTCATGGAAATGGAAGCCGACCGGATGCGGGATCTTGTTCTCAACGACCGGATCGTGGCGACCGAGCGGGATGTGATCCTCGAGGAACGCGCGCAGCGCACGGACAACAGCCCGCAGGCCCTTTTTTCCGAGCAGTTGAGTGCGGCGCTCTATCTGAATCACCCTTACGGAGTGCCGGTGATCGGCTGGCGGCACGAGATGGAGACCCTCGATCTCGATGACGCCTTCGCCTTTTACGAGCGTTACTATGCCCCGGACAATGCGATCCTGGTGGTCGCCGGCGATGTGGAGCCGAGCGAGGTCAAACGCCTTGCCGAGATCCACTACGGGCCGCTCGAGCCGTCGGGGCGCCCGCCCGAGGCCCGTCCTCTGGATCCGCCGCAATTGGCGGAACGGCGTCTTGCGATGTCCGACCCGCGGGTCCGGCAACCTTATGTGGTGCGCTCCTACAAGACCCCGTCGCGGGGCACCGGCGATCCGGCCGAGGCGGCCGCGCTCGAGGTGCTCTCGCGGATCCTCGGCAGCGGCGTCTCCTCGAGGCTCTCGAAACGGCTCGAGCTCGAAGGAAAGACGGCGATCAGCGCCGGCGCATGGTACGCAGCCGAGCGGCGCGACTACGGCACGTTCACCGTCTTTGGCGTGCCCGTTGAGGGGATCGAGCTCGACCGGGTCGAAGCGGATATCGACGCGGTCCTCGCCGAAATCGTCGCCGACGGGCCGACCGAGGCCGAGCTTGCCCGCGTGAAGCGCGTCTTCAAGACCGATTGGATCTACGCCCAGGACAGCCAGCGCACGCTCGCCAACCGCTACGGGTCGGGCCTGGCGAACGGCTATACCGTCGCCGAGATCGAAGGCTGGCCCGATCTGATCGCCGCAGTCACCGCCGAGGACGTGCGCCGCGTGGCGGCCGAGCATTTGGTGCGGGAGCGGTCGGTCACCGGTCGTCTGACCCGCGCGGTCGAGGAGCAGGGCTGATGCGAAGACTACTCATTGCCGCCGTCGCTCTGCTTGGTCTCGGGGGCGGCCTCGGGGCCACGGCCAGCGCCGCCGTCGAGATCCAAGAGCTCGTGAGCGAGACCGGCGTTCCGTTTTGGCTCGTCGAAGAGGATGCCGTGCCCATCGTCGCCGTGGAGATCGAATTCACGGGCGGCGCGCGGCTCGACCCGCAGGACCGGGCCGGGCTCGCCAACATGCTCGCCGGGCTCCTCGACAAAGGATCGGGCGATCTCGATGCGGTCGCCTTTTCGGACCGGTCCGACGAGATCGGGGCTCGGCTCGGCTTCGGTGCGGGCCGCGACAGCGTCTCGGCGAGCGCGCGGATGTTGGCCGAGGATCCGGTCCCGGGCGCGGAGTTGCTAAATCTCGCCTTGACCGAGCCCCGCTTCGATGCGGACGCCGTCGAGCGCGCGCGCGGCCGCATTCTGTCGTCCATCGCCTCCGACGAGACCGATCCCTCCGCAGTCGCCTCCAAGGCCTGGTTCGCCCGCGCGTTCCCCGATCACCCATACGGGCGGCCGAGCGACGGAACCGCCGAGAGCGTCGCCGCGATCTCGGTCGAGGACCTGCGCGCGGGCCATACGCGCCTCCTCACCCGCGCACGGGCGACCGTCGCCATCGTCGGCGCGATCGGCGCGGCCGAGGCCAAGGCCCTGGTCGACCGGATCTTTGCCGGCATCCCCGAGGGCGAGACGCCCGCACCGGTCGACGAGGCGCCCGCCCCGCCGGCTGGGATCGAGGTGATCGGGCTCGACGTCCCGCAATCCGTGGCGGTCTTCGGGCACCCGGGGATCCCGCGCGACGATCCGGATTTTTTCGCGGCCTTCGTCGTCAATCACGTGCTCGGGGGCGGCGGGTTCTCGTCGCGCCTCATGCAGGAAGTGCGCGAAGAACGCGGCCTCGCTTACGGTGTCTACGCCTCACTTGCCGATCTCGATGCGGCCGATCTGGTGATCGGACGGGTGCAAACCCAAAACGCGCGCATGGCCGAGAGCCTCGACGTCATCCGGGACGAGTGGCGGCGGATCGCCGAAGCGGGCCTGAGTGCAGAGGACCTGGACAAGGCGAAACGCTATCTGACGGGCGCGTTCCCACTCCGCTTCGACTCGAATGCGAAGATCGCCGGGTATCTGGTTTTCCTGCAGAAGGAGGGCCTAGGGGCGGCATATCTGACCGAACGCAACGACCGGGTCGAGGCCGTCACGCTCGAGGACGCGGCCCGGGTCGCACGCCGGCTCTACGACGCCGACGCCCTCTCGATCGTCGTGGTCGGCGAGCCGGCCGGCCTCTGAGAGGCGGGGGTGGAGATCGTCCGCACGATCTCCGCCCTGCGCGCCCGCGTCGGCGAGTGGCGCCGTGCCGGCGAGACGGTCGGGCTGGTGCCGACCATGGGCGCGCTCCATGACGGGCATCTGAGCCTCGTTCGGATCATGCGGGCCGAGACCCGCCGCACCGTCGCGACCATCTTCGTCAATCCCACGCAATTCGGACCGACGGAAGATCTGGCCGCTTATCCCCGCGACGAGGCCCGCGATGCGGCGCTTTTCGAGGCCAAGGGGGTCGATCTGCTTTTCGCCCCCAGCGTCGCCGAAATGTATCCGCCCGGCTTCGCGACCGAGGTCCGGGTCGGGGGCCTCACCGCCGTGCTCGATGGCGCCGCCCGGCCCGGCCATTTCGACGGCGTCGCGCAGGTGGTGACCAAGCTCCTCAATCAGGCGGGAGCAGATGCGGCGATCTTCGGCGAGAAGGACTGGCAGCAACTCGCGGTGATCCGGCGCCTCGCCCGCGATCTCGATATCCCGACACGGATCCTCGGCGGGCCGATCCGGCGCGAAGCGGACGGCCTCGCCATGTCCTCGCGGAACCGCTACCTGACCGAGGCCGAACGACGGGTGGCGCCCGCGATCTTTCGCACGCTCACCGAGGCGGCCGCTCGGATCGCCGAGGGAGCGGCTCCCAGCGAGGCCACGGGACGGGCGGCCGACGCGCTTCTGCAGGCGGGCTTCGCGAAGGTCGATTACATCGAGTGCCGGACAGCGGACGGGCTCGGAGCCGTCGAGCGCCACGCGCCCGCGGTCCCTGCCCGCGTCTTCGGCGCCGCCCATCTCGGCCGCGCGCGGCTTATCGACAACGTCCCCGTCCCCGATCTATAGCCCGCGTTATGAACGCGCTCCGACATCTCGACTATCCCCCCGTCTGGCTCGTCGCCCATATGGCGGTCGCCTCGTTCATGGCGCATGTCTGGGCGCCCTTGGCGGGCTGGGGGCTGATCCCGGGCGGGCTCCTGATCGCCGCCGGGGTGGCGCTCATGGTCTGGGCCGCGCTCTCGTTTCGGAAGGCCGAGACGACGCTCGTGCCGCGTCGGGATCCCTCGGCGCTCGTCACCGAGGGGCCCTATGCCCGCAGCCGAAACCCGATCTATCTCGCCGATCTGATCATCCTGGCGGGCTGGGCGATCGCGCAAGGCTCGCTTGTGGCGCTCGTGCTGCTGGTGCCGCTTTGGCGCGTGCTCGAGGGTCGGTTCGTCCGCCCGGAAGAAGCGACGCTCGCGGCGCATCTCGGCGCCCCCTACGAGGCCTACAAGGCGCGGGTGCCGCGCTGGCTCTGACTAATCGGCCGAGGCCCGCCCGTCCGGTGGCCCAGCTCCGGTGACCGTATCGAACCAATCGAGCGCCCGCCCGAGCCACGCGTCGGGGACCTCGTGGCCGCCCGGATGCAGCTCGACATCGATCCGACCCGCGTCGCAACTGGTCCAGGACCGCGTCCAGAGCCCGCTCTCGGCCGTGGCGCGGTCGGGCTGGCGCAGGCCGCAACCGAGCGTGGCCCGCAGGCGCTTGAGGCTCTCGAAGAAGTCGCCCTGGATCAGCCGGCCCTCGGCGAGCGGCCGCCCTTCGAGCGGCACGACCCGGTCCGCCCAGCCATGCGTGTGGTGGAGGACGACCCCGTTACCGCATTCCGCGGGCATTGGATCCCAATAGGCGCCGGCGACTGGGGCGTAGGCGGCTGCCAGCGCGCTGTCGGCGCAGGCCGTGTCCCAAACCATCGAGCCTCCGCGCGAAAACCCGGCCAAGAGCACCCGGTCCCGGTCGATCCCGCGGCGTGCCGCGTCCTCGAGGATCGCTTGAAAGAACGCCACGTCGTCGCGGGGATGCGCGAACCCGTCCTCCACGGCCCAGTCGTTTTGGGTACGGCCCTCCCGCGGGATGCCCTGGGGCAGAAGATAGGCGACGCCGCGTTCCGCGAGGGCCGCGAGCCGGTCGGTATCCCGCAGCATGCCGCGCGCGCTCGCCCCCCAGCCATGCAGGAACATGAGCACCGGCGGCGGCGCCTCGGCGGATGGCGGCAGGATCAGGTAATACTCGCCGCCCGCGACGGTGCAGGGCGCAGACGGCCCCGGACAGGCAGCGGCCGGCAGCGCCAAAAGCGCTAAGAGGCCGGAGACGAGCGCGCGCATATGCGGTCCTCCTCGATAACCATTCTCCTCGGAGATGGCCGCGATCAGCGGCCCTTCCAGACCGGATCACGTTTCTCGGCAAAGGCGCGCGCGCCCTCTTGCTGGTCGTCGCTGTCGTAGAGCCGGTCGACGCTGGCGAGCTGTCGTTTGGTGATCCGCGACAACATGTCGTTGAAGCGCGTATCCTCGGCCTCCCGGACGATTTCCTTGATGGCGGCGTAGACGAGCGGCGGGCCGCTCGCGAGCAGCGCGGCAAGCTCCCGGGCACGTGGCAGCAACGCGTCTGCCGGGCAGATCTCGCGCAGGAGGCCCCAGCGCTCCGCCTCGGCCGCATCGATCCAGCGGCCGGTTAGCAGCATGTCCATGGCCACGTGATAGGGGATGCGTTTCGGCAGCTTGATCGAGGCCGCATCGGCGACGGTCCCTGAGCGGATCTCGGGCAGCGCGAAGCTCGCCGTCTCCGAGGCGAGGATCAGGTCGCAAGAGAGCGCGAGTTCGAACCCGCCGCCGCAGCAGATGCCGTTCACCGCGGCGATCACGGGCTTGTTCATCTGGCCGAGCTCTTGCAGGCCGCCGAAGCCGCCGATGCCGTAATCCCCATCCACCGCATCGCCTTCGGCCGCGGCTTTGAGATCCCAGCCCGCGCAAAAGAACTTCGTGCCGCCGCCGGTGAGGATCGCGACCCTGAGCGCCGGGTCGTCACGGAACGCCTTGAAGACCTCGCCGAGACGCCGGGACGTCGCGAGGTCGATCGCGTTCGCTTTCGGCCGGTCGAGCGTGACCTCGAGCACGGCGCCATCGCGGCGGGTCTTTACGGGGCCGTCGGGGGTGTCGAGCATGGGGACCTCAGGCGGATCGGAGGGCAGCAGAGGGGGCGGGCGCGAGACGAATGAGGGCATCGGCCGCCCATGCGCCTTGCGGCGTGACGATGAGCGGGTTGATGTCGAGCTCGAGAAGGCGGTCCGCCTCGGCGAGCGCATAGGCCTGGACGGCGAGGGCCGCCTCGACGGCCGCGCGCAGATCCGCCTGCGGCCTGCCGCGATACCCCGCCAGAAGCGGCGCCATCCGGAGCCGGCCAAGGGCGGCCCGGATCTCCTCGGCAGTGCTCGGGATCAAGAGGGTCACGCTGTCGGCCAGGATCTCGGTCAGCGTGCCGCCCGCACCGAGGGTCAGGCCGAGGCCATAGGGCGCCTCGCGGGTGACGCCGACGAGAAGTTCGGCCACCCCGTCGGCCACCATGCGCTCGACCAGATAGCCGTCGGGGGCCGCCATCGCGGCGCCGGCCGCGCGCACGGCCTCGGCATCGGCGAGGCCAAGGCGAAGCGCCCCGTGTTCGGTCTTGTGCGCGAGACCGAGTGCCTTGAGCACGACGGGAAACCCGATCTCAGCCGCCCGGTCCGCCGCCTCCTCGCGATTGGCCGCATAGCGGCCTTCGGGCACCGCCAGCCCGTGCGCCGCGAGCGAGAGCTTAGCCATTCGTTCGTCGAGGAGCGCGCCGCCCTCTTCTGCGGCGGTCGAGGGCGGGGCGTCGAGCGGAAGCGGGGCCGGCCGGTCCCAAGCCTCGGCGATGTCAGCCGCGGCCTCGATTGCGGTAATCGCGTCCTCGATGCCGGCCAAGGGCGCAATCCCGGCCGCGAGCAGCGGGTCCGAGAGGAGATCGGGCATCCCCTCGGGCAGCGTCGCCACCACCGCCGTTCGGGTGCCGGTCCGGCCGGCCGCCGCCACGATCGCCTCGGTCGCCGAGACCCATGCCCCCGGCGGGGTGCGGTCGAGCCTCGGATAGTCGAGAACGAGCAAGCCGAGATCCGGGCCCGTCGCCAGCACGGCCGCGAAGGTGTCGGTCATCCGCGCCACGTCGCCCCAAATAAAGGTATGATAGTCGAGCGGGTTCGCGACCGTCACAAAGGCGTTCAGCGTCGCGGCGATCCGGTCGCGCGCCCGCGCCTCGAAGGGCGGGAAGGCGACGCGCCGACCATGGGCCGTGTCGGCGATCAGGCTCGCTTCGCCGCCCGAACAAGACATGGAAACGAGCCGCCTGCCAGGCAGCGCGCCGTGGCTGTGCAAGAGCTTGAGCATCTCGAGAAACGCGGTCAGCGTCGGGGCGAGCGGGATGCCGAGCCGCGCGAAGAACGCCCGCGACGCGGCATCCGAGCCCGCGAGCGAGGCGGTGTGCGAGAGCGTCGCCGCCCGCGCGCCCTCGGACCGGCCGACCTTGAGCGCGACGATGGGCACGCGGCGGGCCCGCGCCTCGGCCGCCAGCGCCTCGAAGGCCGGGACATCGTCGACGCCTTCCACATGGAGCCCGAGCGCCGTCACCCGGTCGTCCGCCAGCAGCGCGAGGGCGATCTCCGCAAGGCTCGTCTGCGCCTGATTGCCGGCCGCCACCGCATAGCCGAGCGCGAGCCCGCGCGCCTGCATGGTGATGTTGAGGAGCATGTTCGAGGACTGGGCGACGACGCCGACCCCGCGCGCCACGCGCCGCCCGCCATGGATGTCGGGCCAGAGGATGGCGCCGTCGAGATAGTTGATGAGCCCGTAGCAATTGGGTCCGAGGATCGGCATCTCTCCCGCTGCCTCGACGAGTGCGGACTGGAGTGCGGCCCCCTCTCCGCTGCCCGTGTCGGTCTCGGCGAAACCGGAGGCGAAAGAAACCGCACCCCCTGCCCCCAACGCCGAGAGCGCAGCGACGATCTCGACGGTGGCCTTGCGGTTGACGGCGATGAAGGCCGCATCCGGCACGCCGGGCAACGCCTCGGCCGAGGCGACCGCAGGACAGCCACCGACCTCGGCTCGGGCCGGATGCACCGGCCAGACCGCGCCGCCATAGCCCATGCCGCGACAGGCCTCGACGACGGCCCCCGCCCACGTCCCGCCGCCAAAGACGGCGAGGCTCTCGGGCCGCAATAGGCGGGACAGATCGCGCGGCATGGGCAGGGGTCCCTCTCGACGGGCCGCGATGGCCCTGGTGGCTCCGATCCGCTATTGGTGCCAGAGGGGCATGGGGGGCGAAAGGGGATTTCCGCTCCGAACGGTCCCGCTGGCTGAAGGGATGACCGATGACCAAGATCGCCGTTCTCGTCGTCACGGTGGCCGCACTGCTTGCCTGTTTCCTGGGCGCGCTCGTCTTGTTCCGACACACGCTGATCTATCCCTTCGTGGAGGTGCCGCTTTCCAAGCAGGTCGGACTCGCCGACGGGCTGATCGAGATCGCCGCTGCGGACGGGACGCCACTCAGCGCCTGGGCGGCCGCACCCGAAGACGGGCGGCCGGTGATCCTCGCCTTCGGCGGCAATGGCGGATATCTGGCCGGCGAGGTCGCGCGGCTCGACCCCTACCGGCGGGCCGGGTACGGCGTTGTCGTTCTGAACTACCGCGGCGCAGGCGGCGCGCCCGGCTCACCGCAGGAAGCGAAGATCATCGCCGATGCGGTCGCGCTCTACGACGCCATGCCAGACATCGACGGCTTCGCGGCGGGTGCCGACGGGCCGCCGATCCTCTATGGCGCGAGCCTCGGGGCGGCCGTGGCGGTAGCTCTCGCGACCGAGCGGACCGCGCGCGCGTTGATCCTCGAAGCCCCCTTCGATCGGCTCTGCCGGGTGGTCGAGACGCGGATGCCGATCATCCCCGCCTGCCTGATCTTGCCCGACGAGCGATGGCCGAGCGCGGAGCGGATCGCCGCGGTCGACGCACCGGTCCTGATCGTGCACGGGGATGCGGACCGCATCGTGCCGTTCGCCCACGGACGGGCGCTCTATGAGGCGGCCGGCCCGCCCAAACGGTTCGAACGGATTGCCGGCGCCGGGCACAACGATCTCGCCGGAAACGGCGCTCCTGCCGTCGGGCGCGCCTTCCTGGAGGACATCGCCGCCGGCGCGTTCGACTAAGCCCCGAGGGGCAACTCGGGCGGGCCGCCCGCCTGGATCAGCCGCTGCGTCCGGCCCTCTAGCACGATGCAGCTGAGCGGGCCGCCGAAGACTGCGCCCGTATCGACCCCGATCCGGTTCGGCCGCACGGTGACACGCTCGCTCGGCGTATGTCCGTGGACGATCACCGCCTCGTGCTCCGCATCCGAGGCGAGAAACGGGTGGCGGATCCACTGGAGCACGGTTTCCTCCTGCTCGGCGAGCGGCGTGCCCGGGCGGATGCCCGCATGCACGAAGGCATAGTCGCCGCGTTGGATTAGCGTCGGCAGCCCCCGCAAGAGCGCGACATGCGCCGTCGGCACGGCCGCCTTGGTTTGGGCATGGAGCGCCTCGCGGGCCGCAGCGTCGCGCACCTCGGGAGCGTCGACGCCATAGGACAAGAGCGTCTCGGGCCCCCCATAGGCCATCCAGCTCTCGAAGTCCGGGAAATGGGCGTCGTCGAGGAAATCGAGGAGATACTGATCGTGGTTGCCGCGGACCGACCGCACCGGCCGCCCGGCCATGGTCTCGGCCAGCCAAGCGAGGACGCCGCAGCTGTCGGGGCCGCGGTCGATCAGATCGCCGAGCAGGACGATCTCATGGGACGGCACGGGCGAACGTGCGAGATCGTCTCCGATCGCCGCGTCGAGCGCGCGCAACAGGTCGAGCCTGCCATGCACGTCGCCGATTGCGTAGATGCGCACGCCTTGGGGGGCGGAGGCCTCGGGGATCGCGACCATAGGCCCTCCGGTCACACGCACTGCATGGCGGCTGGACGCCGCGCTCCGGCGCTTGGCTGTCTATTGGATCAGACGAGGCCTTCGCGTTGGGCCTTTTTGCGGGCGAGCTTCCGGGCCCGCCGGATCGCTTCGGCCTTTTCGCGGGCGCGCTTGACCGACGGCTTCTCGTAGTGCTGCCGGAGCTTCATTTCCCGGAAAATGCCTTCGCGCTGCATCTTCTTCTTGAGCGCTCGGAGCGCCTGATCGACGTTGTTATCGCGAACCTGAACCTGCACGTAGGGATCCACCTTTCGTTTGATCTGGATTTGGCATTAGGATGAGCGGCTTATATACGGGACATCTGGATGTCTGTCCACCGCAGGGCAGTCCCGGACGGATCGGGCACGATTGCCGACCGACACCTGACAACTGCCGGCACCGCGACAGCGAGGGACCCGTTATGCAAAGCATCGATGCGCAGCCCGACCACCTGGGAGAGGCGCGCGCGCGGCTCGTCACCGCCGCCCTTCCCCATGTGGCCTTCGACGGCTGGTCCGACGAAAGCCTGCGGCTTGCACTCGCCGAGACCGGGGTCGAGGAAAGCGTCGCCCGGCTGGTCTTTCCCCGGGGCGGCGTGGATATGGCGCTCGCTTTCCACACGATGATGGACGAGCGCCTGGCGGCCGAACTCGCGCATACGGATCTCGCGGCCATGCGGATCCGCGACCGGGTCACCCACTGCGTCCGGCGCCGCCTCGAGCTGGTGGCCGATCACCGCGAGGCGGTGCGCCGCGGCGGGACACTGCTCGCCCTGCCGATCTATGCGGCCGACAGTGCCCGGGCGATTTGGTCGACCGCAGACACGATCTGGACGGCCTGCGGCGACACCGCGACCGACTATAACTGGTATACCAAGCGGGCGATCCTCGCCTCGGTCTATTCCGCGACGCTGCTCTATTGGATCGGCGACGAGAGCGCCGGCCACGAGGACACCTGGCGCTTTCTCGACCGCCGGATCGATGGCGTCATGCAATTCGAGAAAGCGAAGGCCATGATCGAGAAGAACCCGGCCGCACAGGCCGTCCTCTGGGGGCCGATGCAGATCCTGAAGCTGGTGAAAGCCCCGGGCGCGGGGCGCGCCTGAGCCGTCAGCCGCCCGGCGCGGTCCCGGGCCGCAGATGCGCGAACATATGGGCGACGTAATCGGCCTTGCCGAGCGCGATGCCTTCTTTGCGCAGGATCGCATAGGCCGTGACCAGGTGGAAATAGTTCTGGGCGAGCGCCCAGTCGCGGACATAAACCTCTGCCGACATGTCGAAGATCATGCCGTTCGGCAGCTCGAGCGCGATGGCCCGGTCGCTGTGACCGTCGAGCGCATCCTCAGGGAGAGCTTCGAGCACGCCAACGGTCTCGGCGATGAGGGCCTCGGCTTCCGCGACGGTGAGGGCCCCTACCCCGCTCCGCGCCGCCTCGGCGATAGCGACGGTCGCAGGCGGCAGCGCCTCGCCTCTTAGCCGTTGCATGGCCTCACGCGCCTGATAGCAGACGAAACGGACCTGAGCGGCGAGCGGGAACATATCCGGGGCGAGGCGCGCGGCCATCATCCGGTCGGCCGCGGCGGCGCCCCTCTGATCGCGGGCCTTGGCGAGCCAGGCGGCCAAACCGCGCAGCATCTGGAGATAGGCGGGCACGAGGCGGTTGGTCGGTGTCATGGCGGTCTCCGGACGGTGCAGGCCGTCTAAGCGTGGCCGGACGCGTCAGAGTGGGCAAGCCGCATCAACCCGTCCGGGGATGAAGTCTTGTAATGTGCCCCATCTTGCGGCCGGGCCGTGCCGCGCTCTTGCCGTAGATATGCAGCGCCGCGTCCTCGGCCGCGCGATTGGCCCAACCCTCGATATCGCTGCCGATCAGGTTCTCCATCACCGCGTCCGAGTGCCGCCGCCCGTCGCCGAGCGGCCAGCCGGTCACCGCGCGGATATGCTGCTCGAACTGATCGATCAGGCAGGCCTCCATGGTCCAGTGGCCGGTATTGTGCACCCGCGGCGCGATTTCATTGACCAAAAGTCGCCGGCCGACCGCGAACATCTCCACGCCCATCACGCCCACATAATCGAGGGCGGTGACGATCCGCCCGGCGCTCAGCACCGCATCCTGCAGGACTGGGCGGGCAATCGGTGCCGGCACGCGGGTCTCGCGCAAGATCCCGCCATCGTGACGGTTGGCGCCGGGATCGTAGCAAACCACCCGCCCGTCGAGACCGCGCGCGGCGATCACCGAGATCTCCAGATCGAAGCCGACGCGCCCCTCGAGGATCGCGGGCTGGCAGCCGATCGCCTCCCAGGCGGCGGCAGCGTCCTCGGGACGCGCGATGGGGGCCTGGCCTTTGCCGTCATAGCCGAAGCGCCGGCTCTTGAGGATCGCCGGGCAGCCGATGTCCCCGAGCGCCGCCGCCAGATCGCCGGGACCGGAGACGGCCGCCCAGGGGGCCGTCGCGATGCCCGTCTGGTTGAGGAATTGTTTCTCCGCCACCCGGTCCTGGGCGATCGCGAGGGTGCCGGGCGACGGGCGCACGGGCGCGTGACGGGCGAGGATCTCGGCGGTCGCAGCCGGGACGTTCTCGAACTCGAAGGTCACCACATCGACCCCGGCAGCGAAGGTCGCAAGCGCGTCTGCGTCCTCGAAGCTTGCGCGCAGGTGCCGGGCGAGATGGGCGGCCGGCGGATCTTCAGCGGGATCGAACACCACCGCGCGGAAGCCGAGCCGCGCCGCCGCCATCGCCAGCATCCGCCCGAGCTGGCCGCCCCCGAGGATGCCGATCCGGCTCCCGGGCGGCAGCGCCTCAGAGCTCACGTACCGGCTCCTCGGCAACGCCCTCGGTTTGTGCAAGGCGCCAGGCGTCGAGCCGGGCCGCAAGCGCCGCATCCGACGTCGCGAGCATCGCCGCCGCGAAGAGCGCCGCATTGGCCGCGCCCGCCTCGCCGATCGCAAAGGTCGCGACCGGGACCCCCTTCGGCATCTGGACGATGGAGAGAAGACTGTCGAGCCCCGAGAGCGCCCGGCTCTGTACCGGCACGCCAAGCACGGGCACGCGCGTCTTGGCGGCCAGCATCCCCGGCAGATGCGCCGCCCCCCCTGCGCCAGCGATAATCGCGCCCAGCCCGCGGTCGGCGGCCGCCTCCGCATAGGCGAAGAGCCTATCGGGCGTCCGATGCGCCGAGACGATCCGGACCTCCCGGGCGATATCGAGCGCCTCCAGCACCGCGTCCGCGCGCGCCATGGTCGGCCAGTCCGACTGGCTCCCCATCACGATGCCGATCTTTGCCGTGCCCATGGGTATGCCTCAGGCGATGATATCGGGGTAAAGCACGTCTTCGATCCGGGCGATCCGGTCCTTGACGGCGAGCTTGCGCTTCTTGAGCCGCTGGATCTGGAGCCGGTCGGGCGAGGGCCGGGCCTCCTCCTCGCGGATCTCCCGCTCGAGCGCCGCGTGCTCCTGACGCAGAAGAACCAGCTCCGCCTTGAGAAGATCGTCCTCGCCCATGCCGTTCCGTCTCGCCTTTCCCGACCGCGCTCGGCTCCTAACGCACTTCCGTGATGCGGGAAACGCCTTTCCCCGCTTCTTTCGCAGGATGGCGAGGGCGCAGATGCGAACGCCGGCACGTTGATTGGACATTGGCCCGTCCCCAGCTTACGGTCTGCAATCTTCGGCGCTGAGGGAAGCGATGCTGACGAAACTGCTATTCACTGCGCTCATCCTCGCGCTTGCCTGGCTGGTCTTCTTCCGACGCCGGCCGCGACCCTCCGCGCCTCAACCGCCGCGCATCCGGCTGGTGCGGTGTCCTGTCTGCCGCATTCACCATCCCCAAGGGGCGCCCTGCGCCTGTCAGCGGCTGCCCGACTGAGCCGCCTCCCGACCCTGCGGCCGCCCGGCCGTCGGACCGATCCGAAGGACACTCCATGCTGAGCGACCTCGTCTATATCGTGCTCGGGCTCGTTCTCCTCGTCGGCGCCGGCGACGCGCTGGTTCGCGGAGCCGTGGCCCTCTCGCTCCGCCTCGGGCTCTCGGCCATGCTGGTCAGCGCCACGGTCGTCGCCTTCGGAACCTCGGCGCCCGAGCTTCTGATCTCGGTGCAGGCCGCGCTCGCCGGGTCGCCGGGGATCGCGCTCGGCAATGTCGTCGGCTCGAACATCGCGAATGTGCTCCTCGTACTCGGCGTGCCCGCGCTGATCCGGCCGCTGGCGGGCTGCGGGACCGAAGCGCATCGAAACCTCTATTTCATGATCGCGGCGACGGCGCTCTTCACGGCGCTGGTCTTCAGCGGCGAGATCGCCCTTCTCGGCGGGCTGGCGCTTCTTGCTCTGACCGCGCTCATGGTCGGCGACTCGGTGCGCATCGCGCTCCGCGGCGGCGGCAACGGCCCCTCCGAGGCGGATCTGGCCGAGATCGAGGACATCGACCCGCATATGGATGTCTGGAAGGTCCTGCTGCTCATCGGCGCCGGGCTGATCGGCCTGCCCCTCGGCGCGCATCTTCTCGTCGACGGCGCCCAGAGCATCGCCCGCGATCTCGGCGTGTCCGAGGCGGTCATCGGCCTCACGATCGTGGCGATCGGTACGTCGTTACCGGAACTGGCAACCACCGTCGTCGCGGCGATCCGCGGGCAAGCGGACGTCGCCATCGGCAACGTCATAGGTTCCAACATCTTTAACATCACCGCGATCATCGGCACGGCTGCCCTCTTTGCGCCGCTGCCGATCCCGCCCGAGATCCTCACCCGCGACGTCTGGGTCATGCTGCTCGCGAGCGCGGTCCTGGTTCCTTACGTGCTCTTTTGCCGCTCTTTCGGCCGCGCGACGGGCACGGCTTTCGTCCTGGCCTATGCGGGCTATCTCTGTTTCACCGCGACCGCAGCGACGGCCGGCTGAGCATTTCGGGAGGCGGCATGGGGCCGGGACGCGCGCTTATCACCGGCGGCGCCAGACGGATCGGGCGGGCCCTCGCCCTCGATCTTGCGGCGGCGGGCTGGGATGTGGCGATCCATTACAATGGATCGGCTGAGGCGGCTGAGGCGACCGTGGCTGAGATCAGGGAGGCCGCCCGGCGGGGGGTCGCGCTCCGGGGCGATCTGCTCGACCCGCGCGCCGTGCCCGATCTGGTGCCGACCGCAGCCGAAACGCTCGGCGGGCCGCTCACGCTTCTCGTGAACAATGCATCGCTCTTCGAGAACGACCGCGTGGGGTCCATCACCGCCGAGACTTGGTCACGTGCCATGGAAACCAACCTGCACGGCCCGGTCCTGCTGACCCAGGCCTTTGCCGCGCAGGCGCCCCGCGCCGCCGTCGATCCAGCGGGAGAGCCCGTTGCGCAGGCCGTCGTCGTCAACCTCATCGACCAGCGGGTGTGGAAGCCGACGCCGTTCTTTCAATCCTACACGCTCGCGAAATCCGCGCTCCTGAGCTTTACCCGCACCGCCGCGCAAGCGCTTGCGCCCGACATCCGGGTTGCGGCGATCGGGCCTGGGCCGACCCTGCGCGCCGAGCGCCAGTCCGAGGCGCATTTCCGTCGGCAACGCGCCGCCTGCGTCCTCAGCCGCGGCTCGGATCCGGAGGATATCGCGGCGGCCCTGCGGTTCATCATCGGTTGCAAGGCGTTTACCGGTCAGATGCTCGCGATCGACGGAGGCCAGCACCTTGCCTGGGAGACGCCGGACGTCCAAGGCGTCGATCTGTGAGCGTGACCGGCCGGATGGGAGGGTTTTCCACGTCTCACAGCCCTACGATCGTGGAGGGTCTCACCGGCGGGACGGCCCTAATGTGTTGCAAAGCGCAAAGCAAGAATTTTAAGTTTCCCAGACATTTCAATGCCTTAAAAGATTGCATAAAATTTAGGCACACCGATGAAAGGTTAATGATCCCGGTTTTCTGGACCGGTCGCCCAGAGGTTTCCCACATTGTTATCCACAGGTTTCGGGGAGATCTTTTCGCTTGAAGCCGGCCGCGGATTTACCCCACGAACCTGACCCATGAGTGACGCCGATTCGACCTCGTCCACGACCGATGCCGGCCCCCGGCCCGCCGTCGTGACCGGACCCGATGTCATCAAGGGCTACCTGCCGCGGCTTAAGGACAAGCCGGGCGTCTACCGGATGCTCGACCGAACGGGCGAGGTCCTTTATGTTGGAAAGGCGCGCGCCCTCAAGAAGCGTGTCGCGTCCTATGCGAAATTTGGCGGACACACGAACCGGATTGCTCGGATGATCGCCGAGACGGCCGCGATGGAGTTCATTTCCACCGAGACCGAGACCGAGGCTCTGCTCCTCGAGGCGAACCTCATCAAACAGCTCCGACCGCGGTTCAACGTCCTGCTGCGCGACGACAAATCCTTTCCGCACATTCTCATCGAGGCCGGCGCCTATCCGCTCATGCGTAAACATCGGGGCGCGCGAAAGGACAAAGGCCAGTATTTCGGCCCGTTCGCCTCGGCCGGCGCGGTCAATCGCACGCTAAATCAGATGCAAAAGGCGTTTCTGCTCCGCACCTGTACGGACAGCGTCTTTGAAAGCCGGACCCGTCCGTGCCTTCTTTATCAAATCAAACGCTGCAGCGCGCCCTGCGTCGGCTATGTGTCGGAGGAGGACTATGCGGCTCTCGTCGAGGATGCCTGCCGGTTCCTCGAAGGGCGCTCGACCCGCGTGCAGCAGGACCTGGCCGCGCGGATGACCGAAGCGGCGCGCGGTATGGAGTTCGAGCGCGCGGCCATCTATCGCGACCGGATCCGCGCAATGGCCCAGATCCAGGGGCATCAGGGCATCAATCCGCGCGTCACTGCCGAGGCCGATGTGATCGCCCTCCACCGCGAAGGCGGCCAAGCCTGCGTGCAGGTCTTCTTCTTCCGCAGTCACCAAAATTGGGGAAACCGGGCGCATTTCCCACGGATCTCCGCCGAAGACAGCGACGAGACCATTCTGGAGGCGTTCCTCGGCCAGTTCTACTCAGAGAAATCGCCGCCCCGGATGGTGCTTCTCAGTCACGAGACCCCCGGTCAGGCTCTCCTCGCCGAGGCACTCGCCACGCTCGCCGGGCGCCGGGTCGCCGTCGCTGTCCCGCAACGGGGCGAAAAGCGCGAACTGGTCGATCATGCCCGGCAAAACGCCCGGGAAGCGCTCGCCCGCAAACTCGCCGAGAGCGCGAGCCAGGCCAAACTGCTCGACGGGCTTGCGGAGGCCTTCGGGCTGGACAGCCCGCCCGGACGGATCGAGGTCTATGACAACAGCCACATTCAAGGCGCCAACGCCGTCGGCGCGATGATCGTCGCGGGCCCCGAGGGCTTTCACAAAAGCCAGTACCGGAAGTTCAACATCAAAGACGCGGAGCTTACCCCCGGGGACGATTTCGGCATGATGCGGGAGGTGCTGACACGGCGGTTCTCCCGCCTCGTGCGCGAGGAGCCGGACAGGGAAAGCGGATCGTGGCCGGATCTCGTGCTGATCGATGGCGGCGCTGGCCAGATCTCGGCCGCCGCCGAGGTGCTGACCGAGCTTGGGATCGAGGATATGGCGCTCTTCGGCGTGGCGAAGGGAACGGACCGGGATGCGGGCAAGGAGATCTTTCATGCCCCCGGGCGGCGGCCCTTCGCGCTGCCGTTTCGGGATCCGACGCTCTATTTCATCCAAAGGCTCCGGGACGAGGCGCACCGCTTCGCCATCGGGGCGCATCGGGCGAAGCGCGCAAAGGCGACCACCGCCTCGCCCCTCGACGAGATCGCCGGGATCGGACCGGCCCGCAAGCGGGCGCTTCTTTCGCATTTCGGATCGGCAAAAGCGGTCAGCCGCGCGGGGCTCCAGGACCTTAAAGCGGTGGAGGGGATCTCGGCGGCCATGGCCGAGACG
>JBHJGX010000018.1:0-28726 GCA_050331395.1 Paracoccaceae bacterium
CGTGTTGCGCAGCCCGCTCGCCGTCGAGCGCCCCGTCCGGCTGTTGCACGGCACCGACGACCGGGACGTGCCGGCCGATCTGGCGCTGAGGTTGCTCGATCACGTCGCATGTCCGGATGCCCGGCTCACCCTCGTCAAAGGCGCTGATCACCGCTTCTCGGGCCCGCGAGAGTTGTCGCTGATCGGAAAGACGCTGCACGGGATCACCCAGGCCGTCCTCGGCCGGGAGGAGTGATGACGCGTCTCGCCGCGGTCGGGCGCGCGGTAGGCTCAGGGCTCGGCAAGGCAGGGGCGCGGGCCGGCCGGCTGGCGGCCGAACTGACCGAGCGCCACGTCCGGCTCGGCGTCACCGGGCTCTCGGGCGCGGGCAAAACCGTCTTTATCACCGCCCTCGTCGCGAGCCTCCTGTCGCCCGGGCGCCTCTCTCGGCTGCGCGCCGAAGCCGAAGGCCGGATCGTCGGCGCGGTTCTGACCGAACAGCCCGACCCGGCCATGCCGCGTTTTCAGTTCGAACGGCATCGGGCAATGCTGACGGCCGAGCGGCCCGACTGGCCGCACTCCACGCGGTCGATCAGCCAACTTCGCGTCTCGGTCCGCTTCCGGCCGACCGCATTCCTTTCGCGCCTCGGCGGTGCTGAGCTCTTGCATGTGGACATCGTCGACTATCCGGGCGAGTGGCTCGCGGATCTGCCGCTTCTCGCCCTCGACTACGAGGCCTGGGCGGCGGAGGCGCTCCGTCTCGCCGACGCAGCTGGGCGCAGGAGGGAGGCCGCCGCCTGGCACGCGGCGCTTGCGGCCGCCGATCCGGCCGGTCCGGCCGACGACACGGTCGCCGAGGCGCTTGCTGCGGCCTGGGCCGATTATCTCCGGGCCTCGAAGCGTGCAGGCCTCGCCCAACTCTCGCCCGGACGGTTCCTGATGCCGGGCGATCTCGAGGGCGCGCCCGTGCTCACTTTTGCACCGCTGCCGCCGACCGACGCCCCGCCGGATGGCCTCCGCGCCCGCATGGCCGCCCGCTTCGAGGCCTATAAGGCCCATGTGGTCACGCCGTTTCTGCGCACCCATTTCGCCGCGCTCGACCGGCAGGTGGTGCTCGTCGACCTGCTCGGTGCCGTCGCCGAGGGACCGCGGGCGCTCGCCGATCTCGGCGCCGGCCTCAGCGAGCTTTTGGGCGCGTTTCGCCACGGGCGGCCCGCCTTTCTCGAGCGGCTGCTCGGCGGACGGCGCATCGATCGCCTGCTCTTTGCGGCGACCAAGGCCGACCATCTGCACCCCTCCCAGCATGCCCGTCTGGCGGCCCTCATGCGCGCGCTTCTCTCGGATGCGATGGCACGGGCGGCGTTCGACGGGGCGCGGATCCAGGCGCAGGCCCTGGCGGCGATCCGGGCGACCCGCGCGCAAAGCGCTGATAGCGCCGACGGCCGGCTCGATCTCGTCCGCGGGATCCGCCTCGACACCCGGCGCGAGGCGGCGGTCTTCCCGGGGGAGCTGCCCGATGACCCGGCCCGGCTCTTGCGCGCGGCCGCCGATCCGGCCTCCGCCGGGCGCGTGTGGCCCGATGCGGCCTTTGTCAGGCTCCCTTTCGCGCCGCCCGACTGGAGTCCGGGCGAAGGACCGCCCCATCTCGGGCTCGACCGGGCGCTCGAATTTCTCCTCGGCGACCGACTGGAGTAGCCGCATGTCCGACGACCGACCGCTCCGCCGCCCGGTGATCCTCGATCCGACCGAAGCCCGGCTGCCCGATCCCGGCCCCGATCCCGGCCCCGGCCCCGGTCCCGATCCGCGCGCGCGCGTCGGATCCGAGCCGGACTCCGAACCGACGGGCGACCGACGCCCGCGCGATCGGTCCGCCGCCGAACGCGGCCTCCTCGGGCTGCCTCGCTTGGGCGGTCTCTTCTGGCCGGCCGCACTCGGGCTCGTCGCGCTCGCCCTCGGGACGGCTGCGGCGGATTTCGTCCTCTCGCTCTTCGAGCGTGCGGGTCTCCTCGGCTGGCTGGGCGCGCTTCTCCTCGCGGCCGCGCTGATCGGCCTCGCCCTCGGCATCCGCGACGAAGCGCAGGGCGCCCGCAGGCTCGCCCGGGCCCGTGCCGTGCGAACCGCAGCCGCGGCCGAGCCCGTCCCCCGGATCCTCGACCGGCTCGACCGCCATTATTCCGATCGGGCCGAGCTTCGCGTCGTCATCGCCGAGCTCCGCCGCGATACCGACGGCCTCGACCGCGCCGACGCGCTCCCAGAGATCGAAGCCCGGCTCCTCGGCGGCCTCGACCGCAGCGCGCGCGAAGCGGTGACCGGTGCCTCGCGGTCGGTCGCGGTGACCACGGCGCTGGTGTCGTTGCCGCTCATCGACGTGGCGGCCGTCCTTTGGCTCAATGTGCGCATGATCCGCCGGGTCGCCGAGATCTATTGTGGCCGCGCGGGCTGGCTCGGCTCCCTGCGCCTCCTCCGGCTCGTTGCCGAAAGCGTGTTGGCCGCGGGCGCCGTCTCGACGCTTGAGGACGTGGCGGGGCCTCTGGTGGGCGGCGGCATGGCCGGAGCGGTCTCGCGCCGGGTCGGCGAGGCCGCGATCAATGCCGCGCTGACCGCACGGGTGGGCGACGCGGCGATCACCGTTTGCCGGCCCTTGCCCCGCACCGTCGAGCCGAAGGGCGCGGCCGTCGCCTCGGTTCTCGGGCGGCTGACCGACTGGCTGCCGATGCGGGGCGCGCGCACGGGCTGAGCCCTTGCCGGCGGCGCGGGCGCTGTGCCACCCCCCGGCCCATGCCCCGCTACAAGCTCACGATCGAATACGACGGCAGTCCCTTCGTCGGCTGGCAGCGCCAGGCGAACGGCCTCTCGGTCCAAGGCGCAATCGAAGCCGCACTCGGCCGGATCGAGCCGGCGGCGGGCCCCCTCCAAGGCGCGGGCCGGACGGATGCCGGGGTCCATGCGACGGGGCAGGTTGCGCATGTGGATCTCAGCCGCGACTGGGACCCGTTCCGGCTCTCCGAAGCGCTCAACTGGCATCTCAAACCCGAGCCCGTAGCGATCCTCGCGGCCGAACGCGTGGCCGACGATTTCCACGCCCGCTTCAGCGCAATTTACCGGCGCTATACCTACCGGATCATCCAGCGCCGGGCGCCACTCACACTTGACCGGGGCCGGGCCTGGCGGGTCGCCGAGCCGCTCGATCCCGAGGCGATGCAAGCGGCCGCCAATCTGCTGACGGGCCGACACGATTTCACGACCTTTCGATCCGTGCAGTGCCAAGCGGCCTCGCCGGTGAAAACGCTTAACGATTTCGTGATAATCGCTCACGGAAACGAGATCCTCTGTCAGCTCGGCGCCCGCAGCTTTTTGCACAATCAGGTGCGCAGCCTCGTCGGGACACTGGAGCGGGTCGGTGCGGGTAAATGGCAGGTTTCAAAGGTGAAATCCGCGCTCGAGGCCCGCGACCGTGCGGCATGCGGACCGGTGGCGCCGCCGGACGGGCTGACGCTCACGGCCGTGGAATACATTCCCGCGTGAGTGATCCAAGGCCGGCTGGCCCGCGTACCTCTCAGCAAAACCGGCGTGACCCGGGGTCAACGACAGCGAGAGGAGATAGCCTGATGGCCACGTCTTATTCGAGCGCGGAGGGAAAGGTCGCCCGCACCGCGATGGCGGCTGAGTTACTCGACGCGGAGACGGAGCTTCGGCTTGCCCGCGCCTGGCGCGACGACGGGAACGAGCAGGCGCTCCACCGGCTCGTCAGCGCCTACATGCGGCTCGCGATCTCGATGGCCGCCAAATATCGTCGCTACGGCGCGCCGATGAGCGATCTGACCCAGGAAGCGTCGGTCGGCCTCATGAAAGCCGCCTCGAAATTCGACCCCGATCGGGGCGTGCGCTTCTCGACCTATGCGGTCTGGTGGATCAAAGCGTCGATCCAGGATTACGTCATGCGCAACTGGTCACTGGTGCGCACCGGCTCCACCTCTTCGCAGAAGGCGCTTTTCTTTAACATGCGCCGCGTGCGTGCGCGGATCGAGGCAGAGCTGAGCCGCGAGGGCGAGGTGCCGACCTCGGCCGAGATCCAGCGGGAGATCGCCGAAGAGCTTGGCGTGCCGCTCCGCGATGTGGAGATGATGGAGGCGCGGCTCTCCGGCTCGGATTTTTCCCTCAACGCGCAGCAGGCCGGCGATGAGGGCCGCGAGTGGGTGGAGACGCTCGAGGACGACAGCGAGCAGGCGGACGAGTCGGTCGCGCGAACCCGCGATATCGAGCGGGCGCGCGGATGGCTCTCCGACGCCTTCGACGCCCTCACGGACCGGGAGCGCATGATCATCGCGGCGCGGAAGCTTTCCGACCAGCCCGAGACGCTGGAGAGCCTTGGTACCAAGTTGCGGCTCTCCAAGGAACGCGTGCGGCAGCTCGAAGCGCAGGCCCTCCGGAAGATGCGGAGCCGTCTCGAAACCGTGCATGGCACGGCGGCCACCGAACTGGCCCGCGTGGTCTGAGGCACGGACCGGCCCCCTCAGTGGAGGGCCGGTTCCATCACCCCCTCGGCATCGGGATAGAATTCTCGTAGAAAATTGAAGATCTCTTCGGCCTCTTGAACGGTCGCGAAGTGATAGACAAGCGTGTGCTCCGAGGTCAGTCGGACTTCGAGCCGCACGCCTCCTCTAAAGATATTCTCCGTCATTGCGCCCTCCCAGCGGGTTGGGCCGCACCCTTCTGATCGGCATCGTTTCAGTCGCAATTGACGCAAAGCCCATATGCGCGTCCCGGGTCAAGGGGCGCAGAGGCCGGTTTCGGAACGCCGCCCCGAGATTGTGTTCTGGCAGCCGATCGCGTAGCCCTGTATCGGGGCCCCGTAGCTCAGCAGGATAGAGCAGCCGCCTCCTAAGCGGCAGGTCGCAGGTTCGAATCCCGCCGGGGTCACCAATGCAGGCGATGGCAGTAGGTCGTTCTGTCGAACACGGACCGGGTGGGCGATTTGGGAATTGATGCGTCGTCTCGAATATCCGCAGCACAAACGGGAATTGAGCAAGCCAGGATTTCCTCTGCCGCATCACGCCACGACGTGGATCGGCGGGCTCCTTTGTCGTCCCCTTCGTTGGCCAACTGGTTCGTGGATAACGGGAACTCTCTCGGCCCCCGGCGAATTACAACCGCCAGCGGCCAATTTTCCAAGCAAATTCAGAGGCTCCCATCGACGCGAAGACTTGAGCAGTCTTTGTGGACCCGGAGCCATGATTTTCCGAAGTTCTTATCGCGGTCGGGACGAGAACAGGCGACGGATTTTCCGTGCCATCTGTAACAAAGACCAATTTTGCTCTCGAGCTAAGCGCTTTCGCAACACCTTTACCTCGTCTTGCAGTTTTTCGCACTTACGCTCCAGAACGCCGAGCCGAGCGGAAGGCGTCGAGGCGACGGCCTCGACAAAAGAATTGGCACGTCCGCGGGATGCGAGCCGGTTTTGTAGAACGGGCCAGCGATGGAAATCCGATTTGAAATTATCAATGTCGACGGCGTTGATGCGAAAGTCTCTATTATTTAAGATAAAGTTGATCGACAGTTGATCCCGTCTCGAATAGCGCAAAACGTGTTCCCACCATTGTTCCATGGCGTCGCGGACTGAAGGGGTGTGCTTACGGGCAAGTATTGCCGTCCAAAACGGTTTTTGTTCCAAAACCGCTTTCTCGGTCGATGCGTAGTGTAACAATTGCTCGTAGACACGGGCAACGTCGTCGAAGCCCGTATCCACAACAGCATCGAACTCGGCCGAGACACTTTGACGAAAGCTGTGTAACGGTAAGCCAAAATCACAGTCAGCTAGCAGGCGGTCGAATACGTCGGAAACTGGAGCCTCCAGCGCGACTGAGTTGTCAATCCAAAGCGACTCGTCATATTCCGCCAGTAATTCTGGTCCCATGATCTTTACAAAACGCGCGCTCCGGATGCTGTCATTGATTAGTCGAGGCGGAATGTGAACGATCTGCCAACGGTCACTGGTCAAAGCTGGATCGTCTGTAAAGCAGATTAGGTCAGTTCTGTCGTCTGCCTGAATGGTAGCGTCTGCAAATTGCTCGTACCCGCCCATCACGGCCGTATAGACGACCCGCTTACCAGCTTGGTTGTCCTGTGGCGTTTGACTGGCAGACGCTGGCGTCATCGAGGCACGCGGAAGGCAATGGTGTCTGGACCCAATTCGAAGCTCGTATAGCCACAAGTCGCGAATAGATCATCGACGAATGCCCGTTGTTCTTTATCCAAAAGTTTGGATTCAAAGAAGATGATCGCCGGTTGTGTCCGCGGCAGATCCGCGTGGCGTAATACGTTATCGTCCGCCCCCTCAGCGTCGATCTGCAGGACGTCGATTTCGGCCGGGCGACCTGCACACGCCAAAAGAACCGGGAGCGTTTCCGCCGTCACGTCGATCGTTTCGATCACGGTGGAGGGGTCCTCCACGTCTTTCATGTGTTCGCGAACCCAGTCTTCGACATGGGTCCGATGGCCCGAGGTGACGCCGGTCGGCGCCCGATAAAGCGGCCAGTCTTTGGCATAGCTCGGCTGGGCGCGGTCCCAGTGGTCCCGGCCGATCCGATGGAGCGTAAGAACACCCGACCCGCCGACAGCCGCCTCGATAATCTTTACATCGCTGTGGAAAGCAAAGTTGTCTTCGATAAAGGGACGCAGAAGGTCTTGAGGTTCGATCAACGTGACCCGAGAGCGCTGTTGCAGCGGGCCTTTCAGCGTCTGGTAAAGCGGGTCGTTGTATCGCCCGTCGTTGGAGCCGACGACGACGATATCGAGAGGAGAGCGCTGCGTCGCCAAGGCGATCACGGCAGCGGGATAGGCTCCGAGCGGAGGGGGCGCAGCGGCGGCGGGATCCGCGGTCCGTGGTCGCCTGAAGCCCAGAGACTGTAAGACGCGGCCTGCCGTCCGTCTCAATTTCGACATGTCCGTGTCGCCTTCCCACCCCGGCGCCGAGACGCCCCTTGGTGATCCTTAGCAACCTTGGGCGTGCCCAAACAGCCCCCTTCCGGGCCCGCTGCACCTCCAGTCGGGCTTATCACCGACTGGGCGGTCGTCGCAGGGCAGGGGCGCTTCGAGGTGGGCATCGCCCAGGCCCCCTTCGCCGGCAGCTTCTGTCTTACCCTCGCGGGTAAGGGAACCGCGCCGGGTTTTCCGGCGGCTGATTTGCCTCAACGACGTTGCCAGTTCTTCAGTTTCGATAGCCGCGTAGAATTTGGCCTCTGCCTCGGCTGGCGGGATGCTCCCGATGGGCTCGAGGAGACGGCGATTGTTGAACCCGTCCACCCATTCCAGCGTCGCGTATTCCACGGCCTCTAAACTGCGCCATGGGCCGCGCCGACGGCATCCCCGTCCTCTCCGCCTCAGCGGTCCGACCGGCCGATCGGAGCTCGGAAGGCGGTTCCGGGCTCTCGGCCACAGGATCCGGGGCGTCTCTGGCAACAGAGAAATTTTGTTGCCAAACGACCCGCGCGATCCGGGACGGCGCGGGGCCGGTCATGGCGAAATCAGCAACATGTGGCGCGGTCGTGGACCCGCGACGGCGCTGGCATCGCAGCATGTGGGATCGAGAAGAAAAACGTCGTGCCGCCCGGTGACCGGCTCGTCTCGATCCGGAGCACGGCGCCGAGCCTGGCGCCGATGTCCGAGCAGATCGCGAGGCCGAGGCCATGGCTCGGCTGTCCCCGGGTCGCGCGCGCCGCGCTTCTGCCATACCGCTCGAAAATCCGCTGCCAGTCCTGACGCGGGATCCCGGGACCCTCGTCGGTGACGCGAAACACCAGCCGATCCGGTGTTGCCTCGGTAGAAATAACCACCTCGCCGCCATCCGAGAATTTTATCGCATTGTCGATGAGATTGAGCAGGACCTGCGCGACCGGCCGGCCCGGGCAAGGCCAGCTGGTCGGCAATCGGGGCGCGGTCTCGCACCGCAAGCCGACCCCGCTATTGGCCGCCTTGCAAACCGACAAGTCGACCACCTCGCGGACCACCGCCTCGGGACAGCAGCCGATGTTTTCCGACGGTTCACCGGGCACGCCGACCCGCTCCAAGGCGAGGGCGTCTTCGGTGATGTTCAGCAGCATCCGCGCCGCGCGGTCGATGATCTCGAGGTAGTGGTCGATCCGGCCCGGCCCGGGTCTGTTGCGGAGCAATTCGAGGGCGCCGAATATTCCGTTCAGCGGATTGCGCACTTCATGATTGATCGTGGTCAGCAGCCGCGAGCGGGTTTCCACGAGGGCTTCGGCCTCGCGGCGGATTGCGGTCTCGGCGGCGAGCCGTTCTGTCAGTTCGTATTCGATCTCGACGTTTCGCGCGAGCAATTCCATCGTCTCGATGTCGCCCGGGGTCCAGACCCGGGGCGCGTCGGCGATGGCGCAAAGGACGGCAAAGGGCGACCGATCCCGGTTGAGGAGCGGCACGCCGAGATAGGCGACCACACCCAGATCCTCGATCGCCGGGTTGTCGCAGACGCGAGGGTCGTTCGGGGCGGTGTCGACCACAAAGGGCGCGGCATGCGACACGCAGTTTCGGCAGAACGAATGGCTGAGGGGCGTTTCCCCTCGGCTTTGCCAGGGATCGGGCAAGCCCATGGCGCTGGCGAAAATCTGTCGATCCGTCTCCACCCGTGTGATCAGGGCGACGGGCACACCCAGGCTTCGCTGAACCAAGGTCGTATGCCGGTCGAGCGCCATACGCTCCGGCTGCTCGGCCGCGGCAGTCGGTCTCGGGTCCGGCTCGGTCATGGCGTGGGCACTCCCCAGAGCCTGCACCAGTGGATGGGCGGCGGCGCGCCCTGACCAGGTCCAGGCTCAAAATGTCGTTACTGTCCCGCGTCGCCCTTCGAGCCGGCCTCGCCGGCTCTGGCGGAGATGGGGCCACGGGACGTCTCAAAAGTTGCGACGAAGACCGAACGGACGCAGGTTCGGCGCTGTCGCCTCGCGTGAGCGCGGAGCTAATAGTTCTTCTGGGCAATTTTAAGACCGGCAGCATGGGGCGCGCTGTCTTTCGCGCAGCCGTGATGCCGTCGTCGGCCCTGGGCCCACCCTGGAAATCGGCCCCCGTCGATGCGGGGCTCTCCGTCAAAGCTTCAGCGATTTGAAGAGCTCGACAAATGCATTCGTCTGCCCGGTGAGGTGGAACACATGCTCCGGATGCCCTTGGCGAAATTCGAGCACCCGAAGCTTGCGCACGCTGTCCCGCCGGCTCGAGCCGTACTCCCACATAAAGCCCACGCCGAGCCCGTTCGCCGCCGCCTCATAGACCCCGTCACGGGTGTCGAGCACGAGCGCCGGGGCCGGTACCAGACCGGCCGCCCGGAACCCGGCATCGACCACGCGCTGCGTCGAGGAGCGAGCCGTCCGGAAGATCAGCGGGTGGCGCATCAATTCTTCGCAGGAGGTCTGCTCCGCCGCGGCGAGCGCCGAGCGTTCGGACACGATTGCCACCACGTCCTGGACGAGACACGTGCTCCGGACGAACCGTCCGTCGTCGGGCACATTCGGCAACACGCCGATATCGACCCGCCGCTCGGTGACGGCCTCGACGATCTGCGACCAGGAGCCGAGCTCCACGGAGATCCGGACGCCCGGACAGCGCTCTCGAAAGGCGCGGATCAGCGCCATGCCCGGCATCGAATTGCCGAGGCCCACGCGAAACTCCCCAAGGCCGAGTTCGCGATGGCGTTGCAGCAGCCTGCCGGCTTCGATCCCGCAGCGCACCGCCTCGGCCGTCAGCCGGTAAAGCTCGCTGCAAAGTGCGGTCGGCGCAATCTCCCGCCCGCGGCGGTCGAAGAGCGTCACGCCGGCCTCGCGCTCGATGTCGCGGACCGCTTGGGTGATCGCGGGCTGGGACACACCGAGTGTCCGCGCCGCGCTCGAGAAGCCTCCGGTCTCGATGACCGCGTTGAGGGCGCGCATGCGCGACCAACTGAGATGCATCCGACGCGGTCCTCCGAGCCCAGGCTATGTCGGCATAACCCTAGCTTATTCCTGTTACGGTTCCGTCGCAGCCGGCCTCTAACGGTGCTTAGACGCAGGGGAGGCGCGGATGGCATCGATCACAGTCCGGAGCATTGCCAAGCGCTTCGGCGAGACCGAGGTCCTGAGCGGGGTCGATCTGGAGATCGCCCATGGCGAGTTCCTCACGCTCCTCGGGCCGTCCGGCTGCGGGAAATCCACTCTGCTGCGCATCATCGCCGGGCTCGAAGCCGAGAGCGCTGGCGAGGTGCGGATCGGCGACGCGTCGGTGACCGGGGTTCGGCCGAGCGCGCGCGACCTGGCCATGGTGTTCCAGTCCTATGCGCTCTACCCGCATCTGAGCGTCGAAGAGAACATGATGACGCCGCTCCGGCTTCGCGATCTGAGCCTGTTGGAGCGGTTGCCCCTCATTGGCCCGCTGATCCCGGGGCGGCGCCAGAAACTGCGGGCGGCCCGCGCGGCGGTGCACGAGACCGCCGAAACCCTGCGGATCGCGGCGCTCCTCAAGCGGAAGCCCGGCCAACTTTCGGGCGGACAGCGCCAACGTGCCGCGCTCGGTCGGGCGATGGTGCGCAAACCCGCAGCCTTTCTTATGGACGAGCCGCTCTCCAATCTCGATGCGGCGCTGCGCGTCCATATGCGCTCAGAGCTTGCCGAACTGCATCGGCTCCTAGGGGCGACCTTCGTCTATGTCACCCATGACCAGGCAGAAGCGCTCACCATGTCGGACCGGGTCGCGGTGATGATGGGCGGGCGGATCCTGCAAGTATCGCCCCCGACCGAAATCTACGAGAACCCGCGCGACCTCCGCGTCGCCGAGTTCATCGGCAGCCCGAAGATCAACACGCTTGCCGGCCAGATCGACGGAGCAGGGCGGGTGAGTGCCGAGGGGCTGATCCTGCGCCGGCGGCTGGCCGCGCCGGCGGGACCCGTGACCGTCGCGATCCGCCCAGAACATCTCGAGCCCGTGCCCGCGCCCGTCGAGGGGGCCAGCGTGCCCGTGCGCATCGCGCACAAGGAAAACCTCGGCGCAGATGTCTACTTGCATGGCGCGCTCACCTCCGCGGGAGGGGCCGACCGGCGCCTCGTTGCCCGGGCCCTGCCCGAAAACGCCGCACGCTTTCCGCTCGGGGCCGCTGCCCATTTCCGCATGGTCCGGGGAGAGGCGATGGCGTTCGGTCCCGACCAGGCGCGGCTCGATTTCGCCGAGAATCAGAGCGAGGATCGGAGCGACGGCGAGGCCGATCCGGCACCGGTCGCGGCCCGGGCGGGGCAGGGCTGAGATGGCAACCTCGGAGCGCGCCGGGCGGATCGCGGGATACGCCTTCGTGGCGCCGGCAATCCTGCTGATGCTGGTCATCCTCATCGTGCCGATGGGGATTGCCGCGACGCTCTCCTTCACCGACTACAGCTTGGGCAATCCGAGTTTCAACTGGGTCGGCCTCGGCAACTACGAAAGACTCGTCAGTCGCACCCGTTATGAGCGGATGTTCCAAGCGACCTTTACCTATGTTTTCGTCGCAGCGCCGCTCACCATACTGCTCGGCCTCGGGGCGGCGCTTTTGATCAACTCGCTCGCCTGGGGACGGGACTTCTACAAGACCGTCTATTTCTTGCCGGTCATGGCGACGCTGATCGCGATGGCGATCGTCTGGCAGTTCGCGCTCCACCCGACGGTCGGCATCGTGAACGACCTGCTCGGCGGGCTCTGCGGGACCTGGCTCGAGCTCGGCTGGGTGGCCCGCCGCTGCGAGGACGGCTTTCCCAATTGGTTAGGCGATCGCGACTATGCAATTTGGGTCGTGATCTTCGTCGGCGTCTGGCAGGGCTTCGGCTTTAACATGGTGCTTTACCTCGCGGGACTGACGGCGATCCCGCGGGATCTTTATGCGGCGGCCGAGATGGACGGCGCGCGCACTGCCTGGGACCGGTTCCGCCTGGTCACTTGGCCGATGCTCGGACCGACCACGGTTTTCGTCGTGACGATTTCGATCATCCGCGCCTTTCAGGTCTTCGACATCGTCGAGGCGTTCTATCCGCAGGGCGCGGGGCCCGGCCGCTCGGCCTATGTGATCCTGTTCGCGATCTTCGAGAAAGGCGTAAAAGAAAACCTGATCGGTATCGGTGCCGCGATCACCGTCGTGTTCCTGGTCTTTGTGCTGGCCGTCACCCTCGCCCAGAAGACGCTGCTCGAACGCCGGGTACATTACGGATGAGCGCCGCCATGCACCGCTTCTCGCTCGGCGAAACGATCAAACACGCGGTGCTGCTCGTCGGTGCCCTCGTGGTGATCCTGCCCTTTTACGTGATGGTTTCGTTCTCGCTGAAGGCGCCCGACGAGATCGAGCGCAATGTCGGCGGGTTTTTCGGCGCGCAGGCGCCAATGGTCGACGAGCGCTGCGTCAAGCGCGCCGAGCCAGACCGGGATGCGATCGCCGCCGCCCGCCCGGACTTTCCCGCCCTCGAGGACGCAGAGATCCGCGCCCGACTTCTCGCAGAGGTCCGCGCCAACTGCACCCTTAATCCGATCGTCTTCAACTATTCGACCGCTTTCACCGAGGCGCCGCTGCTGCGCTATCTGATGAATGGCGTCATCGTCACCCTGTCGATCTTCCTGATCCAGGTTGTCGTCGCTCTACCGGCTGCATACGCGCTCGCGAAATTGCGCTTCTGGGGTCGCGATCTCGTCTTTGCCCTCGTCCTGTTTTGCCTCTTGATTCCAGTGCACGCGGTCGCACTACCACTTTACATCATGTTGGCGAAAGTAGGACTGACAAATACCTACGCGGCCCTGGTCATTCCGTGGACGATCTCGGTCTTTGGCATCTTTCTCATGCGCCAGTTCTTCGTCACTGTCCCTGACGATTTGATCGACGCCGCCCGGATGGACGGGATGAGCGAGTTCTCGATCGTCTGGAAGGTCATGCTGCCGACCGCAATCCCGGCGCTCCTCGCCTTCGGGATCTTCTCGGTGGTCGCCCATTGGAACGACTATTTCTGGCCGCGCATCGTCGTCACCGGCAACCGTGACCTGTTCACGCCACCGCTCGGCCTGCGTGAGTTCCGCGGCGATGCGGACGGCTCGTTCTGGGGCCCGATGATGGCGTCGGCCACCGTCATCGTCATTCCGCTGATCGTGGCGTTCCTGCTCGCCCAGCGCCGCTTCATCGAGGGCATCACGCTCTCGGGCATGAAATGACGCGGTCGACCCCACCGAAATCCGCATTCCGCGGAGACGCCGGACGCTGCCGGGGCCGCCGCCCCGCCCGCGCCCCCATCACTGACAGGAGAGAGAGAATGACCCGCCTTCTCAGCACCGCCGCGCTCGCCCTTGTGCTCGGGACCGCCGCCGAAGCTCAGGACGAGAAGATCGTCGTCGAGTTCGCCTATCCCTACAGCCACCTCTTCGACGTCACCTACGAAAAGATCCTGCCCCAGTTCTACGAGGCCCATCCGAACATCGAGATCCGGATGCGCGCCACCTATGAAAGCTACGAGGACGGCACCAACACCATCCTGCGTGAGGCGGTCTCGGGCGATCTGCCCGATGTGACCATGCAGGGCCTCAACCGCCAGGCGATCCTGGTCGAAAAGGGCATCGCGAAATCGCTTGAGCCGTTCATCGCCGAAGAAGCCGATTTCGCCAAGGACGGCTATCACCAGGCAATGCTCGATCTGGGCACCTTCGACGGCGCGGTCTACGGCCTGCCGTTCTCGGTCTCGTTGCCGGTCGGCTACTACAACATGGATCTCTTGCGCGAAGGCGGCATCGAGACGTTGCCGAGCACGTGGGACGAGGTCGTCGCCGCCTGCGAAACCATGCGCGGCAACGGTATCGACAACCCGGTCTTCTGGGGCTGGAACATCACCGGCAACTGGTTCCTCCAGGCGCTGATGTGGTCCCAGGGTGCGCCGACCATCGCCGATGGCGGGTTCAACCTCGCAAGCGACGAAGGCCTGACCGCGCTCGAGACCATGAAGGGCATCTTCCGCGGCTGCGATATGGAGAACCTCGACTGGAAGGCGGCGCTTGCCTCGTTCTCTGCGGGCGAGATCGGCATGATGTTCTGGTCGACCTCGGCCCTCGGCGCCGTCGAGCGCGCGAAGGGCGAGTTCGAACTGCGCACGGGGCCTTTCCCCGGCATCGGGGCGGCGCCGAAGGGCCTGCCCGCGGGCGGGAACGCGGCGATGTTGGTCTCGACCTCCGAGGATCCCGCCGAGCTCGCCGCCGCCTGGGCTTGGCTCAAATTCATCACCTCGGGCGAAGGGGCGGCGGATGTGGCCCGCACCACCGGCTACATGCCGCCGAACCAAGCGGCCAACGAGATCATCCTTGCGGATTTCTACGAGCAAAACCCGAACAAAAAGACCGCCGTCGACCAGTTGCCGCTCCTGCGCGAATGGCAGGCCTATCCGGGCGATAACGGCCTCGCGATCACCCAGGTGATCTATGACGGGATCGAGGCGATCGTGATCGGCGATGCCGAGGACATGACCGAGCTGCAGGACGAGCTGACTGAAGAGGTCACCGACCTGCTGCCCTAAGCGGTCCCGCAGATGAAGGGACGGCCCTCGCGGGGGCCGTTCCGCCTCTTTCCCCGGCCGTCCATCCGCCCCGGCCGAGTTCCCCTCCCGCAGACATCCGAGCCGCCAATGCCAGAGCCCGCCACCGAGATCGTCGTTCTCACCGACACTCATTTCGTGCCGGACGGCCGCACGCTCTACGGCCTCGATCCGCGGGCCAGGCTCGATGCGGCCGTGCGCTTGATCAATGCCGATCACGCCGGTGCCGCGCTGGTGCTGATCGCCGGCGACCTCGCGCATTGGGGTGAGGAGAGCGCCTATGAGGCCCTCCGAGAAGCGCTCGCCCCGCTCCGCCCGCCCGTTCTTCTCATGCTCGGCAACCACGACCGTCGGGCGACGTTCCGTGCGGTCTTTCCCGAGGCCGAGGACGATGGCGCGGGCTTCGTCCAGGCCGTGCGCGCGCTGCCGGGCGCGACCCTTGTGATCCTCGACACGCTCGACGAAGGCGGGCCGAGCCATGCGGGCCTTCTCTGTCCGCACCGCCTCGCATTCCTCGGGCGCGCCCTTGCCGAGGCGCCAGACGATCGGCCGTTGATCCTCGCGCAGCACCACCCTGCCGCACGGATCGGCCTGCCTGCCATGGACCGGATCGCGCTCGCAAACCCCGATGCCGAGCGCGCCGTTCTCGCGCGGGCCGGCCGACGCCCGGATCTGATCCTGCACGGCCACGTTCACCGGCCGGTGTTCGGTCTTTGGGCCGGCATCCCGTTTCACATCCAGCGCGCGCTCAACCATCAAGTGGCCTATGACGCCGAGACCGCCGAGTACATCCCGGGCAGCCATGAGCCGCCCGACATGGCCATCCTGCGGATCCTCGACGGGGCGCCTCTGATCCACCAGCGCCCGGTTCTCTATGACGGTCCGCGCTTCTCCCTCGCCGACCCGGAGGCGGTCCGCGGGCGGTTTCCCGTTGGGGGCTAAATCTGCCGTTTAATTGTGCGAGTGGCATGTTTCGCATGCAGTTTACGCAGATCTGACACGTCTGGCGCTGATCAAGCGCGAAAAACAATCGCCACAAGCCGCTTAAATGGATGAATTTTCTGACTTTGTACCCGTCTGGCACATGGGTTGCTCGTACGATCGGGACGCAGACGTAGGAGGGACACCATGTTGCGCAAAACTGCCCTAACTGCCGCTCTCGCAGGCATTCTTGCCGCCGGCTCCGCGACGGCCCAGGAGGACACCATCAAGGTCGGCATTCTGCATTCGTTGTCGGGCACGATGGCGATCTCGGAGACGACGCTCAAAGACGTGATGCTCATGTTGATCGAACAGCAGAACGCCAAGGGCGGTGTTCTTGGCAAGCAGCTCGAGCCCGTGGTCGTCGACCCGGCCTCGGATTGGCCGCTCTTCGCCGAAAAAGCGCGCGAGCTCATGGAAGTGCACGAAGTTGCGGCGGTCTTTGGCTGCTGGACCTCGGTCAGTCGCAAGTCGGTTCTGCCGGTCTTCGAAGAATTGAACGGTCTCCTCTTCTACCCGGTTCAGTACGAAGGCGAGGAAAGCCAGCGCAACGTCTTCTACACGGGTGCCGCGCCGAACCAACAGGCGATCCCGGCGGTCGAGTACCTGATGGACCAAGGCGTTGAACGCTGGGTTTTGGCCGGTACCGACTATGTCTATCCGCGCACCACTAACAAGATCCTCGAACAATTTCTGAAGGACTCGGGCGTCGCGGCCGAAGACATCATGATCAATTACACGCCGTTCGGTCATTCCGACTGGCAGACGATCGTCTCGGACATCAAGGATTTCGGCTCGGCTGGTAAAAAGACTGCGGTCGTCTCAACAATCAACGGCGACGCCAACGTTCCTTTCTACAAGGAGCTCGCCAACCAGGGGATCGAAGCGACCGACATCCCCGTCGTCGCATTCTCGGTGGGTGAAGAAGAGCTTGCCGGCATCGACACCGGTCCGCTTGTCGGCCACTTGGCCGCGTGGAACTACTTCATGTCGGTCGACACGCCCGAAAATGACGAGTTCATCGACGCCTGGATCGAGTTCATCGGCGACGAAGATCGGGTGAGCAACGATCCGATGGAAGCGCACTACATCGGCTTCAACATGTGGGTGAAGGCGGTCGAAGCCGCGGGCACGACGGACCCGGACGCGGTGATCGACTCGATTATCGGCGTTGCCGTGCCGAACCTCTCGGGCGGTTATTCGGCGATGATGCCGAACCACCACATCACCAAGCCGGTGTTGATCGGTGAAATCCTCGACGACGGCCAATTCGAGATCGTCGACCGCACACCCGGCCTTGTCGTGGGCGACGCGTGGTCGGACTATCTTCCGGACAGCGCCAAGCTGATCGCCGATTGGCGGGCGCCGCTCTCCTGCGGCAACTTCAACACCGAGACCGGTCAGTGCGGCGGCGCCGCCAACTGACCGCTTTGCGGCCGGTGCCGGCTTCGGGGGGAGCCCCGTGCGCCGGCCGCCCCCCAAGTTATCCTCCTGAATAACCAGAGGTTTCGGCGATGCGCGTTATTTTTCTCGCCCTCGCGGTGATCCTCGCCGCGCTCGGGCCCCTGCGCGCTCAGGAGCCCGGGCCAAGCCTCGAAGCACTCGTAGCCGCGCTGCCGGAGGGGGACTTCGCCGAGCGCTCGGCGGTCATCGCTGCGATCGCGGCGTCGGGCGATCCGCGGGCGGGTGCGATCCTCGAAGCCCTCGGCGGAGGCGATCTCGAGCAGCTCAAATCCGACGGACGGGTCGTGCGCGTGGAGGACCGCGGACGCGACGAATTCGCGATGGATCCCTTCACTGGCGCCGAAATCCAAGAACTCGGTCGCCGCGACACCCGCCGGATCAAGCTCAACAACAATCTCCGCCGAGAGATCGACGCCGCGCTCGGCGTGCTCAGGCTGACGAGCTCCGACCCGGCGCTCCGACGCGCGGCGGCAGAGGCCGCGCTCGAAGCTCGCGATCCCGCACAGATCGACGCGCTCGCCACCGCCATCGCTGCGGAGACCGACCCCGACATCGCAGCCCGGCTGACGCTCGCCCGTGCGGCCTCGGTGCTCGGATCGGACCGGCCGACGACCGAACAGGTGGCCGCCATCGAGGCTCTGGCCGCCGGCGGGCCGGAGATGCTGGGCACGGTCTCAAGCGCCCTCGACAGCGACATGCCCGAGATCCGCGCCGCCGCTGAGACCGCGGTCGCGGCCATCGAGCGCCAGCAGGTGCTCTGGGACGTGGCGCAGAACGTCTGGTTCGGCATCTCGCTCGGCTCGGTGCTGATGTTGGCGGCGATCGGCCTGGCGATCACCTTCGGCGTGATGGGGGTCATCAATATGGCCCATGGCGAGCTGGTGATGCTCGGCGCCTACACGACCTTCGTCGTTCAAGAGATCCTGCGGACGCATGCGCCGTGGGCCTTCGACGCCTCGCTCGCCATTGCGCTGCCGCTCGCCTTCCTCGTCTCGGGCGCCGTCGGCGTCGCCATCGAGCGCGGGGTCGTGCGCTGGCTCTATGGCCGCCCGCTCGAGACCTTGCTTGCAACATGGGGGGTGTCGCTGATCCTCCAGCAAAGTGTGCGGACGATTTTCGGGCCTAACAATCGGGAGGTCGGCAATCCGGATTTCATGTCGGGCGCGATGACGCTCGGCGAACTGACGATCACCTATAACCGCCTCTGGATCGTGGTCTTCGCGCTCTTGGTCTTCGCGGCCCTCTTGCTGGTTCTAAAGCAAACCCCGGCCGGCCTGCAGATGCGCGCCGTCACCCAGAACCGGCGGATGGCGGCGGGGCTCGGCGTGCGCACGGGCTGGGTCGATGCGATGACCTTCGGCCTCGGCGCCGGCGTCGCGGGGGTCGCGGGCGTCGCGCTCAGCCAGATCGGCAACGTCTCGCCCAATCTCGGCCAGTCCTACATCGTCGACAGCTTCATGGTCGTGGTCTTCGGCGGGGTGGGGAACCTCTGGGGCGCGCTCGCGGGCGCCATGACGCTTGGCATCGCGAACAAATTCCTCGAGCCCTTCGCCGGCGCCGTCCTCGCCAAGGTGCTGGTGCTCGTCCTGATAATTCTCTTCATCCAGAAGCGGCCGAGGGGCATGTTCGCGCTCCGCGGCCGGGCGGCGGAAGGTTAATCCGACAATGTTGGTCAAGAATGCATGGACATTTCCGAGTGAAAGGGTCAGGAATGGGCGGGCGGCCGCACCAAACCCTGACACCGAAAGGACACTCCATGCTCCGTCTCCCGATCGTCCTCCTGGCGATAGCTGCGTTGCCGGCCTTTGCCGAGGAGGCCGCGCCCTGCGCGATGACCTATGCCCAATACGACTTCGCCGTGCCGCATCTCGACATCGACAACTGCCCAGACGCCCTGGCAGGGGACGGGCGCTTCTGCCGGGCGGCTGCCGGAGGGGATCAACTCCACGTTTATGCCTTCGAAGCGGATGGCGAGCAGTGCCTCATCGGCATGGTCAGCCTCAACGAGGACGCCTTCACCCTAGAGGTCCGCTGAACGACCCGGCAGGAGGTGCGGAATGATCTTCCGCACCTTCGGCTGGCGGGGGATCCTGTTTTTGCTGCTGCTGACGGCGGCGGCGGTCGCGGTTCCCTATGCCAATCTCGCGCTCTCGCCGGAGCACGACTGGCACGTGCAATCTTTCGTCGTCGCGCTCCTTGGCAAGTATCTCTGCTATGCGCTGCTCGCCCTCGCGGTCGATCTCGTCTGGGGCTATTGCGGGATCCTCTCGCTCGGGCACGGTGCCTTCTTCGCGCTCGGCGGCTATGCCATGGGCATGCATCTGATGCGCGAGATCGGCCCGCGCGGCGTCTACGGCGACCCGGTCTTGCCGGATTTCATGGTGTTCCTGAACTATGAAGAGCTGCCCTGGTTCTGGTGGGGCTTCGACATGTTCTGGTTTGCCTGCCTGATGGTGCTCGCCGTGCCGGGGCTCCTGGCCTTTGTCTTCGGCTGGTTCGCCTTTCGCAGCCGCGTCACCGGCGTCTACCTCTCGATCATCACCCAGGCGCTCACCTACGCCCTGATGCTGGCCTTCTTCCGGAACGATATGGGCTTTGGCGGGAACAACGGGCTCACCGACTTCAAGGACGTGCTGGGCTTCGATCTGACCGCGGATACGACACGCGCCGGTCTCTTCGTCGCCTCGGCCGTCGCGCTCGGGGCGGGCTATGCGCTCGCGCGGGCGATCACCGCCTCCCGCGCCGGTAAGGTAATGGTCGCGGTCCGCGACGCCGAGACGCGCGTGCGGTTCCTCGGCTACCGGCCCGAGCGCTACAAGCTCTTCGTCTTCACCGTCTCGGCGATGATGGCGGGGGTCGCGGGCGCGCTCTATGTGCCGCAGGTCGGGATCATAAATCCGGGCGAATTCAGCCCCGCCAACTCGATCGAGATCGTCATTTGGGTCGCGGTCGGCGGACGCGGCACGCTGGTGGGCGCGGTGATCGGCGCAATCGCCGTGAACGGGATCGAGACCTGGTTCACCACGCTCGCGCCCGAGCTTTGGCTTTTCGCCCTTGGCGGGCTCTTCGTCCTGGTCACGATCTTCCTGCCGAAGGGCATTCTCGGCGCGGCCCAGGATCTCTGGTCCCGCACGACGCGCCGCCGCGCGGCCGAACGCGACGAGCGCGCGGGCGCCGATCAACCGGCAGAGTAGGGGACCGCCCATGGTCAGTCACACCCAAGCGGCCGGGTCGATCCTCTATCTCGACGGAGTGAGCGTAACCTTCGACGGCTTCCGGGCGATCAACGGGCTCTCGCTCGTTCTGGCGCCCGGGGAGCTCCGGGCGATCATCGGGCCGAACGGCGCGGGCAAGACCACGATGATGGACATCGTTACCGGCAAGACCCGGCCCGACGCGGGCGACGTGCTCCTCGACGGTCGCCACGACCTCACCCGTCTCGACGAGGCCGAAATCGCCCGCCTCGGCGTTGGCCGCAAGTTCCAGAAGCCCACCGTCTTCGAAACGCTGTCGGTCGAGGATAATCTTCTCCTCGCGCTCGAAGGCCGCAGAGGGGTCGCCGAGACGCTCCTCGCGCGGCTGACCGGAGAAGAGCGGGACCGGATCGACGCGCTTCTCGAGCGTATCCGTCTCTCCCATCGCCGCGCCGCGCTGGCCGGCAGTCTCAGCCACGGTCAGAAGCAATGGCTGGAGATCGGCATGTTGCTCGCGCAGGACCCGAAGCTTCTCCTTGTCGACGAGCCGGCCGCGGGCATGACCGATGCCGAGACCGAGGAGACGGCGACGCTCTTGCGCGAGATTGCCGGCGCGCATTCCGTCATCGTCGTCGAGCACGATATGACCTTCGTCCGCGCGCTCGGGGTTAAGGTCACCGTGCTCCACGAGGGCAGCGTCATCGCCGAGGGGCCGCTCGATCAGGTCTCGGCGAACGAACGTGTGGTGGAGGTCTATCTTGGTCGCTGAACCCGCCAGGCCCGCGTCGGACCCGCCCCCCGATGCGGCCGCAGCCCGGCCGCCGGATCTCGCGGTGGAGGGCGTCGATCTCCATTACGGCGCGGTCCAGGCGTTGAAATCGGTGGCGCTTGCGGCGTCGAAGGGCCAAGTCACCGCCGTGCTCGGCCGGAACGGCGTCGGCAAGACGTCCCTGATGCGCGCGATCGCCGGGCAACAGCCGATCTCCTCCGGCCGCATCGGCTGGGAAGGCACCGAGATCGCTCGGCTCGCCCCCCATGCCCGTGCCCGCGCTGGCATAGCGCTCGTCCCCCAGGGCCGCGAGATCTTCCCGCTGTTGACCGTGGCCGAGAACCTCGCCGTTGGCTTCGCGGCCCTGCCGCGGGCCGAGCGCCAAGTGCCCGAGGAGATCTTTGCGCTTTTCCCGGTGCTCGAGAGCATGCTCCGGCGGCGCGGCGGCGATCTCTCCGGCGGACAGCAACAGCAGCTGGCCATCGCGCGGGCCCTTGTCACCCGGCCGCGGCTTCTCCTCCTCGACGAGCCGACCGAGGGCATCCAGCCTTCGATCATCAAAGATATCGGACGCGCCGTGGAAACCTTGCGCGCGCGCGGCGACATGGCCATCGTGCTGGTCGAGCAATATTTCGAATTTGCCCGCGACCTCGCCGACCGGTTTGCCGTGATGGATCGCGGCGAAGTCGTGCTCGCTGGCAGCCGGGCGGAGATGGTGGAGCAGGATGTTCGACGCTGGCTCTCGGTCTGATGCGGGCGAGGCGGGCGCACGCCCCGTCGGGCCGCCGCGCGCCGAGGGACGGATCGCCGTCTCGGGCCGGGCCGCGGCCGGGCGAACCCGCCTGTCGCATCTCTTCCAACAAGGCTCGGCCAAATGCCTGTTGCCGCGGGTCGTCGGCCCGGGCGGCGCGCTCGAGGCGGTGCTTCTGAATACGGCCGGCGGCATCACCGGCGGAGACCGTTTCGAGATCGCGGCCGAGGCCGGCCCGGGCGCCCGGCTCACCCTCGCCACGCAGGCGGCCGAACGCGTCTATCGCGCGGCCTCGGGGACCGGGCGCATCGACACCCGGCTCGTCCTCGGCACCGGGGCGCGCATCGACTGGCTCCCGCAGGAGACCATCCTCTATGATGCCGGGGCGCTCGCACGAACGCTCACCGTCGAGATGGCCGCCGACGCGAGCTTGCTCGCCGTCGAGCCCTTCGTCCTCGGCCGAACCGCCATGGGCGAGCGGGTCCGCCAGGCCGCCTTCACCGACGATTGGCGGGTGTACCGGGCCGGGCGCCTCGTCTATGCCGATGCCCTGTCGCTCACGGGCGCGTTCGAGCGGTTCGCCGCGCCGGCTCTCCTCGCCGGACGCACGGCGGGCGCGAGCCTTCTTTACGTCGCGCCGGATGCGGAGGTCCGGGCCCGCGGCCTTGCCCCGGGCCTCGACACCCCGCCCGAGGGCTGTCTGGCCGGCCTGTCTGCCTGCGACGGCGTGCTCGCCGCCCGTCTGTTGGCGCCGGACGGGCGCCGCCTGCGCATATTGCTCGCCCGGCTCCTGGCGGAACTCCGCGGCGAACTCCCCCGTGTTTGGACGCTTTGAGGTCTCCATGAAGCTCACGCCCCGCGAAAAGGACAAGCTGCTCGTCGCCATGGCCGCCGAGGTCGCCCGCAAACGCCTCGCCCGCGGGGTCAAGCTGAATTACCCCGAAGCGATCGCGCTGATCACCGATTTCGTCGTCGAAGGCGCCCGCGACGGGCGCAGCGTCGCAGATCTGATGGCGGCCGGCGGCGAGGTGATCCGCGCCGACCAGTGCATGGCCGGTGTGCCCGAGATGATCCACGACGTGCAGGTCGAGGCGACCTTCCCCGACGGCACCAAACTCGTCACCGTGCACCAGCCGATCCGATGACCGCGTTTTTCGGGCAGATGCTGGGGGTGATGGCGCTCTTCGTGCTTTTGGAAGCGTTCGAGACGCATATCCGCCGGCACAAGCCCGGCTATCCGCATCTCGTCTATTGGGGTGCGAAATTCGCCTTCGGCCTGCCGCTCGTGGTGCTGTGCGGCTGGATCTTGGTGCGCTTCGGCATCGCGATCGATTGGCAGGCGGTCGCGCTCGGGGTGGCGCTCTCGGCGGCGTTGACGCTCCTTCTCTATGGGCTGCGGCCGCCGGCCCCGCGCGGACCGAACGATAAAACCGATGCGAGTTAGGAGAGGGCGATGATCCCGGGCGAGATCATGACTGCGGACGGCGAGATCGAATTGAACGCGGGGCGGGAGACGGTAACGCTCCTCGTGGCGAATACCGGCGACCGGCCGGTGCAGGTGGGCTCGCACTACCATTTTTTCGAGACGAACGCGGCCCTCGACTTCGACCGGGCGGCCGCGCGCGGCATGCGTCTCGACATCGCCGCCGGCACGGCGGTGCGCTTCGAACCCGGCCAGTCCCGCGAGGTCACCCTGGTGCCCTTCGCCGGCCGCCGCCGCATCTTCGGCTTTACCCAACAAATCATGGGCCCGTTGTGATTGGGGCCGCACCGCGGGGGTCGGGCCCCGATGCCGGCACCGACGACCGCCCAACCGCAGACCTCTCGTCCCATAGAGGAGATGCCCGATGCCCCGAATGATCCCCCGCGCCGACTATGCCGCCATGTACGGGCCGACGACGGGCGACCGGGTGCGCCTCGGCGATACCGCACTGCTGATCGCGGTCGAGCACGACCACACGATCTATGGCGAGGAGGTCAAGTTTGGCGGCGGTAAGGTGATCCGTGACGGCATGGGCCAGTCCCAGGCGACGCGCGCCGAGGGGGCGGTCGACACCGTCATCACCAACGCGCTCGTGCTCGACCATACGGGCATCTACAAGGCCGATATCGGCATCGCTGGCGGGCGCATCGCGGCCATCGGGAAAGCCGGCAACCCCGACACGCAACCGGGCGTCGACATCGTGATCGGTCCCGGTACCGAGGCAGTCGCGGGCGAGGGCAAAATCCTGACCGCGGGCGGCATCGACGCGCATATCCACTTTATCTGTCCGCAACAGGTCGAAGAGGCGCTCGCCTCCGGCATCACGACGATGATCGGCGGCGGGACCGGGCCCGCGCACGGCACGCTCGCGACCACCTGCACGCCTGGGCCTTGGCACATCCACCGGATGCTGCAGGCGGCCGACGGGCTGCCGGTCAATCTGGGCTTTGCCGGAAAGGGCAATGCGGCCACGCCCCATGCCCTGCGCGAGCAGGTGGCGGCCGGGGCCTGTGCGCTCAAACTCCACGAGGATTGGGGCACGACGCCCGCAGCCATCGATGCGTGCCTCGCGGTCGCGGATGCCATGGATGTCCAGGTGATGATCCATACAGATACACTGAACGAGAGCGGGTTTGTCGAGACCACGCTCGCCGCGATCCGGGGCCGCACGATCCACGCCTTTCATACCGAAGGCGCGGGCGGCGGACATGCGCCGGATATCATCAAGCTCTGCGGCGAGGCGAACGTGATCCCGTCCTCGACCAATCCGACGCGGCCCTTCACCCGGAACACGATCGACGAGCATCTGGACATGCTCATGGTCTGCCATCACCTCGACAAATCGATCCCGGAGGACGTGGCCTTCGCCGAGAGCCGGATCCGGCGCGAGACGATCGCCGCCGAGGACATCCTGCACGATCTGGGCGCGTTCTCGATCATCGCGTCGGACAGCCAGGCCATGGGCCGGGTCGGTGAGGTGATCAGCCGAACCTGGCAAACCGCGCACAAAATGAAGGAGCAGCGCGGTCCCTTGCCGGAGGACGGCGCGGCCGACAACCTGCGTGCCCGCCGTTATGTGGCCAAATACACGATAAATCCGGCGATTGCCCATGGCATCTCCGCCTATACGGGCAGCGTCGAGGTCGGCAAGCGCGCGGATCTCTGCCTCTGGGACCCGGCCTTCTTCGGCGTGAAACCGGAGATGGTGCTGGTCGGGGGCACGATCGCGATGGCGCTGATGGGCGATCCGAACGCCTCGATCCCGACGCCGCAACCTGTGCATTATCGCCCGATGTTCGGGGCATTCGGCCGGGCGCTCGACGCGTCGTCGGCCCTCTTCGTCTCGCAGGCGGCCCATGCGGAGGATGTGCGCGCGCAGCTCGGCCTCGCCAAGGAGGTCCTGCCGGTCGCCGGAACCCGAAGCGTGGCTAAAGCCGACATGAAACTGAACCACGCCTGCCCGAGGATCGAGGTCGATCCGGAAACCTATGAGGTCCGCGCAGATGGCGAGCTCCTCAGCTGTGCGCCCGCCGAGGTGCTGCCGCTTGCGCAGCGCTATTTCCTCTTTTGATCGCAGCCATGGCACGTTCAGCGCCATCCGGCGGGCACCAGGCGAAGGACGAGCGTCGAGACCTTTCGGACATAGTGCGGGTCCTCGACGATCTCGCGGGGAAGTTTCGCCCGGTCGATCCGCCAACTCACCGTGGGCGTCGGCACGACTTCCCACTCTCGACCGAAGAAATCGCCGCTCTGGAGCAAGGCTGCGCGGAGTGCGGCCTCTCGCTCCCGGAGATGCCGGATCTCCAGGCGCACGCGCCGAAGTTCGTCGGCCGGATGGAGCGGAACCTGCCCGGGGTCCGGGTATCTCTCGTCCACAGAGAGGGGCATCGCGGCGTCGTTCTTGATGTCGTTCCTAAAGAATCTGACGTTAATTCAATGGCGGAGGCGGCGTCTCAGGGCGACCGCATCTGGACGCGGGCGACCCGAGACGGCGGCCAGGCTCCGTGCACGGCCGATCAAACCGGTGTGAGGCGGACGGAGACGGTTTTTCGCGCCAGCTGGCTGCGGGGATCGGCGCGTACCGAAAGCGGCAGGTTGGCCCCGTCGATCTTGCGGGTGATCCGGGTCTCGACCTCGGCGGCAAAGCGTCTGCGCGCCCGGTCATCGGCAGCGATAAGGCGCGCGCGCAGGGCTGCCTCCCGCATTTTCAGGTGGCGGATCTGTTGGCGCACGGCATGGAGTTCGTCGGCCGGGTGCATGGTGTCTCTCCTCCTTCTGGACGTCCGAGAGGGAACCGCGGCAGAGTGAACGTCGGGTAAACAGGAGGCCTTGCCCTTGATGAAAATTCCGCGTGCCATCGCGCTCGTTCCCGCGGACGGAACCGCGACGGACCGGCTCGCGCTCGCTTATGCCGACCGCTATCGTCGGCGGGGCGTGGTGCAGACCGAGGGCGGTTGCGAGATCCTCCTCGACTTGGCCGAGGCGGTCGAACTCGCCGACGGTGCCGCCCTCGCGCTCGACACCGGTCGGCAGATTGCGCTTGCCGCCGCGGCCGAACCGCTGTCCGAAGTGCGCGGACCCGACCTCGCCCGGCTCGCCTGGCATATCGGCAACCGCCACACACCCTGCGAGATCCGCCCCGACCGGCTCTTCATTCAGCGCGACCACGTGCTCGAAGACATGCTGCGCGGCCTCGGAGCCCGCGTCACGGCCGTCGACGCGCCCTTTCGCCCAGAGGGCGGCGCGTATGGCCACGGCCGCACCCACGCGCATGCGCCGAGCCCGAACGCCCATGCGGATCCCAATGCCCACATCCCGCACCGTCATGGCTGACGATCCGCAGATCTTTGCGCCGAGACCGCATGCCGACACGATGCTCGCGCTGCTCGCCTGGCTCTCGCCGGCCTATCCGGTCAGCGCCTATGCCTATTCGCACGGGCTCGAGCAGGCGGTGGCCGAGGGAGCCGTTCGTGATCCGGCGGGCCTCGAGGATTGGATTGCAGCGCTTCTCACCGACGGCAGCGGTTGGAGCGATGCGGTGCTTCTGGCCCGCACCTGGCGGGCGGAGCGCGCGGGCGCCGGGGCGGATCTCGCCGAGACCGCGGCGCTGGCGGCGGCGCTTTCCCCGGCGCGGGAACGCCGCGAAGAGACCGCGGCCCAGGGTGCGGCCTTTGCCGAGACGACTGCCGCCGCGTGGGGCGGACCGGCGGGCGCGGCATCTTATCCGGTCGCGCTCGGCCGGGCGTCTGCGTGCGCTGGCTTGCCTCTCGAAGCGACGATCGCAGCCTATCTCCAGGGCTTCGCCGCGATGCTCCTCGGCGCGTCGCAGCGGCTGCTTCCGCTCGGCCAGACCGAGGCACAGCGCCTGCTCGCCCGCCTTTCCGCCCGGCTCCCCGATATCGCCGCGCGCGCCGCCCTTGAGAGCGCCCGCCCGGGCGGCGCGGCCTTTGCCGCCGAGATCGCCCAGATGCGCCACGAGCGCCTTCCCGTCCGGCTCTTCCGCTCATGACCGGGATCCGTCAGACCTGGGAGACCGGCCTCGGCAAGTCCCCGCACGGGCCTCTTCGCGTCGGCATCGGCGGGCCGGTCGGTGCCGGCAAAACCACGCTGACCGAAGGGCTCGCCCGGGCGCTCGCCGGGCGGCTTTCCATGGCGGTGATCACGAACGATATCTACACCCGGGAAGATGCGGAGGCGCTCATGCGGGCCCAGGTCTTGCCGCTCGACCGGATCTTGGGTGTCGAGACGGGCGGCTGCCCCCACACGGCGATCCGCGAGGATGCTTCGATCAATCTGCGGGCCGTGGCCGAGCTGCGGGCCCGGCATGCGGATCTCGATCTCGTGCTCATCGAGTCGGGCGGGGACAATCTCGCGGCGACGTTCAGCCCCGAACTCGCCGATTTGACAATCTATGTGATCGACGTGGCCGCCGGTGAGGAGATCCCTCGGAAGGGCGGCCCGGGCATCACCCGCTCGGATCTCCTGCTGATCAACAAGACGGATCTCGCCCCTCATGTGGGGGCGTCGCTCGAGGTGATGGAGCGCGACGCGGCCCGAATGCGGGGCGGGCGGCCGTTTCTCTTCACACGACTGAAGGCGGGGCAGGGCATCGAGGAGATCGTTGCGTTTCTTGCGCGCGCGGGTGGATTGCCGCTCGGCTGACAGGAAAGGGCGGGAGGACCCGCCTCTATCACCGAATGCTACGGGATCTGGCTAATCATCGGTCGGTCGAACGCGGCGGGCGCTGCGCCGTCGATCGGGTTTGACGAGGTGGCGGAGCGACGGACCTCTCGCGCCGGGTTCACAAAGCGGATTTTTGAGGCTTCGACGGGGGCTTAGATCGGTGGTGTGTCAGGCCTCTCGATGTGGCCTGGGTGACGCCACGGATGGGTTATGCTGTTCGAAAAGCCTGGCCCGCATTGGTTCAAAGAGCTCTTTCGCCCGAGCGGCGGGTCGGGGTGTCCCCGCCTTGAACTTGCGTGTCCGTGTCGCCTGCGCTTCGTCGATCGCCCCCCCGTGGTGGCACGCCATGCCGTGTTCCCGCCGGTACCGGTCGGGCTCACGCCGCCCGATGCTCCTCCTGCTTGAATCGGCCCCTACGATGAAACACGCCAAAGCCTGAAGGGAAATCGTTTACAGCAGACCGAGAGACCCACAAGTGCGCCAATTGGCCCATCCGCTCTAAAGCGATCCAAGAAAAAAGAAGCATTTTGGCGCCACTCCAGCCGCGCCCAAGCCTTGTCCGTCAGAGCAAACCGGTACAGGTCAACAAAGATCACCCTTTTTCGGGAAATAAAACCAGTGTTTCCGGATCGAGAGTCCTGTGTGCCCGAAGATCCTAGGCGGTGTGGACAAAAGGGATTCCCTTCCGGCCTGAGGCATGATTCAAGGCTGGGATTTGGGAGCCCACCTTGGACCGAGACCTCATCGACGACGCCACCTGGGAGCTGATCGCGCCTTTTCTGCCGCCAGAGAGTGGCCGGCGCGGACGGCCCTCGATAGACAACCGCCTTGTCTTGGAAGGGATCTTCTGGATTGCCCGAACCGGCG